>NZ_CP059400.1:3192500-3490000 GCF_014109805.1 Legionella sp. PC1000
TGATTGACCTATCTTCTCACACCGAGTATCTTAGCCCGGTTGGCAATTTCCTGCCATACCTAAAAGGTGATTTAAGATAATTTGTCAGCCGAAATTTAATAAATGCAGAAAATAGCATGATTCTGGATGGCAATGTATAGGCAAACGATGGATAAGAAACCTTATATATATATCGAAAAAAGAAAAACGAATAAAAATAAAAAATCTAAGCCATCTAAGGTATTAATGGGTTTTGCCTTAATTATTGCCTTTTCGCTTCCCTATTTCCTTGTAAAAAAATTTTCGCATGATCCTCAGAAGGGTCTATCAACTCAATCCATTGCTCTGCCTGATCTGGAGGAGGATGAATCCGAAGAATATCAAGATGAAGCATATCAAGAAGACACGTATCCAAATGAAGAAGGACAAGTTGCTGAAGAATCTCCATCAGAGCTTATTCAAGAGACAGCTAAAACAGTTGTAGAGAATGTTGTTAGCACAGTAAAACCCGTCAAAAAAATCGTCAAGGACAATGAGTGGCAAACCATTAGACCCAGATCAGGCGACTCTATGGCTATTATATTTAAGCGTCTTGGCTTAACGGCACAAAATCTACATTTGGTCATGCAAAAAAATCCTTATGCAAAAGCCCTTACTGCAATAAAACCAAGCCAGGAACTGAAGTTTTTAATTAATAAAAATAAGTTGGAAAAATTAGTTATTCCAATAAACACCATACAAACACTCACAGTTTATAGGGATGGGGCAGTTTATAAAACTAAAATTGACTCTAAAAAAGTAAAAACTCAAGAGCGTTATATCACTGGTGTGGTCAAGGGTTCTTTATTCACTACGGCCCAACATTTAGGGATCCCCAGAAAATTAATTCAACAAATGACCATGATTTTACGTAAAGAAATTGATTTTTCCCGTTCCGTTCGCAGTGGCGATCGATTCTCTATCGCTTATGATACGTTGTATGTGGAAGACAAAATGGTAGGTATTGGTGATGTTGTTGCTGTGAGCTATACCAATCAGGGTAAGACAGCCCAAGCGATACGTCATATTAGTAGAAATGGTGCTCGTGACTACTATACTCCTAAAGGAGAAAGCTTTAAAAAGGCTTTTTCACGCTATCCCATTAAATTTAGCCATATCAGTTCAACCTTTTCAAATTCCAGATATCATCCAATATTACATTATAAAAGAGCTCATAAAGGCATCGATCTTGCGGCGCCCATTGGTACTCCGATCCAATCAGTTGGTGATGGAACTATTGCCAATATTGGAAGGCATAATGGCTACGGTAATATGATTGAAATCAAACATGATAAAACTTACAGTACCCTCTATGGACACATGCTTCGATTTGCAAAAGGTCTATCAAAAGGCAGTAGAATAAAACGAGGTCAAGTGATTGGCTATGTAGGTCAGACAG
This sequence comes from Legionella sp. PC1000, assembly GCF_014109805.1. Lineage (GTDB taxonomy): Bacteria > Pseudomonadota > Gammaproteobacteria > Legionellales > Legionellaceae > Legionella > Legionella resiliens. The sequence goes on from NZ_CP059400.1 coordinate 3,193,918, forward strand.
GTCTTGCAACAGGTCCTCATTGTCATTATGAATTGCATGTTCATAATCAACCAAGAAATCCAACAACGACCTATTTGCCTACAGCATCTCCTGTCCCTGCGCGCGAAATGGCTCAATTTAAAGCAAAAGTACGCAATGTATTTGCACGTTTAAAATCACTTGAAAAAACAAGTTTTGCCGGTAAAGACAAGGGCAAGAAGAAGATAAAAGTTGGATAATCTATATATAACTCATTCTAGCCCCTAATGTATTTTGACAGGAGTCGAACAACTTGCAGAACCATCATCAGTATTGAAAGTTGCTGCTTCTTGAATGTCTGATACGGAACAAACAGAAGTGTATAACCCATCTCCGGTTTTACATTTGTAACTGCCACTTGCTTTTATTGTTAAGAAAGGGACATCATCAAAATTATCTGAAGATACATTGGCTGGAATAGTGTATGTAGCATGAGGTTTTTTCATCTGTACACATACGAGTTCCGCTGGGTAAGTGTTTCTTATGCTATAGGCGTATGAACTTGTCCCATATAAAATAATAGGAACTAGTGTCATTAATTGTAATTGTTTTTTCATTAGATACCTTTCTTGTTAAATTGTCTTATCTTTACCATTGGCATCATAAACAATTATTATTTTGTAACGAACATCACCCGAATAAATAACGACAAACAATTACAGAAGCAATAATTCCGGCAAGATCTGCGAGCAATCCTGCTGGAATAGCATGTCGTGTACGTCGAATTCCTATAGAACCAAAATACACAGCAATGACATAAAATGTAGTTTCTGTACTTCCCATCATAGTTGCTGCAATTTTGGAAATGAGTGAATCTCCACCATATTGATGAATCAATTCTGCCATCATTCCTGTTGAGGCACTTCCTGAAAAAGGTCGGATTAAAGCCAATGGTAATACTTCTGGAGGCATGCCAATCATGGCTAGAAGCGGAGCAAGGAGATTTGCTATGAGACTAAAAAAGCCAGAGGCACGCAGCATGCCTATAGCAACGATCATTGCAATTAAATAAGGGACGATACTCAAAATTGTATCAAAACCTTGTTTCGCACCAACAATAAATGCATCAAACACATTAATTTTTTTAATTGCTCCATATAAAGGAATCCCTACGATAAAAACTATAAGCATCCAATTGGACAATTGGTTGGCGAATCCGATCATAAGCTGTCTTTCCTTCCAACACGAAACATCGGTAATTTTTCTAAATGTTTTACAGAAATAATGGCAACCAGAGTAGAAATGATTGTTGCGATCATGGAACTGACTATAACACTGCTTGGGTTGGTACTGCCATTTGCTGCCAAATATGCAATAGCAGTAGCAGGAATTATCTGCACACTTGAAGTATTAATTGCCAGGAAAGTACACATTGAATTCGTTGCAATTTTTGCATGTTGATTCAGTGCTTGCAGTTCTTTCATCGCTTGTAGACCAAACGGGGTTGCTGCATTAGCCAGCCCTAGCATATTCGCGGCAAGATTCATGGTTATAGCCCCCATTGCAGGATGTTCGGTAGGAATATCAGGGAATAGCCGTCTTAAGATCGGCTTAAGAATTTTTCCCAGCAAGTTAACCAAACCTGATTCATTTGCAATAGACATTATTCCCAGCCATAAAGTCATGATTCCTGCTAAACCAAGGGCGATTTCAAAGCCAAGTTTGGCGGATTCAGTGACGGCGCGTGCAACCTCATCAATACGCCCCTCAATCACCCCAACTATTACAGAAATCAGTATCATCCCCAGCCAAATTAAATTGAGCATTCTTGCCTCCATACTCTAGAACAGGTTAAAATGAAATTCTTTTTTGGCTTTAGATAGAAAAAACTGATGAAGTACACTCTTACTCCCTTAAAACATCTGGTTTTTATAACCTGTCTTCTCATTTCTTTTCAGAGTAATGCTTTTGATTCGAATAGTACTGAAAAACAGGCTAATTCCTCAATAGAAGAACTATACCATAGACTGAGCAGCATGCCGAATAGTTCTATGCCCGACAGAATAGATTGGATTAGCAGCCAATTTTTAGGAGTGCCTTACCTTCTTGGCTCTCTTGGAGAAGGTTCATCAGCACAATACGATCAATTTCCCAAATATCGTGTTGATGCATTCGACTGTGAGACGTATGTTGACACTGTTTTGTCTTTAGCTGTGGCAAACTCCCTTTCATCATTTCAACAATGTATCGATAACATACGCTATAAAAACGGAACCGTCTCTTACCTATATCGAAATCATTTTACTGGCTTGGATTGGAATCAAAATAATCAGCACAGTGGAATACTGAAAGACATTACGCTCACCATTAAAGACCAAAATAATCAACCAGTAGCCAAAATTGCTGATGCAATCATTAATAAGCCCAATTGGTATGCCTTTAAAACTGTAGAAACAATTAGACTAGAAAATGCAGATAATGCGAAAGAACGGAACCGATTGGCCGAATTAAAAAGAAAAGGGGCAAAATTAGAAGTCGCTTCAGAAAAAGTTCCTTATCTTCCTTTTACTGCGTTATTTTCCGAAAATAAACCAAATATGTATTTATTCGCACAAATTCCTCATGGAGCAATTATTGAAATCGTTAGACCAAACTGGGATTTAAGTCAAAAAATTGGCACTGCGTTAAATATTTCACATTTAGGCTTTGCAATTAGAAATAATGGTCAATTGTATTTTCGCGAAGCTTCGTCAGAATACGGCAAAGTAGTTGATGTTCCATTAATTGATTACCTTAACAAAGCACAAAATAGTCCAACAATTAAAGGCATCAATGTCCAAATCATTGTACCTAAAAGTCCATTAATAGACTGTAAAATGCCTGTTTAAAATCAAGCTTAATTTGGGTAAACTACAGTCAAAAGCAGCCTGGAATTAGAACTAAGGAAAATCCGTGGGTTATGCTTTCCCAAAGGCCATCCAAGTGTAGGAACCATTAAAATGAATTACGGATTAACGCACAAACCTACTTTATCAACTAGTGAATGTCTGGTTCTTGGGGTATTTTCTGATGCTGAGTTAACCGATTTTGCTTTGACTCTTGATAAAGAGCATCACGGCCTAATCAGTAGGCTTATTAAGAAAACCTCTGATACTGGCGATACACAATGGCATCATGATGTGCATGGTAGTATATTCATCATTCAATGCGGCGAACAAACAAAATTTACTCCTCCTCAACTAAAAAAAAGGCTAGGTGAGATTACAGGAGCATTAATTAAGCACCGCATCCGAACTGCAACTGTATGTTTGCCATTACTCACTCAATATTCTGCAGATTGGCAATTGGAGCAAATGGTTATCCAAATAGATAATCAATGTTATCAATTACTCGATTTTAAAAAGAAAAAAGCAAAACCCCATCAACTAGAAACTATAACTTTTTATTTGCCCAATGCCAGTGAAGAAGGATTAAAATCAGGCCAGGCAATTGCAGCAGGTGTTGAATTGACGCGCCATCTGGCAAATATGCCAGCCAATATCTGTACCCCTACCTATTTGGGCGAACAAGCATTACAGCTAGCCAAACAATTCACCCAACACATGAATTGCAAGGTTATGGGCCCTGATGAAATGCGCAAAATGGGTATGGAGACTTTACTAGCAGTTGCCCAAGGCTCAGCTCAGCCACCAAGGCTCATAGACATCCATTACAAAGGAGCTGGTGATTTACCCCCAATAATTTTGGTGGGCAAAGGAATTACTTTTGATTCGGGTGGATTATCCATCAAACCAGCAAATGCGATGGATGAAATGAAATACGATATGTCGGGTGCTGCCAGTGTATTAGGCGCCTTAAAAGCCTGTGCTTTATTAAAGCTTCCCATCAATGTTATAGGTTTAATCGCCAGTGCTGAGAATATGGTAAGTGGCACCTCAGTTAAGTCGGGAGATATTGTCACCAGCATGTCAGGACAAACTGTCGAAATTATTAATACCGATGCCGAGGGCCGCCTGGTCTTAGCTGATGCACTCACTTATGCAGAACGGTATCAGCCCCAATTTGTCATCGATGTTGCAACACTTACTGGTGGAGTTATTGTCGCCTTAGGGACAGTAGCGTCCGGTTTCATGACCCAGGATGAAGAGTTAGCACAACTGATTGAGAACGCAGCTAAAGAAAGCAATGACAGAGTATGGCGTATGCCTTTAGATGATGAATACCAAGATGCTCTTGATAGCCCTTTAGCAGATATGATCAATGCAGGCTTTGATCGTACGGCAAGCAGTGTTACTGCAGCGTGTTTCCTATCTCGCTTTACAGAAAAATATCGTTGGGCACATTTAGACATTGCAGGTACAGCCTGGGTTTTTGGTAAAAATCGTAATGCCACAGGTAGGCCAGTTCCTTTACTCACTCAAATAATACGCCATGCCGCCAATTCGTGTTGATTTTTATTTATTAGCGAGCGACCAGAATGATGCACGTTGGCTGGTCGCCTGCCGTCTTTTGGAAAAAGCTTATACTAAAGGCCATAAAGTTTATGTCTTATGCAAGGATAAACAGGATGCGGAACTTTTAGATGAGCTGTTATGGACTTTTAAAGAAGACAGCTTTATTCCACATAACCTCCAAGGCGAAGGCCCCATACCCCCTCCGCCAATACAAATTGGTTATGAGTACGAGCCCAGAGGATTTAATGATATTTTATTGAATCTTGCGAGTCACGTTCCGGATTTTTACCCTAAATTTAAGCGTATTATGGAAATCGTAATCAATGTAGAAGCGGACAAAGAACAAAGTCGCGCGCATTATAGAGACTATAGAGCAAAAGGTTGCGAGTTGCATACACATCAGATTGATTAAACAGTCTACAAAATACATGCGGCCTGTGTAGCATGAGAGATTCCCATAAAATCTCAACAGGAAAAAACGTAGTAGCCTGGGTGCAGCGCAGCGGAACCCGGGTTTCGGTGTGCTACACCCAGGCTACAAAAACAATAAGCAATACATTAGTCCCAAAGAATATCTTTATCTTTTTTTATTGCTGCTTGGAGCAAGCTAATTAAAGGAACAGCTCGTTTTGCCAAACTGATTTCCTGTTCATTGTCTTCATCATCCTCAACAATTTTTGTTTCTTTTTTAAGAGCAGCCTGTAACCTTTCTAATGCTTCAGGAAGATGCTCGGATTTAATCGCCCCAGGAATGGTACCGCTATGCCCCATTAAAGAAAGCAGACGTTTGGCTATATCTGCAAAATAAGTAATATCTTCATAAGCATCTGTATGAAATGTTACTAACATCAAAAATCTCCTTTTAAACTCGATATTTTATTACCCATAAGCCTTTAGTAAATATTCTGCAACAGTATGTAACCCCATCGCTTCTCCCCCCTCAGGCTTTCCTGCCTTACTGCCTAAATTCCATGCCATAATGTCAAAATGCATCCATGGGATGGATTTTGTTATGAAACGTTGAAGAAACAAACCTGCAACAATTGCTCCTGCAAAAGGATGATCACTGGAATTAGTTAAATCAGCAACACTTGAGCGAAGCAATTCCTCATAAGGAGCAAATAAAGGCAAACGCCAGACCGGATCAGCTGCTTTATGGGATGCTGCCGTTACTTCTGCAGCCAATTGATCATTATTAGTAAACAGAGCAGCAATTTCGGTACCCACTGAAACTCGAGCAGCTCCTGTTAACGTCGCAAAATCAATGAGTAATTCAGGCAGCTCTTCGCATGCCTTTACCAAAGCATCAGCCAAAACCAAACGTCCTTCTGCATCTGTATTATGCACTTCCACCGTTAAACCATTACGCATTGTGATGACATCGCCAGGTCTAAATGCATCAGGCCCTATAGAATTTTCAACTGCGGGAATAAGTATTTGTAGACGAATGGGTAAATTGCGAGTCATTATCCATTGCGCAAGACCTATTACATGTGCTGCGCCACCCATATCTTTTTTCATTAAACGCATACCCGATGCCGATTTAATATCCAGACCTCCGCTATCAAAACAAACTCCTTTTCCTACCAAGGTAACATGAGGATTTTTCTCATCACCCCAAGTTAATGACAACAAACGAGGCTCTGATTTGGCAGCACGCCCCACTGCATGAATTGCTGGAAAATTATCTTTTAACAATTCATCGCCAACCCATTGCCTGAATTGTGCTTTATGTGTTTTAGCTAATTGTTCTACTACCTCAGCTAATTCTTTGGGACCTAAATCGCTTGTTGGTTTGTTGATTAAATCCCTCACCAGAAAATGAGCTTGGGTTAATGCCAAAAGGGGATTTAAATTATCTGGATGAATCATTAAAAGCCGGGGTTGCAGATCGGTTTTTTTATATGCATCAAAACGGTATTGCGCCAAAGCCCAGCTCATTGCTGCTTCCTGAGTACAAGTACCTTGCACCTGATAAATATTAGGAGGAAGTAATAGCGCTGCATTAGCTAAAGCTTGAACCTGATTCCCATCACCTGTACCAATATACGCTTTATCCATTAATCCATCTGAGTTTTGAATAAAACAAGAATCACCGACTTTTCCTTTAAATTGGTGCAAGGCAAGACAATTTTGCTCTGCTGGAGCAAGTATGCTTAGTCCTTCTTCCCATTGGCTTTGTGAAATCAAATAAAGAGGAATAGCTCTGTCGCTCTGGGTTTCATAAAATAATTTTGCTTGCATATTTTTATTCCTTCACTTGGCCACGAAAATGAGCAGGTCTAAGCCCGGCTAATCCCAGGACTAATAAATAAATGATTACGGCAACTAATACGTGAACGGATAATAAGCCTAAACGCGTACCTGGGGGGAAACTGAGCCAATAACTTACTGTACCATTCATGAGAATTAAATAAATACTAATTGCCACGTTAGCAAAGAGTAATTGTATACTGTATTTTACCCATCCCGGTGAGGGTTTGAATACCCCTCGCTTAATGAGTAAAAATAATAAAGTTCCGCAATTGACATAGCCTGCCAATGCTGAAGCTAAAGTCAAACCTGCATGAGCAAAATGCCAAACAAAAAGAAAACACAACAACGTATTAATCACCATAGAAATCGCCCCCACCTTAACTGGAGTACTGATATCTTGTCGTGCATAAAAACCAGAAGCCAATACTTTGACCATCATAAAAGCAGGTACGCCTGCACCAAGAGTAATCAGGCTTTTTTGTGTCTGAAGCACATCGTAGACAGTAAACTTGCCATAAGCAAAGCAACTGGCAATTAAAGGCATAGCAAACAAACACAGCCCCAGACCCGCAGGAATTCCTATAAGTAAAATAGAACGCAATCCCCAATCCAACGCGCTTGAGTATTGGCTTATGCTTTGTTCGGCATGTCTTCGCGATAAATGCGGAAGAATTACCGTTGCAATCGCTACCCCAAAAACTCCTAATGGGAAATCTGTAAGGCGGTCTGTGTAATACAACCAAGAAACACTGCCAATTTTTAAAAAGGAAGCAAAAATACTGTCAACCATTAAATTAAGTTGGGCAATAGAAACGCCAAATAAAGCCGGAATCATGAGCTTAAGCACTTTATTCACTCCAGCATCATTTCTTACCAACTGGGGTTTTACCAATAAATTCCTTTGATACAAAAACGGAATTTGAAAAAGCAACTGCGCAATACCAGCAATAAGAACCCCCCAAGCTAAACCTACTACAGGTCGTGGTAAATGAGGGCATAAATAGATCGCTGCAAGAATCATACTGATGTTCAGTAATACCGGTGTAAACGCGGGGATTGCAAAATAGCCATAGGTATTTAATACAGCCCCAGCCATAGCAGTCAACGAAACCAGCATTAAAAAAGGAAAGGTAATGCGCAGCATTTCTGTTGCCAATACAGCACGACTACTGTCATGACTAAAACCTGGGGCAAATAAAAAGATGATCACAGGTGCAGCAAACATCCCGATTAACGTGACAACACTGAGAATAGAACCTAAATATCCCGCAATACGTGCAATAAAAACACGTACATCGTTTGGAGAGCGTGTTTTTTGATATTCAGCCAGGACAGGTACAAAAGCTTGAGCAAAAGCTCCTTCTGCAAAAAGACGACGCATAAAATTAGGAATGCGGAATGCTACAAAAAAAGCGTCCATACCGGCTTGGGCACCAAAAAAATTAGCAAGAACCATATCGCGCAAAAAACCTACAATACGTGAAATAAAGGTCATTACTGAAACCAGTGTCGTTGAACGCAATAAGCTCTGCCGTTTAGGTACCATAATCTCTGAATCGGTTGTTGACATAATTTTTATGCACAAAGTAAAAATACTTTATAATATACTAAATGAATCGGCTGTCATAATCTTAAATAACAGCATATCCGCCTTTGCATTGAAATAACCTGAACCAGGTAGATATCCTATTCCCTCATGTCATTTGAGCATAAATAATACATACCGCAATTGAGAGAATCAATTTATACTTTAGAAACAAAGAAGTCTATTGACAAATTCTAACTCATTGTGCATGATCATCATCTTTTGTACCGTCTGAATGAGTGGAGATTTTTAAGTGGCAAATATTAAATCAGCGATCAAACGTGCTCGCCAAAACGTAAAACTACGTCAACACAACGCCAGTGCACGTTCTATGTTCCGCACTTACATCAAAAATGTAATTAAAGCTGTTGAATCAGGTGATAAAGAAGCCGCTCATGCTGCCTACACCAAAGCACAACCAATTATTGATAAGGCTGCTGGAAAAGGTTTGATTCATAAGAATAAAGCTTCTCGTATTAAAAGCCGCCTGGTAGCTCGTGTTAAGGCAATGACCGCTTAATCTTTCAATTCACTTCATAAAATTCGAACTGGCAGTGCCAGTTCGAATTTCTTTACATACTGATATTACCCTTATACTAAAAAAACCGTAGCTTTTGAGCACACCCAAGACACGTAATAGCTCAGTTCTCAGTTAAAGGTTACTCGAGCGGTCGGATTTGCGTGCAGCCTTTGTGAGCAAAATTTTTCTAAACAAGCGCAACATACATCAACATGTGACATTGATTAGAAAATTTTATCCGCACGATGCGCTCAACACACCACTCCCTGATAGCGACGGAACACTTAGACATAACCTGGATTTACTTTGCCCGGGTTATGATTAAAAAAGGGGTGAATAGCTGTGGCTGCAGGTTAACATCCTAAAGAAAAGGACTCATTCATTGCTATTATTGTAGCTCTTGCATTTAATATCTCTTCCATCAGTGATTCATGGAAATCAAATGACTCCAATATAGTGAGAAAATGTCTGTTTCTTTTGAGGATCTTAATAATCTCTCCACTTACCATATCGTCTTCTGGATAAGGTAATAATCGCTCTAAAGCGCCCTTAAGCAAGCGATTTCTATTTTGGACTTCATCCTCTATTTCATCAACAACATCTAGTGAGGGAGCTTCATGCAGGCGCTCTTTAAAAAGCTTTTGTTGATTTATAAGTAATTCTGCAATAGGCTTAAGTTCTTTTAGTTTGTTAATAAAAACCAATAATTCAGTTTGTTGTTTTATGGTTAGATTGGATAATGCTTCCTGCAGACTTAATCGTTCTTTTTTGTCTATAATATTTTTTGTTGCGATCTCTGTATAATTCAACAAGGTCATTGCATTTTTGAAATTAGGGAGGTCAACCATGTACGCCTTCACTTTTGATATAGTCTCTTCATCTGTTCCATTTGTAAGCTCCAATAAAAAGCGATGAACATTTTTTTCTTCGTTGATTGTCAATTGAACAACACCGTCGAACTCTTCTTTTGTATTTGCCGCATAGAGCTTATCTTGCAACATATTCAGCGTATTACAAAAAGTATCTACTTTTGTTTTAGCGTCAGTAAAACCATCAATGACTCGCTGAGCATTTCTCTTTTTTTCCTGAAAAAGCTTACACATTCCTATTTCCTCAATGTAATTAGCGTCGTGTACTTAAATTGTAAATATTGACTGTACATCCGTTCTCCCCTTCTGCTGCGTACTTTCGTTTTCCTTTTGCAATTGACCAAGGAAAGTAGTGCTGGCATGTATACTCAATACCACTTCCGACGCTTTTACTTTCGGATCAAAAGAGTTTCCATGCGTGCCCAGTACTTCCACCACTTCCTGCTTATCTCTTTCAGGTTCCTTAGCTTTAGGAGTTGCTTTTTCAGGTTCCTTAGGGCTCACTTTTTCAAGTCCTTCACCAATGCTCCCACTAATCGGTAAAGTGCCAGCTAATCTTTTTCTCGCATCCTCAAGCATAAATGCTCTTGCTTTATCTATAGCAGATTGAACACTGTGCGCCCACTTTGGAACGTCAGGTAGTTCCTTTTTAAGTTTATCATCCCTGCCCATACCCGGCGTTTTAGCGAGATATCGTGTTCCTTTAATTTTACTGGGATCAGTTATTTCAGGAGTAAGTCCTCTGCTCCCACCCGTACTTCTGAACGCTACGAATTCATTATACTCATTATCCACTTTCTCTAATAATGCACTTAGGCTTTCCGTTGTCAGGCCTTCTCTCACAATCCGCTCTATTTCCTTTCTCGCTGCTTGATAATCTACTTTGAGTTCTGTCATATTAATTCGACAAGGTTCCTGTTGGTGGGCAAATAACTCCAACTCAATCACATCTTCTAATTCTAGTTTTTGTGATGGAGAGCTGAAGTATTCCTCTTCCAGTGAAGGTTTCGCTCCCTCTTTTGCAACCCATCCCAAATAAAACTGTTCGAATTTTTTACAGATCTCGTCAATTTCACCCTCTTCAAAAAATTCTTGATAAATTTCAGTTTTGGCGAGAGCAACCATGTGTTGATTAAAATCTTTAGGTGTATATGCTTTATTATTCTTTAATCGGTAATGATTGTGATTATGTCCAAACTCTAATGGTAGATGATGCATTAACTTACCATGGAGGTCGTCACTGCCTCTGAGATATAAATCGCATCCATCCTCAACTTCCTTATGAGCCTTCGCTGCAGCATTATATAATTTATCTCTAAAATCTTGAGGATATTGATCCATTCCATCTGGAGCCCAAAAGTACCAAGTTAAGCTGAATCCTTTAACCTGGACAGCAACGCGAACATTTATTTTTTCGCCTTCATCCCTAATTTCATAAACAACTCCTTTGGTCAATCTAAATTTATAACCTTCTTCATTAAGCTCTTGCTCTCTTTTTCTATATTGTGCTTTATTGCCTGATGCAACAAGCAATTGAAGCTCATTAGTTTGTTCTGTATTTTGATATGAAGTAAATTTTTTAACGGTATGTTTTTTCTTTAAAAAAACAAAAAAAGGATTTGGCATAATGACCACCACATCAATTACAAAAAGATCCCATATTGGCCGGGCATTTTAACTTATGACCAAAATATAATCAATGATTATTCTTTAAAGACACCAACACGTTATTGGATATTAAGAAATTTTAAAAAGAAATATCAAAGTGAAGAACACGAATTTAAAAGCTGCAGCAAGCAGCTTCTTTCTTATCTGCCTCTTCTTTTTTTACCGCTCTTGCTTTATCCATATAGCAGGATTGAAAAAAAAATTGTTTTTCACCCAGGTTATTTTTTGTCAAAAAAAAACTGGAATCAAAGGGGGCAGAACTTGGCTTTTGGCTTGCAGTTCCAAAGAGTCGATGAACATCTGCTTGAGTCAGGGAGTGCGCCTTTACTATTTTTTCTACAAAAAATGATTTTGGTTCGCCATCTAAAGAAAAAGACATTTCTACCGCTGATTTAGAAGAAGCCAATTTACAAATGGTATTCTGAAGCTTCGTTTTCAGAAATGAATTTTTATTATTACTCAATGTGTTTATCAATACCCGTAAAGGCGAAAGCGTATAATCACCTATAGTACTTTTTGGAGCCTGGTGAGTAAATGCAGAACCTAAATCTTCGGGATCATTTTTTATAAAATCATTTAAAAAGTCGATAATTGGTGCTATTTGAAGTTGATGATCGATGGCAACAGTCAATGCACGCACTATCATCATGATACCATTTAAATCAACATGCTCACCACTATGAATCGTTTGTGTTAATGCCGAAGTAACTTTGCCATCTAAGTTGCTCCTCCAAATCTCATGTACTGCATCAATCAAAGTACCTATAGCCTCTGAATTTTGATCAATATATGCAGCAGAAACTAGTGAAGTAAGAATAATGTGCAGCGTATGCTTACCTTTATAAGGACCGACTTTATGAATTTTGCATAAAGAATTAACCAGGTGATCAGGGCACATCTTATTGACATCAATCAGAATACGACTAAGAATTTGCACTACTTTAGGATTATCCTCTACTGCATTCTTTAATCCACCCATTAATACATAGATACTGCTTTTATCTTTAAAAGAACCATAAATAACTTCCTCAGTTAAAGCAGCACTTATAATTCCAGGGGACTTCTTAACAAAACTTCTTAGAAGCTCAGCAATTAATTCCGCTGTTGGCTGATTATCAGACATTGAAGTAGCATTTGCCAATGCGCGCGCAAGTACAAGAATTGCATTTTTTCCTTTTTCACTGCCCTTCTCTACATTTTTTGCAATAACGGAAGAAAGTTCATCACCTGTTTTCTCTAACAGCTGACTGAAAATATAGTTAATTGCCACAACCACTGAATTATTTCTGGAATCGAAAGTAGCAGTAAAGAGGTTATCCATCCAAGCATAAGCTACAGTTTGACCCTCAAAAACTCCCCCGAGAGTCTGAGAAAGGATTGAAACTAAAGGCTCTGCATTTTCATCATTGTATAAATTATATAAAAGTGCACAAATCTGCTGTGCTGCTTTCTCATCATATAGATTCAACGCACATTGGAGCGCGTACGTTAACCAGTAACCCAAATTACTTTCTGCTAAAGTTGCATACGGAGTTTCATTTATGAAATGATTAAGCTGAGTAATCAACCATTCAAGTTCTGTGCTCGAAAGTTGGGGATCCTTAGCACCTGGATATTGATCAAATGGGATAGTTAGAAAACCTGTTGGGAAAAGGTCTAGAGGATTACCCATGTAAATTTGTCCCAAAAAAAATACAACATTATTATTTTATTATGATACCAAATGAATTGATACACAAGAAATTTTATTGGCATTAAGTTATTGATTTTAAAAGTCGTAGTCTGGGGAGGCACTTTTTGTTACATCGAACCCAGACCACTATTATTATTCTCGCCCATTCAAGGCGTTAGGTTGGGGAAAATATCCGCGAAGTCGCTTGCATTTTTTCATTTTCTATATAATTTCTTCCTATTATCTGACATACATTTTTCTTATCGTTTTTTGATAAATAAGAAGCTACCGCCTCAAGATCGTTATAATCTTCCGCATCTTCAGGGGCAGAAATCTCAGAAGGATAATCCTTATCGATTTTCCATTCATCCACTATTGCCCAATAAATAGAATTAAAAAGCATTTTAGCGTGATGAATTTTATCTTGTAATTTTTTCTCTTCCTTACTTCGGGGTACAGAAAATAAAGAAAGAGCAAAGCCTTGCCAACCTGATATTTTAGTATCTTTTTTAGGCTCAATGATGGCAAACGCCCTATAGCACTTCACGATCACATCAGCTAAATCATCTTTATATTTAGTTAAATAAGCTTCTTCTTCTTTGAATTTCTTAGAGAAAGATGCATTTCTTATTGCCCATTCCAGACATTGTAACTTCCTGACAATATCTTTCACCTCATTGCGATACTCAGTATCTATATTAACTAAATCTGCTGACTCTTCTGATAATTTATCAAAACGTTGTGGCGGGACACTCCAATATAATTTTACATCTTTATCTCCCCAGTTTCGAGAGAACACCTGTCGACCTGATGATTTAGTATGCGGACGTAATGTTCCTTCGCTATGTAATAAGATAGGCTCCAAACCAGAAATAAATCGCGGGAAAGAGGAGTTTTTGAACGGTGCAAGCTGCTTTTCAGTGAGGATACCCTCTAACAGAGCAACCGCCCTGGTTTTACAGGTATTTGAATTTTCAAGACTGGGTACAGGAACCCAAAAGTCAAACCCTAAGAAGCTCACCTGCCTGTAACCCAATGATAAATGAAAATCAAAAGGTTTCAATCGAGATGGACGCCCTTCAATTTTGGCCTTAATTTGCTCAATCTCAAAAATTTGTCTGGAATAGGCCTCTTCTTTATAAATTCTTCCCTCCCTTTGCGGATCAACTTTAAAATTTTGACCATCCCCTACTATTTCCTTTATAGCAGCCTCTTGATCTGCCTTTTCTTTTGCACATCTCCTTTGCAGTTCTTCAAATTGCTGCTGAGTGAGCTCAAAAGTATATCCATGTAAACCATATCCAAGATCCATGAAACGAATTTCTTCATGGACCAACATACCGTGATTACCTTGCAAATCGACATCCAAATGATTTTTTCTTTTAAATTGTTCGAAACGACTGTTTTTATCTCCAGTACTAGTAACACCATAGAAGCCCCAAGTCTCAACGACTTCAAGCATCTTCTTGCTTTTATCCAGTTTCGATAGATAAAAGGAACCATGCCAAAAAGGATTCCCGCCTATAGTATGATCAAATACACAAAAAGATACTGAATATTCCATTTCAACACCCCTGTTATTTACATTAGACATTCCGTTATAAAACTAGATAAGGCAAAAGATATTTTGAGTAAAAATTATAAAAGATGCAAGATTTTATCCCAAGGAATAAATCTAAATAAAAATTTAATTTAGATTCAATAAATTAATCTAATGAAGTTAATGCAATGAGGACAAACGATACGGTTAGGCTTTCCCGGGTTACACATTTGCTTCACTCGGGCTTAGCCTATAAGGAATGGATCAATTAACCAAAAATACTCCCTTTTTGTATCTGGTTCAATTGATCAAAAGCTCGTTTTGCTGGGATAAAGTTAGGATATTGAGTTACTAAACGTTGTAAAATCATACGTGATAAAATTTCATCTCCCTGATTCCACTCATTTAATGCTTGAAGATACATAAAGTCAGCAGTCTGTCCCGCAATAACAGGTACTTTATTTATCAAAATAGGCTCAATAAAACTGACACGAGCTTGAGTTTGTGCTTCCATTCTTTGCAGGGCTTTACGAGCCTGGAGACTACCATTATCACTGGCTTGCTGCAATAATTCCTTGCCTTTGGAAAGAGAACGCTCACCCACAGTACCTTCAAGATAATAAGTACCTAACTGATATTGTGCATACGCATTTTGGCGTGCGGCCAGTTTTTCATAAAAGCCTGCCGCCATTTTGGGGTTTTTCTCCACACCTAAGCCATAATGATACATTCGTGCTAGGGCCAACATCGCTTTCTCATTACCTTTATCTGCAGATTGCTGGTAATAATTGAGCGCGTTATTAAAATCAAGTTTGGTGATAAAACCCGTTTCCGACAATAATCCTAATTGATAAAGGGCATTGGCATTACCTAATTCTGCCGCCTTTTTATACCAGGATAAAGCTTGCTGTGTATCGCGAGGTTGACCCAATCCATTGAAATAAAGAGCTCCTAATTGATTCATTGCCTCATGAACTTGATGAGTTGCTGCTTCAACAAATAAATCTCTAGCTTTTTGATAATTGACAGGGGTTCCTTTACCGTATAAGTACATTAACGCCAAATCATATATCCCTAAAGCATCCCCTTTCATAGCAGCTTGTTCATAAGCCTTTAATGCCTGAACGTAATTGTCATTGACTGTTTCATCAATAAACCCTAATGCAACGGAGGCTTCAGGTAGGGTTGCAGCTGCCTTTTCATACCATTGCTTCGCCAAATTATAATCAGGCTCAGCATTCTCACCCAGCTGATAAAACTGACCCAATTGATACTGTGCGAGAGGATTTCCCTGTTCTGCAGAAGCAGTATACCAACGTTGTGCACCTGCGAGATCAGGTTCAGAACCTAAACCGTTTTCCAGCATATAAGCCAGTTTCAGTTGTGCATACTGATCCCCTTTTTCAGCCAAGCCAGTATAAATTTGTTTGGCTTCTTGCATTTTTTCCGGATCAGAATTTTCTGCCAAATAATAATCTGCTAAAACAATCCCAGCATGGCTGTTTCCTAATTTATATGAACGTATTAAATTAGGTAAAAAGTCTTGTCCAGTTTCTTTTTGTAATACCGCTATATTAAAATCTGCATAAGAGAATTGATCGTCCACGGATTGCTGCAATTGCTCCATCCCTTTTGTCTTGTCTTGAGCTATTCCCTTCCCTTCAGAAGCATAAGTTCCCAAAATAAAATTACTTACCGCATTTTGCCCTGCTTGCTGGTACCAGGTAATTGCTTGTCCTGGGTCAGCTTTGACACCAATGCCCCGATCATAGAGTAATCCCATCAATAGTGCGGCATGTTCATTACCAGTCGCTGCTTCATCTTTGGCAATCAGAAACGCTTGTGCCTGTCTTTGTTTGTCTTGATCCATAGCATTATAATACGCGAGTGGTAGTAATGCTTGGGAAACACCTCGATCTGCTGCTCCCTGATACAATTGGCGAATCATGGCTATTTTTTGTTTTCTAACATCCACACTTAAACCACTGTCATTTTGGCGCGCCAAGCTATCCGCTAGCTCATATTCTGCAGGGCCATAATTATTGGCCGCAGCCAGGTACAACATAGACGTTGCTTGCTCTTGATTGGGCTGAATGTATACTGTGCCGTCTGGGCCAGTTATCCCCTGTGAAAGAATTCTAGCCAGAACGTATTGGGATCTTTTATTTCCTTTAAATGCAGCATCAGTTAAATCATTGAGCGCCAACTGATAATCCTTTTTATCTTTGGCATGCTGCAAATATAAAATAGCCAAATTGTATTCTGCGCCCAGATGCTGCTGTTGTGCTGCATTTTGATAAAAAATAATGGCCGAAGAATCACTTTGTCCCACACCAATACCGTACTGAAACATTTGTCCTATTTGAAATTGTGATTGGGCATCACCTAATATTGCTCTAAAGTATAAATGATTAAATACAGACATATAGTTAAGTTGTGCTTGCCAATCCTGAGTCCACAAATCCATAACATGGGCTTGGGAATTATCATCATAATCATAAAAGTTGGCATCGATATAAGGTGTAGGCAAATTAATTCGCGTATATATAGGCGTGTTTATTCTCTCTAAGACTGATAACTGATGATCTAAAGGATAATGAGGATAGGTCCATTGATTCGCCTGGAAACCAGGAGTCTTACTTAAGAGAGCATCATAATAACTGGTTATAGGAACATCATTAGGCTGAACTAATTCAAACTGTGGATGAAAAACAGACTGGCGCATCATCTTTTTCAGTTGAGGCCCCTGGTTGTAAGCAAAATCGCCTAATACCATGGGGTTATGCCAAGCACTCAATATCCCTTTCATTTGAAAATCTGTTTGTTCTAATTTATCAGTCGTACCATTACTTAACCACAGTGCAGCCTGTGCTAAAGCGGCCTCCTGATTTTTAGCACTTTCATCTTGCATCGCCTGATTTAGCCATTGCTTTGCCAAGTCGGGAGCCACTTCAACACCTATTCCTTTTTGATACATTTCAGCTAATTCACGTTTGGCTTGCGGCAATCCATTCTGAGCTGCTTTCAAAGTCCACATGTATGCAGTTTTTGGATCGTAAACTGGACTTTTTTGCTGTAAATAAATATGAGCCAGATCCAAATAGGCTTCATTATTCTGTTGATTGCCCGCTTTATTAAACCACTGCAATGCTTGTTCTTTTTGGTTTTGCTCTAAAGCCAATTCTCCTAAAGCAACCATTGCAGGTGCGAAACCTTGAGCCGCAGCTTGGTTTAATAACTGCTCCCCTTTATTTTCATCTTTATCTAACATCTTTCCTTCTAGATAAAGTTCCCCTAATCTGGTTATTGCTTGAGGATTGTTATTGGCAACTGCTTTATTTAACCAAATGAGACCCAACTTTCGATTGGATGCATTACGGCTTTCGATAAAGTTTTTTGCTAAGGTAAATTGTGCTATGGAGTTACCATTTTTTGCCGCATTTATGTAATAACGAGTTGCCGCATCCATATTCTTCTTAACCCCAACTCCATACATATAAGCCGCTGCTGTAAACATTTGGGCATCTACATCACCTGCATCTGCCGCCTTTTTAAACCATGTAAAGGCTTGTTGCGGATCTTTATCATGCAATAGGGTGTATTTGGCCATAAGCTGAATGGCGGGGAGGTATCCTTTTTGTGCCGATTGAGTAAAATAGCGTATCGCTAACAAACTATTTTTGAGTTGGCCATATCCATAAAGATAAATTCGCCCTAAGTAATAATCAGCAACTGCATTTTTACCCGACTGACTCATTAAAGGTTCTATCGCTTTATTATAATTCCCTAATCGATAAGCACTGAAATCATCAGCAAAAACGTTTTGCCCAGCTGATGCAACAAATAAACATACCCAAGGTACTAGCGATTTCATGAAAATTCTCCCTCTTTGCATGCCAATTTAACCCGAATTATTATTATACGTTCAGTCTTATGCCCCGGGTATTATGCCATAATGCACTACTTCATTGACGGCTCCATTTCTTGTAGTGCCATCTACTATCCATAAATTGCCTTTATTATTTAAACCAAACTTTACATTGACATATTCACATACTTTAATCGTATCAGCACAATCAATGATTTTTCCATAGGAGGTTTTACCATCGCCCAAGGTGCAAATGAACTTGACTAATGGTTCTCCTGTAGCTAATGCGGCCCATTGCCGCCCCCCTATTGTATGATTGTATCGAGTTGTATATTGGCTATCTTCATCACGCATTTGATACAAACTTACAGTTTGCGGCGATTTATTAAAGAAGAAATATAAAGATTGCAAAGCACCTTCTTTACCTGGGAAAAGAGACAAAACCTTTAAACTTTCCTTATATCCCACAGGCTTGCATCCTATAGGAAATCGGGCTTCTTCCTTTTCTGCCTTTTCCGCTTTAGTTTGCACATCCTTAGGATCATTCTTTTTTGGTTTAGCTGCTTCAAGATGTGCAGATATTAGCCCTAAACAAACCATCAATGAAATTGAAGTGATTTTTTTTATTGTATTCATCATATTCTCACTCACTGTCATTTATTGGACGTACAATTACTGTTGTACCCATGAAATTATTTCGTTCACTGGATAATTCAACAAAGCTCAAATTTAACCATTTAGCATCTTGGATAAACATCCGTACGCATCCATGACTTGCTCTGACCCCTGGAATGTCGTCAGAACCATGTAAAGCGAACCCTTTATGAAAAAACATGCAGAAAGGCATCTTTGCGCCCCCTTTACCAATAGGGAATACATCAGAGACACACTTCTCATTTTCTTTACTAAAAACTCGATAAATTCCCGTCAAAGTGCGGCAAGAACGATTGGAATCAGAACATCGATCTCTTCCTGATGAAATTGGCCCCCATCTCACCAAATTACCCGCAGCATCATAAGCGGCAAAAGCCAGCTTATCTTGATCCACTATAATTTGTTTTTGATGTTCTGGGATTTTTAATGGAAAAGGAGCTACGTCAAAAACAGTGAGATAGGCCAGATTTTTTGGAACAGCAATAATCTTACCAGTCCATAAAGGGTTATAAGTTCGATTGACTCTTTGTACGATATCTCGTTGATTTTCATCCGGAAATAAAGTCTCCCAACTTTGCCCCGACTCTACTTTAATACAATCGTATTGTGGGTAACCACATAATCCTGTGCCATAAAAATTACCGGCATTCGCTATGGCAGCCATGAGCATCATCAATGCAGCTGAAAGTAATTTATACATATGCCCCCTCTCATCTTACTTTTTATTTTTACATGCAAGATTTGTGCTTAAATATCAATTTATTTTAATTATTATTCGAGCATATCTAAACTAAGTTTAGTACGAATATTAGAATTTTTGCCAGGGTTATAAATAATATTCTAGTTTGCTAATAAGAAGCCCTACGTCCAGCAAGGCGGAGACTGGTTTTTTGCACACAGAATGAAGCAGCAGTATTACCGGGTTTTACTCCCTGCCCCAGCATAATGTCTGGATTCCTTATGACGATACGTTTTCACCATGAAAAAATTGAAAAATGCGCTTTGCCAAATATTCACTAATACCTGATACTTTGGCAATTTCTTCTACTGGGGCTTTCGCAAGCTCACGTATTCCACCAAAACGATGAAGTAATGCTTGCCTGCGCTTTGCTCCTACTCCTTCAATCTCTTCAAGAGTTGATTCCAATCTTTTTTTCTGTCTTTTCTTACGATGCGCAGTAATGGCAAAGCGATGAGCTTCATTACGAATATGTTGTAACAGATGTAGGGCTTTAGAGTCATCGGGTAAGCTCAACTCATATTCTTCATGCACTAAGATTAACTTTTCCCATCCCGCTTTTCGAGAAGGCCCTTTAGCCACACCAAGCAAGCTCACCTTAGAGATACCTAAAGACATCAATACTTTCTGGGCTACAGCTACTTGTCCTTTACCTCCATCAATAATTAATACATCGGGTAAGGATTGGGTTTCGACCAAGCGCCTAAAGCGACGAGTAAGTGCCTGTTCCATTGCGGCATAATCATCTCCAGGGGTAATACCCTCTATGTTAAAACGTCGATACTCATTAGGACAAGGGCCTTCATGATCAAACACAACACACGATGCAACAGCGGCTTCACCTTGAGTATGACTGATGTCAAAACATTCCATTCGCTCAATCGGTTTTTCCAGTCCCAAAAACTGTTCTAACTCATGGAAACGAGATCTCATTGTAGAATGTTTCGTCACATATTCAGCTACTGAGACCCGCAAATTATTCAATGCAAAATCCATCCAGCGAGATTTTATACCGCGAGGGTTCACTTGCAGTTTACACAATTTGCCACGTTGTTGTGATAATGCTTCTTGTAATGACTGATGATCTATTAAGTTACGATTCGTAATAATTAAAGCGGGGATTTTCTCCGGGGCATCCAAATAATAGAATCCAATAAATGCATCAAAGGTTTGTTGCCATAAATCATCCATGCTAAGTTCATCTTCCAAACTTTTTTGCGGTACAGAAGGAAAATAACTACGGCTTGCCAATACTTGACCTTCACGAATTGTCACACACTGGACACAAGCAAACCCTGGACTAACCTCAATCGCAATAGCGTCTGCATCTCCACGTAATTGCAAAATACCTTGTTGCTCTTGCACTAAGCGCAAACTTTTAATTTGATCGCGCAAAAGTGCTGCCTCTTCAAAATTCAATTCACTTACTACTCTATCCATCCGTTTGGCGAGTTCATCAAGAATTAATCGGGACTTTCCTTGCAAAAAACGCATAGCATCATTTACTGAACGCTTGTAATCCTCGGGAGTTATATAGTTGACACAAGGAGCTGTACACCGCTTGATTTGATACTGCAAACACGGTCTTGAGCGTGCATTAAAATAACTGTCTCGACAATTACGAAGTTTAAAAACTTTTTGAATAGTTACTATAGTTTCTTTTACTGCAGCACTGCTGGGATAAGGGCCAAAAAAGTTACCTGAAAGAGGTTTTTTCTTAGAGCGATAGCTTTCAATGCGTGGGAAATCAGGATGATTGGAAAGATGAATGTAAGGATAAGATTTGTCATCTCGTAATAACACATTGTATTTGGGTTTTAATGTTTTAATCAGATTACTTTCCAATAATAAAGCTTCTGTTTCGCTCCGCGTAACGGAAATTTCTATGGAGGCAATTTGACTCACCAAAGAACGTGTTTTAATGCCTGTATTTTGTTTATTAAAATAGCTCGTAACCCGTTTTTTTAGATTGGATGCTTTACCTACGTAAAGAAGATTACCTGTTTCATCCAGCATACGGTAAACACCAGGTTCATTAGGTAACTTAGTGAGGAACAACGCTAATTCAGTAGAAATATTCATGTAATAATAATAGCAACAATTCTAGATACATAAAATCGTATCCTGAGTGCATCACTTATCTATGCGTCTGCTCTCAAATATGGCACCGAAAAGCCACATTTGTCACATCTTAAGTGAAATGGTTCCCCAAAAGCGCAGCATAGATGACTATGTGAGCATTTTCGAGAACCATTTTCACCCAACCTGCACTCAAATCTGGCTTTTCCCCAAGATTTTTAACTTGTGACTAAGGAAGGACTCTGCGTCCAGGATACACTAGGACCTCTAATCCTCTGATGCCAGATCGATGGGATTTTCTATAATTCCGTGTTTTAGAGCCAGATAAGTGAGCTCCACATCATTTTTAATGCCTAATTTTTCAAATGTTCGATAACGATAACCGTTAATTGTTTTTGTGCTTAGGAAAAGTCTATCACTAATTTCCTGAACATTCATGCCGCTGGTAATCATCAACATCACTTGCATTTCACGCTCAGATAACACATCAAAAGGCGAACCTTGTACCTCCTCTAAACTATTAATCGCTACTTTCTGAGCGATTTCGGCACTAAGGTACTTTTCTCCTTTCGCTACTTTACGGATTGCAGCAGCCATTTCTTCGGCACCCGATTCTTTCGTCAGATATCCCATAGCCCCTAATTGCAAAACACGGGTAGGCAACACATCGGAACACATCGCAGTTACAGCGATTACTTTAATATGCGGATTTGATTTTTTCAGGCGACGCGTTACTTCCCACCCATCGATTCCAGGCATTTTCATATCTAAAAGAACTACATCTGGGGAGTATTTTTTTACTAATGCTAAAGCTTGCTCACCACTTTCTGCATCAGCGACTACCTCTACATCTGACATATCTTCGAGTAATCGTCGAATCCCCATTCGAACCAATGCATGGTCATCAACAATTAGTACTTTAATCAAATAATGCTCCTTGACTTGAAACAGCCAATGAACAAACTAGGTTGCTCGATGTTAACAAGACTAGTTGTTCATTACAATAAATATAGATTAACACGCTCTAATATGGATATTAGGGTTATTTGGATCCACCTTAAAAAATGGTGGAAATTCCCCAAGCTCCCGAGTTCGAGTTAAAAGTTTACCTATATCAGATAAAACAAAATCGTACAAAACCTGGTAATCACTGATTACAAAATAAACTGGTTGCAACATATCGATACGGTAAGGCATACGAAACGCCGCGACTGGCTCAAAAATTACTCTAAGCGGAATATCGCTTTCTACACTATATACCGTTTCACTAATGGAAGACAGTATCCCCCCGCCATAAGCTCGCAGACCTTGTGCACTTTTAATTAATCCAAACTCAACTGTAAACCAAAACATACGTTGTAATAAGGGCCAATCTGACTCAGGGAAAGTTAACACGTTCCTAGCATAATCATAAACAAATTCTGCATACACTTTATCTGTCAACATGGGACAATGACCAAATACCTCATGAAAAATATCAGGCTCTTTTACATAATCCAATTCCTCTTCGTTACGAATAAATGTAGCTACAGGAAAATGTTTTGTTGCCAATAACTCAAAAAATTCTCGAGCAGAAATTAATGCAGCAACCGCAGATACTTGCCAACCAGTCGCTTCTTTAAGTTTTTTATTTAGATGTGGAATCTGCGGAATTCCTTCGGATTTAATACCCAAGGTTTTTAATCCTAATATGAATTCATCACAAGCACGTCCGGGTATTAATTTTATTTGTCTTTCAAATAAAATGTTCCATATTCTGTTTTCTTCTGCAGTATAATTCACAAACCCTTGAGCGTCAGGAACATGCGCTACATAACGGCTTGAAAATTCCATAATTTCTCCTTCACATACAAATAATCGTAAAACTATAGATGGCAAGAGTATATCTTAAAAAAAACCACCTTTTTTAGTTATTAGGCAATTTGAGAATAAATGTCAATAACTATTACAGATTTTTCAAATTATGCTATAAAATCAGCGAATATTGACGCATGGAAAACTGACAATGACGGTAGCCATTTTAGCAACCGGTGATGAAATAGTTCATGGTGATACCCTAAATACTAATGGCCGCGACATCGCTCATGCACTAAGTTCCGAAGGCTTGCCTTTAGGCGTGCATATGTCCTGCAGTGATAAAAAGGTTGATATCATTAATTGTTTACGCTTTCTGACAAAAAAGCATGACATCATCATTATTATTGGGGGACTTGGGCCAACGACTGATGATCTCACCCGTTTTGCCTTATCTCAATTTACTGGGGAGGCATTAGTACAACACTCTGTAGCTTTTGAACATATTAAAAGCCGGCTACGCGATGCAAATCCAGTGCTCAATCCAGGCAACGTACAACAATGCCTCTTCCCCGAGAAAGCTCAGCTCTTACCTAATCCTGTAGGTAGTGCTTTGGGATGTTATTATTCATGGAATAATAGGCATTTTTTTCTGTTACCCGGACCACCTCGTGAGTGCTTGCCGATGTTTAACCAGTATGTAATGCCTATATTACAGCAAACCACTCACAGCCAAAAACAAATACTCAAATGGCGAATTTTTGGTTTGGCAGAAAGTGAAATAGCCCAAAAACTGGAAGATGCGCTCCAGGATATTGATTGCCAAACAGGTTATCGCTGGGAGTCCCCCTATATTGAATTTAAGGTCCGTTGTATTCCCAATCTTGCAGAGAAAATAAAAACCATTGTTGGGCCTCTCTTGGAGCCCCATATTATTAGTGATGTAAATAAAAAAGCGTCTGAGAACCTAAGTGAATTAATTGCACGTATCAATGAACCAATAACCATTATCGATGAAGCAACTGGAGGATTACTGCAATTACTGCTTAGTAACCCCAACATTCATCATTTATTACATTTTACAGATTTGCATAAAAACACGCTGTATTTTCATATACGCGGTTTAGAAGAGTATTGGCAGCAACAACCAATAAAAGGAACAACACAATTAATTATTGACTACAGCAATCACCATGAAGGGCGTGAAACCCATAATATACCCTATCGTTCTGCCTCGGTAGTTGAATATGCTGCGGAATGGCTATGCTTCAGACTCTTTCATCTCATCAATCAATTGCATCAGTGAATAACACAATTGTTGCGTGCCTTCACCACTGATTGCTGAAATTGCAAAGACTTTATCTTTCCAGTTCAAACCATCTACTATAGCTTTTATTCTTTCTTCCCGGCTCGCGGCATCCGGTAACATATCTATTTTGTTCAATACCAACCACCGAGGTTTTTGCAAAAGTTCAGGATTGTATTCTGCTAACTCATGAATAATTACCTTGGCTGATTCAACCGGATCACTATTATCTAAAGGGGCAACATCAATTACATGGAGTAGCACACACGTACGTGAAAGATGTTTTAGAAATCGATGTCCAAGTCCAGCTCCTGTAGAGGCTCCTTCAATAAGACCTGGGATGTCAGCCATCACAAAACTCTTGTGCGAAGAAACGCTAACCACGCCTAAACTCGGATGTAATGTTGTAAAAGGATAATCAGCTACTTTAGCTTTTGAGCTGGAGACCGCGCGAATTAAAGTAGATTTTCCTGCATTAGGCAATCCCAACAGACCTACATCAGCTAAAACGCGTAACTCCAAACGTAAATGCCGTGACTCACCTGGGCTTCCTGGAGAAGTTTGCCTTGGAGAACGGTTCACACTACTTTTATAGCGCGTATTTCCTAAACCATGAAATCCGCCTTGAGCAATCAACACAGGGACACCTGGTTCCTTAATATCACCAAGCAATTCTCCCGTATCCACATCAAAAACCAGAGTACCGACCGGTACTTTTATTGTTAAATCATCACCTTTTTTCCCAGTACAGTTTCCTCCCATACCGGATTGCCCATTACCAGCTTTGTAATGACGCATATAACGAAAATCAACAAGGGTATTTAAATCGGTGCTGGCTTCAAAATAAACGCTTCCCCCATCACCCCCATCGCCACCATCAGGGCCACCTCGTGGTATGAATTTTTCGCGTCTGAAGCTTAGGCAACCATTTCCGCCATGGCCTGCGTCTACTTTTATCACTGCCTCATCAACGAATTTCATGACCAACCTCAAAATAAAAAAAAACCCCGTTACCCGGGGCTAATAACATTGTATTTAGGTATAAAATGTAGCCTGAATTAACGTAATTCTGGAATACATCATAAATAACCAATGCCGCTATGCGGTATTCTGGCTACAGTAACAATTAGCTTGCAGCTTCTTCTTTTTGTTCTGCAACTATTGTTACATATTTACGATTTTTCTCACCCTTGACAACAAATTGTACCAGACCTTCAACCAATGCAAACAAGGTATGATCGCGACCACAACCTACACCAGGCCCTGGATGAAAACGTGTACCACGTTGTCTTACAATTATTTCACCCGCATTAACGAACTGACCGCCAAAACGCTTCACTCCAAGATACTTGGGATTCGAGTCGCGGCCGTTACGAGTACTACCACCTGCTTTCTTATGAGCCATTGCTATCCTCTCTTACTTGCTTATCGCAGTAATTTTAACTTGTGAATAATATTGTCTGTGCCCCATTTGTTTCATGTGGTGCTTACGACGACGAAACTTGATAATTTTAACTTTTTTGTGACGGCCATGATCAAGCACTTCGGCTTTCACTATTGCCTTGGCAACTAATGGGGAGCCGCAAACAATTTTATCGCCATCCGCCAACATTAACACTTCTTTAAATTGTATTTCATTGCCAACATCTTCAGGCAGTAATTCAATTTTTAATACATCACCTTCCTTCACGGTGTATTGCTTACCGCCAGTTTTGATTACCGCATACATAATTTTTCTCCAATTCGCCTGATTGGCTATCACAAATTCATAAAGTCGCATATTCTATGAAATTATGGCTATGACTTCAAGTTCATTTTAAAATATTGTATACTTCGCCACCCTTTCCGGATTTTTTAACTCATCATCCGGTGTTTAATCTGGTCGCGGATTAAACTTAGGGTCTGTTTCCAATTTGCCAGATTGGCTGCAAAGCCTTGTGATCAAGATGGTGTAATAGTAAACAAGCCCTTAAGGAATTTTATATAAATTTTTGGAGTATATAATGTCAAATGTCCTTTTAGAAGCACAAGCAAGAACGGATATGGGGAAAGGTGCGAGCCGCCGCCTACGTCGTCTTGAAAATAAAGTACCTGCTGTAATTTATGGCGGCGATAAAAAGCCAATGTCAATTCATTTTCAACATAATAAAGTAATTAAAGCCTTGGAAACTGAAAGTATCTATTCCAGTGTTTTTGATATTACAATTGATGGCAAAGTTGAACATGTTATTTTGAAGGCATTACAACGTCACCCTTATAAACCAGTTGTAATGCATATGGATTTACAACGCGTTTCTAAAACTGATGTTCTGGTTAAATTAGTGCCGATTCATTTTATCAATGAAGATAAAGCCCCTGGTATTAAAGCGGGCGGTATTATTAACCACACCATGACTCAAGTAGAAATCCGCTGCCAAGCAAAAGATTTACCTGAGTTTATCGCAGTAGATATGTCAGACGTTAAAATGGACGATATTATTCATTTGTCTCACTTAAAATTACCTAAAGGGGTAAAACTTACTGTTGATGTTACCGATGGAAGTCATGATGCTCCTGTTGTAAGCATCCACATGGCTAGAGTAAGTGCAACAGAAGAAGAAGCAACAGAAGCAGCAGAAGTTCCAGCATCAGCTGTACCAACTGTTGACTCTGAGAAAAATGAAGAGTAATCATTCAAATTTGATTGAAAAAATGTAAAACGTAGCCTGGGAAAACGAAGCCTCGGGAATTGAGTGCAAACTTAACCCGGGTTCCTCTTCGCTTCCCAAGGACTACAAAATGCTCCAAAATTATATCCCCTATCTAAA
Organism: Legionella sp. PC1000; assembly: GCF_014109805.1. GTDB lineage: Bacteria > Pseudomonadota > Gammaproteobacteria > Legionellales > Legionellaceae > Legionella > Legionella resiliens. The sequence goes on from NZ_CP059400.1 coordinate 3,221,687, forward strand.
AGAGCGATGCCATGGCAATAAAACTTATTATTGGTTTGCGCAACCCAGGATCAGCATACGAACACACTCGCCATAATGCCGGTGGATGGTTAATCGCTGCTCTAGCTCAGCGACACAGTGTCTTTTTTAAACTAGAAAAAAAAATGCAAGCCGAATTGGCGGAGTTGGAGTTAAATCATTATGCAGCTAAATTAGTTTTGCCCACATCTTTTATGAATCATAGTGGCCAACCTACCCGGCTTATCAGTCAATTTTATCGAATTCAACCTCAAGAAATACTGGTTGTACATGATGAATTGGATTTACCCCCAGGACGCATTAAACTTAAAACAGGTGGCGGTCATGGCGGTCATAATGGATTAAGAGATATAATAGCCCAATTAGGTAGCACAGAATTTCACCGTTTACGAATTGGAATTGGTCATCCTGGGCATAGAGATTTAGTTCATCAATTTGTGCTCGGAAGACCCTCGGCACAAGACCGGCAACTCATTTATGATGCAATTGATAGAGGCATAGCAGCAATGCCTTTAGTCTTCTCAGGCGATTTAGCTAGGGCAATGAACCAATTGAACGTTTAGGGACTGCTTACCCCCAATGAAAAAATTCTCGTTGGATTTGCACGCAGTTGATGCGGGTAACAGTTAGTTTAGTTTTAACAATTTAGAGGTACTAGACATGGGATTTAAATGCGGCATTGTGGGCTTGCCCAATGTTGGTAAATCAACTCTATTCAATGCACTCACCAAAGCAGGTATTGAAGCAGCAAACTATCCTTTTTGCACCATTGAACCCAATGTAGGGATAGTTACTGTTCCAGATCCTCGTCTCGATGCTTTGAGTGAGATAGTAAAACCCCAACAAGTGCTCCCAGCTACCATGCAATTTGTTGATATTGCGGGTATTGTTAAAGGGGCATCCAAAGGTGAAGGTTTGGGTAATCAATTTTTGGCCAATATTCGTGAAACCGATGCCATTGCTCATGTGGTACGTTGCTTTGAAAATACTGATGTGGTTCACGTGGAAGGCCATGTCAAACCGCTAAGTGACATTGAAGTAATTAATACAGAGCTTGCTTTAGCAGATATGGAAACGCTTGAAAAAGCCATACTGAAAGCAGGAAAAAACACGCGTAGCGGTAATAAAGAAGCACTTTTTGAAATGAAGACCCTGGAAAAGATCAAGGCGCATCTTGATGCAGGCCATCCTGTTCGCACGCTTGAATTAAGTGCTGAAGAAGAACCCATTGTACGCCGTCTTTTTTTACTCACTGCCAAACCCGTGCTTTATATTGCGAATGTCGATGACAATGGTTATGAAAACAATCCATTGCTTGATCAAGTGCGTCACTTAGCCATCCAAGAAAAAGCCAGTATCGTTGCTCTATGCGCGGCAACTGAAGCGGAGTTAGTTGAACTGGATGAAGCGGATCGTCAAGAATTCATGGAAGATTTAGGGCTAAGTGAACCCGGATTGCATCGGGTGATTCGTGCAGGTTATGAATTGTTGGGGTTGCAAACTTATTTTACTGCTGGAGTAAAAGAAGTAAGAGCCTGGACCATTCCTAAAGGAGCTACTGCGCCGCAAGCTGCAGGTGTCATTCACACAGATTTTGAAAAAGGATTCATCCGCGCGGAAGTCATAGCCTATGATGCATTTATCACTTATAAAGGCGAGCAAGGAGCTAAAGAAGCCGGAAAATTGCGCCTGGAAGGTAAAGATTATGTCGTTTGCGACGGAGATGTAATGCATTTTCGATTTAATGTATAAGCTAGGGGCTGCTCGATGAAGACAAAATAATGAGATTTCAGAGCACCAAAATGCAGCATATACGAAGTATGTGAGCATCGCAGCACATAAAATCTCATCATTTTGACCATGGGAGTAGAATTGTCAATAGACCCTAAAGTTAAGCCTACTTTTACTTGACAATTGGCATGCCCAACCTTAGCATTTGTTGATTGAATCGTAGAGGAAAAACAATGGCGATTGACAGTATACGCGCGCTAGTTAGTGACGATTTTAATGCAGTTAATACTTTAATTGTTAATAAAATTGAATCGCAAATTGGCTTAATTGATGACATGTCTCACCATATAATAGAAAGTGGCGGCAAAAGACTACGACCATTGTTGGTTCTTTTAGCAAGTAATGCTTGCGGTTATCAAGGTAATGAGCATATTACTCTGGCTACCATGGTGGAATTTTTTCATACAGCTACATTACTTCACGATGACGTCATTGATGAATCTACTTTAAGAAGAGGACGTCAAACAGCAAATGACATTTGGGGTAGCAAAGCAAGTATTCTAGTTGGTGATTATCTCTTTACCCAATCAATCGAGTTAATTGTTGATTCCGGTAATTCAGAGGTACTTAAGCTTTTCGCCAAAACAGCACTTGAGATCAGCTGTGGGGAAGTCAAACAACTATCGAACCGCCATAACCCTGCATTAACCTTTGATGAGTACTTTGATGTAATTCGTGCAAAAACAGCTCTTTTATTTGCAGCTGCTGCGTGTATAGGTCCAATGATTTGCAACTCCTCCAAGGAAATGCAAGACAGTCTCTATTCCTATGGCCTGCACCTAGGTAATGCCTTCCAACTCATAGACGATGCCTTGGATTATTGCTCCGATGCCAAAACTATTGGTAAAAACATAGGAGATGACTTAGCTGATGGAAAAGCTACATTACCTTTAATTTATGCATTGCAACACGGCACTGAACTACAAAAGCAACAAATTATGGAAAGCCTTAAAAAAGGCAGTTTGGATTTTTTACCTGAGATTCTTGTAGCTCTAGAAGAAACAAAAGCAATAGAATATACCAAGAAAATAGCCGCACAAGAAATCGACAGAGCTTTGTCCTCTTTGACAATATTACCCGATTCAAAATATAAAGAAGCGCTTATCAATTTGGCTCAATTCGCTTTGCAAAGAAGTTATTAATTTTTTAGCTTTAAGTAACCTTGATAGAGTACAGGACGCTCTGAAATTTCATTCTACAGGTTCTTTGTAAGGTTACATCAATTAGGTACACATACGGAGTGTAGCTCAGCCTGGTAGAGCACTGCCTTCGGGAGGCAGGGGTCGCAAGTTCGATTCTTGTCACTCCGACCATCAAATAATCCCGTATATTATATTGCAAGATTTATGAAGAAATTCCCTTTATGCTGTTTGATACGGCTGCTGCCTCTGCATCAAAGGGAAGAAAATATGATTTTATTAATTAAAACCTGCCGCTCCTAGGAAGCGCGATGTCACGTACTGAAAAAATAAATTTTGCTGTAGAGACGAAGGTATCGAACAAGGATGAAAAAATCTATTGCTCAAATTTTACTTTATATCGCTTTCAGCGCTCTAATAACGCCAACCTGGTCCGAGACTACAGAAGCAGAAACGACTTCGATTTCTTTACCTTACCCTGCGATGACAGGTCCACTTGTTACAAATTCCAATCCATTTGGCATCGAAACTAGCCCATTCGGAACGATTTATATCACCGGCATTATGAGCGGCCTTGGCTTATGGCAAAGTAACTCTGTGGAGGGGGATTCCAACTCACTGCTCGATTTAGATAATGGCCAGGTATTTATTCAAAATACCAAAGGTTTGTTGCAATTTTATGTTCAGGCTGGTGGCTATTCTTTACCTTCTCTTGGCACGTCTTATTTGCACATGGACGATACGACTCGTGATTTTTTCGGCCCTATTCCAGTGGCTTTTATCAAATTAGTTCCTAGTGATAATTTTTCGATAATGGCGGGCAAGTTATTCACACTCATCGGCGGTGAAAATACCTTTACCTTCCAAAATTTTAATATTGAGCATGGATTGCTATGGAATCAGACAAATGCTGTCAATCGCGGTGTGCAAATGAATTACAACCAAGGGACTTTAAGAGCTTCAATTGCTTTAACTGATGGATTTTATTCTGAGCGCCTTAACTGGCTTTCAGGGTTGGTGACTTATGCTATTAATTCAAAAAGTAGCCTAAGCCTAGTTGCCTCCGGCAACATCAAACATGACAACAAATCCAGTGTAGTAACTCCGTTGGCGCAGAATAACAGTCAGATTTATGATTTGATTTATTCCTATACATCTGGCCGATTGACGATAAGTCCTACAGTACAATTTACTCATGTTCCTAAAGATCAAAGTATCGGACTCCTGGACTCGGCATCGACTTATGGCGTTGCCTTAGCGACAAAATTTGCTTTCAATACCTGGTGGAGCATCACTGGTCGCCTCGAATATATTGATACAATGGGTGGGACCAATGTGACCTATGGCCCTGGGAGCAATGCCTGGTCCCTAACGCTGACACCAACCTACCAGCGAGGCATCTTTTTTGTGCGCGGCGAAGCATCCCTTGTAGAGGCATATAATATTACTGCCGGTTCGGCCTTTGGCCAGGAGGGTATAAACCACTCACAAGGGCGGCTGCTAATTGAAACAGGTGCGTTGTTCTAGAGGGAATATCAAAAAACATTAGTAATTATAGGGGAAGCCTGTAATTCAAATCCTAAGCCTTGACCAAGCCAACATGCTATAATTCATTTCTGAAACTAAAAGGGGATATTAAAAAATGACAAAACGTATCTTCATCGTCGGTCATATGGGTGCAGGAAAATTTATATTTACCGAAGCTTTGGCTAAAAAATTAGGATGGCAAATCGTCGATGCAAATCCAAGTATTGAACGCTATATCGGGCGGCAGACACGAGATATTCTGGGCGAGCAAGGTGAAGCAGCGTTTAATCGATGTCAAGCCGACATCATTTCCCATTGTGCCGAAAAAGAAAATGTTGTTGTTTTATTAGAAGAATGTGTTGTGTCAAGCGAACAATGCCGAAAATTGTTATCCTCTGAATTTGTTGTTTACTTGAAGGTCTCTATTCCAACCCAACTTGGTCGGATGAAGAATGGGCGGGTCCCAGCGCTTCCCGTAGATGATATGATGACCTTCCTGGAAAAACAACATAGTGAACGCGATACTTTTTATGAAGAAGTTGCTACCTTAGTTATTGAATCTGTTGGGTATTCAGATCAGCTTTCGGAAATCAATAAAATTATTGAGGAAGATGTCAACAAAGTGATGAAGGCCTTGGAAATTTAGGCGAATATATAGACCCATTCCAATTCACAATAGTGCCTGCCACATTGAGTAGCCTCATTTGCATAATGAGGCTACTCATTAAATATCAGATAAAAGAATAAACCATTAATTTCTGTACAATTGAAGCAGCAAAACCATTCTATTTTTCAAAGATCCAAAAGACCTTTTATACCATGGAAATAAACTAAACTAACCTGGCTTCATGGAAGGTACAGCACGGTCAGCAAGTTTGTACTACTATATGATGGAGAATACTCAACGCAACGCAAGGAAAGATAATGTTAACAGGAGCTTTTGTGTGTTTGGTAATAGCGATTATTTCAGCTCTTTACCGATTTACAGGAACAAATCCCACTCTGGTCGCTATAGCAAAAATTATTCTCTATCTTTCCTTAGCTGCGTTTTTTATTCTATTAATTGTATATGTTCTTAATTCTGCACCACCACCTCCTGAGGATAAGAAAAATCTTCCTTTATAAATAGAACGAAGCAAATGATTCATTCCTTTTTAAATGGATAACTTTATTTCCTAGTGGAGATTGCAACTCCAATCGTATTGCCAAAAATCCCAGGTATTGAGAATGAATATATAAGTTATTTGATTATTGGGTTAATTTTCCATTGTCCCTATACGATGGATCTCTACAGCGAATTAGAGTAATAGAATATTCTGTGTGAGCTTATTGTTAATGAACCCTACCTACGCGGATAACAGTCAGGCTTAAAGCGCAAAATGTAGATTTGTCATGGATGTTGTAATTAATATCGATTGTTAATCAAGATATTAAAGTGATTTTTTGGCTAATCGATTTAAAATATTCTTAGGGAGCAATAACCAATAATGGCCTTCATTTTTCATATGTTCACCTAGAAATGTTGCAAGTTTTCCTGAACCCCAATAAATATCACCTCGCATAAAACCACGAATCGCGCCGCCTGTATCTTGTGCAATCATAAGACGCTGAAATTGTTTCTCATCTGTTTGATTTTTGTCGGGCCGTTTCGTATCTAACCAAAGCGGAGCACCAAGTGGGATCCACTTCTTGTCTACGGCTAAAGAATAGCCAGGTGTAAGTGCCATACCTTGAGCTCCAAGCGCCATGGGCTCTCCTAAATCCTCAAAAAAGACAAAGGACTTATTTTTCTCAATAATTGTTTTTGCTTTTTCAGGATGATTCTCTAAATAGCGTACAATCGCTGCTTTAGATGCATTATGCCGCGTCATGATCCCTTTATTAATCATTACCTTGGCAATTGACGTGTAGGGAGCACCATTCTCACCTGCATAGCCTAGGTATATATTTTCACCATTAGGTAGTTGAATCACACCAGAGCCTTCTATCTCTAAAAAAAGGCGTTCTGCAGGACTATGAATCCAGGCAATTACCGGCGCTTTTTTCTTAAGGGCTCCATTATCAATTTGTTCACGAGTATAGGAAGTTGAATATTTTCCCTTTGGTAATCCGTAAATTGGCGTATTGTATTTAGGGCTTTTTGTTAAATTTCCTTTTATTTTTGGCATGTAATAACCCGTAAATAAACCATGAACAGGCTTTTTTTGTGCAAACTCAATAGGACGAAACCACTTCTCGAAAAAAGCTTTTGCTGAATCTTCAGAGGCTGAGTCTAGAGCTAATGCCGCCTTGCACGCTGGATGCCAATCACGAGCTTTTAATTTGATGTGTTGTGTCCTGATCATATGAGAAGGGGACTGTTTCAAAAACGTCTCACACGACTTCTGAAATGCTGATAAAGATTTTTTAACATCTGCAGTATCCCAACCTGGCAATTCATCAAAAGATACTTTTGTTAAAGCAATATTTCTGCTTTTCATAATAACCTTTCTTGGGGTGTGCTTGGGCCGAGGGCTTTTTCTTACGGCCACAACTTTATGAGCACTCTTAGGTGCCATATTAGCTATTTTTTCGGCACTCTTATGCGAGGTATTATTGTCTGTCGTAACGTTTCTTACACTTTCGGTTTTAATAACTTTTTTGGTGTTATTAATAATTTCTTTTTGCGTGTTAACAACTTCTTTTTTGGTGTTAACAACTTCTTTTTTAGTATGTAGTGGTTTCGTATGAACCTGGGCTTTCTTATAAAGTGCCAATCCGATCATACCGAATGCAAGACAACTAATACCAATTATTATACAAATTAATTTCCTAATCATAGTTGCGCAAGGTTTACATAAGATGAAATTGAAATCAACACTTTTTAGTGTTTTTTATGCAAACTTAAATCGATTTAATAAAAGTTTAATCAACTTTTATTAAATAAGAACAAAAATTGGCTTTCATAAAGCCATTTAAGGAGTCAATCAAAAGACATGAATAAGCACATTGTGCGCCATTTATGCACAATTAAGTTGCTTAAGAATTGCCCCTTTCTGTCACTGCAGCAAACCACAGATTAATACTTTCAACTAAGGTAGGATGGGCAAACATAACATCACGTAATTTCTGATAGGGCATATCCAATTCCATAGCCAATTGGATTACGCCAAGGATTTCACCCGCCTCGGCACAAAAAATGGAAACACCTAAAATACGATCTGTTTTTGCATCAATAACGGCTTTCAGAACGCCTGTTGTTTCACCTTGTGTTTTTGCTCTAGGAACAACTGCAGCAGGAATTTTTGCTATTTTTAGCGAATAACCTTGTGCAAAAGCTTGTGATTCTGTCATTCCAATACGGGCTAGTTCTGGATCGAGAAATACTGTATAGGGAATAAGCCGCCCTTGTACTGAGTGTTTGTTCTGTGGATTTTTTAGATTATGCTTGACTAAACGATAATCATCTAAAGATAAATGGGTAAATTGTGCCCCGCCCTTTACATCTCCCAAAGCCCAAATACCTTGTGCTGTGGTTTCCAGATGTTCATTAACCTTGATAAAACCACGTTCATCAAGCTCAACTCCTGTTTTATCTAAATTCAATCCGCTTGTATTTGCCATACGACCAACAGCAATAAGAATGTCGCTTCCACGAATAAGCTCGGATTTTCCATTTTGATTTGTATTGATAGTTACTTCGCCTTGTGTTTCTTGAATACTATTGATTTTAGTATTAAGAGCGAAATGAATCCCTTCTTTGGTTAGCGTATCAAAAACCTGATCAGCAATATCTCTATCTTCACGGCCAATAAACTTGCTATCCGCCTCAATTACCGTGACCTCCGCCCCCAAGCGACGAAATAACTGAGCAAACTCTAAACCTATATAACCGCCCCCAATTACAAGCAAATGTTTAGGAACTCTATCAACATTCATTAAACTGTCATTAGTATAATATTTTACTTTGTCGAGCCCCGGAATCGGGGGTATAAAAGGTAAGGCCCCGGTATTAATAAAAATTTTATCCGCAGTAATTTCTAATACATCTTGCCCATCTCGTGGTGAAGATAAACTCACTTTAATCGTCTTTGGTCCTACAAAATGTCCACGACCTAGCATGAGATCCATTCCTGAATCTAGAAATTGTTTTAAATTTGCTTCACGCATCGCCTGTACTATCGCGTCTTTACGAGCACGAACCGCTTTAAAATCTACGGGGGCAAGAGTAGCATCTAAACCATACTTTGTTGCTGAGCGGCAGTAGTGGGCTATCTTAGCTGATTGTACAAGTGCTTTTGTTGGTATGCATGCCACATTAATGCAAGTACCACCAATTTGGTTGTCTTCTATTAGAGCAACTCGCTGACCTGTTTTCGCTAAATCGACAGCCAGAGTTTTTCCCCCTTTACCTCCCCCTAAAACGATCACATCATATTTTAATGTCATGATTTTTTCCTAATTTGTATTTAATTTAAAGCCACATACATAAAACTATAGAAGCAAAATATCTAATTTTGAAACATTAAACTTAAATTTTGAAATATCCTCCTGGGATTTAATATAATTGAAGAGGCATATAATTTAATTCCTTAGAAACTTTCATTTAGTTCATGATCAAATAGTTTTTATTATTCCTTGATGAAATAAGCGTAAGTTAATGATCTTAATTAAAAAAGAAAGGAGTGTTAATACAGCAGGGAAACTGAATACGCTTGAGTCAAATCCTATATAAAATAGAAAACAACATTCTATTGTACTTTCTGGAGTAAAGACCTTTGGACTAATATGCCATGATTTAAAAAAAGCATGGCATACTATTTAAAACAGTAAAAGAGTTATTAGTCTGCCTTTGTAAGAGCAAAGTTAGCTGTAATGTTGATTGTACTTATGCCAAAAGTATCATCGACTTCGTTCGTAGGATTATTATTTTTACTAAAACTAAGCGTAGAAACGTAACGAAAATCTAGGCCCAGGGTAGTAAAATCATCAAGGTAATAGTAAAACCCTATAATCCCTTGGGCGGCAAATCCTGTGTTAGACGTATCGAAACTTTCGTTGATGATCGGCGCACAGGTACCTAAGGTAACACATTGCTCATTAGTTATGAAGGCAGCATGATGTCGAATAAGCGCTCCACCAAAGCCTGCCCCTAAATAAGGGACAAAATTTGAATTGTCACCGACATCATTAGTGAATTGAAAATCATAATACACATTGACCAATCCATAAAGACCTATGACGTTTCCATTAAATCCTAGACCTGTAGCCTCAAAAGCAGCAGGGCATACTCCTTCAGGACCTAATACCTGAGGACTAATAAGCGTACAAGAACCCGATTTGAGCGAACCGTAATTATTTATATTAAAAAGAAGCTCCGCTTCTGTACGGAAATTTTTAATTTTATAGCCAAGAGCAGCTCCCATCCCGCCGCCAGCAGGTCCTAGCTGGATTGATCCTAGGGATGCGAGGTTGTTAATTGTAAAATTAATATCAGGACTTGAGGCATGGCTCACCTGCCCCAGTAAGTTCAAATAAAGTCCTTCAACAGGATCCGCACTAAAAGCGCTGCTACTTGCCATCAAACCCAATATAAATCCAAATTTAATTATTTGTCTCATTCTATATCCTATATCAATTCCAAAGGACAAAGTGCAATGATTTCTGCACAAGCCACAGGCTATATGAAAACATATACCCGATGCAAATTTTTTAATAATTTAATCTACACGATATTGGTAGTATCCTTAGCCCTTAAAGAATTCTTGATTTAAAAATCCAATTGATGAAAACTCCTGAACTCCAATATAAATTGTTATATCCCTATTTATTTAACAATAGTGTCATGCACCTCGAACACTCTTCTTTGAGCAGAAAATTTATCTTTAAAGAGATTAAGTCCCTCCTCACGCATCTTAGGGGAAAACTCAGCGAAATATACGTTTAAAGATTCCCTATTTTCCAATTGATATTGTACGGTTAATTTCTCCTGGTCCGCTGTTCTCTCATTTTCAGGTTTTAAAATAGATGCTTGCATAAATCCAGGAAGCTGGAGCATTTCTTTGACATGCTTTTTTAACCATAATTGAAATTGAGGATAAACCGCTTCATCAATGGCTAAATTTACTTCGTATATAACCATACTCCTCCCTAAATTAAAATCAAAAGTAATAAGGGCACCTTACGTGCCTACCCCACGTCTTGTTCGCGGAGGAGTCCGCGGCGTCCATGAATAGCCGCCTGAGAGCTGGATCTGGGGACAAGCCGCAGGACATAGACATTAGGACCTATTACAATCAAAGTTATAACACCCTAATTGCTCAAGAGAAACTTCGCTTGAGGCAATTATGAAGATTACAATTAAATTGGGTGTTAATCCAGTAGAGAAAACAAGATAAGAGATAAATTTTTTACACTAAAAAACAAAGAGATTAATCCGATTTTATTTCAATGAGTCAAACCCTGGTATTGATGAATTGCCAAGGATCGTCAGCATCCAAGTTTTCTGAATACAACCTTCCTCTGTTTTGTAATGGTGTCCAATCTGTATAATATCCATCTACCTTACCGAGATAAGGTAAAGCAATCTTCAAAATCTCCTCATGATTCAGCTCTTCAGGCTCAAGAATTCCTTGATTGGGATGTTCAATTGCCCAAACAATTCCAGCAAATAACCCTGCCACAACTTGTAAGCTTGTTGCATTATTATGCGGAGCCAATGCACGTGCTTGTTCAATGGATAAAGTTGAGCCGAACCAATATGCCCCTTTGGGATTCCCCATTAATAAGACCCCCAACTCATCCACACCTTGCTTTACTTCATCGACAATTAAACGACTCTTTTGTTGAGGAATCCATTCGTTTCCATAGAGCTCATAAAGAGAAAGAATCGCATCTGGACACGGACAATAGGAATAAAGAACCGTAGGGCGATAGTGTAGCTCGGCTCCCTCTTTCAAAGTTAAAAAATGCGTAATCGAAGTGGTTTCAGGATGAGTGATTAAAAAACCATGGTAGGTACCGAAGCTTGGTGTCCATGAGCGGATTTTAATACTCGCACTGGGACGCTCAAGGTAAATAGAACAGTTAGGTCCAACAGTATGGGATTTCGCTCCTTCCGGGAGGTGACGTTCGTGGCTTCCCCAACCAATCTCAACAGGTTGTCTTATCTCCTCAATAAATCCTTTAATCGACCATGTATTAACAAACTCGCCGACACCCTTAAAAGGTAAAGCAGTTTGAGTATCACGTTCAGCGATATGAATTACCTTAATACCCAGTGTATATGCAAGTTTGGCCCACTCAAAACGTGTTTTGGGTATCGGAATCTTAAGCTGATTATCTCGAGCTATATTTAATAACGCTTGCTTTACAAAATGTGACACTAAACCCGGATTGGCGCCATGAGTTATAATTGCTGTCTTACTGGTTTTTCCTTTTAATTTCAGTACTTCTTCCCGTAACAAATAATTAGTTCGAGACTCAGGCGGTATATTTTCTAAAATAAATTCGTCACCCCATCGCTCCGTAGAAGCGTTAATGTATAAAGCTCCTTTTTGTTCACAAAGTGTTAACATGCAGTAACTAGAAAGAGTAATTGAAACATCAATTACAAAATCCCCGGGTTGCAATCGGTCTCCTATAATTTCGATATAATTCGTGCGTGTAATTGTTTTTACTTGAAAATTTATCCCAAATTTTTGAGCTATGCCAATTGATTCTTCACCATTGGTAATCACTGTAATGTGCGAGGGTTTAACATTCAATTTATCAATGAGTAAGGGCAATAATGCGCGGCCAATACAGCCAAACCCAATCATAATAATTTGATTTTTATAATGCTCCTTTGCTTTTTCCATGCAAAATTCCCTCATGCGTTACTTTAATTATCTCAAAATTCCCTATCGATTTCTTTACAGGTTTAAAAGTACTATTTTATTGTTACTTATATTAGGATGTATTAACAATATAGATCAAATCTCAAACGTCGTGTTTAAAACGTTTCACTAAAAAAGCAACAAATCCGAGAGAAAGGGGGGGTGTTGAGTTTCTTCAACTACCTCACACGTAGAGGTAAGCTTTAATGCTTCTGGCCTTGGGATGATTTTATTTTCAGGGAAAATAACCCGAAATCCAGGCTCCAAAATTTGCCCTAGAGGATTCAATGAAATTTCAGATGCCCGAACCTCAGCACGTCTTTGCATCAATAAATGATACATCCTCACAACATGTTCGCTGTCTTGCAGTTTCGACTGGCATTGCAGAAGAAACTTTTGGGCTTTTCGCCTATAGAATTCGACATTTTTTTGCGGTGAGGTAAGATTTTTAAGTAATTTTTTAGCAGCCCAATCCTGAGACTGGCCGAGATTTTTCATAAAAATTTCTCGCCAATTGGATGTAGTTGTATTAGGAAGCAAACGTAAAAGACCACAACGTGCTGATGAAAATACTGGATTGGCTCTATCTACATCTAAAACATCCAATACAAACTTCTGATCAATTATTCCGTATTGTATCAAATTATCTACAGCCAATTGATCTGATTTCGCCTTAACAGGTGTAAGCCAAGCATGATCTGCATCAGTTAAATCAGTTTCAGGAAAATGACTACCTACTGTATTTAATGCGATATGATAAAAAGTCCGCGAAATCCTAATTGCCTGATTGTCTTCGGCCTGCAAAAATTTTGGATCAAGGAAAAATTCAGCAGGAATGCTTATTTCAGAGCGCAGTACGTCATTAGGAAAAATATCCGACATCAAATTTAATTCAACAGGACAAAATAAAGGTCTAAGCTGTTCTTGTAACGAACCCGATCGTTTTCGATATAAGGTTTTGCTTTGGTTCAATTTTTTAAGACCAATTAAGACATTTTTAGCTAATTCTTCTGAAGAAACCAGGGTTTCTAAAATATCGTGTAACGAGGCATCAGTCCTTCTTCCGCCAAAATCCAACCCTCTAACTGGTTCCCACCAATCATTATGAGGTTTATCCAACTCTTTCATAATAGGGCCTCCAGCACTATGACAGCCAGAACAACGGAGTCGACTCCCAAACTGAAGATGCTGTGGGTCGGGTTGGCGATGGAGCCATTCATTGTCAGCAAAAATATCAAATGAATCTCCTCGGTAAAACCATTGACCTTGAGTGCCATCGCCACGTAGCTCATAGAAATTAAATACTTCTTTCTTGGGATCCCAAGCAAATGCTTCGATCATGAGTGAATTTTTTTCTGGGCTCTGATCAGCGATCAACTCATCTTCTGAACTAATTGCCGTAAAATGTCCAAAGAAGAAATCACCCGCGTTAATGAGCAGATGATTATCCGATGTCTTAAATTCTCCAAAAACCATCTCGAATAAGCTAAAACTACCTTCACCAGGATTATGAAACCCTCGGTTTGCAACCAATGTAGTTTTCAATTGCAGGCCTGAATTTTTGAAAAGCTGACGTAATTCAAAAACATTTTTTGGGCATGCGTTTTCAGATAAAAGCAATAACCCTAAAGCGTCATGGGATCCCTTAACAGGTTGACCCGACGAATCAATGAGAGAACAGGCTGCAAAAGTCTTTTGTGGAAAAGGTACTACGCTATAGAAGAGAAGAATTAGAGAATAAAAAAATCCTTTTTTCACAATTACATTCCTATTTTGTTTTTCAGGCTACACGCGTAAAAAAATAAAATTCAGTATCTACTTCACTTAAAAAAGGGGTAATGGATTGCTGCTCCACATACCCCTTTTAAATTTATATTCCACTCTTGAACTTTTTAAGAAAGCATTTTTATTGATTTCGAGAATTTGCCACAAAGTGGGTATGGTTTGTATGACACCAAAAGATAATGAAATTCCATGTGATGTGTCAGAGTTTGTTAAATAATAATTTCGCCAATATTCATCCAAATAATTGTGCCAATATAAACTGGTCAAAGGCAAATTACTCAGACTTGTATGCAGTATTGCTCTTCCTTCTACAATTATTTGACCATGCTCCGGATTCACTAAGCAAATTCCTACATTGGGACAACGATTTAAATGAGACCATTTTGGTGAACGAGTATCCGTTAGGAAAATAAGGGAACTGTTAGGAGTGAAATGATAGAGTTCCATGGTCCTAATATGCGGCTTTTTATGCATAACCGTTGTTACTTGGGCAAATACCTTATCTTTCGGGAATGAAAACCAATGGCGTAAATAAAGTTCTACAGCATGAATCAGCTCTGAAGAATCGATAAGCATAGTTTTTCTTTAAACAGAATAAAAAATACATCATAAAAATAAATACTCATTCAGTCAAAAGATTACTTAACTCGCTGAAAGACAATCAAAAAATCAGTCAGACCAAAATAAATGCACATTTTACAAAAACTACTATACTTTTAAAACTTGGACGAACAGGAATTGAGTGATATGGATGCCATTCAATTAGCTCTGGATGTACAGTTAAGAAGGACTATTTACAATTCACAACGATTTTTTTTCAAACAACAAGAATTATCCGAAGCAACTTACCCCTTGCTCATATCGTATCTCGCATGGCTTAGAAAAATTAATGCAACCCTCAATAGCATCGATGTGATGCATCAAAATGAACAAAAAAATCGTGAATTCAAATTTTTATGCAAACGCAACTTCTTATTCTTTTTGACCGTTACGGGGCAATTTAATGTCATTGAAAAATTATTTAAAACCCCATCTTTAACAACAAAATTACGTCATTTAATCAATCTAATTAAAAAAGAACGTTGTAAGATAAAACAAAAAAAGAGCATGCTCTTAAAAGTAACCTGTTCACCTAAAGTAAAGTTCCGCAATCTGGATCAGAAACATAATGCCTATTGCTTGCCAAAAATGGGGCTATTCAATCAGGTAAGGAAAACGCACCAATTATCTTTTGAATACCCGCTTAGAAGAATAAACGTTTTTTATTTAGCATGCATCAGCAAAATTGAACTTTTAAGAAAAATTTTAAAAGCAATTCAAACCAATCCCAATCTGCAATCGCATATTAAAAAAAACTTGCTCCATCAAATAACAACGATTCATCGGCGTATATCAAAAAATAAAGCACTATTCACAAAACCCATCAATCCAAATGCGCCATCAGCTGGCGCTTTGGAACCCATACGCCAAGCATGGAAGCAATTACATAATGATGTTTTGGAACTAAATTCAATGTTTAAGCAATGCAAATACTTAAGCTTGGAATTAGAAAAAACCCGCAAAGATGAGTTTACAGCGTATACGAACCTTATGGATGAACTGAGTAATTTAATGCAAGGGTCCTATGAGTTACACAATGAGATCGACTTAGAGCAAACACCTGATGCATCAGCAGAAGATAGTGATATTAACCTAAGTTTTTTCATGCAAGATACAGAAAAATCCATAAATGGAACTCTTTTCAAACTCGCTGAGGAGAGTAATGTACAAGAAGACGAGGAGCAGGGAACGGAGGCGTACACACAGTCACATGAAGACTCGAGCACCGCAATAAAATTTGGAAAGAGTACCAATATAAACAAAAGTACCTTTGGTAGTCATCAACTCGCGTTTTTTTCACCGCCTCAAAAAAATGAAAAATCAGTACCGCTTGAACCAAAATTTAATTTCAATGAACAAAAAACAGAAAATAATATTAGGGCAGGATATTAAAAGAAATGATTGCTTTTTGTTGCAGCAAAGCTGCAACAAAAAATTCGTTAGCGGTACAAAATACCCGCTTTTTTTTAAATTAGGTGCGTTGAATGCATTCTATTCCCCCTAAATAGGGTCTTAGAGCCATTGGAATATGGATATTTCCTTCTTTATCCTGATAATTTTCCATCAATGCAACCAATGTTCTGCCTACAGCAAGGCCTGAGCCATTTAGGGTATGAACCAATTCAATCTCACGTGTATGTTCCTGCCTGTAGCGTGCTTTCATACGCCGCGCCTGGAATGATTCCATATTTGAACAGGATGAGATTTCTCGATAAGTATTTTGACTGGGTAGCCAAACTTCTAAATCATAAGTCTTTGCTGCACTAGGACCCATGTCACCTGAACATAGGGTTACCACTCGATAAGGCAGTTCTAAACGCTGTAAAATTATTTCTGCATGATTAACCAATTGTTCCAAAGCGAGATAAGAATCTTCAGGCTTGGTAATCCAAACCAGCTCCACTTTTTCAAACTGGTGCTGCCTGATCATTCCCTTGGTATCTTTACCATAAGAACCCGCTTCACTACGAAAACAAGGCGAATGACAGACATAACGAATTGGCAAAACCTGTTCATTTAAAAGAGTATCGCGGACGGTATTTGTGACAGGAATCTCTGCCGTAGGAATCAAATAGTATCCATGTTCTCCAGTTAATTTAAACAAATCCTCTTCAAATTTCGGTAATTGACCTGTACCCAATAGACTGTCTGCATTGACAATATAAGGCACATAAATTTCTTGATAACCATGCTGTTGGGTGTGAATATCCAACATAAATTGAATTAGGGCGCGATGTAGTCTGGCCAATTGATTTTTCATAACCACAAAGCGACTGCCTGTAAGTTTCGCCGCCAAAGCAAAATCCATTTGACCTAAACCGTCTCCCAACTCATCATGAGATTTAACCGGAAAATCAAAAGGAGTAACCTTACCCCAGCGCCTTACTTCTTGATTATGCTGCTCATCTTCGCCAACTGGAACTGATTCATGTGGTATATTAGGCAATCTTAAAGCAATTGCTTCGATTTGCTGTAATAATCCCTCCAAATCAGCTTTTTTTTCTTCTAACTCCTTGGCAAGACGATTCATATCCTCACGCATTGGCTCTATATCTTCACCACGAGCCTTTGCTTCGCCAATGGCTTTAGAACGTAAATTACGTTCATTTTGCAATGCTTGTGTTGCAACTTGGAGTGCTTTGCGTTTTTCTTCTAAAGTAGTAAAAGATGAAACATCAAACTTAAAACCTCGCTTTAATAGCTGCATAGCAACAAATTGCGGATCATCCCGTAATAATTGAATGTCTAGCATAGGATATCACTCTAATTAAATTTTTTTGTAATCAATTACCTAACAATTCCACGCGTGGATTGATTTAATGCATCTATCATTAAAACCACCTCAGGGCATTCATTTTGCATCAACTCTAATTCAGCAACTGCCTGTTGTACTGTTAATCCTTTGCGGAAAATTATTTTGTAAGCACGTCGTAAGCCATCGATTGCTTCAGATGAAAATCCTCGTCGGCGTAATCCCACAGTATTAATACCACATGCAGAGGTTGTGTCACCAGAAATCATAAGATAAGGGAGTACATCTTTAGCTACATAAGAAGCTCTAGCAATAAAGGAGTAAGCACCCACATGACAAAACTGATGGACTGCTGCATATCCACCTATATTCGCATAATCATTAACAGTTACATGCCCTGATAATGCAGCATAGCTAACCAAAATAATTTGATTACCGATCATGCAATCATGTCCCACATGGGAATAAGCCATAAAAAAGTTCTTATTACCGATACGGGTAACACCACCCCCTTTAACAGTTCCTCGACTAATCATACAATATTCACGAATGATATTATCATCGCCTATTTCTAATCGGGTTGACTCGCCTTTGTAAGTAATATCCTGGGGCTCATCGCCTACGGAAGCAAATTGGAAAATTTTATTATTTTTCCCAATAGTTGTAGGCCCTTCAATTACTGCATAAGGACCAATCCACGTATTCTCACCAATTTCTACATCAGCACCAATTACAGCGCCAGGACCTACTGATACCCCTTTTGCCAATTTTGCAGTGGGGTGAATTATCGCTCGTTCACTTATCACTTTTGAATTTCCTTTGCAGCACTTAATAAATCCGCGGAACAGGCCAGTTTATCACCTACATAAGCTTCACCATGTACACGCCAAAATTCTCTTTTTCTTGCTAATATCTTTACTTCCAAGCGCAATTGATCTCCTGGGGTAACCACATGTTTAAATTTTGCATTATCTATACCCGCAAAAAAATGCAAAATCCCATCAATTTCTTCCGGTGTTTGCGATAACCCCGCTAAAAGTCCACTAGCTTGTGCCAATGCCTCTAGCATTAATACTCCTGGCATAATGGGATTTTCTGGGAAATGACCACTAAAAAAATTTTCGTTAATGGTGACATTTTTTATAGCCGTCAAACAGTCAAATGGCTTGAAATCTAATACCCTGTCTATCAAAATCATGGGGTAACGGTGTGGCAATATACTAAAAATCTGTTTTATATCTACAGGTTCACTCATTGCATTTCTCGCTTAAATAAGTATGCTTAGCATGGTCCAAAAGTGAGGCTCAAAGGAAAAAACATTATCCTGATTTAACTGGTTCAAATCAATTGTTAATGTTAAAAACTTATCCTTTCTTGTCCGGGTTTACTTACATTTCGCTAGCTTGAGCCAAAATGGTCTGATTTTCGAGTACGAAGCGCAGCATACACAAAAGTATATGAGCATCGTAGCGCAGAAAATTAAGACAGTTTGGCCAAGATAGTAGAAGTAGAAACAGCCCCTATTCAATACGGCTTAACTTTTTCTCTAAGGCACCAAGCTTCACAATATAATCATCCAATCGTCGAAATCGCGCTACATTACGACGCCAACGGCGATGTTCATGTACTAAAGTCCCAGATGAATAAATTCCTGATTTGGCAAGAGATTTACTTACTGTGGACATCCCAGTAATCACTACATCATCTGCCAAATGCACATGTGCTGCAACGCAACTAGCACCACCAATAATACAATCTGCGCCAATTTGCGCATATGCGCCTAAAGCGGCACATCCGGCAATGATTGTATTTTTACCAACTAACACGTCATGTGCAATCTGGACCAAATTATCAATACAAACTCCTTCTCCCAAATAGGTATCACTTAAAGAGCCTCTATCAATCACGGTATTGGCGCCTATTTGTACTTGATTTGCGATAATAACGGCACCAACACTATAACCTTGTTGCCAACGCCCATGTTCTTTTAAATAATTGAAAGGAGAAGCACCAATAATACACCCTGTGTTTATAACTACAAAAGCACCCAGCTGGCAACCTGCATGGATCACGACTTTATGTCCAATCTGACTGTTTTGGCCGATGTGTACAGAAGACTCAATAACAGTATTTGCACCTATCGTAACTCCATCAGCAATTTGGGTATTCGCACCAATCACACTGTAAGCGCCTACTGATACATTTTGGCCTAATTGAGCAGATTGATGAATTATGGCTGTAGGATCAATGCCAGATCTTGAAGATGCAGGCACGGATAAAAACTGGGTAGCTTGCATCATTGCTTGTAAAGGATTCGATACAACAATACAGTTTCCCTGATATAAATGGTGATCTTTTGCTTTGAGTATTACTGCGCCTGCTGATGTCGTATCTAGGGCTTGACGTAATACTGAATTATCATAATAAGCAACATCCTTTAATGTAGCTCGAGCCAGAGAAGCAAAACAAAAAATGGCGTGATTGGCATTTCCATGCCACACGCCACCTAAATGATCTGCTAGTTCAGCTAAAGTTAGCAACGCGACTTCGCCGAAATTAATTAATTGCTTTTACAACTTTATCAGTTACATCAAGCGTTGTTGTACTGAAAGGAGCTGCATCTTTTTGTACAATAAGGTCGTACTTGTCATCTTTAGCTACTTTTGCAATTGCTGCACGAACTTTAGCATATAGTGCTTCCATTGCTTCGTTATTTGCTGTACTTAATTCTTGTTGATATTGCTGCCCATCACGCTCAAATTGTTGTTGTGCGCCAACAATTTTCCTCTCCATCTCTTTCTTTTGAGAAGCACTTAGAATCGCACTATCACGCTTGAACTTTTCCATATCCGCTTTAATACCCGCTTCAACCGCAACGAGTTTATCACGACGTGGTTTAAATTCTTTCTCCAATTTTTTTTGGATTTCTTTTATTTGACTGGAAGTCTGCATGATCTTTTGTAGATCAACCACGCCAATTTTTGCTGCATCAGCAAATGCGCTTGCGCCAAACACGCTGAAAACAAAGGCCACTAAGACCAGACCTAACCGTTTCATAACTAATCTCCTAAATTAAAGAGCATGATGCTAGCACAATTCGAAATGGGTTGCGATATATACAGCATGATTTTCGATAATTTTATAAATATAAAATTTCTCGCTTCCCCTCCTGATGAGGGGAAGCGAATATAAGTTTAGAATCCTGAAGATAAAGCAAATTGGAAGAATTGCTTTTGATCAAATTGCTGTGGATTCAACGGCTTAGCTAAGCTAAATGACAGTGGTCCAAAAGGGGAGCGCCATTCAAGTGAAACCCCTGCTGAATATCTTAAAGGACCTTCATACTTTCCAGTTAAAGTAGGCAACGTATTGACAGCAAACACGTTACCCGCATCAACAAAGGCTGTGGTGCGCATATTGTCCCGACTCAAAGGATAAGGCAGGATAATTCCGGCAGTTCCACTGAGCAATAAGTTACCGCCCACAGAATTACGGAAATTATCCAATGGTCCTAAAGAGTAACTATCATATCCGCGTACCTGGCCTGGCTGTGCAATACCCCCAGCATAGTAGTTCTCGAAAAATGGCAATCCATTACTGTTAAAGGAATTTCCATAACCTGCAAACCCTTGTACAGAGAAAATCCATCCCCTTCCTATAGGTTGATACATACGTGCTTGATACGACCCTTTATAATAAGACAAAGAGTCCGAGCTCGCTGGTAAAGCAACTACAGCCGAAAGTTGTTGATTAATCCCTCGTGTAGGATATGGAAACTGATCATAACTGTTTCGGTTCCATCCTGTAGATAATCGAATTTGCTGGAAATGGTTTCCATACATTTGCACAAAGTTCTTAATGACTATTACATTTCCAACGCTTTTGATATCTATATCTTGATAACCATAACCCAATTGCCATCGGCTCGTTTCACCCAGTGGTATACTATAATTCACATCAGCACCAAAGCGGTTGGAGCTGTACGTACTTACATTGAGGTTTTTGGGGTCGACGCGAGCATAATAAAGATTTAGACCTCGTCCTATACCTGTTTCAGTATAAAAGGGGTTGTAGTAGTTTATAGTATAGTCTTGCCCCCATTGGCTCGCAGTAAATGCGGCACCCATCGAGCGTCCAGTACCCATAAAGTTATGTTGGTTTACTGAAGCATTCAATTGATAACCGTTAGTACCATAACCAATGGAAGCACTCGCTTCAGCTGAAGGTGCTTCTTCTACTTGCACATCTAAATCAACCTGATTATTTGCTTCTGGTACTGGATTCGTTTTAACATCCACATTTTTCAAATAGCCTAATAAGCGCAATTGCCTTTCAGATTCTTTGATGTTATGCAGAGATAACAATCCGCCTTCATCCTGACGAATTACACTTCTCAGTACATAATCGCTTGTTTTGGTATTACCATGGAATTTAATACGACGAACGTACACGTGCCTGCCTGGCTGTACAATAAAAGTAATGAATACGGTTTTGTTCTCTTCATCGATTTGAGGATCTGCATTAATTGCTGGGAAGCCATAACCTACATCTCCTAAAGCCAAACCAATAGCAGAAATTGTATCAGTTACTTTTTTACGTGAAAAAACTGCACCTTTTTTAACTTGTACTAATGAAGTAATTTTTTCCGGTGCTAATATTGGCTTCCCTACTACTTTATACCCTGAGAAGTGATATTGGGGCCCTTCTTCAATATGAACATTAATGTAAACGTCTTTTCTGTCTGGCGACAGCAATACCTGTGACGATATGATCTTAAACTTTAAGTAACCTCTGTCCATGTAAAAGGAACGTAATGCCTCCAAAGATGCATCCATACCAGATTTGGAATATTGATCTTTTTTAGTAAAGTAGGTAAAGATGCCAGATTTTGATAAAGCGAATTCAGGCAACAATTCATTGGTAGAAAAATCGTGGTTACCTATTATTTTGATTTGTTTAATTCGTGAGACACGTCCCTCAGAAATTGTAACGGTAATTCCCACCCTATTATCGGTTAGAGGAGTAACTCGTGTTTCTATACGTGCATTATATTTACCTCGGGCGTTATAAGCTTGCTTTAATTCTTTTTCCAAACGCTCCAAAGTAGATGTTTGGAAGACACGACCTTTGACCAAGCCCATTTCTTTAAGGAAATCTTTCATCTTGTCACTAGGAATTTCCTTATTTCCTACCACGGTAATTGAGCCTATGGTTGCTCTTTCAATTACATTGACAATTAAAACATTGCCTTGACGTTCCAATGAAACAGATTGAAAAAAACCAGTATCATAAAGGGTTCGAATAATCTCAGCAGTTGATTCTGGACCTATCTCCTCTCCAACTTGAACAGGAATATAGTTGAGTACCGTTCCTGTAGAAACACGTTGCAAACCGGTAACTTTAATACTTCGAACGACGAAAGTATCTGCTGCGATTGTTTGTGCTGACCAGGCTATGAGCGAGGAACAACAAACACCTAATATTAACTTACTGCTGATTTTTTTCATTATTATTTTACGCCCAGTACTACGTGTACTTTTAATAATCAAACTCTGTACACCTAAAATTGAAACACTTTTTATAGGAAGTAGAAACTACTGTCAAGTTTTTGTTCCCTGACTTTGCCAATACTTTGCGATTGTGGACCTAATTAATATCTCCGACTATCCTGCCAGTCTCGATAAATCATTAGTCAATGCAATAAACATTAGAGCGGCTAATAGCAATAAACCTAAATAGGCCCCTGCAGATTTTAAATTATCAGATACAGGCTTGCGTCGAATTGCTTCCAATACATAATACAGTAAATGCCCACCATCCAGCATAGGTATGGGTAACAGATTTAATGCACCCAAGCTGATGCTCACCAAAGCAAGAAAAAATAAATAGGAAGTTAATCCACTGCGCCCAGAATAACCTGCTCCTTGAGCAATACCCACTGGGCCACTAATGCTATTTAATCCCAATTTTCCGGTAACCAACCTACCCATTAAAGTAAATGTAGTAGCGGTCAATTGCACGGTCTGCTTTAATGCGGTCCCTACGGCAGTTAAGGGGTCTTGTTTTTCCAAACGCAACCAATGTTCTGGCCAATTGACCTTTTGTGACCGAACTCCTAAGAACCCTTCTATTTTCCCTTTATTTTCCTGGCTACCAGTTTGTACCACAATTTTTTGTATGTTGCCTTTTCTATTAATAGAGAGAATCACTTGTTTCGCTGGCCGTTCCTGCACGTAACTCACCAAAAACAACCAGTCGTTAAAAGGCTTTCCATCCACGCTTAATATCTTATCGCCATTTTCTAATCCTGCTTTTGCTGCTGGGGAATTGGGGACGACTTCACCAACTATAGGAGGAATTGAAGGAATAAAAGGCTCAATCCCTAAACTTTGGAGCGGATCTGGCTTTTTACTATCCAATTGCCAATTAACCAAAGGTAAAGAAACTTGACGCAGATGTCCATCGACCATAGATTTCAACGTTAATTGGATCGTTTCCTGAGAACCTACAAGCGGCATGATTGCATACTGAAAATCGCGCCAGCTGTTGATCTGAGTATCATTGAGCGCAACAATTTCTTCTTTGGCATGTATTCCAGCATGGGCCGCAATACTATTAGGTTTCACCGATTCAATCATAGGCGCTAAAGACTGCATTCCTATAACCAATACCCACCATAAAGCGACAAAAGCGAAAAGAAAATTAAAAAAAGGACCTGCCAGCACGATTGCAGTTCTTTTCCAAAGAGATTGATTATTAAAGGCTAAATGACGTTCGTTCTCGGCAACATCTCCTTCAGATTCGTCAAGCATTTTGACATAACCGCCAAGAGGAAACAGAGACCAAGCATATTCTGTTCCTTTTTTATCGCGCCAATGCGCCAAAATGGGACCAAAACCAAAAGAAAAACGTAGTACTTTGACACCGCACCAACGTGCCACCTGAAAATGACCATACTCATGGACTGTAACCAATAAGACTAGGGCCAAAAGAAAATACAGCAATGTTGAAAGCATAGCGCAATCCCAAATGAAGTATGCTCGAGAATTACTCTCCTAAAATTCTCCGAGATTTAGATAAAAGTTCTTTCCTGCTATTTCACACTCACAAATAAAGTGAGTCCGAAATAAAATAAAGGTAAAGCTGCAATTAAACTGTCCAAACGGTCTAAAATACCCCCATGACCAGGAATAATAGCGCCTGTATCTTTTAAATGACAACGACGCTTCAATATACTGATGAATAAATCACCAAAGATCGCAATAATTATAGTACATATGGCTAAAACGAACCAATGAACCGCGGCAGTTGGATTAAAATAACCATAGCCAATCCAAGCAACAAGCATAGAAAAAATAACGCCGCCAACAACCCCTTCCCACGACTTTCCTGGACTAACACGCGGAATTAATTTATGTTTTCCTAGAAGCTTTCCACTAATATAAGCCCCTGTATCTGAAACCCAAATTAAAAACAATAAATAAACAAGTAAGGCTTTACCATGAGGCAAATAATATAAGTGAATCAGGCTTTGCACGAATAAGGGTAAGAGCACCAGACATACACCCGCTACAATAACAGGATAACCCCAATACTTCTGAGAGCTGGGGAACCAAAGAATAGCAAGAATATTTAAAGCCCAAATAATTAATCCTGCATATAACCAATAAGAAAAAAGATAATTACATGCCCACAAACAAAAAAACATCAACACAAAAAATCCAGCTTGAAAAGTCCAATTTTTCAAGGGAATTAATTGAAAACACTCTCTGCTTGCAGCAAAAAAAACAAGCAAAACTATTCCTGCCAAAAGCCACTGATTGCCATAAAAAATAAGCCATAAAACCAAGGGCACTAAAATCAGAGTTGTAATTAAGCGCTGCAAGAACATAATTTTGCCCTTCTTAATGTGAAAAATGAATTAGGAAATTTGCCCAAATCTTCTTTTTCTTTTATTAAATGAAGCTAAAGCCAACTCAAGTTCATGTTCACCGAAGTCCGGCCAATGAACCTCGCTAAAATATAGCTCTGTATAAGCAAGCTGCCAGAGGAAAAAATTACTAATTCGCAATTCACCGCTGGTGCGTATAAATAAATCAGGATCGGGTAACCCTTCCGTATCCAAATAATGAGCAAAATTGGTTTCGTTTATCTCTTCTATAGACAATTCACCATTCAATACAGAGAGGGCTATTTTTTTTGCTGCATTTACCAAATCCCATTTACCACCATAATTTACAACTACATTTAAAATTAATTGCTCATTATTTGCCGTCAAAAGTTCCGCTTCTTGCATTTGCTTTTGCAACACAGGTGAAAGCACACTACGGTCTCCAGTAAATCGCATGCGTATTCCGTGCTGATTCAATTCAAAAATTTCCTTTCGCAAGGACTCCAGAAATAGCTCCATTAAAAAATTAACTTCCTCTGCCGGCCTGCACCAGTTTTCAGAGCTAAAAGCAAATAAGCTAAGACAAGGAATTCCTTTAGCCATGCAGCAGCGAATCATTTTTTTTACTGACTCAACGCCCGCTTTATGACCTTCAATTCGGGGCAGCCCCCTACTTTCAGCCCAACGACCGTTTCCATCCATAATAATGGCAACATGCTGAGGTTTTTGTTCCAAACTACTCTTCCCAATCTAATAAATGGTGCATAGTCTAACCTTTTTAATACAAAATTGTCACTATTCACTCTTGTAAGTTAATAATGTAATACACTATTTTAGAAAAAAAATACCATATCAATGAGTGGTAGGCATACCTTAATTTTAACAGCTTAATGAACTATGAGAGAAGTGAATACATTACGAAATACCTGCTAAATAATGTATAATCCACCCACCAGATTTGACTGTATTCTACGGAGAATTGCATGCAAAAAAAAGCAACCTTGTTGCTCATGATCTTAGATGGCTGGGGCTATAATGAAAATAATAAACATAATGCTATTGCCCAAGCCAACACACCTCAATGGGATGAATGGTGGAACAGTTGTCCCCATATTCTTTTGCAAGCATCGGGGTTTGCCGTGGGTTTACCTGATGCACAAATGGGTAATTCAGAAGTAGGACATATGCATATTGGTGCAGGTAGAGTAATACAACAAGATTACACGCGCATTAACGAAAGCATAAAGAATGGAGAATTTGCCAATAACCCAGTTTTCCATGATGTAATTTCCACATTGCAAAAAACTGAAAAATCGTTACACATCATGGGGTTGTTTTCCCCAGGAGGCGTTCACAGTCACGAACATCATTTATTTGCCCTACTCAACTTATGTGCCCAGCACAAGTTTACTTCTGTATATTTGCATTTATTTTTAGATGGGCGAGACACTCCGCCGCAAAGTGTGTTACCAAGCTTGGCGCGCCTCAATGCAGAGTTAAAAACACATCCGGTAGCCCGCGTGTGTTCGATTAGCGGACGCTATTATGCTATGGACAGAGACAATCGTTGGGAAAGAATAGAGCCAGTCTATACTTTATTAACTCAAGGCAAGAGTGAGCATCATTTTTCGGATGCAGAAACAGCGATAAAGTCTTATTATCAACAAGAGCTGTCTGATGAATTCATACCACCCACTCTTATAGGCAAAGAGAAAGCAATCGAAGATGGCGATGCTATTTTCTTCTTTAATTTTCGAGCAGACAGAGCCCGACAATTAACTGCGGCCTTTATTGATCCCGCATTTAAAAAATTCAACCGGGCCGTACAACCTCGATTATCTTATTTTGTCAGT
The DNA here is from genome assembly GCF_014109805.1 of Legionella sp. PC1000. Taxonomy (GTDB): domain Bacteria; phylum Pseudomonadota; class Gammaproteobacteria; order Legionellales; family Legionellaceae; genus Legionella; species Legionella resiliens. The sequence continues at coordinate 3,248,899 of NZ_CP059400.1, forward strand.
ATGACTCAATACGATAAAAAATTGCCCACGACCCAAGCCTTCCCTCCTATTCTTTTAAATAACACTTTAGGAGAAGTTCTCGCAGCCCATGGCTTAAGTCAATTACGCATTGCAGAAACAGAAAAATATGCCCATGTTACTTTTTTCTTCAATGGTGGAAATGAAAATGTTTTTACTCACGAAGAAAGGATCTTGATTGCATCCCCCAAAGTTACCACATATGATTTACAGCCTGAAATGAGCGCACCCCAATTAACAGAATGCTTGGTCGAGGCAATTAACAGTCATGCTTATGATGTCATTATTTGTAATTATGCCAATGCCGATATGGTAGGACATAGCGGGGATTTTAAAGCTACAATTCGCGCAATAGAATGCCTTGATCAATGCATGAGTAAAGTCTGGAATGCACTGGAAAAACAAGGTGGAAAATTACTCATTACAGCGGATCATGGTAATGCGGAAGAAATGTTTGACGAAACAACGCGTCAAGCACATACTGCTCATACTAGTGAACCTGTACCCTTAGTATACGTCGGTGGTCATTGGCATTTTTCCCGAAACGAAGGCAGCTTAATTGACATCGCGCCAACCATGCTGGCTTTACTAGGAATTACTCCTCCCGTGGAAATGACAGGTCATCAATTGTTAGAAAAAGATACTCATGAATAAACGGAATTACACTGTTTCTTTTAACTTATGTTGCTCTGATGTTAAAAATTACTGCGTTTACAGTTCTAGAACAATCAGAGAACAATTAAAATTTAATAGCAGGCCTCTTTCGAAACTTGCGAAAGAAGTGAAAAGGGCTATGAAGCGCAGAACCGCAGTGTGTACACCAATACAGAATTCAGTCATTTTATCGACGAAGCAATCCTCTTCTGGAGCAAACTTTCGAAAGATGTCTGCAGGATGGAATCGTACCATCTATGTTACCGGATTGGTTTTTTGCATGCTGTTCTGCTTTGAAGTGCATGCAAAGTCGACTTCCACCGTACTGCAAACACAAAATAAATTAAAGCAATTGGACGCGCAAATTAACACCCTTCAACGAACCTTAAACTCAGCCCATGATAAACGAGGTGTTTTAAATAAGGAATTGTCAGAAACGGAAAAGCAAATTGGTGAAGGAATTCACAAGCTGCATTCCATCCAGGATGACATTAAGAATAAAGAAAATAGAATTACTGACTTACAAAATCAAGTAAATCAATTAAATCAACAGCTGATTACCCAACAACAATTATTAGCCAATCATGTACGTGCTCGTTATCAAATGGGTGAATATCAGCCGCTTAAATTACTGCTGAATCAGGATGATCCCAATAAAGTGAGTCGGATTCTAACGTACTATCAATATATTGTTAAATCACGACAACAACTTATTGATAAAATTGATAAAACACGAATGAGTCTCAGTGAGAGTAAAGAAAAACTCCGGGTAGAACTTATTGCGAACAAACAACTAAAAACAGAGCTTACTCAGCATCAGCAACTACTGCAACAAAATAAAAGTTATCATACTGCTTTAATTCAATCACTGAATCATGAAATTCAAGATAATCAAAACACCTTGCGCGAGGTGCGAAAAAATAAAGAGAATTTAGCACGCCTGCTCAAGTCATTAGCGCAACAAAGTAGTACCCCCACAAGCAAACCTTTTAACCAACCAAGCAAGCCCTTTAGTCAGATGCGCAAAAAATTGCCGGTTCCGATCCAGGGTCAGGGCCATTCTCTACGTAAAATGAACCAGGGAGTGACATTTTTTGCCGAGGAAGGAACAGTAGTTACTGCCGTTTACTCCGGGAAAGTAGTATTTAGCGATTGGCTTAAAGGATATGGTTTACTTCTTATCATTGATCACGGTCAAGGTTTTATGACTTTATACGCCCATAACCAATCTTTATTTAAAAGCAAAGGCCAATATGTCCATCAAAATGAACAAATTGCAAGCGTAGGACATACCGGCGGAATTAAACAAAACGGTCTATACTTTGAAATAAGACTAAAGGGAAAAGCTATTCCACCACTTAATTGGTTGTCGTAGATTAACCCTGGCACCTTAATTGCATTTCAAAAATTATAATAAAGAAGATGGCTTATTTTGTAGCCTTGCATCTGAGGAGATCGCTATGTTGATAAGAAAATTATATCCATACTCGCTTGCGATAGTATATGCGTTTACTCTTATGTTCCCTCTGACAAGTTTTGCAGAAGATGAGGTGGATACAGATACTTCAACAAGCTCCAGTACTTCTAAAGCGGTTCCTTTAGAAGATGTGCAACGATTTTCTAATGCCATAGGCGAAATTAAAAAATACTACGTTAAACCGATTGACGATAAAGAACTTTTTGATAATGCCATTCGTGGGATGCTGAGTGGCCTTGATCCACACTCCAGTTACTTGGATGAAGAAGAATTTAAAGACTTGCAAACATCAACAAGCGGTGAATTTGGTGGCTTAGGGTTAGAAGTTACCATGGAAGATGGCGTGGTTAAAGTAGTTACTCCTCTGGTTGACACCCCAGCTTTTAAAGCAGGGATCAAATCTGGCGACTACATTATTAAATTAGGAAAAGAATCCGTTCAAGGTCTTTCTCTTAAAGATGCAGTCAACCTTATGCGTGGTAAAGCTGGAAGTACCATCCAATTGACTGTACTACGTAAAGGGGTAAATAAAGCACTTACTTTTGATTTAATACGCGAAATTATTCAAATTAAAAGTGTACAAAGCAAAATACTTGCTCCAGGATATGGTTACATTCGCTTAACTCAATTCCAAGCATTGACTGGAAAAGATATGTTACAAGCCATTGATAGATTAAAACAACAATCTGGAGGGGATTTAAAAGGTTTAATACTGGATTTACGTAACAACCCAGGAGGATTGCTTGATTCAGCAATTCAGGTTTCTGATGCATTTCTTGGTAAAGACAAATCAGGTAAGCCAGAAACAATTGTCTCAACTAAAGGACGTTTGCCTGGGTCGGACTTTACTGCCATAGCTAAGGGAGTTGATATCTTACATAATGCCCCAATGGTAGTATTAATTAATAATGGTTCTGCATCTGCGGCCGAAATTGTTGCCGGAGCGCTCAAAGACAATAAAAGAGCGGTTATTCTTGGTACAACAAGCTTTGGCAAAGGTTCAGTACAAACCGTATTGCCACTGGATGATAAAACCGGGATTAAGTTAACTACCGCTCTTTATTACACCCCATCAGGAACATCAATTCAAGCTCAAGGAATTATACCTGATATCGTGGTTAATGAGGTGGAGATTCCTAAAACTGCTGCGAAATCTTCTGAACTCACTGGATTTAGTGAAGCAAGTCTTAATGGGCATTTAGTGAATAAGAATAATTCGGAAACCATAAAACCTAAAGACGTCAAAGCACAAATTGATGAGTTAATGCATAATGATTATCAACTCTATGCTGCTTTAACCGTCTTGGAGGGTATGGCTTTAGCTAACAGATAATTAGCCCTTGAGCGGGAAAAGGAGTCAAAAGGAGTTGATTTAAACCAACTCACTGAGGCTCCTCTTCTTTTATAGAGTAAAAATTGTTGCCCGGATGCAGGCAACTAGCAAATCTGAGTAATTTAAATAGGATTAGGCTGTAAGTATTTGCTTCTTATAAGAAACACCATTTTTATTTAAATTAAATGTACCCATTACCCCTATCCCAGATTCAAGCGCCAACAAATGTGTTGCAATCGCCTGACTGGAAAAATCAGGATAAGTTTTCAAAGCAAGCAAAGCACTCCTGTGGAGCAGGTGGAATATATCAAAAGCATAACCTGCTTCACTGGTAGGATGACTAAGGTATTCTTGTTTATATTGATCAATAAATTCTGGTTTCATTGATTTAGTCAAGACAGCAGACTGTTTGTGATTAGGGCTTTGTGCCTGAAAATTATTCTTCCCATCCGCAATTATTGAGTCATCGGTGAGGCAAAAATGAATAATATTATTTTTTTTCGCTAAAGGTGCAACTAAAGCGCCGCTTTCAGCTCCTTCAGTCAGTAAGATATTAATATGATGTGCCTCGATAAATTTTTGCACAGTTTTTGCTGCATGAACATTACTTAGCATTTTATCCAGAGTATAAAACTCATAGTTAATCTCCGAGGATGATAACTGCTCGCGCGCAATTTCCATTGCTCCCAGCATATTTCTACCAATAAAAGCAGATTCATTGGAAAAGGGAGCATAAATCCCAACATTGATTGTCATTTTGGTTTTATCTTGAGCTTTGTCCAAACCAGATGCCGCTTCACAAAAACTTACTGCTGTTAGCAATACTAAAAAGGCACCTAAGAAAGTATAAATTTTTGATAAAAAATAATTCATATTCATCATCCTAATTGATTAGACTCTATATTAATCTCATTTAAACGAATGTTGAGCTCTTTTTCCTACAGGCCCAATACCCGCTTTTCTACTCTCCTGATAGTCACTGCATAGTAAGGGCTCATTTGATTGCCCAAAGAACAGTAAAATTATTTTGCTATGAATAGAATCCAAATACAATGGTTGGGATTTAATAATAATTGTGCGATAATCCCATAAAATTGACATATTTTCGAATACAATGAACTATATTAAATCAATTGCACTTCTGACCAGCCTATTTTTTTTCTCTTTTGCTCAAGCGAATGTTCAATCCTATTTTGATCAAATAAAGAATGATCCCAATGCCTTATATGCCTTTTTTAAGAATATGCCTAAAGGTGGAGAGTTACATTATCATTTAGCTGGGGGTGCATATCCAGAAGTCATGCTGGAACTCGCATCTAAAGATAATTATTGCTTGAATCCAACCAATTGGGCAATCAGTAAAAACCCTGCAATCTGTCATGGTATAGATACTAAAGATCTGTTTAATCATCCTGAACTCTATGCAAATACCGTCAAAAGTTGGTCTATGAAAGATTTTGTTCCAGGGAAAGAATCTGGGCATGATCATTTTTTCAGCTCGTTCTACAAATTCAATGCAATAGTGGCTGATCATCACCCTGAATTAGTCGCAGCAGTGCTGCAAACGGCAGCGCAACAAAATGAACACTACATGGAATTAATGATTTTACCGGATAACGCTCATTCAGCCAGCTTCGGTGATATGCTTAAAAATACAACTTCGTTTAGCCAAAAAAGAAAGCTTTTATTAGCTAACCAGGATTTTCAGGGTAATATCAATTATACTGCAGTAGAGTCTAATCGAATACTGCAACAAGCTCACCAGGAATTAGGCTGTGATACTAATCCAGAAAAGAAAGCCTGCCAAATCAAAGTTAAATTTTTGTATTATTCACTTAGAGAACAATCTTTAGATAACCTTTTTGCACAAACTCTGAATGCTTTTGAAGCAGTAAGCCAATCCATGGAAAGTAAAGGTGCGCTTGTTGGTGTTAATTTAGTACAGCCTGAAGATGGTATTATTTCTTTACGCGACTATCGCAAACAGATGCAAATGTATCAGTATCTACACGGGGTATACCCACAGGTCAATATTGCATTGCATGCAGGTGAATTAACTCAGGAAATAGTTACTCCAGAAGAGTTGGATTATCACATTCATGATGCACTTTTTACTGGTCAAGCGCAAAGGGTTGGGCATGGGGTAGATATTGCCCATGAAAATAATGTGAAGAACACTTTAAATTACATGGCTAAGCATCATAAGCCGGTAGAAATTAATCTAATTAGTAACCTTAAAATATTAAAAGTTGCAGGTCGCAGCCATCCGTTGAATTTTTATCTTAAGCATCATGTTCCTGTTGTTTTATCTACTGATGATGAAGGTATCTTGCGAACCAATTTAAGCCAGCAATATGTAGAAGCCGCATTGAATCATGATCTGGATTATCAAACCCTAAAGCAAATCAATAGAAATGCACTAACTTATGCATTTTTACCTGGAAACAGCATATGGTCTGATGCAGAAAAAGCCCAATTGATCCCCGATTGCCAGGATTTAGAGAGTAAAGGCTGCCAGCAGTTTATAAAAGCAAACGAGAAAGCACAATTGCAGTGGAATTTAGAACAAAAATTACGTGCGTTTGAAAATAAATTTTAGATATCTATTTTTTGTGGCCTAAAAGAGTAAAGCGTAACCCGGGGAAAATATCTATATCTAGACTAAAAAAACCCGGGTTACGCTTGGCGACACCCAGGCTACACTGTTCATTTATGCAAACCGATACGAATTAAATTTTGAATGGATCTCGTAAAATAATCGTCGAATCACGTTCTGGGCCGGTTGATAATATATCAATAGGTACCTTGAGCAGATTTTCTATTCGTTTTATATAGGCAAGAGCATTCGCAGGTAAATCATTTATATTCGTAATATCAGCAGTAGATTCTTGCCAGCCTGGCATTTCTTCGTAAACAGGCTCTAAACCTTGAAAATCAGCGGCTGATTGGGGGGGGCGAGAAATTAAATTACCTGTTTCATCTTTATAAGCCACAGCAATGCGCAATATATCTAATTTATCCAGAACATCCAGTTTGGTGATGCATAATCCCGTAATACTATTTAACTCAATTGAATGTTTTAAAAGAACTGCATCAAACCATCCACAGCGCCTAGGTCTTCCAGTAACAGCCCCAAACTCCTGCCCACGTTCAGCAATCTGTTTACCCACTTCATCAAAAAGCTCGGTTGGGAAAGGACCACCGCCAACACGTGTAGTATAAGCTTTAGTAATCCCTAAAATATAGTCAAGGTATTTGGGACCAAATCCCGCACCATTAACTACCGAACCCACACAAGTATTCGATGAAGTAACAAAAGGATACGTGCCATGATCAATGTCCAGATAGACCCCTTGCGCTCCTTCAAATAAAATATTATCCCCTTGCTCTCTATGATCATGCAAACAAGCAGAAACATCACAAACCATTGGGCGTAATTCCTTAGCCCAGTGTAAAGCAGAATCCAATAAAGGGTTAAGATCCACAGCTGACTGCTTGAAATATTGAGTTAAAATAAAGTTATAGTATTCCAAAAGATCGATCAATTTTTTTTCAAAACGCTGTGGATGAAATAAATCGCTGACCTTTATCGCACGACGGGCAATTTTGTCTTCATACGCGGGACCTATACCACGTCCGGTTGTACCAATCGCTGAGTCTCCCATATGTGCTTCACGTGCTTTATCCATAGCAACATGACAAGGGAGTATCAGCGGGCAAGCCATACTAATACGTAAGCGGGAACGGACATCAATTCCACTTTGTTCTAATTCTTTAATTTCTCCCAATAGAGCATCGGGCGAAAGAACTACACCATTTGCAATGTAGCATGTGACGTGAGGTCTTAACATGCCAGAGGGAATAAGGCGAAGAACCGTTTTCACCCCATTAATTTTTAAGGTATGACCTGCATTATGACCACCTTGATAACGGACAACAACCTGCGCATCGTGGGTTAATAAATCGACTATTTTACCCTTGCCTTCATCGCCCCACTGCGTTCCTAAAACAACAACATTTTTACCCATGATAAACCTTAATTTGCACAATGCTTGTTCGTCGCTCTAAATTGCGAATCACTAAAACCCAATTTCACTAAAAATAGTCACTACCCAACCCATGCAGGGTTTTCTTCTTAAAAGAAAAGATTCCGAAAATACGTGCGCATATCCGTTGATGTGATGCATTTTCAGAATATTTTTCACTCAACCTGCATTCAAATCTGGACGCTCGCCACGATTTTAGTACAGGGATGAATAGTTACCAAAATCTGACATTATAGTTACTTTTTAGCAGGTACACCATCATTTTTTGGTGCGGCCGTTTTAAAATAATCAAAAAATGCACTACTTTGATCCAGTACCAAAATATCTTTTCTACTGTTAAAACTCTCTTTATATGCGAGCAAGCTGCGATATAAAGCAAAAAAATCCTTATCTTTATTGTATGCCTCCGCATACATTGCTGCTGCGCGCGCTTTTCCAATAGCTCTTACCTTTTGGGCATTACTACGGGTTTTTGCTAACAAAACCATCACATCAGCGTCAGCCTTTGCTTTTATTTCTTCAGCAGCTGCCTGACCATCAGCACGATGCCTATTCGCAATTTTTTGCATGTCTGCACGCATGCGTTGATAAATTGCATTACTGGTATTGGCTGGCAACTCTATTCCTTTAATACGGACATCAACAACAATAATACCTAACCCACCTGCTTGCTTTTGGGCAGCCTGACGCAGTAACTCCATTAAATCGTCACGACCACCAGATACTACTTCGGGAATGGTACGTTTACCGAACTGAGCACGCAATAATGTGTTTAATTGTTGTTCCAATAATGTTTCTGCTTTAAATTCACTGCCGCCAGTTGATTTAAAATACTGGGCCAAATCAGTAATTTGCCATTTAACATAATAATCAACCATTACGTCCTTTTTTTCCTTGGTAACAATTCGGGTTGATTTAATATCCATTGTCTGAATACGAGTATCAAAAATGCGCACATTTTCGATAAACGGTATTTTAAAATGCAATCCAGGTTTTAAGACTTTAACTTTATTAGTCGACTCATCATTGACCAGACGACCTAAACGTAAAAGAATACCTTGCTGCCCTTGTGTTATGGTAAACACACTGGTCAATAAAAAGAGAAGTATTAAAAAGATCAAAATACCAAGGGTTCTACCCATCGTTTTCATTATTCATTTCTCCCTTGTCGATAAACAGGTCTAGTAAATTCACGACCATCGACCAAATTCTCTGTCTCGCTGGTTTCATCACCTTCAACATTGCCATTTTTTGCGATTTCATGCGGGAAACCTGATGTTTTTTCGAACAATTTATCCAAAGGTAAATACAACAAATTACCTGATTTGCTATCAACAATGATCTTACTGCTCTGACTTAATACTTGTTGCATTGTTTCCAAATACATACGTTCTGCTGTAACTATTGGGGCCGCAGTATATTGAGGCAGCAAGGCTAAGAATTCAGAAACCTGTCCTTGGGCCTTCAGCACAACCTGTTTGGAATAGGCTTCTGCCTCTTGCTGGATACGACTCGCCTTTCCTTCCGCAATCGGTACCACTTTCGCCGCATAGGCATAAGCTTGTTCTTTAAAGCGTTTTTCATCTTCCTGTGCCTTAATCGCATCGTCAAAAGCATCTTGCACACTTTCAGGCGCACGTGCTGGTTGGGGTGAGACATTAACAATCACAATACCTGTTTTATATAAATCCAATGTCTTTATCAAAGTATCTTGTACTGTGTTACCCCAAACTTCACGTCCTTCAGTAATCATTTGATCTAACGTAGTTGTTCCGACTACTTGTCTTAGAGCACTTGAAGTGGCTTGTTGCAAACTTTCTTCGGGATTAGCTACATTAAATAAATAATCCTCAAGATCGCCAATGCGGTATTGTACAGCTAAAGACACGGAAACCAGATTTTCATCACGGGTAAGCATTTGTCCAGAATAGGAATAATCCAAAACTCTATCCACATTCATGATAATTTTGGAAGAAACAATTCTTGGTATCCAATGTGGTCCTGGCCCCACAGTTTCAACATATTTGCCAAAACGAAGAATAACCGCTTGCTCCGCAGGATCAACAATAAAGATGCCAGAAAGTACCCAAAGGATAAAAGCAATTAAGATAACAACGAGAGTTACCAAACCACCATTTGATTTTTTGGACGGCTCATTACCTGTTTTAGCAGAACCACCTCCAAAGAACTTCTTCAATTTGTCATGAACACGTTTAAGAGCGTCATCCAAATCTGGAGGCTGATTTTTACCCTTCCAGGGATCTTTGCCTTTATCTGGCTCATTCCACCCCATGTACTACTCTCCTGGCAAATTCTATGAAAACTAGAATTCTATGGGGTATATGAAGTTTAAGCAAGTTCTCCGGGTGTAATTAACTCAATATGGATTCTTAATTTTTTCACAGAGCATGAATTTCTTGAGATCGCCGGATAGGGTAAAGGAGTTAAATCCCGCAGCTCCTATTGACATTTTCCTCTAAGATCAATATTCCAAATATCCACTACAATATCATTTTCAGTAATAAAAAATTGATTAAATAAGTTAATAGTTGGGTCACAATGTGGAACAATAAGTTCTAATACTTCACCATATGCTGGTAATGGAGCACCATTTACTGCAGTAACTTTGCCATGCTCATCACCAAATCCCCCCCAATCATATTCCAATCCCTGATGACTGATAATCTGGGGCTTTTGTTGATCTACATAAATGGATTTTGTACCTGCATCTACGGTAATATGTTCTGTTCTATTATTACTGATGACTGTGGTCAAAAGGGTCATTGCCGGTTTAAATAGGTTAAAATGCTTCTCATTACTTTTTGAACCAATAGCAGCGTATTGAACATCCATAACTGTATAAGAACCTGGTTGAATTTCAGTTACTTCCGCCGCATCAACATCAATATCATAAGTTCCCGTTCCGCTTCCGGTTAATATAGGGCAGTTAAGACCGTTTTCTCTAAAACTTTTTACAAGATTGCTTGCCATTTCCATCGTTTGCAATGATTTCCTTTTTCGCTCACTAAAGGAAGAAATATGTTGTAAATTCCCCGCATAACATTGAATTCCCATCAAGTTCAGCCAGGGTAATTGCTCAATCTCCAAAGCAAAATTTAAAGCACTTTCTGGTTTAATACCGGTACGCCCTATTCCTGGATCCACATCCACTAACACATGAATCATTTTTTTATTGTGTCCTCCAGCTTCATTTAAGGCAATGATATTTTCTTTATTATCTGCGACTATCAAAGTAGAGGGAGCTTTTTCCAGGCACGAAATAAGTCTGGAAATTTTATTTTTTGTGACAATTGGAGAAGTAATCAATACATTGGGTATTTTATTATGAATCAAAACTTCAGCTTCTGAGATTTTCGCGACACTAACACCAATTGCGCCGTATTCAATCTGTAAACGAGCTAGTTTGGAGCACTTATGCGTTTTACAATGAGGCCTAATATTTACATTATTTTCAATGGAATGTTTACGCATGACCTCTAGATTGGCTTTTAAAATGTTTTTATCAATTAATAAACAAGGAGTGTCCAACGCTGTTTTTCTTAGACCTAAGGCTGCCTTTGACATTCTATTCCTCATGAAATAGGGTCTATTTACATTTCGCTAGATTGAGCCAAGAGAGTAGAAATGGACCCTAATCTGCACTCAACATCACTCGAATTCCTATATAAACTAACAAACCACCAAACACACGACTTAATGCGGCTTGAAAATGAGTAAATACTTTTCGAACATTATCCGATTGCAGGAATAAAACGAGCAAAGGCCAATAAAACGCAGACTCAGAAACAAATACTCCGGCAACTAAAGCTTTATCACCAATTGATGCGTGTATTGATACAAACTGAGTAAAGACGCTAAGTAGAAAAACTGCAAGTTTTGGGTTTAAAGCATTACACAAGACACCTTCAATATAAGCCCTTGAAACGGTTATATTTTTTGTCAAAGAGAAGTCCTGACTTATTTTCATAGATCGCTTAAATTTTAAGCCTTTTAATCCAAGATAAATTAAATAACATGCGCCTGCATATTTTATCGCGGTATAGAGAACAATACTTTGAGTAATAATTAACGCCAATCCCAAAATACAATAAGTAGCATGAAAAAGACATCCAGTGACAATACCTAAGGCTGTTGCCAAAGCCTGACGCCTGGGATACAAAAGCGCATTTTTTGTAACAAGTATAAAATCTGGTCCAGGGCTAATCATGCCAACAAAACAAATCATGATTAAAAGTAATAAGTTAATATTCATAATCACCATGTCTCAACAAATAGACTCGCTCCCCATCAATTTTAATCCAATGTCCATTTAATATCCATCCCAATAATATAGAGATGGTTCCCTTAAACACTATTTAAGGTTTTCCATCTCTATCATGGAAGACATGCAACAGATGTGAATCTTCACTTACATCGTAGCTTCGCTGTTAAGAGTGGGTTCTCCAGTAGAATTTTCAATTACTTCATGTACCTCCATTTTAGGCAAAGTTTTAAACATATCATCATAGATAATCTGTGTCCTGGTTCCTGGATGGTTACGAGCATACTCTTTTACTGTTTCCCAATTACATTTTCCCTCAGCAATCATCCAACGCATAGTACTCCAGGGATTGGTAATCCTTTGATTTTCATAAGCTTCATTATAACGTCGCACAAATTCTGCATAGAGTTTTAATGGAGGTTCGTCTCCTCTTAATGGGACCGCAGCCGCTGTTGGCAAAACAGAAACTTCGGAGTTTCCTTCTGGGCGACGGCTGTATTTGCGTGTAACCAACCTTTCTACAGCAAAGGCTGCGTCACTTGGTCTACCAAAAAGCTGACGCAAAGTACTACCCCAGGAATGATCCACATAAATTATGTGATACAATGCACTGTTTGCTAAATGGCATCGGTTCACAAAAGGATCGACCAGCTCAGGTCTCGTATCCATATAAGTATCAATTTCTTTGAGCAACTCTTTACGTTTATCTGCTAATACTTGACGCAGTTCCTCATTTCGTGGTGGTTCGGCGCCACGACAAAGCAACATAGCAACACCGCGAAGCAAATCTTTATCGTTTTGCTTATTAACTAACTTTTTACAAAGTACTTCAATTGCATTTTCACCTGTTTTGTTACCTTGCCCAAGATTTTTATTTCTCGCCTCAAGCTTCAATTCTTCTACTGGAGACTCTTCTAATAAAGCTTCAAGTGCCTTTATCTTACCGTGTTGTGCCGCCAACAATAGAGGAGTATTTTTCATCTCCCCCATAGGATTAGACACATCCGCCCCAGATCGGACTAAATTGGTTACTCCAGAAGCAAAATCCAATACTATAGCCTGGTGCAATGGTTGGAAGGGAATACGCTCTTCGTTAAGACGCGTTGCTGCGTTCACGTCAGGTTTACAGGTTAAGATTTCTACCAATAATTGACGGTTTCTAGTGGGTAAAACCAATGACAATAAGGTTCGAGCCTCATCATCACGTTTGTTGACATCAAAAACGTTATTCCCTAAAAGATGAAGAGCCAGTTGAATTTTATTGGCAACAATTGCTTGGTGCAAGGGCAAGCCAATATTTTTATCTTGAACTTTGCTTAAGATTGCATCAATGAAATCGGTCAAATCAGAAGAGCCCTCTTCATGGACAGAGTTTTTATTTTTTTCCTGGTGTTGTTGAATTAGATAATTCAAAACAGTCATTTGCACGCCACCTTCCGTCCAATATGGGCGCTCAAGATAATTCGCTTCTCTTTGCAGCTTTTGCTCAATAAATAGATTAAATCCTTCTAGTCCTGATTTTATAGCTGCATTTATTTCTGTGATAAATTCCATGTTACGTCCCCTGTAATATCCTTCCGGATTTATATTACACATTGGACAATAGAAGATCAAAGAATAGTTAAATTTTATACAAAACCATCAGGGTCTGTTTACATTTACACTATCTTGGCAAACAGCCCTTTTTTATACGTTCTAAGTGCACATATTTCTGTATGCTGCAATCGATACTCGAAATCTCACATTTTGGCTCAAGCGAGCGAAAGGTAACAGCCCCTCAATTTCAAGAAATTTATCGGATATAGCGATGTATGCTATGCGTCCAATTTAGTAAAAATCAAATCCCAAACACCATGCCCTAAACGTTCACCGCGTTGTTCAAATTTAGTAAGTGGCCGCGATAAAGGTCTGGGTGAATACCCTCCTTCTTTCTGCGTATTTTTTAAAGTTGGCTCGGTAGATAAAACCTCTAATATGTGCTCAGCATAATCTTGCCAATCGGTTGCACAATGAATAAACCCACCTGGCTTAATTTTTTTTGTCAATAATTGAATGAATTCTTTCTGAATCAAGCGTCTTTTATGATGACGTTTCTTATGCCATGGATCCGGGAAAAAAATTTGTACCCCAGCAAGAGAGTTATCCAACAATTGAGTTCGAAACACTTCAACTGCATCATGAGCAACAATTCGCACATTGGATAATTGATATTCATGCAAATCAGCAGCCAAGCTTCCTACACCAGCCTGATGCACTTCTATTCCTATGTAATTAAGCTCAGGGTTATTTTTTGCCATTGCCAACAGCGATGCTCCCATACCAAAACCTATTTCAACCACTGTATCCGCAGTACGAATAAACTCTTCTGACAAATTCCATGGACTTTCATCTACAGTAAGTTCATAATTTTTAAGCCAAAGATCCAACCCCTGACGCTGTCGATTGCTCACCCGACCAGCACGTAAGACATAACTTTTTATCTTGCGCTGCATAAATCACACTCATATTTTGTTAAAGCCGGAATTATATGTCGTTACAAAAATCTTGCAACTAATGCATTTTTTTGATATAAAACCGCTCTTGTATTTCACATCCGGCTATTTGCCCAGAATTTTACAAAGACCAATAGAGTCTGTTTGTATTTAAAGTAAACAGAACCTAAATTAAAACCTATTTTGGAGTAACGCAATGTCTAGAGTATGTCAGGTAACTGGCAAGCGACCCATGACTGGTCATAAAGTGTCGCACGCTAACAACAAAACCAAAAGACGCTTTCTGCCGAATATTCAGAATCACAGTTTCTGGGTTGAAGAAGAGAAACGATTTGTCACATTAAAACTCAGTACCAAAGGTATGCGTATTGTAGACAAGTTAGGTATAAAAGCAGTTCTGGATAAACTCAGAGCTAAAGGCGAAAAAGTATAACTAAGGGGTTAAACCATGGCAGCCGTCACTATCAAAGTGAAAATGGAATCCACAGCAGGAACTGGATACTATAAAACTACGACTAAAAACCCAAGAAACCATCCTGAAAAAATGGAGCTTATGATGTACGATCCCAAAGTACGCAAGCACGTTCTTTTCAAAGAGAAAAAAGTAAAATAATTATTTAAGCCTCATACCCATGGGGCTTTACGTTTAATATTAATTTACTTCTTAAATACAATCTTTCTTCTCCTCAAAAGCTAAAAATTTAGCTTTTCTTGCAAAAGCAACTTAATTCAAAAGTGCGCTAGCAAATCGCCATTTCATGAATCTAACATGAACACTTTGATTTGTGTTTAACTCTTCCATTCTGAAAAGCCAATTAGTGTCATGCATTTTTTTCAGAGGATTCCTAAATTAACGCCCATAGATACTGGATAATCCTTACGAATCGTTTAAACTGATAGTAAATAGCAATGAATAAATACAAAGAGGATTTGCATGAAACCATCATTGCAACTAAGTATTGGACAGCATCTGACGCTGACGCCACAGTTACAACAAGCAATAAGACTGTTGCAATTATCAACGATTGATTTACAGCAAGAAATTCAGCTTATTGTTGAATCTAATCCAATGCTTGAAGCAACTCCAAATGAAGATAAAGAAGAATTTGGTCCCAATGAAGCAAAGCAGCAAAATAATGATGAGTCCTATGATTTTCAATGGTCTGAACTGTATCAAAGCCCAAACAAACGCACTTCTTTTGAGGATAATGACTATAATTTCGATAATTTGCATTGCACAACAACTAATTTAAAAGACCATCTAAGATGGCAACTTGAGCTTTCTCCTATGAGTGATATAGACAGAGCAATAGCAACCACAATTATTGATGCAGTGAATAGTGATGGTATCCTAACGATGAGCATTCCTGAACTGCATGCGATTCTTACAAGTGATGAACATCCACTCGATTTAGATGAAATAAATGCAGTACGTCATCGCTTACAATTATTTGATCCTGTGGGATGCGCCTCAACAAGCCTCGCAGAGGCACTACTTGTACAGCTAGAGCAGCTTTCTTTGGATGCGGAACATTTGGCATTGACTAAAAAGATTATTACCGAAGACATTGAATTACTGGCTCAGCATAATTACAAACAATTAATGAAAAATCATCAGATTACTGAAAAAACAATTAATGAGGTGTTGAAAACAATTCAAGGTCTAAACCCTAAGCCGGGCAATTTAATTCATGAAGACATTACGGAGTACATTATTCCTGATTTAACGGTTAAAAAAGTTAATAATAAATGGAGGGTTCAACTGAATCAAAGTGTACTTCCTCATTTAAGTATTAATAGCCAATATGCATCACTGATTCAACGAGCAGATAATAGTGCAGACAATCAGTTTTTGAAAAATAACCTGCAAGAAGCCCGCTGGTTTTTAAAGAGCATTCAAAGTCGCCAGGAAACTCTGCTTAAAGTAGCTACGTGCATCATGGAATACCAGCAAGGATTTCTAGAGTTTGGCGAAGAAGCGATGAAGCCATTGATTCTCAATGATGTTGCTTCCGCTTTGGATATGCATGAATCAACCATTTCTCGTGTCACTACACAGAAATTTATCCACACCCCTCGAGGAGTATTTGAACTCAAATACTTCTTTTCAAGTCATGTCAACACAAATGCTGGAGATGAATGCTCCTCTACAGCCATACGTGCCGTCATAAAAAAATTAATTTCTGCGGAGAATAGAAAAAAACCATTGAGTGACAGTAAAATTACCCAATTATTGGAAGAACAGGGTATTAAAGTAGCAAGACGAACCGTAGCAAAATATCGTGAAGCAATGGGAATTGCTCCATCCAATGAAAGAAAAATAATTTGTAATTAATTTAGAGGCCTGTTGACAATTCGCTAGATTGAGCCAAAATGGTGTGACTTTAGAACATCGAAATGCAGCATACATGAATAAAGTATGTGAGTATCGGAGCATATAAAAATCGCCCCCCTTTTTGTAAAGATAGTAGAATTGTCAAACAGACCTTATGTAACTGGAGATTTTCATGCAAATTAACATCACTGGACATCATATTGATGTTACTCCTGCCCTCAGAGCATTTACCGAAGAAAAATTCGATAAGCTGGAGCGTCACTTTGATCAAATCAAATCAATTAACGTGGTATTGAATGTAGAAAAATTACGTCAAATTGCTGAAGCAACCGTTCATGTAACCAAAGGTGAACTGCATGCAAGCTCAGAATCTGATGATTTATATGCTGCAATTGATACGTTGATTGATAAGTTGGAACGTCAACTAACGAAACATAAAGAGAAAAGCCATAAGCATCACGATTAAGGAATAATCGCTTGCGGTAATTTTGCAAACAGCAAAGTGAAAGCCTATTTTTATCTTGGCTCCACTTTGCTGAGCTTAACTACACTTATTACCTATTTCATGATACATTTGTAGCGCTATGATTAAAACTAAAATTAAAATAATTAATAAATTGGGCTTACACGCACGAGCTTCGGCAAAGTTTGTTTCTACCGCAGCAAAATTCCAAAGCCAAATTGATGTAACCAGTAATTCACAAACCGTTAATGGGAAAAGCATTATGGGTGTTATGATGCTTGCAGCCAATAAAGGGAGTGAACTCATTATGGAAATAGATGGCCCTGATGAAGTACAAATGAATGAAGCCTTAACTCATTTGATTAATAATTATTTTGGTGAAGGCGAATAAGTGGAATTTGAATAATATATTATTTTTTAACTGAATATAGTTCATAAGTAAACTTACATCATTGTAATCAATAAAACCTTTCGGGTAATTGGAATCAGCGAGATGATATTTTCCATCTGATGTACATAATCCACTTATAGCATATAGCATGGGTAAGGGTTGCAACATCATAATCTCATCCTATTGCAGAAGGTACTTATTGAAGACCCTTAAATAATTGTTTCTATTTCTCAGAATTCTTTCTTTGCTTCCTCACTTTGTGCAAAGCAAATAAAGTCATAAATAACCCAGATAATGCATAAACAGTAAAACCTACAAATAAGACGACTGAAGGATTGGCTGCAATAGCTACAAATAAAATGATCATTACCAAGACATAAAGAAATGGAACTTTGCCCTTAAAATCCACTTCCTTAAAACTGTAATAGCGAAAGTTAGAAACCATTAAACCTGAAGTAGTTAATGACAAGAGCGCCGTTAATAGGGCAACAAACATATTCTGCCATTCATTTTGATAGCATAACCAGGCAAAAGAGGCCATTACTGCAGCAGATGGCGGGCAAGGCAACCCTTGAAAATATCGTTTATCTGCTGTTTCAATCTGAGTATTAAAGCGAGCTAAGCGTAAAGCAACCGCAGCTGTATAAACAAAAGCGACCAACCAGCCTACTTTACCTAACTGACTTAAAATTAAATTATATACTAACAATGAAGGGGCAACACCAAAGGTGACCATATCGGATAAACTATCATATTCAGCACCAAACTCTGTCTGTGTATGAGTTAAACGTGCAATTCTCCCATCCAGTCCATCAGCAATCATGCCAATAAATATGGCGATGATAGCGGCTTCAAATTGTCCCTTCATCGACGCAACCAGTGAGTAAAATGCGGCGAATAAGCTGGCCGTTGTAAATAAATTAGGCAATAAATAAATACCAGAATGACTTTCTTTTTCCATTCCTAATAACCTTCAAAAAAATGCCAAATACAATATGTTGACATAATAGGGATAAAAATTGCTTTTGAAAACCAAATTTAACACAAATTTATTTTTGCAAAATGAATAAATTTCAGTACAGCCCCCTCATATGATGGTATAATTAACATACTGTATTTATATTACATAAAAAATATGGCTGCATCTGAAAAAAAAACCATCATTATCGAAGGAATAACTTCACAAGGAAAAACTTTTCGACCCAGTGACTGGGCGGAGCGTATGAGTGGCTCATTGGCAAGCTTTAAGAACAGTCGTATTCATTATTCCCCTCTATTAAGGCCCAGTGTAAATAGTGAGGGATACCAATGCATTTTACTTGATCCGAAGCTTAAAGAATCAAGCCCGTTACTTTATCAGTCCATTATTGATTTTGCTAAGGCAAATAACCTCAGAATCTGTGGGGAAGAAAACTAAGAAGAGTGCGGCTAGTACCCTTGGCTCGTTTTAATTGCTATAGTCCAAGAAGTGAGAGAATTCATTACATAATTCAGCATCGCTATGCTGTTATCAAAATTCATTGCCAATACCCCGGCAATTATAAATACTAAACCTTTAGGTCCATGCTGAGTTCCTGGCTGACTGGCATGTGCAACCAACACACATCCACGCACAAACCATAAGACTCCTGCAGTTTGGACAACTAATCCCATTGAGCTGAATATATTTGATGAATTGTATGAGGTATAAGTTAAAACATTACCTACCCCAAAGGTAGTATTGGCCATAATATCTAACGCAGTCGGCAAATAAAGTAAGGCCGCCCCCATCAGTAGATACATCATTGGGCTAAACATTTTTTCTTGCGACGAGGATCCTGACCGGTGATCTGCAATTTTCCGGAATTTGGAAATAGCGGTTATAAAAAATAAAATTCCCAGCAAATATGCTCCCCCAGTAATTAAATGTTGTACTGGATATAAGGAATGGCTGAGATTGCCTATAATTGTAATGAGATCCGGTGTATTCATAATTTAATTATATGCTGTTAAAACTTATATTGCATAATTTTTTGCTTATATTAAGCTTCATTCGGAGTTATAATCTCAGATTTTTACAGTAAAGTTGAATATTCGTCATGCAAATAAACACATTTCCCATCAAATTAAAAGAATCATTTATGATTTCTCCTAAAGTAAAGCACTTCATTTTTACTTGTGAAGTAGCCCCATATTTCAATTATTTACCTGGTCAATTTATTACCATTCATTTTGAACATCAAGGTAAAATATTAAAACGTAGTTATAGTATAGCAAATGCACCACAACAAGATAATCAAATTGAGCTTGCAGCCGGCTATTTTGAAAATGGACCAGGTACTGAATTGCTGTATAATTTAAAATCTGGTGATACGATTCAGGTTAGTGGGCCATATGGTCGATTAGTTATCAAAGATGAAACAATCCCTCGTCGATTTATCTTAGTCGCTACCAGTACAGGAATTACTCCATACCGAGCAATGCTTCAAGAACTAGGAGTACTTATGGAGCAGCACCCAGCACTTGAGGTTGTCATATTACAAGGAGTACAACGACGAGAAGAAATTCTCTATGCCAATGAGTTCCAAGCATTTTCTCAAAAATATCCCAAGGTTTTATTCAGACCCTATTTAAGCAGACAACCTGTGCATGAATTAAATGAAAATGAGTACAGCGGCTATGTACAACATGCCTTTCCTACATTAAATCTAAATCCTCAGCACGATGTTATTTATTTATGTGGAAATCCCGGTATGATCGACGAGGCTTTTCACTCTTTAAAAGAACAAGGTTTTGCTATGCAACAAATTATTCGTGAAAAATATATATCTAGATAATGTAAACAATCAGGAGCAAATACACTATGAGTTATGATGAATTATCCAATACTATGGAGCTTATACTGCAAGAGGGCAAAGGAATTTTAGCTGCAGATGAAAGCAATTCAACTATAGGTAAACGATTTACCTCGATTGGTATTGAAAATACTGAAGAAAATCGCAGAGATTATAGATTACTGCTCGCCACGACTACTGATTTAGAACAATATATCAACGGGGTTATTTTATTTGAAGAGACCTTTAGCCAAACTGATGAGCATGGAACTCCTATCCCTCAATTATTTGCTGATAAGGGTATCGTTCCGGGCATTAAAGTAGATAAAGGACTAATTCATCTCGCCAATACTGAAAGCGAACAAGTAACTCAAGGGCTCGATGGATTAGCTGAGCGTTTGCAGCATTTTAAAAAATTAGGTGCAAAATTTGCTAAATGGCGGAATGTCTATTCAATTTCTGAATTTACTCCCAGTTTGACCGCGGTTAAAACAGGCGCAGAAAATCTGGCACGTTATGCCGCAGCTTGCCAAGAAGCAGGGATTGTTCCTATTGTTGAACCAGAAGTACTCATGGACGGTGATCACACTATTGAACATTGTGCAGAAGTATGTGAAATTGTATTGCACGAACTATTCCATGCCTTATTTATTCACCAGATTGAGTTAGAACATATTATTTTAAAACCAAGTATGGTTACTTGTGGTAAAGCACATAGTCCTTTCAGTGAGCCTGATGAAATTGCTGACTACACAATTAGTGTATTCCGTAATAACGTACCTGCTGCAGTACCAACAATTAATTTCCTCTCTGGTGGGCAAACACCACAACAAGCTACAGCAAATTTGAATGCAATCAATAGCATCGACCATCAACCTTGGCTACTCAGCTTTTCTTTCGGCAGAGCACTACAGGAAGATTGTTTAGCTGCCTGGGGCGGAAATAAAGCGAATATCGCTAAAGCACAAGAAGCTTTATTAAAACGCGCCCGTTTGAATAGCTTAGCTTGTGTAAGTGAATACAACAGCAATATGGAATAATCATTCTATTGGGGAGAGGTTTTTTCCATGAAATAAACCAATCCCCAAAACAGTAACCCTCATCTTTATGCATCCTAAAAAGATTCACACTACGATTTTTAAACAAAATGCTAAAGAGGTTTAATCAATTCAAAACGAGCATAAAGCGGCAAATGGTCAGAAAGCATTCGCCAGGGCTTGCCATGTAAACACGCTACCTCTTGCACTTTCATGCCACGGAAATAGACGCGATCAATGCAAAGTGCCGGCCTTATAGCCGGGAATGAGCGTGCATGCTGTCCTTCTACTGAAACAAAAGCCTCTTCTATATTTAAGTTCTCAGCCAGAGGTTTGGAAATAACAGTACGCCAATCATTGAAATCCCCAGCCATCAATAGGGGTTCATCTTGTGGCACTACATCCTTTATGCGCTGCATTAAAGCATTACATTGCACCATCCGCTCTGTTTTAAAAAGGCCTAAGTGAACACATAATAAATGGATGGTGACCTTATCCAGTTTCAATTGTGCATGCAATATTCCCCTCGAGGCTCTGCGTATATTTGCAAGATTAATATTTTCAAATCGTTCAAAAGCATATTTACTTAAAATTGCATTTCCATGATGTCCCGATTCATATACCGCATTTTTTGCATAAACATAGTGAGGCCATATGTTTTCAGCAATATATTCAAATTGAGGGGAGTCAGGCCAAGCATTGATCCGTTTTTGTCGTTTTCTATGTTCGCCTTGAACTTCTTGTAAAAAAACAAAATCAGGAGTTAAGCTGGTAATTGCATCGCGCATTTTAGGAAGCAAAAAACGCACAGCGCCGCCTACACCAAACCCTTTATGAATATTATAAGTAATTAATGAAACGCTCTGTACTTCTTGTTGCATAATTTACTCTTTTCAAGTTCTCGTATTAAGCATAACACTAAATGTCATAAAAAAATTGCACTACTCTCTCGTTATAGAGCTTTCAAAAAAATTACTGAACACGTTAATTGTAATCATTGAAACCACGAGGCTCAAATCATTATTCATTTTATAAGGAATTATAGCTCTCCTGTTTGCAGTAGGGATATAATGATTACTTATATTAATTAAAAAAATAGTAAATAAAATGAAAACATTAAAGCTCACCATTCCAGGCTTTTCTATAGCCTGCACGATTTGGGGAAATCCCGATAAACCTACAATTCTTGCACTACATGGTTGGTTAGATAATGCAAACAGTTTTGCTCCTCTTGCTTCATTTCTAGAGAATGATTTTTATTTTATTGCTGTTGATTTGCCTGGCCATGGTCATTCATCACATCTTCCCGAAGGATGTCATTATCATTTTTTTGATGGAATTTTTGTTGTTATTGAAATAATCAATGCATTAAAACTTGATACAGTCCATCTATTAGGACACTCCATGGGCGCTTGCCTGGCAAGTTTGGTTGGAGGCGTAGTTCCCGAGCGTTTTCTCTCCCTAAGTCTAATTGAGGGATTAGGCCCATTTTCTCATCCGGCAGAAACCGCATGCCAACAATTAAGAGAGTTCGCACATTTTCTTGCTCAAAAAAGCAAAAAACCTAAGGGGTATGACAGCATAAGTAGCGCGGCTCTTGCACGTGCCTTTAAAGGATATGTTTCTCTAGACATTGCAAAAATTCTTTGTGAGCGAAGTTTAATAGAAAAGCAAGGCCAATATTATTGGCGGCATGATCAACGCTTACTGGCACGCTCACCTTTACGGATGACGGAAACTCAAATACTCTCTTGTCTGCAAGAAATTACGGCAAGAACTTATCTACTTCTATCCAGCAGAGGATTTTCTTTTGATCCTGAAATAATGAATAACCGGATTAAGACGGTAAAAAATCTGACACTTAAAAATATGGATGGAGGACATCATATTCACATGGAACAGCCAGAAGTTATAAGTAAACTTCTGGCTGAATTTATTACCACATAGATTAATTATGCACAGCCTTCCATGTTAGTAATGATTTTAACTTCGTTTAATGACTTTTTAACATCACATACAGCAGAAGAAGGATACTTCTCATGGTTCGGATCACCTGCGATTAGGTCAGTAATTGCACTTACCAAACCTTCGCCACCCTCATCAAAGTTTGAATAAGGTGTCCAATAATCCATGTTGGCTTTAACCATAACATCGAATGCTGAGCGGGTATTCCAATTAGGTTGATTGGCCAAAATGTAGAATAAATGGTTGTACACTCCACTGGAATAATGAACATCCAGACCACCATAGTATTCATCAGCAGTATCAATAGACTCACCATCACGACTTGGCATATCCATGTAACGTAATGCCTCCCAGCCGCTGTCTTCTTTCATGATCTCGCCGCCAATTTGCCAGCTGCTTTTATTCACAGAATAATACTCAGCTGCCTGAGCTGCCATGTCAGAAAAGGCCTCATTCATTCCGCCAGATTGGCCAAAGTATTGAAGATTGGAATGTTGTTCTGTAAAACCGTGGCTGATTTCATGGGCACCTACTCCAAGAGATACTAATGGATACATCATGGTATCGCCATCACCAAAAGTCATCTGCTGACCATCCCAATATGCATTCTCATAACCTTCGCCATAATGAACTCGCATGACTAGCTGCATTGGGGAACCATCAGGATTACTCAGTGCGTTAGTATCATACCAATCTTTAAACATATGCCTAATCACATGGCCAGCATACAAGGCATCATTTGTTGGAGAGGCGGCTCCATTCTCTTTGTCATAACCATCTCCTTTATAACCAGTTAGGTAAACGTTGGAGTCATTGGTTGGACAATTAAACTTCATTGCTTTATTTCTAGAACTGTATCGGTGATCCATGTCAATTACTTTGACATCTGTATTTTCCATAAAGCAAACCTCATTGCTCATATCACGAGTTAAATCGAGATAGGGTAAATCAGCTCCGAATCGATAGAACCCTGTTTTGTTATTTCCACCAAAACCTGCTCCATTCGCCGAATCTCTTTTTGTTTTTATATCATTCCATTGTACAAAGGGTTTATTGGTTTTTGCGTCAATTATTGCAGTTGGGCGTTCTGGAATTTGATCTCTATGCACAACAAGAACACTTACTTTATAAGCCCAGTGTGCTTTATGCTGAGCATCGATATAAACCATAGGGGTAGATTTTTCATCACGTACCTCTTTACCCGCATACTTAGCTTTAAATTGTTGTAGCGCCAGATCAGCATTTTTCACAAAAGAAGCATCAGGTTGCCCCAATTCAGTCTGTAGGCCTTGATAAATGACGCCATTCATAGCTACATTTGACTGTGCTTTAGCTAATGATTTTGCTGTATGTATGCTATGCATAATCGCATAACCACCATAAACAGGAAATCCTACATATTGTTGCTGCATACGCACGTGAGTTACTTTATTATTATCAGTATGCTCACTTACAAAACTTAAACTGTCTTTAGCAAAAGTGATGCCTTGTGGTGTCAAAGCAAACTTTTGTTTTACTTGCTCAAGAGACGCCTTCTGTAAAGGCATAGGTTCTGCGGCTCTCGCAGAAGATGCTATTCCCAAGGCCAGAGCAACAGCTAGGGGAGATAAATAGTAATTATGATGCATGGAAACCCTCTCCTTATTTGCAACTTAATCTAAATTGAAAGCAACTCATCTCCTGCCAAACCATTAGTCCTTAAAATCAAGCTATAGAATAACCTGATTGGTTTTAACAGTGAGTCACACCTGTGAACACAACCAATAACTTTAAAAATCTTATCCAAGCTAGCATAATTTTAGGATTTTTGAAATTATTATTTATGCCTGGTAATAATTACCATAAAAAATACAGAGATGAAGAGATAAAAATTCTTCCCTACACTCTATTTTCCCAAAATGATGTGACTGAAATGAAAACTTCTTTATTGGATTATTGATTCTTGATAATACCATGCTGCCAATGCACTTAAGCCTAGTACAAGTAATATTAAAGCCAAAGAGAGTTGACCTTGTATCTTAGCCACTGCGATGATCCCACTTGTCAATGCAGAAGTTAAATCTTGCATACTGACATATAATGCCGCCACTGTTCCTGCAATTTGAGGGAATGGATGGAAAACTCCTGCAAAAGCGTTAATAAAAGTAAAGCCTGCCCCCATACTAAATAATGCAATCGGGATCATGATTGTCGCTACATTCATTATTCCTGCAAGAGCAAAACTGAGCATGATCCCTCCTCCGCCGATCATCAACAGGACACCCATAAACAACATGTAAGATACTCCTTTAGACATGACTAATTGGCTGTTAATTATTCCGCTAAGGCAAATAGCACCGGCAATAAAAATTGACAGTTGACCATATTCCAAAGGGCTTAATCCCAATACATTTTGAAACAAAAAAGGAGCAATAGTAAGATAAGCAACTAAACCAGCACATGCAAAACAGGCACATAGAGTGTAACCTAAAAAAATTTTAGACCTTAATAAAGCACAATAATTTTGCTGTATTACCCTTATTTTAGTTGCATCAGGATTAAGATTTT
The DNA here is from genome assembly GCF_014109805.1 of Legionella sp. PC1000. GTDB lineage: Bacteria > Pseudomonadota > Gammaproteobacteria > Legionellales > Legionellaceae > Legionella > Legionella resiliens. Next base: position 3,274,752 of record NZ_CP059400.1, read on the forward strand.
TATTGGTTTCAGGCAAAGCCCAGAGAATAAAAAACCAAAATACAAAACCCACGATAAAAATAAATAAAAAGTTCGCCCTCCATCCAAAATGCTCTTGAATGAACCCACCCCAAATTGGGGAAGCAACCAGAAGAAACGTACTTACAACACCGACATAAGAACCAATTTTTGATAAATATTTGTCAGCAAAAAGATCACGAATTAATGAACGCCCTACTGAACTGCACGAGCCAATGCCAAATCCTTGTAAAAACCGTCCCAACGTTAACACCATGACAGAGGGAGCAAATAAACAAAAAAGGCAACCTATGACACTGATTCCAATACCATAAATTAATGGACGTCTACGGCCAATTTTATCGGACCAAGGCCCAAAAAAAATATGGGAAATTCCCAATCCAAACATAAAAAGAAATAGAGTGAATTGGATTGATGATTCGGTACTCTTAAAGGCTTTCGTAATAGCAGGTAATGATGGAATATATTGATCAATGGAAATTTGCACTAATATCATCATCATAAAAATAACAAAATATATTACCGGTTGTACTTTTTGTATCCCTTGCTGTTGCTCGAGCCTCTCCTGCATCAAAAATTCCTTTCTCTGGGAAGAGTTGAATAGAACGCCTTTTAATTCCTAAAATGATTGCATCATGAATTAATTCAATAGTCTAGTTTTACTGCAATAAAGCCCAGCAAATTTTCACTCAATATCGTAGGGACAAAAAATATAAAAAAGCGGAGATCATGCAGATATCCTCGGAGATATATAGACAATTTTAGGAAGATCAGGCAAAATCAGCCAAAATTGCTCGATACTAACTAAAACATGAAAAAAATTCTGGTTTTACATGGACCAAATTTAAACCTCTTGGGAACTCGAGAACCATCAATTTATGGCGCCACTACGCTCGATCATATCAACACCCGTTTAATCAAAGAAGCAACACAAGCCGGACTTGCATTAAGCTGTTATCAAAGCAATTCCGAGGCGGATTTAATCCAGGCAATTCACCAGGCCAGTATCGACAAAGTAGATTATATAATTTTTAATCCTGCAGGTTTTACTCATACCAGTGTGGCTTTAAGGGATGCTTTATGTGCTGTGGCCGTCCCATTTATTGAAGTACATATTAGTAATATTTATTCCCGTGAGCCTTTTCGTCACCATTCTTATTTTTCTGATATAGCAAAAGGAACGATTAGTGGCTTGGGCGTGCAAGGGTATTCATTAGCATTAACATCAATTATTGAAAGAGAAGCAAACAATGGACATTCGTAAAATCAGAAAATTAATCGAATTGCTGGAAGAAACTGGCATTTCTGAAATTGAAATTAAAGAAGGTGAAGAGTCACTTAGATTGAGCCGTCACAGTAGTGTGCCTGCAGCAGAACCGCATCAAGTTCACTATATTTCTGCTCCTGCACCTCGTCAGGAGTCATATCCTAATGTAAATAATCCACCTGCTCATGCAATGGCTGCTTCGCACCAGGAAAGCAAGCCTGCTGCACCGACTGCTTCGGGCCATAAAATTCGTTCTCCTATGGTAGGTACAATGTACACTTCTCCATCACCAGAAAGTTCTCCTTTTGTGACTCTTGGTCAAACAGTCAAAGCCGGGGATGTTTTATGTATTGTTGAAGCAATGAAAATGTTTAATGAAATCGAAGCGGATCGTGCCGGTAAAGTCGTAGAAATACTTGTCGCTAATGGAGAGCCTGTTGAATACGATCAGGTCTTGTTTGTTATAGAATAGAGGGTACATCCATGCTCAGTAAAATTGTTATTGCCAACAGAGGTGAAATTGCTCTTCGTATTTTACGTGCGTGTAAAGAACTTGGCATTCAGACTGTAGCCGTACATTCAGATGTAGATAAAGATTTATTACATGTGCGCCTTGCTGATGAAACGGTATGTATAGGCCCTGCTCCAGCACAAAAAAGTTACCTTAATATCCCAGCGATTATTTCTGCTGCCGAAATTACTGATGCCGTAGCGATTCACCCTGGTTATGGATTTCTTTCTGAAAATGCTGATTTTGCGGAAGTAGTAGAACAAAGCGGGTTTCGTTTTATCGGCCCCCGGGCAGATACCATTCGTCTTATGGGTGACAAGGTATCTGCCATCAACGCAATGAAGGCTGCGGGAGTTCCTTGTGTTCCAGGATCAGATGGCCCTTTGTCAGATGATGATCGGGTCAACTTAGAAATTGCCCGAAAAATTGGTTATCCTGTTATTATAAAAGCAGCAGGTGGCGGCGGTGGACGTGGTATGCGTGTTGTTCATGGTGAAGCCAATTTACTCAATGCCATCGCACTTACCAGTAGTGAAGCAAAAGCTGCATTTAATAATCCTATTGTTTACATGGAGAAATTCCTAGAAAATCCGCGTCATATTGAATTCCAGGTACTTGGAGATGGCAAAGGTAAGGCAATTCATTTAGGTGAACGTGACTGCTCCATGCAAAGACGTCATCAAAAAGTAGTAGAAGAAGCACCTGCCCCGGGAATTAGTCCTGAATTGAGAAAACAAATTGGTGCCTCTGTGGTCAAAGCGTGCCAAGAATTGCAATATCGTGGCGCAGGAACTTTTGAATTCTTATATCAGGATGGGTGTTTTTATTTTATTGAAATGAATACACGAATCCAGGTAGAGCATCCTGTAACTGAAATGATCACTGGAATCGATTTAATTAAAGAACAAATCAAAATTGCCAGTGATATTCCGATGACGCTTAGCCAAGAAGATATAAAGCTACGTGGTCATGCAATTGAATGCCGGATCAATGCAGAAGATGCCAGAACCTTCATGCCGTCACCAGGAATGATAAAGTTATTGCATCAACCCGGAGGACCAGGCATTCGCTTTGACTCTCATATTTACAGCAGTTATACGGTTCCCCCCAATTACGACTCCATGATAGGCAAATTGATTAGTTATGGGGAAACACGTGATGAGGCCATCGCAAGAATGCGAAATGCGCTTGATGAAATCATCATAGATGGTATAAAAACCAATATTGAATTACATCAACGTATTTTCCATGATCAATCTTTTATGGCAGGTGGTACTAATATCCATTACCTGGAAAAAATGTTGAAGGGCTAATGCTGTGTGGTTTCAATTAAAAGTAGAACATTGTCCAACCTCAGAAATAGAATTACTTAGCGAGGAGTTGGAAGAATTCGGTGCGCTGTCAGTGATGCTTACCGATAAAAATGACAATCCTGTTCTTGAACCTGAGCCAGGAACAACACCATTATGGCCTGAAGTTGTCATTCAGGCTTTATTTTCAGAAGTTTTTCAGGCGCAATATACACGAGATCACTTGTTACAAACGTACCCCGAATTAACCTGTTCCCTGGAAGTTCTGGAAGATAAAGATTGGGAAAGAGCCTGGATGGACGATTTTAAACCGCAGCGTTTTGGCCAACGCCTATGGATCTGTCCCACTTGGTCAACTCCTCCTGAACCCGATGCAGTCAATCTCATGCTCGATCCGGGTTTAGCTTTTGGGACCGGGACCCATCCCACGACTGCTTTATGCTTGACTTGGCTGGAACAGGCTAATTTAAAGAATAAATCGGTTATTGATTACGGTTGTGGCTCAGGAATACTTTCTTTGGCTGCATTAAAATTAGGCGCATGGGAAGTACATGCAGTAGATATTGATCCACAAGCGCTGCAAGCGACTAAAAATAACGCGTTGGCCAATGGACTTGATGAACGCAAATTGTCAATTGATATGCCCGAAGTAGTACATAAACCCGTCGATTTGATTATCGCAAACATTTTGTTGGCACCATTAATGAGTCTGAAAGAACGCTTTCAGCAATTGCTAAATCCTAAAGGAATACTCATTGTCTCGGGCATCCTCGAAGAACAAGCTCCCGAACTTATTGCAACGTATAGTTCAATGTTCACTGCAGTTCATCAGGAAAACCTTAATGGATGGGCATTATTGGCTTTTAAACACAAAACAGATTAAATTGTCATAACTTAGTGCAAGTAAAAACAATCCTGAAATTAGATTTCCTGGAGGTTTGCTTCACTGCACTCAGCCATACTAGTTAAGGAAGTTATAATGGTCCAAGAACATACATTCTCTAATTTTAAGCCTCAAAGAGCCCTGCTTAGTGTTTCCGATAAAAAAGGCATAGTAGCGCTGGGAAAAGTGCTCCATGAAATGGGCGTTGAACTGATTGCCACAGGAAATACTGCTGCATTACTTAAAGAAAATAAATTGCCTGTCATCGATGTGAGTGAATGCACAGGATTTCCCGAAATGATGGATGGTAGAGTTAAAACACTGCACCCAGCCATTCATGCAGGTCTACTGGCACGTAAAAAAAAGGATGAAAAAACGCTAAAAGAGCACTCCATTAAGCCCATCGATTTGCTGATAATTAATTTATATCCATTTGAACAAACCATCAGTAGGCCTGACTGTAATTTCAACGAGGCTATAGAAAATATCGACATTGGCGGTCCAGCAATGATTCGCTCAGCGGCAAAAAATCATGCAAATACGTTTGTGGTGGTAAAACCAGACGATTACCCGGAACTTATTCATTATCTGAAAACACAAAAAATTCCTTCTGACTGGGGATTTACCTTAGCCAAAAAAGCCTTTGCACACACCGCCGCTTATGATGCGGCCATCACGAATTATCTGACTACATTAGATAAACAGTATACTCCCTGTGGCTTTCCAGAGGTTCTAACCTGTCAATTTAATAAACTAACTGACTTACGTTATGGAGAGAATCCACATCAACAAGCAGCTTTTTATGTAGATAAAAACAGTTCATCCGGCTCTCTTGGTGCTGCGCAATTGCTTCAGGGCAAGCAATTGTCTTATAACAATATTCTAGATGCTGATGCTGCTTTGGATTGTGTTAAATCATTTTCCTGTGACAAACCCACTTGTGTTATTGTCAAACATGCTAATCCTTGTGGAATCGCCATAAGTGATTCTCCTCTAAATGCTTATCTAAAAGCATTCCAATGTGATCCGACATCTGCCTACGGTGGGATCATTGCGTTTAACCAAAAATTAGATGGCAATACAGCAAAAACTATTCTTGAAAAACAATTTGTAGAAGTTATTGTAGCGCCCGAAGTCAGTAATGAAGCCAAAGAAATCCTTGCCAGCAAAGAAAATATTCGTGTCCTGGTGACTGGAGCGTGGAAGTCAGATGATGCATTTCGCTTGAATATGAAAAAAGTCGATGGAGGGTTATTGGTACAAGAACACGACTCACTTTCGCTGGGAAGTTATGAATTAAAAACTGTAACTCAAAAAAAACCATCCGAAGAGCAAATGAATGATTTACTGTTTGCCTGGCTTGCCGTAAAACATGTGAAATCCAATGCAATTGTTTATGCTAAAGATGCGGCAACGATTGGTTTGGGAGGCGGCCAAACCAGTCGGGTTATGAGCGCTCGCATTGGTCTGTGGCAAGCAGAACTCATGGGATTTAATACTCATGGAGCAGTCATGGCTTCAGATGCATTTATTCCTTTTCCGGATACTGTGGAAATTGCTGCAAAAGCAGGTATTTCTGCGATTATTCAACCAGGCGGTTCAATCAGAGACACACAAATTATCGCGTGTGCTGAAGAACACGGAATAATTATGGTATTTACTGGAATTCGCCACTTTAAACATTAGGAAAAATTCAGGTAAAAAATATTGTAGCCCGGGTACAGCAAAACGTGACCCGGGTTTGAGGGACCATCAAATTTCCCGGGTTACGCTTCGCTGCACCCAGGCTACGGATATTATGGAGAAATAGGATTATGAATACTCTTGTAATTACTGGTATTAGCCGCGGGATCGGATTAGAAACAGCAAAAATCTTTCTAAAAAATGACTGGCTCGTTATTGGAACCTCAACAACTGGACGCACTGTTTTAAACCACCCGAATCTAAAAATCCATCCACTTAATTTAACAGATTCAGAACAAATTAATCAATTTGCTAGACAATTACCAAAAATTGACGCGCTAATTAACAATGCCGCTGTACTCCTGGAAGATTGGCAAGAAGAGAAAATTAGCATGAGCCAACTAAGAGAGACATTCAATGTTAATGTATTTGGAACAATTGAATTAACCGAACAATGCATTTCCAAGTTAAATCCCAATGCCCAAATCATTAATATCTCGTCAGGATGGGGGGCTTTCAGTTCCAACGACTCTGCCTCGGTCCCGCACTACAAAATGTCAAAATCCTGCTTAAACATGTATACCCTGCTTCTGGCAAAAAGATTACCTAAAATTATTGTCTCCAGTTTTGACCCAGGTTGGGTCAAAACAGATATGGGTACCAACAATGCGCCAAAACTGCCTTCTAAGACAGCACACGAACTCTACGAGCTTATCAATAAGCAAAAGGAAAGCGGTTATTTTTGGCATGAGGGAACAATTAGAAATTGGTAAATTTACTTAAATAAGGCTATTTTCAAAAAAAACACATAAATATTTCTTAATAATAATTCTGCAATAATTACACCCACACCCTTTCAGTAAGGGTTATTCTAAATAAAACTTGCTAAACACCAATAAAAAAACCAAAATATACACCTGTTAATTTGTCTAATAGGAGTTAGGATGACCCATGACAAAGAACTTGCCGAGCTGTTGCAAGCAATAGCAGAAAAAACTCTGCAAATTATCTCTGATGTAAAGGAAACTCCTTTACAAGTTCCCGTGATAATCAACCAGTACATTGAGTTGACGGAGCACTTTCAAAATGTAATGAGTATTCTTTTACAGAATCCGGAAAAAATCTGGGAAATGCAACTTGCATACTGGCAAGATGCGTTTAATTTAGCACAAGTCCAATTGCAGCATTGGTTAAATGGGACATCTATGCCCATAAATGACCCACGTTTTCATGAAGAAGACTGGCTAAATAATCCGTTTTTTAATATGTTAACCCAGCACTACCTCTTAGCTAGTCAGCATATGAATACTTTATTTGAAAATCTGGAATATCCTGACCCAAATACGGCAAAACGCTTGCAATTTTTTACCAAACAATATTTAGATGCATTATCTCCTGCTAATTTTCTGCATACTAATCCCCAAATCATGGATGAAACATTGAAAAGCCACGGCAAAAATTTATTACAAGGGCTTCATAACTTACTTTCCGATCTGGAAGTAGGCTCTCCACGTCTCATGATTAAAATGACAGATACAGAAGCATTTAAGCTCGGTAAAAATATCGCCATTACCCCCGGAAAAGTAGTCTTTAGAAACAGCATGATGGAGCTTATCCAATACACACCACAAACTGCAAAAGTAAAGTCGATCCCCCTTCTTATTATTCCACCCTGGATAAATAAGTATTATATTCTTGACCTAAGCCCGCATAACTCACTCATTCTCTGGTTAGTGAAACAAGGAATTACTGTATTTGTCATTTCCTGGATTAATCCAGATTCAAATTTCTCTCATAAAAGCTTGTATGATTATTTGAATGAAGGACCATTAACTGCGATTAGTACAATTCAAAAACAACTCCATGCAAAACAAGTGAATACTATGGGGTTTTGTATCGGTGGAACACTTCTATCCATGTTGCTTGCTTATAATAAAGCACATCAAGACAATTCTATCCGTAGTGCGACCTTTTTAGCTTCAATGATTGATTTCAGTGATCCTGGCGATATTGCTGTCTTTATCGATGAACAACAAATTGCAAAGCTGGAAGATGAAATGAAGTCTAAAGGTTATCTTGCTGGAAAATTTATGGCTTCAAGTTTTAACTCATTACGGGCAAATGACTTAATTTGGTCTTTCTTTATTAAAAATTATCTACGTGGCAAAAACCCGGTTCCTTTCGATATATTGTACTGGAATTCAGACTCTACCAATATGCCAGCAACAATGCATTCTCAATATTTAAGATGGATGTATTTGCATAATGATCTGGCAAAACCAGGCAAGATCCATCTTAATCATACTCCAATTGATGTCAGTACCATTGACATACCAACTTTTTTTCTCTCAACAGAAAAAGATCATATAGCGCCATGGAAAACCACCTACTTGGGCTTCCAGCTTATGAATGGACCTAAACGCTTTGTGCTTGGCGGATCAGGACATATCGCAGGGATTATCAACGCCCCTGAGGCTAAAAAATACGGCTATAAAGTCAATCATCATTTTCCCCCTCATGCAGAACAATGGCTAGAACAGGCAACAGAATATCCCGGCTCATGGTGGCCAGAATGGTTAAAATGGTTAAAAACTCATTCAGGGAAACTGATACCTGCCCCTGACTTGAATCAACTCCCATTAAAACCTCTAATGGATGCACCAGGTAGTTATGTATTGAAAAAATAACGTAACTTGGCGAACAGGGCAAAATGTAACCTGGGAGCCCGGGGATAAGAAACCCTCGGCTACGTTTCAACTAATTCTTTCTCAATGGTAACGTAATCAATTTTTCCTGAAGGTAAAACAGGAATTTTGCTTCCTGGAAAAATTTTATGAGGAATGAGTAATTCCGAATAAGCCATTTCTTGTATTTTCTTTACAAAACTGACTTTATCTGCATTGGCAGCCTCACTATATAGTATAATCTGCTCTCCTTTATTGGGACTTTTCCTACTCACTGCAGCATGCAATAATTCAGGCCAAATTGAAGCAGCAACCCCTTCCACAGCAGTAAGGGAAACCATTTCTCCAGCAATCTTAGCGAAACGTTTTGCTCGACCAGCTATAGTAATGAATCCTTCTTCATTCATAGTGATTATATCCCCAGTATCGTGCCATCCATCTTCTGGAGCTATGATCGTTCCAGGTCTTTCAGACGAGAGATACCCGTTCATAATATTAGGGCCGCGCAATATAAACCGTCCTCCTTCAGCTATGCCATCTACCGGCTGAATTCGACCTTCCATAAAAGGTAATAACATGCCCACGCTGCCAGGCAAAGAAGCTAAAGGACAATTCATGGAAATCACCGGGGAAGCTTCTGTAGCACCATATCCCTCATAAATTTTTACCCCGAAAGTATCTATCCAATGTCGAATCGTCTCCGGTTTAACTTTTTCAGCACCGGCAAAAATGTAACGCACGCTGCTGAAATCATGTCGCTCTGCAACTCGAGCATACCCCGTTAAAAAAGTATCAGTCCCGAGCATAATGGTTGCACCGGTTTGATAAATCAAGCCGGGGATTATTTTATAATGCAAGGGAGATGGATAAAAAAAGCAATTAATTCCATGTATTAGAGGAAGAATTGAACCCGTAGTCAAACCAAAACTATGAAATATGGGTAAAGCATTGAAGAATTTATCATGAGACGAAAAATCCACTCGCGAAGTTAATTGGCAACAATTCGCGACTAAATTAGAATGGGATAAGACAACCCCTTTGGGAACTCCTTCAGAACCTGACGTAAATAGTATAACGCCTGTCATTTCAGGAGAAACCGGCTTTCCAATTAATTGATACGCTCGAAACGGAAACATCCCCTTAAGTAACCCAGAAAGTTTATGACCTAAATTAATAGAAGGCTTAAAATCTTCTAAAAAATAAACGTTTAACCCTGCTTTCTGTAATTCTTCAACTAAACCCTCCAATTTTGCTGTAGTGATAAATTGCCTTGCTGTATAAATAGTTTTTACTTCTGCAACCCTACACGTGCCCAACAAATTATGAAGTCCCAAACTAAAATTCAGCATAGCTGGAATACGCCGATATGCATGCAAAGCAAAAAAAGTGACCATACCCGCAATTGTAGTAGGTAACATAATCCCTACATGTTCTCCTACTTGTGTTTGTGTTTTAATTTGTCTGCCCAAAATAAAACAACGCGCAAGAAATTGCTTCGGCGTTAATGGAGTTCGGTTTGCGTCTTCAATTTTCGCCTTATTTTTTGTTCCTAACGCCATTCCTTGAATAAGTGCTTCAAACATTGGCATTGGTTGAAAACTATTTGCAAAAGTTAGTTCACTAATCAAACGAAACAAACGGGTACTCATCGCATTTCGATTCAGAGGCTTATTTCCGTCCTGTATGAAGGATCGTATGGGCAATACATGTAAAATAATTTTAGGGAATAAACGAATAAGATGTTTATCCTTACTTATAGAAAAAATACTGTGTTGAGCCCCATCAATTCGAATCGGAATTACGGAAGCGCCCGCTTTTTGTAACACCAGTCCAGGAGCATCAAAAACTTTCAAGCTTTCTTCCTGTAATCCAATTCCCTGAGGAAAAATAACGCAACGCTTTCCTTCCTTTATTGCTTTTACTAAAGCTCTTGCCGCAAAAGCATTCGTAGAATCGATAACAATGACGTCGGCAAAAAGCATCATTATCTTCATCCAAAGTTTACCTGATGAGTGTGGAGGAAACGCTACAGTCAATTGCTCAGGTAAAAAAGCAGCGAGTAAAAGCAAATCAATTTTTGAGGTCCTATTAGCAATAATCACCGAGTTAAACTCAGGTTGATAATTTCCATGCAATTCTACTTTAAACCAGCGGGCTAACATTGCTCTAATCCATTTCCGAGCACGCTGCTTTTGCCTTTCCTTTCGCATAACTTGTTCCATGTTTTTGTTTCTCTTATAAAAATTCGCTTTGAGTTATACCCAATCAATCATTTTTTTTCAAGATTGCAACGGATAACCAGGTGTAATAGACTTCTTAATCAATTGATTGTTAAGGGACAGTAGCGATTACCAGGGTCTGTTTACAATTCGCTATTTTGAGTCAAAACACTGCGAAATATGTGAGTATTGGAGCGCATAAAATCGCAGTATTTTGGCCAAGGGAGCAGAATTGTAAACAGAGCCTGATAAAGATTTATCCTACACAAAATAAATCCTATGAAATACCGAATCATTCATCCAGTTAAGTCACTCTTCATTGTTTTAGCATTGGTATCTCTAATTACTACTGCCTTCTTTTTTCAAAAATCCTCAAGTGAAATTATTAACTGGATTGATCATCTTGGTTGGCTTGCCCCCATTTTCTTTTTAATTATATATTGTCTGGCAACCATTATGTTCTTGCCAACTATGGTAATCACTTTAGCAGGAGGAGCACTTTTTGGCCCCTTCTTTGGCATCCTGCTCAATTTATTAGGTGCAACAAGCGGTGCTGCTTTCTCTTTTTTAATTACAAGGCATTTGATTTATAACTGGTTTTCTCAAAGAAAAGGAGAAAAGCTAGGCAAATTAATCTCCGCTGTGGAACAAAAAGGATGGGTGATTGTCGCCCTTTTGCGATTAGTTCCAATTATCCCTTTTAATATAGTTAATTATGGTTTAGGGATGACAGCAATAAAATTTCGATCTTATCTGATCACTACGTTCATTTTTCTTATTCCAGCTGAAATTGTTTATACCTATTTTGGTTATGCTGGAATGGAGTTCATATTAAAGCAAGGAGCATTTTATAAAAATACTGAAATCTTAATAGTATCCCTAGCACTCTTATTGTTATGCGTTATTAAGTTTCTGCATCTTAATAATTTTCGTTTCAAATATTCAGAGAAGAAGACAATTGATTCAGCAACGGATGATCGACTGTAAAAACGATGTCATCTAAAGAAAATACGGAACGAATACCTTGTAATGAATTCGTTATAAAAAGACCATCCGCATCCTTAAGCATTGCTTTTGTAATAGAAACCTCCGTACAACTTACACCTTGTTGTTTGGAAAGCTGAAGTACTCTTGAGCGAGTAATACCGGGAAGTACACCATCAGTTAAAGGAGGAGTCAGCAATCTTTTATCCTGTATCAAAAATAAATTAGCACAGGTAGTTTCAGTTGCATGATGCTGCAGGTTAAAAAACAAAGCATCATCAGCGCCTAGAGCAATGGCTTGGCGACGGGCTAATATCGCTTCCAAATAATTGACCGACTTAACTTGATATATAGGATTATTACCATCTCTTAGCCATAGCACACTAAGCAATTTCAGTGGATGTGATTCCACCGAATAATTAAAAGTCTGGAAGATAAGCTGGCTTACTTGTGCTCGAGCGGCTAATCCTCTAGGTGCAGAACCACCGCTTAATATCGCTTTGATCCCGCCATGATATAAATTATCTTGCTTAATTTTACTAAGCAGATGTTCTAACCAATGCTCAAAAGAAAGATCAAAGGGGATACCTAATTTTAGTGCGGAGTCCCCTAACCTCTGCCAATGCAAATAAGCACAGCATGGCGTGGCTGCCTCCACTCTAAGCGTCTCAAACAAGCCCTCGCCTAAAAAGACGCGATCATCTATTGGAAACGCAAAATTGCTTTCCCCTTCTGAGAGTATTCGTGTCCGGCTCATAAACTCTAGTTAAACCTTAATTGTCAATTGAATCTACTACGAGTGTTAATAGATTCCGTTCCAAACCGGGCATTAAAGACCAATTCGGTTAGTAGTCTCCAAAATCGTCCAGTTCATCACGTAAACGTTTTTCATCTAACATATTTTCCAATTTCCTGCGTGCATCCAAGCCACGTGGAACTGTTTCCATAACCTCCGCTTCAACATCCAATTCGCTATCAACATCGACGAAGTCTTCTCCGACTTCTACAACAGCATCTTCATCATCTTCAAACAAATCACTCATACCATTCTCTCAATGAGTTATACTGTACCTATACTCTGGATCATTAAAAACCAGGACGGCTTATATACCTTATTTTTACATTCTTGACTAGTTTTTTTAAAAAAAATTAGCAATTACCCTAGGATTTCAGGGTGACAAATTTTTTAAAGCATTGCAATACCTTGAATTTTTACCATAAAAAATCGATAATTTAATAAGAACAATACACTGATACCTGTATGACAGATCAAGTCAAGAAGGCTTTAAGAGATACGATGAAAGAAATACGATCCAAGATATCGGTTTCATATCGTGCTACCGCTTCAAATCAAGTTTGTACTCGCATCCGTTATCTGGAGCAATATCGCCATGCCAAGCAAATAGCATTTTATTTTTCGGTCAATGGTGAAATTGATTTAGATGAGCTCTGGAGGAATGCACTCTTACAAGGGAAACTCTGTTACTTCCCAGTTCTCAATGACGATTTAACCCTTTCTTTTTTGCCTGCAACACCAGATACCCCTTTTCAAAAAAATCGCTACGGAATTGCCGAACCGGAAGTTCACCCCGATTTAGCCATTCCTGTGCAAGAGTTAGATTTGGTTTTAGTTCCATTAGTTGCTTTTGATGTACGATGTAATCGCCTTGGCATGGGAGCTGGCTATTACGACCGTACTTTTAAAGGTAAAGAGAATTGTCCATTATTTGGCGTAGCTTACCAATTCCAGCGTGTAGATGATTATCTTGAGCCAGAACCTTGGGATATTCAGCTCAACGCTGTCATTACCCAACGCGCCATTTATTGGTATGGCGGATAATTCACAAAGCGTTCACACCCTATTGACCGAAAACTGTATTTGTCACATCTTCCAAGATATCCCCTGAATAGATAATTCAAGTTTTTAAACTATCCCTGGAAAAAACAATCTCAACTGCTTTTCTACGTTAAGGCATCAGCATTTATTTCGCCAGTACGCACACGAATCACTTGTTGCAACTCATAAACAAAAATTTTGCCATCACCAATTTTACCGGTATAAGCCGACTTGCAAATCGCTTCAATTGCAGCTTCAACCATATCATCCGGCAAAGCGAGTTCAATTTTAATTTTAGGAAGAAAATCCACTACATACTCAGCACCACGATACAACTCAGTATGACCTTTTTGTCTGCCAAAACCCCGCGTCTCAGAAATGGTTATTCCTGGTACTCCTATTTCCATTAATGCCTCATGAACATCATCTAATTTAAAAGGTTTAATAATTGCCATAATCATTTTCATAAAATATTCCGCTGTGATTATACTTTTGTTAGACTCTTTGCAAGCAATAGCTCAAGCCGCCCATGTTTATGTTTACTCAAACGGTTAGATTTTAGCGCGGATCGCGCCAAATAAAGCCGTTCCCGGGTAAGGGCTGGGCACTTACCTTTGCAAAACCAAAAGGAGTGATTATGTTCGACCCCAAACAATTTGACGATTTAGCAAAAAAACTTTTTGCCGCTCTCCCCCCCAGTCTACAAAACATTGAAAAAGACATCCAACAAAAATTCAAAGATGTACTCCAAGCTGCTTTTGCTCATATGGATCTGATTACCCGCGAAGAATTTGATGTGCAAACTAAAGTTCTAGCTCGAACTCGAGAGAAGGTAGATCATCTTCAAAAACAACTCGATGTTTTAATAGCCCAGCTTAACAAAGAACAAAAGTAATTACAGTGTAAACTTAGGGTCTATTTTACAATTCCCCCGGACTTGATCCGGGGCAAAATGCTTCGATTTTAGAGCACCGATACGGAGCATACACGAAGTATGTGAGTATCGAAGCGCAGAAAATCGAAGCATTTTGGCCAAGAAAGTAGAGTTGTAAATAGACCCTAAGCGACGATAGAGCTCTTGCAGGTTATGCAAGAACTCTAATAGGAAAATTTTGTCGCTCATTTTGTCCAACATTAAAGGAATAAGCAATGAATCTTTCGTTTACTAAAACGCGGAGTACGATTGGGATATTGGCACAGCCCGTGTCAGTAGAAGTACATTTATCAAATGGTTTGCCGAGCTTTACAATAGTAGGTCTTGCGGAAACCGCAGTGAAAGAAAGTAAGGATCGAGTTCGCTCTGCTATTATTAATAGCCAATTTGAATTTCCCTGCCGTAAAATTACGGTAAATTTGGGGCCTGCTGATTTACCTAAAACTGGAAGCGGTTTTGATTTACCAATCGCTCTTGGCATTCTAGCCGCTTCCAACCAAATTCCCCAAAACCAATTAGCCTACCATGAATTTATAGCAGAACTTGCTTTAAGCGGTGAACTTCGAGGCATTTCCGCAATTATCCCCTCAGTATTAGCAGCTCATAAAGACCAAAGTTTACTCATAATCGCCACTGCGAACGCTCATGAAGCATCTTTAACCGGTTATCAAAACATCTATAGCGCGAACAATTTACGTGAAGTATGCAGCTATCTTTGCCAAGGGACTCCCTTATATTCCTTACCGCCCAAGCCAGAATCTTGTTCGGAACCATACCCAATAGACTGGTCTGATATCAAAGGACAGTTTCACGCAAAAAAAGCAATGGAAATTGCCGCTTGTGGTGGACACAGTATTTTGTTAAGTGGTGCTCCTGGAAGCGGTAAAACCATGTTAGCAAAACGGTTTAATACACTCTTACCACAATTATCTGAAAAAGAAGCTCTAGAATGTGTAGCCATCAATTCCATACGCGGTAAATTACCTGATTTTAGTGAATGGCGCTCCCCTCCTTTCCGCTCTCCTCATCATACTGCCTCACCTGTATCTTTAGTGGGTGGGGGTAATCCTCCTAAACCAGGAGAAATCTCTCTGGCACATCATGGAGTTTTGTTTCTTGATGAATTACCTGAATTTAGCCGGCACGTTCTAGAAACGTTAAGACAACCACTTGAAGCAGGAACAATATGCATTTCAAGAGCCGCTGCACAAACAGAGTTCCCAGCTAAATTCCAGCTCATCGCAGCAATGAATCCCTGTCCATGTGGGCAATGGGGTAATCCTCAGGCGAACTGTTTATGCAGTCCTGATCGAATTAAGCGTTATCATGCCAAGATTTCAGCCCCTCTATTAGATCGTATCGACATGCATATTTCTGTACAAGCATTAACTCAGGAAGAATTAATTGCCCCTAACATTAATCCCAAGAAACAAAGTGATCTTATCCGAGAAAAGGTAATCAAAGTACGAAGCGTTCAATTGGAACGACAAAAGTGTCTTAATGCCTCTTTAAGTGCCAATAGTTGTGAAAAAATTTGTGCATTAGGCATCCAAGAACAAAATTTTTTACGCCAGTCTACGCTGCAACTCAAACTGTCTGCTCGAGGATATCATCGCTTATTGAAAGTTGCGCGAACTATTGCAGATATGAGTGAAAGCAGTCAGGTTTTTCAAACTCATTTACAACAAGCATTGTCCTTTAGACATATTTTGAGCGCTCCTGGGACCCTATAATTCCCATAACCTGTTTGCACTTATTCGATCATTCAGAGCTGAATTTTTTTGCACTTGAATTTAGGGTAACCCTAAATTCAAATGCTAATTTGATAAACGTATAAGGTAATATATTATAGGGACAAACACGCCGAGCATTAAAATAATGATGATTACGGATATCGAATAATGTTTCGCTCCATCCCACAGAATTTCATTATTTCCATAGATTTTTTTTCTTTTGCCTAAAAGATAAATTAAACAAATTAAACCATAAAAAAAACTCGAGAAGAAACTGATTCTCGCTAACAAATTAGGCATATTTTGACTGTTCAAGTAATCAATAGGAGCGTTGATGAGAAAAAGACAGGAAAGCCAAACAAACATTGTTTTCGCAGAACTTTTCTGCTCCTCCAAAGCGACAAACCAAGTAAGTGTCATAGGAAAAATCAATAAAGAAAAATAATACATCCAGCCAAAAGGACTCATAAATAACATCATTGCCAAAGTGAGGCAAAAGGGTTGATGATTGATGGGTTTGTTTTCGGTTGGCCCCAACTTTCCCCAATACCAAAGAAGCAAAATAATAAAGAGGACACCATAAGATAAATTAATGGCTATTAAATAAGACATATCAGGGAGTTTCTCCCCACCAAAAAAAAGACGAAAAATGAAACCATAAATTGAGGCATTCCAATCATCGCCATACCAAAATACATGATTCATCATTTTGAAATAGTATTTATAAATCATTGGACCATGAAACAGGACAGGAAGAAATGTGGCAATTAAGAGAGTGACTATCATAGTCACAAGAACTCTCTTCCTGCCTTGTTTTAAAGCATAGAAAAGTAACAATGCAGGGAATATTTTAATCGCAATAATAATGCCCCATAATATACCCGCCAAATAGTCGCGATGATTCAAATAAAAATAATAACCCACCATGATGAAAAACAATAAAATGCAGCCAAATTGCTGCGTTACAAAATTCATTAATGTCGGAAAAAATGCGAAATAAAAAAGGTATAAATTTATATAGTTTTTCTGAAAAAATTGAGTAGAAAAAGCGTAGCGAAAGGTAATGGTTACACCAATTACTCCCAAAACAAAGGACAAACAAAACCAAACAATTAAAGCATTGGAGAAACTTAATCGTGCCAAAAAATCAAAGCTCCAGAGAACAAAGGGTGGATTTAAATTAACAGGTAGTATCTTTATAGAAGACGAGTAGGGAGTAAAAAAATTTCTATAAGGATTTTCGTCATGCAATAATGCCTGCGTCGAGTAATAGAAAGAAGAAAAATCAATCCGTTGATAATTTTTAAAAATGAAAAAGGAAAGCAAGCAATAGAAACTCAGAAGCACAAGAATGCATATTTGCTTGTAGCGATGGCTGCTCATGGAGATATCCTTGGGGCTTTTCTATTTTAAATTGCTCTTCCTTTGTGGATTAGAATAGCTCTGTTTACAGTTCTATATGAGCCAAACTGGCCTGATTTTCTGCGCCCCAATACATATACTTCATATATGTTGAAAATCTGGCCACTTTGGTTCAAGCTAGCAAAATGTAAAATATATCCTACTATCCCTGGTTACATAAAGCATCAAAAATTGCCATACGCACAAAAACACCGTTAGTAACTTGGTGCAATATAAAAGAATTTGCACCATCTGCCACATCGCTGTCGATTTCAATGCCACGATTTATAGGTCCTGGATGCATCACCATCACATCCGAGTCAGCATAAGCCAGACTTTCTTTTGTTAAAGCAAAATCCCGACGATAAGAATCTAAATCCAAATGATCAGATTCCAATAAGCGCTCACGTTGCACCCGTAAACAAATCACTACATCTGCATCAGTTAATCCATCACGTAAATCATGAGTTATTCGTCCATAATGCACTGTTTTCGGCTGCCAAAGTTCTGGCGCGACTAAAACAAGCTCACCGACCCCTAATTGCGCGCAAATACATTGCAATGAATTGGCTACTCGCGAATGCCTAATGTTTCCTAGAATTGCTATTTTTAATTGATCCAACTGTGGTTTTTGTTCAAGAATTGTCATCATATCAAGCAAAGCTTGGCTTGGATGTGCATGAGTACCATCACCTGCATTAATTATATGAGCATTTTCCCCAATTTGATTTGCTAAATTTTGCTGTAAACCCTCTTGCCTATGACGAATCACAAAATGTTGAATTCCCATGGCAGCAAGGTTACGGATTGTATCTTCAATAGCCTCTCCTTTGGTTTCTGAAGAGCTTTGTAGATCCAAATTAATTACCGGCATAGATAAACGATTTGCTGCCAACTCAAAACTCACTCGAGTGCGAGTACTGTTTTCATAAAATAAAGTCGCAACAGGATGCTGTGCATAGGAAGGATAGTGATTATGGTGTTTGAAATAAACTGCACGATCCAGTATAGACTCAATCTGTTGTCGTGATAATTGACTAATTTCTAAAAAATGATTCATAAAAACCCTATCTTTTTAACTTAACCCCCAGGAATTTTGGGTCTGGTTCCATTTCGCTAGCTTGAGCCAAAATGGTTTGATTTTCGAGTAGCAAAGCGCAGCATACACAAAGTATGTGAGCATCCGAACGCAGAAAATCAAGTCATTTTGGCCAAGATAGTAGAAATGGGATCCTATTCAGGATGTTGCAGCCATTGCTCCAGTATAACACACGCCGCTATACTATCTACCTCAGACTGTTTGATTTTACGATATCCACCTTGTGCAAACAATTGCTCTTTAGCCTCCACAGTTGAGAGTCGCTCGTCAACTAAATGTACTGGCAGAGAAAATCGTTTACGTAATTCTTTGGCAAATCGCCGTGCGGCAGAAGTTGTGTACAATTCACTGCCATCAATACACGTGGGAATACCAACTATTAATGCTTGAGGTGACCATTCAGCAATAACTTTAGCCACTGCATTCCAATCAGGGATGCCCAAACGGGCACCAAGGGTTGCGAGAGGAGAAGCACTGCATGTGAGTTGTTGGCCTACTGCAACACCTATGCGTTTATAACCAAAATCAAAACCTATATAAACAGGACTAGGCATGGCCAATATTTGAACTAAGTTGACTCATTTTGATCCCTAATGTGGATCCCGCATATTCCCAACGATCTTCGAAGGGTACCTCATACAGAATCTCTGAGCGATATGGGCAAATTAACCAAGTATTTTCGAGAAGTTCTTTTTCTAATTGATTCTCTACCCATCCAGCATAACCTAAAGTAATTAAAACATCTTTAGGTCCTTTATCTTCTGCAATAGCGCGAATAATATCATTTGATGTGGTAACCGTCACCTCATCTTGCAGAAACAAGCTGGAACGCCAACCTCCAAATTGTTTATGGATAACAAATCCCCTCTCAGGTTGAACCGGGCCACCAAACATTAAAGGCAACTGGCTTTGTTCCATACGAACTGGCTCAATATGGAGTTGCTCAAAAACAATTGACAAAGGAAATTGCATTGGGCGATTTATAATTAAGCCCACTGAACCTTGTTCATGGTGTTCGCAAATATAAATAACGGTTCTTTCAAAATTGGGATCATTAAGGGAAGGCATTGCGATCAGCAAGTGATTAGCCAATGAGCTTATAATTGCCATGAGCCCTCCTGAAAGGTCAGTTTATTAATTAGTATCTTTATATTAATTATATACCATAAACAAATTGTTTAATTTTTATTCTTCTATTGAAGATCACGTTCAACTGAAACCTTTACATAAAGTGTTGCTTGCTGAGAGAATGGTCTTCCTGCTGTATACGATACCGACGTAGAATCAGTATCCTGTGTTCCCTCAGCAGTTCCTAGAGAAACCCACTTATTCAATGGAACCATTAAAGTAGTATCTATATTTTGATTATCAAATTGTTGCCCTCCCGCAGGATCTTGCTGTTCACGTACTCGACGTAGCTTTAGTTCGACCTTTGAGCCACGCATAATGGGTTGCACCAATAAACCATTTTTGATTTGATGCTGTTGGTAAGCGATTCCTGTTGTAAAAAATCCTGCACCTACTGAAGTGATGATGGGTACTTCTTCATCGGTAGATACGAACGCGGATTCGCCACTCATTACTTTAACGGATTGTGAGCGTTTTACTTCAGCTGGAGATTTTGTACTGTAGCTTACGGAATTTTCATTTTGGGCACTAAGCCAATCCGGATCACCTTGATAAATGGAAATTTTAAATGTTACTGGAGGTACATCAATTTGGTGTATTACAGTTCTGATTTGGGTAAGTGTTTGCGGCGAAACCTGAACTACTAAAGTTTCCCCGGAACCGCTTATTTTTTCCCCAGTTTGCAATAAGGGTTGTATTAATTGGATAACTTTTTGGACTGGAACATAGTGTAACTCAATAACTTTTGTGATTGTTTGGGAAAATACATTACTTGCTAAAAACAGTAATCCTATTAGGCAAAATCGCTGCATCCTCAGCTCCTTGTTCCTATTCCCTAGACAATGAAGAAAAATTTATAGTGGTAAACCCTAGTATTTTCAATTGTAGACTAATATGAAAGATTCATGTAACAAATTGAAAATATTTTTATTTTTAACCTCGAAAGATCAAAGAATAAACTGAAAAAATCTTCGAACGCTGATTCAATAGTTTTGTTCCTGAAAAAGTTTGGGTATACTTCTCAAAAATTTGCTTAAGAGATGCAAACATGGGTAGCATATTTAATATATTTGGTCCTTCTCCGATAAGGCCGATAGAACAACACATGCGTAAAGTACATCAATGTGCCAAACAACTCTACCCATTTTTTGAAGCAGCCCTAAAAAAAGACTGGTCTACTGCGAATAAAATAGCAGAAAAAATAATTTCCCTAAAAAAAGAAGCCGATTTAATCAAGCGGGATCTACGTCTTCATTTGCCTACCGGTCTCTTTCTTCCTGTTTCTCGAACTGATTTGCTTGAGGTGCTCAGCGCCCAGAATCTTATTGCAAAAAAAACTAAAGCTATCGCCAAACTCATCATAAGTAGACAAATGCTCATTCCAGAATCACTCGTTCCCGTTTTTATGCCTTTTTTAAGTCGTTGTCTGGATGCATCAAAACAAGCTTGTAAAGCAATCAATGAATTGGATGAATTGCTTGAGGCAGGCTTCAGAGGATCTGAAGTTAAAATCGTTGAAGAAATGATCTTAACACTTTATGAGATTGAACATGACAGCGATGAACGCCTAGCGGATATCCGACATCGTATTTTTGAAATCGAAAAAGATTTATCTGCAATTGATGCAATTTTCCTTTATGAATTAGTCCAATTGATTGATGATTTAGCCGATAGTGCTCAGCATGTGGGTAGTCGTCTTCAAATTCTAATAGCTCGGTAGTCACTTTTTATGGATTATTCAATTATATATCTTCTTGCAGCAGTCATTTTGTGTTTTCTTATGACTTGGGGGGTTGGCGCTAATGATTTAGCCAATGTCATGAGCACTACTATGGGCTCAAAAGCAGTTACTGTCAGACAAGCGATGCTGATCGCCATAATTTTTGAATTTGCCGGGGCATTTTTAGGAGGAACCGGTGTTACAGAAACAATGCGCGATGGGATTATTAATTCCAGTGAGCTCTCTGGACAACCACTCATTCTTATTGAAGGAATGCTGGGTGTTTTATTAGCATGCACGATTTGGATGAATCTCGCAAGTTACCTTGGTGTTCCTGTTTCTATTACTAATGCTTTAGTAGGTTCAATGGTAGGTTTTGGCACCTTAGTGCTAGGTCCGCAAGCAATCCATTGGAACCAAGTAAGCCGCATTGCTATAAGCTGGATTACCTCACCAATGATTTCAGGGATCACTGCTTATGCATTATTTATCAGTATTCAGCAAACTATTTTTGTCAAAAGTAATCCACTAGCCAAAGCTAAATTGTATATCCCGATTTACCTTTTTCTCATTGGCTCTATTTTGTCATTTATCACTGTATTTAAAGGGCTCCATCATTTTCACATTCATCTCAATTTTAAACAAAATCTTGCAGTTACTTTGGCGACCAGTATTGTTATTACAATTATAGGAATGGTCATTATTAAACGAATCCCGGAACCCCATAGAATAAGACGCAGAGAACGATTTATCCAGGTTGAAAAATATTTTGCTGTACTCATGGCGATGACCGCATGCGCAATGGCTTTTGCACATGGTTCGAATGACGTAGCATTAGCCGTGGGGCCACTATCAATTATTTACAGTTTGATCATGAATTCTCATCAAGCGTTTGATGCCAATAATTACCCAGCCTGGATCATATTATTAGGCTGTATTGGCGTAGTAACCGGTTTGCTTATGTATGGTAGAAAAGTTATTGAAACGGTAGGCAGCGCTATCACTGCACTTACTCCTAGCCGCGCCTTCGCCGCTACTCTTTCTGCCGCAACCACTGTTGTTGTAGCAACAAGTACAGGCATACCCGTTTCAGCGACACAAACATTGGTTGGTGCAGTTCTTGGGGTAGGTTTAGCACGAGGTATTGGCGCATTAAATCTGATTGTAATTCGCAATATCTTTATGTCCTGGATACTGACATTACCTGCAGCATCTCTCCTTACGATTTTAGCTTACAAATTGCTGCATTATTTTATAGGGTAGGCCAATAGATTACATTTTTTGACATTTGTTTCTTTGCACGGCTGATTTGGCCGCATCTTGGGCGAGAATCTAACCGTTAACCATTAACATGAGGAACCTGAGCCCTTACTGAGTGTTGCAGAAAGGAACTAAGGTTGCAAAGCCTGGGTTCCGCCATGTGCCCCTCAGGCTACACCAATATTTAAAACTCTTCCCAGATTTCGCCCTCTTTGTTTTCGTAATCTTTATTATCACGCATTAAAAAAATACGCTTGTGCTTGTTAATTTCTTTTATTTGCGATGCGGATTTATTATGCGTTGCGTCAAATTCAAATAAAAATTTATCATAGGGACTTACATAAGCTTTATCTATATCGTCTGAATTCATAACTAATCCAAAATAACTATAATTTAAATCAGGTATTTTATAGCTTTTTCGGCTAAGTTACCATTATCCTAGAAAAAGTAGTTGAACCGTGCTAACTAAATTAGGGGCTGAAGATGAGTTTAAAAAAAGCAGAGTTACATGTCCATTTGGAAGGGACCATCACGCCAAAATTAGCTGCAAAACTGGCCGCACGTAATAAATTAGTTCTTCCGGAAGGCCTTGTTGCTCCAGATGGGAAAAGTTATTTATCCAAAGATTTTCTCGATTTTTTAAAAGTTTATGATACCCTTGCAGCGCTGATTCGCTACCCTCAGGATTATTATGATATTACCTTAGACTATTTACGAGCTCGAGCCCAAGAAGACACTATTTATGTGGAGATGATGTATTCACCTGATCATGCCGAGCTTTCCAGTAAAATTCCTTCTGCAGAACATTTGACTGCAATTCAACAAGCAATTGACGATGCTGAAGAACAATATAACATAGTAGGACGAATTATAATGACAGCGGTACGTCATTTTGGCGTCCCAGCTGTAGAGCATGTTGCGCAACAAACTCATAAAGACAGGTTTCCATGCGTCACAGGCTTTGGCCTAGGGGGGGATGAAGCAAAGTTTCCTCCGAAACTTTTCAATAAAGCATATCGCATCGCAGCCGATGCGGGTTTACAATGTACTGTGCATGCAGGTGAATTTGCTCCTGCAAGCGGAATGGTTGAGGCAATGGAGAATCTTCCAATCCAACGTATTGGCCATGGAGTTAATTCAATTTATTCCCCAGAAACAATGGCTATGGTAAAAGAGAGAGGGATCGCTTTAGAGGTTTGTCCTTCAAGCAATATCTTTTTGGGTTTATTCAAAGATATGAATGAACATCCCTTACCTAAATTTTATGATGCAGGCATCAAGATCAGCATCAGCTCAGATGATCCGCCATTTATGAATACCACTCTGGGTCAAGAATATCAACGTGTACAAAAATCGTATCACTACAGTGATGAGACAATGAACAAAATCACACATATGGCTATAGAAGCTGCTTTTGTTGATAAAAAAACCAAAGCAGAACTGCTCGCAAGAATTTAAATTCATTTCTACGTATCGTGCTTTTATGCACGGACGTAGCGAGTTTATAAAAAACTTTGTGAGGGTCTCTTAGGCCGTAACCAGAAAAAACTGTCTCAAAAAAACCAAGTTCCGCGAGAGGAGCCTGAATCTTCTACACATCATGAAAAAAAGTCTAGCTCTATTCCGACGTCCAGCGCCTTGTCCGCGGGATCCAGAAGA
This sequence comes from Legionella sp. PC1000, assembly GCF_014109805.1. Lineage (GTDB taxonomy): Bacteria > Pseudomonadota > Gammaproteobacteria > Legionellales > Legionellaceae > Legionella > Legionella resiliens. Next base: position 3,299,082 of record NZ_CP059400.1, read on the forward strand.
TCTGTTCTCAAATACTCGAGCCGCGGGGCGTAGGAAAGATGTGGATCAAGAGACAAACACTGCTTGCAGGCTGCATACATTATTTGAATCTTTAATTTTTCTGTGCTTCATCGCACAGAGGTATAAAAAAACTAATCACCTCGCAGCTCACCCAACAATTGCTCGATGTAGCGCCTGCACGTCAGCGGGTGATGCAAAAAATTAATAATGCGACGTGTGCCACCAGTTCCTGTAATGCATATCATCCCATAGCTCAACATACTGCCTAAGATCGATTGGCGGATATCAATTGCTTCAATCTTGCTTAATGGAATATCAATCGTTTGTCTTACAACAACCCCGGTGCGGATAATAACATGATTTTTCTTGATCGTAACCGAAGAAAAATAATAGGTCATCCACGTCATGCCAATCCATAGCAAAGCTAAAGCCGCCAAACCGTACCCAATTTTTTGTAAAATATCCATTTCTACATAAAAGACAATTGCCAAAGCACCGCATAAGGCAAGAGCTGGCCAAAGAAATATTATCCAATGCATTCGCGTAAAAAAAATAACATTACTGTCGTAGGGCTTCTCAAACATGGATTCACCTATAATCCTGAATTATTTACTAAAAAATTATAATATTGCATTTAGCTTGAATTTGCTATTCTATACTTTGTATGAAGTATATACTAACCCTCTTAATTTTTTTAGAATCGAAAAATGCGCTCAATCAGTCACTGCCTTAATAAACAACTTGCAGACCTCTGCCAACGCTCTGTTCAATTGGAAGAGCTTACAAATAAAATCAAGCTTATTCTACCTGAAGCCTTAGCAAATGAATGTCAGGTAGGAAGTTTTAATAAGGGTTGTTTGTTATTAACAACTACTGATGCCGCCTGGGCATCGCAACTACGTTATGCGATTCCTGAACTACGCGATAAATTACGTAAAGAAGCTGGTATGTATCAGCTTTCTTCAATTAAAGTGAGTGTCATTGAAGCCCAAATTCAATATGAAAAATCGCGACAGTCTCAAAAACATGAATTGTCAGAAAAAGCTAAAGCGATCATAATTAGTGAAAGTCAAAGTTGTACGTATGAACCATTACAAAAAGCATTATTGCATTTGGCTGATGGTGATGATTAGCAGTACAAATTACAGATATACCTAGAATAAATTTCTGAATCATTCTCAATTGAACACTATGGCAAAACGACGTGTTACCCATTCTGAGCCAAGATAAGTAAAACAATCGTGCAAGTAATCATTCAACTCTTCCTCTTCCAGCACATGTTCTTGACCAATAGGTTCAACATCATGATGAAAATAAGTATCAAAATAGCGTATTGAAAAATCGAGATAATCTCGTGTATGGAGAATAAAGGAATGCCATAGTTCATCAAGAATGAGTAATGGACCAAAAAGATAGGTTTTTTTACCCTGTTTTGCCCTTTGTGCATTGAGCCACATCCAGGACAATAAATCTGCAAATAAGACCTGACTTTCTTGCTCAGAAAACTCAGGATGAAAATGGCGAAAATGGTTTAGTACTGCATTATTTTGATAATCAAGCAGAGCGGATAAATTAATCATCCGCAACATGCTTTTTTATTACTTGGTCTTTGTATTACATAACGTACAATACGGCAGATCATTTCTTCTTTCGTCATTATTATCTCCACGCCTGTGATTATAAATAAACGGTGCAGACAGTCTAACCAATGTCCATAATGGAAGCAATTTAATTCTTTTATTTTTCACTTCAATGCACATTGTTCAAGCTCAATCCTGAATATTCAGGATTGAGCACTTAATTACCAAATCACACAACGATTTTTATTTACCATAGGACTGTCATTCGGAATGTGGAAGGCTTCCTGAAATTGTGGAATATTAGCCAAACTCCCATTCACTCGATATTGGGCTGGAGGATGCGGATCAGTAGTTACCTGATTACGCAGTTGTTGGGGTCGAATGTTCATTGCCCAGACATGAGCTGTTGCTATAAAAAATTGCTGCTCTGGTGTAAAACCCTCAATTGTAGGGGCATTTTTATATGCATCAGAACGTTGGAAGGCTCTATAGGCAAGAGTGATACCTCCCAAATCAGCAGTAGCTTCTCCTACAACCAATTTTCCTTGTACGCGCAAACCTTCATCTACATCATATTGTGAAAATTGATTCACGATACATTGTGTTGCCGCCTTGAATTTTTCTAAATCACTTGGTGTCCACCAATTTTTTAAATTACCATGACCATCAAATTGTGCACCTTGATCATCAAATCCATGAGTCATTTCATGTCCCATTACAAAACCAATTGCTCCATAATTTAAAGCAGCAGGTGCATTAGGATCAAAAAATGGTGGTTGGAGAATGCCCGCTGGAATATTTAAATTATTCATTGATGGATCATAATATGCGTTAATCGTTTGTGGTGTCATAACCCATTCAGTTCTATCTATGGGTTTACCAATTTTATTAAGATCACGTTGGGTTAAAAATTCATTGGCTCGAATTACATTTAATACGTAGGGTCCTCGATTAACAACCAATTTGGAATAATCCCACCACTTAGAAGGATAACCAACTCGCTCTTCCATCATATCAAGTTTTTTCAATGCAGCTTTACGAGTAGCAGGGGTCATCCATGATAAAGTATTGATGTCTTCACGCAAGACTGCGCGAATATTTTTGAGTATATCCAAAGCCTGTTTTTTATCTTCTGGAGAGAAATAGCGTTCCACATACATTTTTCCTATGGCAAAACCTAACGCCCCATTTTCTGTGCCGACAACCCGTTTCCATCGAGGTAATATTTTCTCAGCACCAGTCAAAACAGCTACCATCTTAAAATTTTGATCGACAAAAGGTTTAGATAAGTACGAAGCAAAAGCATCAATTAAATGCCAACGCAAGTAAGTTTTCCAATCTTCTAAAGAAACCGTTTTTAATTGCTTGTCCATATCCTTAAAAAACTCAGGCATTGCTAAATTCATACTCTTTATTTGAGCTTGTCCCATTGCCGAAAAATATGCCGGCCAAGAAAAATTGGGAGTTACTTCGGCGAGTTGGGCTCTATCCATAATATGATATATCGCATGAGGATCACGTTGCTCTACTTGAGACATGGAAACCCTAGCCATTTGTGTTTCTAATTTCATTACAGTATTGGCTTCAGCTGCTGCTTTATCAGGAGAATCCCCTAATAACTCAAACATTTTAGCGATATGATTGGTATAAGCCTCGCGAATTTGTTTAAATTTAGCATCATCTTTTAGATAATAATCGCGATCGGGCAAACCTAACCCACCCTGCATGACAGCAGCGATCATCTCTTCACTATTTTTAAAATCTTGCATGCTACCAAAATTAAAGAAAACACCTACGCCTATTTGATGCAAATGTGCTATTTCACTTTGTAAATCCGTCAAATTTTTTAAATCTTTAATACGATCAAATTCAGGCTGTAATGGTTTAATGCCCAGTTGGTTGATGCTGGTTTCATCCATACCGCTGTAATAAAAGTCACCTACTTTTTGTTCTATGCTACCTGGTTTTGCTTTGGTATTTTTTGATGCATTGATTAACATCTGATGAATAATATTTTGGACTTTTTCATTGATAAGATTAAAGCTTCCCCAGCTTGAATAATCAGGAGGAATTGGGTTGTTTTTTTGCCAATTACCGACAGCGTAAGAATAAAAATTCTTACTCGGTGGAATATTGGTATCCAACCAATTCAAATGAAGTGCTTGTTCCGTTATTTTTTGTGGTTCAGTGTTTGCAGAATATATTGAGGAGCTGCATAACAAAGCCAAAACAAAAAGGCTACCATTAAGTTTCATACTACAACTCTCCCTTGCCAATTATTTATTGTTAATTCACCAAGAAATTTAAATAAACCTAGACAGGTGGAGGCAAAACCATAACCAGTAAATATCTCTGAAATCCAGTTTTCCCGGGTTATGAATTCACCTTCACCTTACACTTGTGCACAATTTAGCAAAAGCCATGTGACCAAGAGACAGGTTACTCCCAGGGCTACATTTTCCTACGCTTCGACAGGATAAAATTCAGTGTGCATTGCAGGGAGATATTCTTCTGTATCAAAATAAGTATATTCCCAAGCGTCTTGTCTTGCCATTAATTCCCGTAATAATCTGTTATTCAGTTCATGTCCTGACTTATAACCTTCGAATGCGCCAATCAAACTAGAACCTAACAGATACAGATCACCAATTGCATCCAATACTTTATGAGAAACAAATTCTGATTCAAAACGAAGTCCATCATCGTTGAGAACACGGTAGTTATCAACAACTATGGCGTTATCCAAACTACCGCCTTTTGCCAAATCGCATTCCCTTAATTTTTCATAATCGGAGAGAAATCCAAATGTACGTGCTCGGCAAACTTCTTTGACATAAGAAGTTGTAGAAAAGTCAAAACTTACTGTTTGTGGTTTATTATTAAAAGCCGGGTGGTCAAAATCAATAGTGAAGGTAATTTTATACCCATTATAAGGATAAAATTGAACAAATTTCCCATTATCTTCTACACGAATAGGCTTAAGAATACGTATGTACTTTTTAGATGCATTTTGCTCGCGTATACCTGCTGATTGAATCAGGAAAACAAAAGGAGCCGCGCTACCATCCATAATTGGCAACTCTGGGGCATTCACATCAATGTAAGCATTATCAATACCCAGCCCTGCTAAAGCAGAGAGCAAATGTTCCACGGTTGCGATTTTAACAGGCCCATGATGTAGCGTGGTACAAAGCATAGTGTCACCCACATTCTCATATGACGCAGGTATTTCTACAACAGGTGAAAGATCTACCCTTCTAAAAACTATGCCTGTATTCACAGGAGCAGGTCTCAAGGTTAAAAGCACTTTTTCACCGGAATGCAATCCAACACCAGTTGCCTGGATCACCTTTTTAGGAGTTCTTTGTTTTGTCATTCAGTGCTCACCTTGTTCCTCATCATTTTAGTTTTACTTTGCACGCAAAACTTCGTGATCGTATCAATATTTTAATATTTAGTCTAATTATTTTTGTATCAAAGACTTAAATTTCCCTTCCTCTGCACTATGAAGAGGAAGGATCAGAATATTTATACCTCTTCTTGTCGTCGTAAAAACGCAGGAATATCAAGATAATCCACATCAGGAATACTCTCACTATTTTGCTTTATAGAAGAGGACATATTTGCTTGGGCTTGTTTGCGAACAAGGGCTGGTCTATCTAACTGCTGATAATCCAAAGAACCATCACTACGCGTTGTTTCAATCAAACGTGCACGATGTGCGTGTTGTGGTTGTGCCTGCTGATGACGTTGTCGTCCATCACCCAGACCTGTCACAATAACGGTTACACGCATTTCATCTGTCATTTCTGGATCAATGACTGTTCCTACTACTACAGTTGCATCATCAGAAATAAATTCTTTGACTACATCGCCTACTTCCTCAAACTCACCAATTGACATATCAAGGCCAGCGGTAATATTGACCAGGATTCCACGGGCACCTGAAAAATTCACATCCTCCAATAAAGGAGACGCAATAGCAGCTTCAGCAGCTTGACGTGCTCTTTGTTCGCCTACAGCGCTGCCTGTACCCATCATAGCCATTCCCATTTCTGACATTACGGTACGTACATCTGCAAAATCTACGTTGATCAAACCTGGGCGAGTAATTAAATCTGAGATGCCTTTAACTGCACCAAGTAACACATTGTTCGCTGCCTTGAATGCATTAAGAAGACTAATGTTTTTTCCTAAAACGCTGAGTAATTTATTGTTAGGAATTGTGATCAATGAATCAACATGTTCTGCTAAACGACGAATTCCTTCGTCAGCTGCTAAGGCTCGCTGCTTGCCCTCAAATGAGAATGGCTTGGTGACAACAGCTACGGTTAGTATGCCTAATTCTTTGGCGATTTCCGCAAAGACAGGCGCAGCACCAGTTCCAGTGCCTCCCCCCATTCCTGCAGTAATGAACACCATATCTGCACCACTTAAGATTTCACGAATATGGTCCCTGTCTTCTTCTGCTGCTTCACGACCTATTTGTGGATTTGCACCAGCACCTAAGCCTTTAGTGAGCTCATCACCCAGTTGAATGTGTATTTTCGCATTTGAGCCCCTTAATGCCTGCGCATCAGTATTAGCGCAGATAAATTCAACTCCATCAATATTTTCTGCAACCATATGCTCGACGGCATTACCACCTCCACCGCCAACACCAACTACCTTAATGACTGCGTTATTATTACTATGGTGTTGGCCTTCCATTAATTCAAACATAACCCTGCTCCCCTCATATGTTTAATCTTTTAACAAAAAACCGGCAGTAAACTTTTGGTCGAATCGATTACCAGTTTTCATTTTTTAAATGTTTTTTGAAACCTAAAAATTACCTTGGAACCATTCTTTCATACGTGCCCACAAACTCTGGGTATTATCATTCATTTTGGGTACAGTGTAGTTTGATTCATACTGCTGCTGATAACCTTGCAACAACAATCCTACGCCTGTAGCAAAAGAAGGATTTTCAGTTGCTTCAGCCAACCCAGAAACATGATGAGCACAACCTTTTCTTACCGGCATTTCAAAACAGAGTTCTGCAAGTTCAATGCCTCCTCTCACATTGGCAGCACCGCCCGTTAGAACAATGCCTGCAGCCATCCTATCTTCAAAACCACTACGTCTTAATTCATTTCGTACTAAAGTAAATAGCTCTTCATATCGCGCTGCAACAACATCAGATAAAGCTTTAGCTGATATTTTTCTTCCTGGCCTATCATTGACGCTGGTCACTTCCAACATCTGATCTGAATTGGCTAATTCGGTTAATGCAACCGCGTGATTCAGTTTAATGGATTCTGCCGCTTTTGTAGGTGTGCGTAAAGCCATAGCGATATCATTGGTCACTTGATCTCCTGCAATAGGAATTACGGCTGTATGCTGAATTGCACCTTCACAAAATATCGCAATATCTGTGGTGCCACCCCCAATATCAATCAGGCAAACACCCAGATCTTTTTCATCATCGGTCAAAACAGCATGGCTTGAAGCTAGTTGTTCAAGAATGATGTCATTTACCTCTAGACCGCAACGACGCACACATTTAACTATATTTTGTGCAGCGCTTACTGATCCAGTGACAATGTGTACACGCGACTCAAGCCGCACTCCTGCCATTCCTATAGGTTCACGGATACTGCCTTGTTGATCGATGATAAATTCCTGAGGTAAAACATGCAGAATTTTTTGATCTGCAGGAATTGCTACTGCTTTTGCAGCATCAATGACGCGTTCTACATCAGCCTGCGATACTTCTTTATCGCGGATGGCAACGATACCATGTGAATTTAAACTACGAATATGACTACCAGCAATACCTGCATACACAGTTCTTACCTCACAACCTGCCATAAGTTCAGCCTCCTGAACAGCACGTTGAATGGAATTCACAGTAGCCTCTATATCAACTACAACGCCACGTTTTAAACCACGAGAAGGATGACGACCTATTCCGATAATTTCTATTGCACCGTCCGAGGTAACTTCTCCAATTAAGGCAATTACTTTTGAAGTTCCTATATCCAATCCAGTGATAATATCTTTTTCTATTTTTTTTGCCATTATCGTTCCGTTTGTTGTTTCCACTGCACCGCCATACCACGTGGATAACGCAGGTCCACGCTAGACAATTGCTCAATTTTTTCTGCAAATACCGCTGGATATGCTTTACAAAAACGCAGCAATCGGTCTTCTAACTCTTTCTTTCCTAAATATATTTTTATACCATTGCCTAAAAGCAATACCCAAGATTGGTTTTCTCTTAGATGCAGTCCAGCAGCGTTTAAACCATATATTGATAATATCTTACTCAATTTTTCGTAAACTTGTAAGACTTCTGCTTGTTGAGATAGAGGTCCTTTTAATTGTGGTAAGTTTAGACCCTCTGGTACAGCACCTTCATTAAATAATCTGCCGTCCTCAGTCATCAAAGCATTGTCCCAAACCGCAACTGGTTTTTTCTCAACGAGCCTAATTTTTAATGTATCTGGCCAAACACGCTCCACGGAAGCAGTGTCGACCCAGTTCAGCTCATTTAATTCACTCTCTAATGCTCTTACCGATAAAGTAAAAAAGCTATTGCTCAAGTGTTTTGATAATACACCTTCCAATTCTTTATGTGTAACATGCTCATAATTTGCAGCAATTTTGATTGTAGTGACTGGAAACCGTTCCACATCAGACACATAATAATAGCCTAATCGACAAGTTAAAAATATTGCGCTTAAACTGAGTACCAATAACCAACAGATGTATCGCAAATTCCCGGAATAAACATCCCTATTTCTATTCATGGTGTTCACAGATAATTGGTTACTAAATGTCGCCGGCAATTCTGATGTACCGTTGCAATACGGATCAACTCGTCCAGTAACTCAGGATAAGATAAACCACTTGCCTGCCATAGTTTTGGATACATGCTAATCGAAGTAAAACCAGGTAAAGTATTTACCTCATTGAAATAAATCGTTTCGGTTTTGTCATTAACAAAAAAGTCAATACGTGCCATACCCTTACATTTTAATCGGATAAAAATATCTGCGGCTGCCTTTTTTAATTGCGCATACAAAGTCTGAGTTAAAGGAGCGGGTATAATTAGATCTGTTTGTCCGCTCTCTAAGTATTTCGCCGAATAAGAATAAAAGCCATCCGGATGATTAACACGTATTTCACCCGCAATACTGACTCTTGGCTCTCCCGCAGGTACCGCACTTTCTAATACTGACAATTCAATTTCCCGTCCAGGAATAAATGATTCAATCAAAATCTCTTCGTCATAACGTAATGCATCATCAACTGCTACGAGCAATTCAGCCATATTTTTTGCTTTATGAATGCCTACACTGGAGCCCATTGCACAAGGTTTAACAAATAAAGGCCAGCCAAATTCTTCTGCAACTTCCTGACAAAAACGTTGTCTTTCAGTTGCTGGGGTATGCCATGAAAAAAGCTTATAGTTCGCTGATTTCAAACCATTGACGCAGACGATGCGTCTTGCCATATCTTTATCCATTCCAATGGATGACGAAAGTACATCACAACCAACATAAGCAACACCGGATAATTCAAGCATTCCTTGCAAACATCCATCTTCGTATAAGGGGCCATGGACTATGGGAAAAACCACATCAGCATCAACAGATAAACGTCCATTAATAAATAAGCTTGGCATAGGTTTGGAGCGTTCTGTTACTACTGGAAGTTTTTCTTTATAAGCGAGTAAATCATGATATTGATGAAGATGAAATAATCCATCCTTATCCATTGCTACAGGGATAATGTTATATTGTTTCGCATCCAAATGTGCAAGAACAGAAGCAGCTGAAATTAATGAGATTTCATGTTCCCCTGATTTTCCACCATAAAGCAGAACTAGATTGAGAAGCTTGGACATTAACGGTCTCCGATTATGTGAACTTCGCGCATCAACTCAATTGTTGTCTGCTCACGAACTTTAGTTTGTACTAAATGTATCAATGCTTCAATATCTGCAGCAGTTGCTGAGCCTTGATGATTGATAATAAAATTAGCATGCTTTTGAGAAACCACTGCACCTCCGATATTGAAACCTTTTAATCCACAAGATTCAATAAGCCGAGCTGCAAAATTCCCTGGAGGATTTCGAAACACAGACCCACAATTGTATTCATTAGTTGGTTGTGTATTTGCCCGATGAGCCAACAAATCTTTTATAACCTGCAATGAAGTTTCTTTATCACCAGAATTTAATTTAAATGTGGCTGAAATAAACCACTCATCAGGAGGTCCCGAAACATGTCGATACGCTACTTCGTATTCATCAGGCTTACGAATTCTTATTTCACCGCTTCGAGTCATGGTCTGCAGCTCCACTACAAACTGCCAGGTTTCACCACCATGACAACCAGCATTCATTCGCAATGCCCCTCCCATGGTACCAGGGATTCCTGCCCAAAACTCGCCACCAGACAAATCATTGCGCGCACAAAAACGGGCCATGCTCGCACAAGATACTCCTGCTTCGACTTTAACTGTCTGGGTGTCTAAGAGTGCCATTTCTTTCAGGCATCCTTGAGTGAGAATCACTGTTCCTGAAAATCCACCATCGCGAATCAAGGAATTGGATCCCAATCCCAACCATAATAAAGGTTCTGTTTCAGGAAGCTTACGTAGAAATAAAGCGAGATCAGCGATATTTTTAGGCTTATATAGCTTGGCAGCAGGCCCCCCTACACGCCAGGTTGTATATTCCGCCAAAGGCTCATTATAAAGCAAATTGCCTTGGAATTCAGCTACAAGGCCACAATCATTCTCAGTTGGACTCATGTCGCCCTCACATTTCTTTCATCAAGTTCACAGCAATTTGACCAATACTCCCAGCACCTTGCATCAAAACCACATCGCCATCTTTAATCAACTGATTTAGCTTTGCTTTAAGCGATTGTTCATTTACAAGAGTTACTTTTTTATCTTTACCTCTAATTTTTTGTGCCAGACTCTCACTGGTTATCCCTGGAATCTCAGGTTCCCCTGCAGAGTAAATATCAAACAAGAATAATTCATCGGCAAGGCTTAACACATCAACAAATTGATCTTGCAAGGATTGAGTTCTTGTATACCGATGCGGTTGGAAGACGTGTACAAGTCGTTTATTGGGCCAAACATGTCGAAACGCATCGATGGTTGAGAGAATTTCTTGAGGATGATGCCCATAATCATCAACGATAAGAGCCGTACCATTCTCAAATTTTTTCTCGCCTAACATTTGAAAACGACGACCTACTCCCTGAAATTTTACCAAGGCACGTATAATCGAAGCATCATCCACACCTAATTGGGTTGCTATCGCAATAGAAGCCAAGGCATTTAACACATTGTGACGACCTGGATATTGAAATTGGATGTTTAATGAAGAATATGGAACAGGACGTACTACCGTAAATTCACTAATCAATTCATTTTGGATCCAATTAGTTGCCCGGTAATGAGCCTCCTCAGCAAACCCGTATGTTAATGTAGGTCGTTCAATAGCTGGAAGGATCTTGCGCACCTCTGGGTCATCAATACATACCACTGCCAACCCGTAAAAAGGCAAATGGTGTAAAAATTCAAGAAAAGTTGTTCGTAATTTATCAAAATCATTCTCATAGTTATCCATATGATCTGCATCAATATTCGTCACTATAGCCATCATAGGTTTTAAGAAAAGAAATGACGCATCACTTTCATCGGCCTCAACAACAAAATACGGAGATTGACCAAGTTGAGCATTAACACCCAGGCTATTCAATTTTCCACCGATCACAAAACTTGGATCTAACCCGCCTTCAGCCAAAAGACTACTTACCAGACTTGTTGTTGTCGTTTTGCCATGGGTTCCAGCCACAGCAATGCCATGACGAAAGCGCATGAGTTCAGCAAGCATCGCTGCTCGTGGAATTACTGGAATCATTTGTTCGCGAGCAGCCATAATTTCGGGATTATTCATACCAACTGCTGAAGAACGAACTACAACATCCGCCCCTTTTATATGTTCCGCTTTATGCCCCATATAAACAGGAATTCCTAAGGATTTTAACCTTTGTACCGTACTGCCTTCGCCTAAATCAGAACCTGTAATACGGTATCCTTGGTAGTGTAATACTTCAGCAATACCACACATACCTACACCGCCAATTCCAACAAAATGTATTTGTTCTACGCAGCCCATCCTTGAAGATATAAATTGTCCTGAATTACCCACAAATGCCCCCTTAAGCTGACAGAGGCCCTAAGCCCAGAGCCTGCCAACGATTTTCATGATCAATGCGCAATAATAACGCAATTACAACACAATTAATAACCATACTTGCGCCACCATAACTCATTAAAGGTAAAGTTAACCCTTTTGTCGGTAATAGACCCGAGTTAACTCCCATGTTTATAGCAGCCTGTAACCCCAACCAAAATGTCAAACCATAAGCAGTATATGAGGCAAATAACCTCTCTTGCATATAAGCATTATACGCAATAATCAAACCTCTAATCACCAATATACTGTATAGGGTCATGACCATTAAAATACCTACCAGTCCTAATTCCTCTGCCAATACAGCAAATAAAAAGTCAGTATGGGCTTCTGGTAAATAGAGTAATTTCTGAATACTTTCTCCCAAACCTGACCCAAACCACCCTCCCCGACCAAATGCAATCAAGGATTGAGTCAACTGATATCCACTATTATACTGATCAGCCCAAGGATCTAAAAATGCAGTCAAGCGGGCAACCCGATAAGGGGATGAAACCGCCAAAAATGCCAATGCTCCCATGACCACAATCATTAATCCTATATAATAGCGTAATTTTACACCAGCTAAAAACAGCATGGCCATAACAGTACCTGAAATCACCACCGTAGCCCCAAAATCTGGCTCGAGCAATAATAAAAAGGATACAACTCCTAAAATCACCATTGGCTTAATAAAACCCAAAATACTACTACTGACAGCTTCCTGTTGACGTACTAAATAACCTGAAAGATAAAAAATCATCGTGAGCTTGGCTAATTCGGATACTTGGATACCTATTGGCCCAAAAGCTAACCATCGTCGACTTCCATTGACTGCTCGACCTATTCCTGGAATTAATACAATAAGCAACATCAACACACAAATTAACAACATCGGCATGCTGATGCGCTGCCAAATACTGCTATCCATCCTGATCACAATAAGAGCAATCATTAAACCAGCAAATAAATAACATGCTTGACGAATTAAAAAATGGAATGGTTGATGAAAATATTTGGTAGAGATCATGACCGAACTTGAAGCCACCATCATTAGTCCGATAATGAGCAAACCGATGACCACACTAATTAACCATTTATCATAAAGTGAAATAGGTCTGCTGACAGGTTTGCCTCTTTGATTCACATGTCTTGGCCGCATTGATTACAATCCATTCACTAATGAAGCAAACGATTCGCCGCGATGATTAAAATCCCGGAACATATCCAAACTGGCACAAGCGGGGGATAATAAAACAACATCACCTGGTTTTGCCTGTGACTTGGCTATAACTACTGCATTATCCAATGAAGAAGCACGCGCTATGGGCACTACATTAGCTAATGCAGCTTCAATCTTATCGGCATCTTCACCAATTAAAACAATGGATCTTACATAATCAGCTATAGGTTGCGCCAGCTCACTAAAATCAGCCCCCTTTCCTTGCCCACCTGCAATAAGTACAATCTTTCCTTGCATAGAACCTCCTATTCCATTAATTGCAGAAATCGTTGCACCAATATTAGTCCCTTTAGAATCATTAATCCAATCAACGCCATCAAGAGTTCGCACCCATTGACAACGATGCGGTAAACCCGTGAATGAAGTCAATACACTTATAATATATTGTTGTGAAATACCTGCGGCATCCGCTAAAGCGGAAGCAGCAAGAGCATTAAGCCAATTATGGACACCTTTTATCAATACAGACTCAACGGGCAAAATGTATGCACTTCCCTTTGCCAAGTATATTTTATCGTGTTGCGTGATCAGCCCCCAATTGTTTTTTTCCGGGGCGTCAATACCAAAAGAAATACGATTAACCGCCCCAGTTGGAACAGTACAAGAATCATCCCGATTAAATAATGCAATTTGTGCTTTATCATATATTCGTTGTTTGGCTTGCGCATAAGCCTCCATAGTATGATGTCTGTCCAAATGGTCGGGAGTCACATTGAGAATGGTCGCAGCAATCGGAGTTAAAGAATAAGTTAAATCCAATTGAAAGCTGGATAACTCCAAAACCCATAAATCATACTGATGCGCATCATGAAGCATATCAAGAACTGGTGTTCCAATATTTCCAGCCACAGCAACTTTATATCCTGCTGCCTTCGCCATTTCTCCCACTAAGGTAGTAACTGTTGATTTTCCGTTGGTTCCTGTAATTGCGATCACTGGTGCATGAATCTCTCGGGCCAAACATTCTATATCCCCATACACAGCAATGCCCATTTGCATTGCCTTTTTTAAAAAAGGGGTATCCAAAGGTAAACCTGGGCTTGCAATGATATCTGACAATTGGCCTATTATTTCATCAGGAATGTCCTGGGTATAAACACGGACATTCGGAAATTCTTTTGTAAATTCGGTTACACTCTGAGCTTGTGCGCGGGTGTCAAACGCAATAAAAGGTTTATTTTTACCATGTAAATATCGTGCTACCGATACCCCAGTTTTACCCAAACCTGCAACTAAATACAAAGGAGGATTCATGAGTGCACCTTTTTATCGAAGTTTTAAAGTAGCTAACCCGCATAACACAAAAACAACAGTAATAATCCAGAATCTGACAATTATTTTAGGTTCTGACCATCCCTTTAATTCGAAATGGTGATGTAAAGGCGCCATTCGGAATAAGCGTTTACCATGAGTATATTTAAAATAACCTACCTGCAAGATAACTGAAATTGTCTCAATAACGAATAAACCACCCATCATTAATAAAACCAATTCCTCTCTGATAACTACAGCGACTATACCTAAAGCTGCCCCTAAAGCTAAAGATCCCACATCACCCATAAACAATTGTGCAGGATAGCTGTTGTACCAAAGAAAGCCAAGTCCTGCGCCGACAATGGAAGAACAAAAGATGGTTAACTCCCCTGTATTAGGAACATAGGGTATACCCAGATAAGGTGCATACACCGAGTTGCTTGAGGCATAAGCAAAAATTCCTAAGGCACCAGCAACCATGACAATCGGCATAATTGCTAAGCCATCTAATCCATCTGTCAAATTCACTGCATTGGAACTTCCGACAATTACAAAATAACCTAAGATAGGAAATAAAATCCCTAAACCTATAGTCAGGGATTTAAAAAAAGGAACAGTCAACTGGGTATGGACAGGTAACGTAGCATGCATATATAAATAAATTACAGCAATAAGTGCAATGACTGATTGCCAAAAATATTTCCACCGGGCAGGCAATCCTTTACTGTTTTTTAATACCAGTTTACGGTAATCATCAACCCAGCCCACTACCCCATTCGCAAGAGTAACCAAAAGAACAAGCCATAAACTGGATTGTTGTAAATCCCCCCAAAGCAAACAACTCACTGTGATTGCTAACAAGATTAAAACCCCTCCCATAGTTGGGGTTCCTGCTTTGGATAAATGTGTTTGGGGACCATCATCTCGTACCATCTGACCAATCTGTAAACCTCGCAACCAGCGAATCATCACCGGACCACATAGCAACCCTACTATAAGTGCAGTCAATGAAGCCAAAATGGATCTGAAAGTTAGATATTGAAAAACTCTTAACGCATGATATTGCCCTTGAAATAGCTGCGTTAGCCAGTAGAGCATAATTGTTCCTCTTGTTTACCCCAACTTATGGGTTGTTTTAAATAATGCCCAACAGGATAATGGGCCAAAAAAGCGGCCAAGCATACCATAAATCAATACACCATTCAGCATCATACAAAAAATTCTTTTGGCTCTTAATTCGATTATTGATTACCGTATAGGTCAGACACACTGGACTCCATTCAGTCTATATCAGTTGATGTACAATTTTTTCCATTGCACTGGATCGAGATCCTTTTACTAAAACAACAGTATTCGGTGATAATTTTTCCACCAGGTTTTGCACCAGTTGTTCTTGGTTAGTAAAATGCTCGCCACCAGCACCAAATGCCTCGGCAGCCAATTTGCTATTGGAACCACAGCTGAGTAATTGATCGATTCCCAAGCGACGTGCTGCAAATCCAACTTCCTGATGGTGCTGACTCGCCCAAATACCCAACTCGCCCATATCCCCAAAAACAAAGATCTTTTTCCCAGGGTGCTCTGCCAATACTTCTAACGCAGCTAAAACCGAGCGTAAATTTGCATTGTACGTATCATCGATCACAATAGAGTTATTTTTTCCTTCAAGAATGGTTAAACGTCCTTTTACCCCGCCAAAGCAATTTAGCCCATTTTGAATTTCTTTTATGGAAATGCCTACAGCATGACAACATGCTGCAGCGGCCAAGGCATTACGAACATTATGTAACCCAGGAACTTTTAAATGGATGTCCGCTTGCCCGTTAGGTACGATTAAAGAAAACTGGCCACAGCCATTAGCATCCAGCACCACATCTTGGGCATAAATATCCGCAACGTGATCTAAAGAAAAGCGAAGGACCTTTTTGTCAATTAACAACTCATCCCAGAAATGAGCATAAGCATCATCATCATTGACTACTGCAATACCAGCAAGGGATAAGCCTTGATGTATTTCTCCTTTGGCACGAGCAACACCATCTATAGAACCAAAACCTTCAACATGTGCTGGAGCAATGTTATTAATTAAGGTCACATCAGGATGAACAACTGCAACAGTATGCGCGATTTCGCCAGGATGATTTGCTCCCAACTCAAAAACTGCATAACGATGGGTGCTATTCAATTGTAAAATGCTTAATGGCGCACCAATATGATTATTAAAATTTCCTTTGGTCGCATGGGAAGGAGCTGGTAAAATAGCAGCAATCATTTCTTTGGTTGTGGTTTTTCCATTGGATCCGGTTAACGCGATGACGGGGCAATGTATATTTTGTCGATGCGCAGCTGCTATTTTGGCCAATGCTTGTATTGGATCTGGAACAACAAATTGTGGTATGTGCACCCCATCTACAGCATGATTCACTACTGCAGCTACCGCACCCCGTGTTTCCGCTTCCTTAATAAAATCATGCCCATCAAAGCGTTCACCCTGTATGGCAATAAACAAACTCCCTGGTTTTAGTTCTCGGCTATCAGTACAAATACCAGTAAGTTCAGCATTGATCTGACATGGTTGGGCAAGTAATGCAGCAACAGTATTTAGGTTCATAGTATTAAGACATGGCCAAAAGTCTAGTGTACTAACACTTGAGCATAGAGTTCAAGTGGGTAATCGCAGTAAAAGCAATCCCTCTTCTCTTCATCCCCTTTTAAACAAGTAGGAAAAAGAGAGTTCCATTTTTCCTTAGGGAAAAACTAGAATAATAAATTGCAGTTTGCGTGAAACGCAGCGTAACCCGGGTTTCAGAAAATAAACTCTCAAAGCCAGGGTGCCGCTACGATTCATCCAGGCTGCACTGTAGATTTAGACAGCAGCAGACTCAAAATGAGACTGATTAATTTGCAACAGACGATGATAACGAGCAATACGCTCTTCCGTCAGCAACTGACGCTGATCATCGAGTAAGTGAGCATCCAAACCTTCGCTTAATTGTCTTGCTGTTTCTAACATCACTGTAAATCGCTCAATATCAATACCGGGATTTTTTGAAGAATGCATATATAAACAAAGGCCACGTACGCTAAAAGCACCTATATTTTGCAAATCAAAAACCCCTGTCGCAGTTGCTGCCGCCAAGCTACATAAAACCGGTCCTTGGCCATTAGGAAATTGATGGCGATGAAATAATTGACCTTGTCCAAAACGCAGGCCAGCTGCCAAAACGGTTTGTAATAATTCATATCCTGCAAATTGTCTGTTTTCTTTTGCGAGTAAAAAAATCATCAAAGTAAAAGGATTTTCTGTTTTTACTGTGGCTTCAACTTCTAACTTAGGTTCTGGCCTGGGCTCAAGCTCTCTCATTAGTGTTACTTCTTCATCATCATCCTGAGGCATCAAGCGTGGTTGTGAAGGTTTTGCATTTGGTTTTTTAAATACTTGCAAATCCTCATCCACGTCTATTTCATTCTCCATGGCTGCAGCATTGATTTTGCGTACAGCAATTATGTCATCATTATAATTTTGTGTGTTTTCAGAACCCTTTTCGGTTTTTTCCAAACTAGGTTGATAACGTTCTGGACTTAAGCTCTGTCTTCGAGCTTTCATTAAGCGCCCAATTGCTACGATAACACCTATTAACAACAGGACATTAAGAATTAAGCTCCAATTTGCCTGCATCATCTACTCCATAGCCAAAGCTTGTGTTACATCAACCGCAACCAAGCGAGAAACTCCAGGTTCACGCATAGTTACCCCAATCAAATGATCCGCCAATTCCATCGTAACCTTATTATGTGTAATAAAAAGAAACTGAACGAATTGTGACATCTCTTTCACTAAAGCGCAAAAACGCCCCACATTTACGTCATCTAAAGGTGCATCTACTTCATCCAGCATACAAAAGGGTGAAGGATTTAACTGAAAAATAGCAAAAACCAATGCCACTGCAGTCATTGCCTTCTCTCCTCCGGATAACAAATGAATCGTACTGTTTCGTTTTCCCGGAGGTTGTGCCATTACTACAATACCAGCTTCCAGCAGATTATCACAAGTCAATTCAAGCTGCGCTCTTCCGCCACCGAACAAGCGTGGGAAAAGTGCCTTGAATGAAGAATTGACTTCTTCAAAAGTATTTTCCAGCCGCGAACGGGTTTCTTTATCCATTTTTTCAATGGCAGTTTCAAGAGTTGCCAAAGCTTGGTTTAAATCATTATACTGCTCATCCAAATACATTTTACGTTGTTGTTCTGCAGTAAATTCCTCAATCGCAGCGAGGTTAATCGCTCCTAAGCGTTTGATTTTTTCAGAAAGATCAATTAATTCATCTTCACGCATGACTTGCGTCACACCCTCAGGTATTTGTTCAAGTAATGCTTGCGGTAACAAGCCTAACTCATCAAGAGATTCATGTACGGAGCTTGCACGCACTACTAAAGCCTGCTCTTCCATTCGAGTTTGGCCTATTTGTTCTTGTGCCCGTTTTACCTCAAAATCATAGTTTAAAATATTCTTCTCACACTCTTCAACCTCCATTCTAAGTTGTGATAATTGCTCTCTGCTTAAATTTAATTGCGATTCTACTTCACTATGTTTTAGTAATTGCTGGGCAAGTTGTTCTTTGAGTTCCTCGCCGGGGCCTTCGGTTTGCAAACAAAGCATTGCCAGGTTTTCCAAACGATCCTGCAGAATATTTAAACGCTCTTGCTCTCGGGAAATGCGCTCATTGAGTTGCTGTATTTTATTTTTTTCTCTATCGTATTCCAACTCGGCATGATGCAATACCGCTCGAGACTCCTCCACATGTTCCCTTTTTAATGCCAAACTTTGCATCCATTCTTGCTTTTCATTCAGACACTGTTCTTGCCGCTGCTCGGAATCACTGCATTGCTCCTCTAAAGAATGCAATTCTTCCTTGATATTGCATTGTTCTACTACTATTTCTTCTAAAACACATTTCAACTCTTCGCATTCAAATGCTAAAGCAGCCGCCTGTTTTTCAGCATGAATAATTGCTTGTTCATTAGTATTCAAAGCGAGGCTGTTCGTTCTTAGGGCTTCATTACTGGCATTGACATTAAGCTTTTGTAATTCAATTTCTTTTAAGCTTTTTTGGAGCTGCTGATGCGTCTCGTCACGTTCTACTCTGAAGACGTCAATCTTCTGTTGTAACTCCTGAACAACCACAGACAACTCAGTAATTTTTTGTTGCCGCGCCAATAAACCCAGCTCGTCCTGTGTCTCAGGAGTAACAAATTTCACCCATCCTTGCCCTAACCAAAAACCGTCAGGCGTTATAATAGATTCATATTCTGTCAATTCAGATAACCAACTCAATGCTTCATCAAAATGTTCCGCGGTATAGATATGCTCCAAAGGATGTGCATTTGCTGGGATTTCCCCTTTTATTTTATCTATAAGACGTGGGTAAGGCCTGGGGTTAGGTGTTTTATTTTTCAGAGTAACAATATTTTCTCCTTGTTGTTCGCAAATCACTCTCTGCGGCAATAGCTCATCAAACGTTTCTAGAACATACGCGTGTAATGCTTCATTAAGAACTCGTTCGCAAGCAAATTGCCATTTCGTTTCAACGTCTAGAATATCCATCAATCTAGGTTTTGCTGACCATTCCTTAATAAGATTTTTATTGTTTTGCATACCTTGTCGTGCCGCACGCTGTGCCGCCATCAACGCAGCATGCTCACTGTTCACTTGATGAAAATCATCTTGTAACTCATGCAGCTGTTGCTCTATATCTTCCAACCTTGCGCGTAACCGTTCTGTGTTCTCTTGGCTTTGTTTGAGTTGAAATTCATCAAACTCGTGATCAGCAATCAATTTGGTGTGCTGATCTTCTAAGTTTGTTCTAATCTGTTGTAAATCCGTTATAGAAATTGTTTCTTGCTCTACTTGAAGTTTCTCTAATCTTAAAAGGGTGTGTTGATGTTTCTCTTCTAAATGTTGGGCTTTAATCTGTGTAACTTGGAATTCTCTTTTTAGATTGCTGGCATGAGCCTGGACTTCTTGCCAACGAAGTTCCCATTCGCCCTGTCGTTCTTGCGCATTTTGCCAACTCGCTTCATGTTCTTTAAATTGATCCCTTAATTGTTCCAGTCGATTCTCTAGATTATGTGCATTCTCCTGGCAATAAAGTACTTCTTCTTTATCGTGTTTGAGTTGTTCTTGTGCAACTTGCCAATCATTCTGCATTTGCTGTTGATCGTGTTCTAAACGCTTTTTTTCACGAATTTGCTGTTGAATGGTTTCTTCCAAACGTGCAATTTCTGTCCCTAACTGATAGAAACCCGCTTGAATTTGCTGCGTTTGCTCATCCACATCATAAAGTGTTTCATTTAAAGTGGCTCGCTCTTTATTCGCTTTGGCTAATGCACTTTGCTGTTGTTCATAACTCACTGCCAATTCTTGTATTTGGCGCTGCTTTACTTCTTGTTGGACAATAAAATCTCGCCATTTGAGTGCTAAAATTTCTGCACGACATAATCGTTCTTCGTCTTTGAGAATGAGATAACGTTCGGCGGCTTTAGCTTGACGTTCCAGACGTTGCAATTGTTTGTCTAATTCATCTCGAATGTCTGCAACACGAGTCAGATTTTCGCGTGTGTGCTCAATACGTTGTAAGGTCTCACGTCGCCGTTCTTTATATTTGGAAACACCTGCAGCTTCCTCTAGATGTACTCTTAAGTCCTCGGGCTTAGCTTCAATTAACTGGGAAATCGTGCCTTGTCCAATAATTGAATAACCACGAGCTCCCGCACCGGTACCAAGAAAAATATCAGTAATATCTTTACGTCGACAACGACTGCCATTCAGGTAATAAGAAGAATCACCATCTCGAGTCACTACACGCTTTACAGCGATTTCGCCATAACTTGAAAAAGGACCCGTCAAGCGTCCAAGACTATTATCAAATACTAGTTCAACAGAAGCCTGACCTACAGACTTACGATTAGAAGAACCATTAAAAATCACATCGGTCATGGATTCACCACGCAAATTTCGTGCAGAACTTTCCCCCATAACCCAGCGTACCGCATCAATAATATTTGATTTTCCACAACCATTAGGGCCCACAACGGCAACCAATTGGCTTGGGAAGTGAACCACTGTGGGGTCTACGAACGATTTAAAACCGGCTAATTTCAATTGCTTCAAATGCATAAGGATGGCAATTTAAACAAAAATAAGTGGGGCATTATAACCGAGGATGAACAGGCTATCCATATAAGTACAAAACCTCTTTCCAGTTGAGACCAGATATCGTTTTACTAGGTAACGATTTTTTTAAATTTGTTAGAATAGTTGGAACTGCAAAGTGTGCTATCGCATGACCAATTTTTATGAAACTATTTTATTTGACTCATTTGGTATTTTATTAGCTACTAATCATAAGCTGGTTTTGCCCAGTCATCTTCAAGACAAGTAGTGCTTTCTTTAATTCTATGGATATAGGAAGCATCGATGATTTTAGTATAAGGATGTGTTTTAAATAAGTTACCTGATGAACTTAGGACAAAATCTTTCATCAAGCCTATTTTTGATATTATATGATTTGATTGAAAGAAATTTTCCATAAATTCCGGATAGAGATCTAATAGTTCTGCAAAACTTTTATTAAAAGGATTGCCACTACCACTAAATTTACCATAAAACTCTAAATAAGCTGTAGCATATGCGCTTAATACTATTTTCTCTTCTTCATCATCTCCTTCTTGGGTATATTTTTTTCTTAATAGCGAAATCAGCTGGCAATAGAGAGAATTAAATGCAGTTGTTGCTTCGGAGTTGTCGGGAGATATACTGATATAAAAAGGGTTCGCTAATTCTTTATTGCGAATCGTTATTTTTTTTATACTACAAAAAGGTATAACTAAGGCTGTATGCTCTTTTTCTCGTTCCATTCGAGCAGGAAAATTTAGTAGATTTTCACGAAAAGTTGCATGAACATCTACAATATAATTAGAAAATAAAATAGGGTCGATTGTAATAAAGCATCCATTCCCCCAATCTAATGCAATTTGAAGATCTTCTGACATACTTACCATATGAAAATCATTAGATATGTTTGTTAATTTGTGCAATTTTATTTGCTCAATATCTACTACTTCGGGAAAGCTTTGACAAAAAATTCCTGTAAGTAAAGTAGGCAAAAGAAAAATTACATCTGAAAGATTATTATCGCCTCTATATAATGATTGGATTTCAGAGGAGGTTTTTGTAACATTTAAAAACTGTACGCCCAAGGAAGATTTTATATTTTTATTTGGGAAAAATGCTGGATATTTACTATACATAAGTTGTCTTTGTATTTAATTTTGCTCAATAATACAACACATTGCTCACAAAATCAAAATACGGCTAATTTATAATTGATTCCATTTACTGGTTTATTCTTCTAGTATTGCTCTCCAACGCTAATCCGGGTTTAGAATTAATCAGACTTAGGAGGTTCTATTTAATAGATACATTACTATCTCCATTTATAAAATTTAAGACCTTTTTCTTTTCTCTATTTATAGAGAATAAAATTTTGAAAGATAATCATAGCAATTACTAAGAGGGTATTTCAAAAATATAAATATGAAAGACCTATCGCTATGGAACTTGCGCTGACGCAAAATCTATAATCACTATCTTAAATGGTATTTCTACCAATGGGATGACAACAGATAAATTCAAACGGCTTAGGCTTGACCTGCTTATTTAAATGTAAATCATCTCGTGTGGTTCACAAACCCATCAAAATAGGGACGCAAATATTGGATTGATTTGACAAGCAAATGAACAAAGATATAATTCTACCATTTAGCAAAAATGGATAGATAATGACACGTTTACTCAACAAATCACTCACCCTAATTATACTTGGTGCTGCGTTTCTTTTTTCCAATCCAATTTTTGCAGATCCACCCAATCTGAGTCTTGTTAAAAATGAACTCAAAAATTATTATGATTCAGGTCTTTATCTAAAAGAGTTCGCACAAGTGATTAAAAAAGCACAAAAATATATTGATCAACAAGCCGAAATGAATCAAAAAGAAAAATCACCTAAAAAACTGGCTCTGATTTTAGATATTGATGAAACCAGCTTATCGAATTATAAGTATATGATTAAACGTGATTTTGGTGGAAATCGTAAGCAATTTCACAAAGACATAATGGCGGCTAATGCTCCGGTAATTAAGCCTATGCTTGCCTTGTATCAGGATGCCCGCAATCATGGTATCAACGTATTTTTTATTACGGGAAGAAATGAAACTGAGCGCAAGGCAACAGAGAAAAATTTACAGGAAGCAGGTTATTCTAAGTGGTCAGGCCTGTATTTGCGTCCCAATGATTACTCTGCTAAATCGATTATTCCATTCAAGTCAAGTACACGAAAAATGATTACCAAAAAAGGTTACACCATCGTAGCATCTATAGGTGATCAGTACAGTGATCTTAAGGGCGGATACGCTCAAAAGGTATTTAAATTACCCAATCCCTTTTATTATTTACCCTAAATAAGGTGCACACTCTGAATACTGCTTGGGAAGTTGTGCACTTCCCTACACTTTTTTAGGACTATCAGGCACAATTTGATGTGTCTCCTGATGGACTATATCTTTCAAAACAAGTGACATCAACAATTGAACTTGTTGCTCATACATATTTCGATCATATCCACCTTCTAATCCCCAATATATTCTTTCAATATGATTTTTATTTTCTTGATACAGTTTAAATAGACCTTCATAAAAATAGATCAAGTCCTTTGAGTTAAAACGAGTTTTTCGTGCCTCAGCAGTCCCCATTAATTCACCTTCAACATACTTTCCACAATAAGCGGTTTCTTCTTCATGTGAATCCCAACCGGTAGGCAACAATAGAGCTACTTTCTGATGATTTTTTTTGGCCTGCTCTATTTGCTGCTCAATTTTCTCTAATGCAAAAACCAAAGCAGGGTGTACTATGCCTGGTTTACGGATTGTGAGACTTAAATCCACTGCAAAATAGTCTAAACTTCCTCGCTGCCATGACTGAATTTTTTGTCCCGCATCTTTCCCACTTTGTTTGAAGGTCTGAGAAATAAAAGCATCATCCTGCTGGGGATATACTCTCGAATCAAAAATATCTATATGACATATATCCATATCTGAAGCAGAGTTCATTAAAATATCGCATAAACCATTGTCTCTATTTACGTCAGTCCCAACAATAATGTGTTTCAATGGCTTACTCGATAAACTCTGCAGGTATTTAATTAGTACTGCTGACTTATTTAAAATACAAAAACCACTTCCTTCATTACTGTAAGCATGATGGGTAGGCAAACCAAAAGAAAAATGAATTTTTCCCGAGTGAAATAGAGTCATTGCGATATCTTTAATCAATACCTCAAATGCTCCTGGAGTAATAAGAATATCTGGAGATAATTGTTTCCATCCTTTTTGTTGGGCTTGAATGCAATAAACAATGATTTCCTGAATATATTCTTGTGTATGTACCGCAAGTAACGCGCGAAGAATTTCATCCTTTTCAGGAAATTGAGCAAAAAGTGCCAATACCGCCTCCGCATTGCCTTTCTTCATTGCGGAAAATAATTGGTTCCAATGCGTGGGTAACTCCACAACATCTGTAGTGACAACAGGTAATGACGAATCTTTAGATTGAGTGTCGACAATCACCTGTACCATATGTTTTAACCGTTTAAATTGATCTTCATCAGCACCTGCCGGCATATTATGCATTTGCGCTATATCTTTAGCAGAGGGAATTTGAATACAGCATTCTTGATTTTTTTCTTTATGCGAGTCATGAGAACCCTTCTGTCTAAAGAAATATTTATGCCTCATCTTCATTTGCCCATAGGAAAGAAAAGAGAAAAGGAGTTTCTGCCAAAAAACAAAAACTCCGGTCATCTTTACTAGATTATAGAGTATGGTTCAATGATGCAATGAGGAAGAACTAATAATTTAAGACAGGAGCACTATAAGCTGGTGGTTCACCATAATTTTCAATCCCTTCTTTAATATCCATAAGCTCCTGAGATAAACCTTTACGTGCTCCTGACTCAATCGCAGTAGGGCCTGCAAAAAATGTTAATCCGATTCCAGTAGCAGCTGCTAGCGAAGAGGTTATTCCGAAAACAAGTTCTGCTTCAAATAAACTAAGTCCCAGTGCAAAACCCCAAGCGCTTAGCACGGAACTTGAACAGAAAGTGGTTATAAAAACAGCAATGCTGGCACTCATAAGCAATGTGCCACACACAATAAGAAGCCCCCCTAAAACTTGTTTACCCACCGAGGTGCTTCCTGATGCATATTCTGCGATATCGCCTAACCGCCTCGCTGCTTGCTTATCCCTAGGTTTAGCAAGAGCATCATTCAAAATGAGAGCTGCTCGTCCATAAAAATGGTAATCAATTTCCTCACACTTTTGTTTTTTCAATTTAACTTCTGCGTCAATTAAATTGGCCGCATTAATTATATGTTTTTGTAATGCAGTAGGTTGAACTAGCCTATTTATCTGGGCAATAAAAGCAAGTGCGTTATTAAGGATTTGCTCTTCTAAATTGGGTAAATCCTGTTCTTTCAATGCAAAACATCCTGGCGCACTTTGTTTATTGCTTTCAAACCAGGTAGTTGCATTATAACCGGTTAATATTGGATAAGGTAAATCACCATGGTGATCAACATGGGTACTTTCAATGAGACTTGTTAAGATCTTCTCAAATTCGGCGTCTCTTTTTTCGTGTTTTACCTTGGAGTACACATCCCATAAAAAACCGCACAACCGAAGATAATTGCTACGATGGAATGAATTCACATAGTCAGAAGAATATCCTCCGGGATAAGAAGTCAGTAGATGCAAATATCTACCACTAAGCAAGCAGATACGTACCTGTGGCGAAAGACCGGTCAAGTGGGTGTCTTCGTAATCAATGAAAGCGTCCCAGATTTTCCTGGTTAAAGTCTGCACCGCTCCTAAAGGATCTTCTTGTAATGTATTTAAAAACGATTGAGCTGCAGGAATGTGCTCTTTTAACCATGCTTGCCGAGCGGACAATTCCCTAAAATTGGCTTGGGCCTCATTAAGTGCGTGTTGAGAAGGTTGCATAGTTCTTGTGAGTACATCAGCTCGCCTTAGCAAATCTTCTAATTCCAATTGCAATTTGAATGTATCCAGAGTTCGATTATATCCCCCTAGGCCTATATTCATATCAATCTGGTGTTGTATTAAGGAAATGCGTAAGCTTAGAGGACTCAATGCTTCTTGGAGGAGTCTAAGTGATTGCCTCTGCGTTTTAATAAATTGCAAACTTTCTGTTATTTGCAGCTCAAGTGGAGTTAATTCTTCTTGCCAGGATGTGAGGTTGGTGTAATTGTAAACAACGGGATTAGGCATAACGGTCCTCGCAATTATTGCATTAGAAGCGGAGTTGATTATACATAGCGAGAACTGTTGATTCAATTATTGCTCTCCATATCCAAAAAATGACTGTATCTCGCTGAATTTAATGATAAAATTGGGCTAGAAAATTAAACTTGCATACAATTTTCTCCACTTACATTAAAGTATTCGTTCCCTGGCATCATTTACCTTTCCTAAAAGACTCATCAATGTATAGCATGCTACCTAGACAAAGAGATACAATAGCAACAGCTCCTAAAATTTTTAAGGACACTGGTTGATGAGTACCCGAAAAACTTTTGGCTCTTATTTTTTCCCCTTTATTTTAGTTACAGCCATTATACTAGGAGGTCTCACAGGCTACTTTTTTGGCCAGATTACTCCCTACTTAAAACCTTTTGGAGAGATTTTTCTTAACCTAATTTTTACGGCAATTGTTCCTTTGATTTTCTTTAGCGTTTCTTCGGCAATAGCACGGGTTGGTCCTATGGGCAAACTGGGTAAGATCGCTTTTTATATGACAATTGTATTTTTATTTACTGGAATCGTAGCCGCAACTTGTTCTCTTTTTATTGTCAGTTTATTTCCACCTGCTCAAGGCGTTGCCTTACCACTTAGTGTTCCAGAAAAAAACACTGCCTTAGATTTCTTCAATCAAATGGCTGGTATTTTTACTGTTCCTGAGTTTAGCAAACTTCTTTCGCATCAGCATATTTTGGCACTCATTATCTTTTCAATCTTAGTGGGCTTAGCCGCAGCGAATACTAACGACAAAGGAAAAACATTTATTGATTTTTTAAAAGCAGGCGAAGAAATTTTTATGCGTGTTTTTACTTTGATTATGTATTATGCACCATTGGGTTTTTTTGCCTATTTTGCTGTTTTGGTTCATGACTTGGGCCCGCAATTGATGACGAATTACTTCCGTATTGCTGTTCTTTATTATACATTTGGAATCATTTATTTTATTGTTGCTTTCACACTATTTGCCTATTTAGCTGGAAGAGCTCGAGGTATCAAATTATTTTGGAGCAACATTTTTCTACCTGCTGTGACATCAATCGCCACATGCAGCAGTGCCGCCAGTCTTCCTGCTAATTTAATAGCAGCAAAAAAAATGCGAATCGCTCCTGAAATTTACGAAACAGTAATTCCTTTGGGTACCATCATTCATAAAGATGGTTCTGTAATAGGCGGAGTTTTCAAGATTGCTTTTTTATTCGGGATCTTTCACTTAAATTTTTCAAGTCCGGGGGTACTGCTTACCGCCCTTGGAGTTTCTTTACTAGTGGGTACAGTAATGGGAGCAATTCCTAGTGGAGGAATGCTCGGTGAATTACTTATACTTAATGTATATGGATTTCCTCCTTCAGTTTTAATAGCAATAGCTGCAATTAGTATTATTATTGATCCTCTTGCGACTATGCTTAATGTAACATGCAACACAGTAAGCAGTATGATGATTGCGCGTCTTGTGGAAGGGAGAAAATGGTTAACATTCTCGTAACCGGATAAGTTAATTTACGTTTATTAGAAGGCAAATTATGAATCAACCTTATAAAAAATTGAATCAACCCTATAAAAAATTATGGCGCTCCCGTAAAGATCGAAAAATTGCTGGGGTATGCGGTGGTTTAGGAGTTTATTTTGGTGTCGACCCTGTATGGATGAGAATTATTTTTGTGATTTTCTTTCTCATTGGAGGCGCAGCACTTATCGCATACCTACTGCTATGGCTCATTATTCCTTTAGAGCCTGAAGACTGGCAAGATGTATAATTTGACAGTCCTAGATTAAGGCAGAAAAAATGGTGCGAAGATTAATCCTTCTTATTTTCATCTCTATTTTCGTCACATCAACAACCTATGCTACAGAAAAGAGTAACGCTATCCAGTTATTCCAACATATTTTTTCTGCCTGGACAAAAGCATTCAACAGTAAAGACTTAAAACGCTCTTGTAACTTATTTTCAGTGCACGTGCAAGCAAATTATCAAGGCGCTCCTCCTAAAAATTATCAATCAATCTGTACTGGTTTCAAGAAAATTTTCCAGGAAAAACGCGACTATAAATACCGCTTCAAACTTCACCAAGTCTATCATTCCCACAATTGGGCAAGTGTAAGAGTCACTTGGTATCTTCAAATTTTGGAACACGGAAAAGTCATTTCAGAAACAGTAGATGAAGGGCTGGATCTCTTCGAACAAGACAAACAAGGTAATTGGAAGATTATCAATTATTTAGCATATCCTCGAAAAAGTTATTAATTTTGTAATTATAAGTGAAAATACCGCTTGGGCTTACTCTGAAGCCCATTAAGTGAATAATGCAATTAAGAGTGTAAATGGTATTCCATTGAAATTTGAGGTGATGTTAATAATTCTTTGAATACGGCGGATGCTTCTGCAGCGCATGGCCGAGTTTCATGATCTATATTGGTCATTTTCTCAAGCATTAAATAAATATACTCTGCCTGTTCTGTCGAGAAACCAAATTTCCTTTGCATTTTGGTAATCGCCCCTTCTTCGCAATCTCCTTCTCCAAAGAGAATATCCTTTTTAGGAGCCAAGAATGCAACTGGAGCTGGATCAGTATCAGGAACCATCAATAGTTTATAAGTAGTAATTTCTAATAATAAGGCAATCGTTATCCCTGCAGAATAAACATCACTCGCATAGCTATTGGTTTCCCCTTTCAGTATTTCCGGTGCCGCTGTAAGAGGAATACCCGCATTTCCTCGCCTTTCGCCTTCCCTAACTGACAAGTTAAAATCAAATAATGCTGCAGAAAGTGGATGTCTTCTTAATCCTAGATTATGTGTTCCCACATCACTATGAATAATTTTTCGTTCATGAATTTTCGCTAAGCTTTCTAATAATCCATTAATCGCTGCATATCGTTCTTCATTAGAAAGATTAAATTGCATGTTTCCCGGATCTTCATTAATAAGGTAACGTGATACTTTTTTACCAACATAAAGCATAAAAAATTTATGTTGTGAGGCATCAACCTTAGTTCCCATTAACATACCAACATCTTCTAAAAATTCACCTTCTCGCTCAATAAGCTTAAAATCGCTGGTGTGTCCATGCTTAATTACTTTGACAACCATTTTTTCCTGACGACCATCTGGGTGTTCCACTAAAATCTTCTTTGCAACCCCAAAACTTCCGCCACCAAGTTTTTTCGAAGCAATTAATTTGACTGAAATTTTTCCTTGAGAATTGGGTAAGTCAATGTCTATAGTTTGATTCGCTTTTTGTTTCCAAGTGCCAGGGACATCACGAGCAATAAGCTCTTGGGTTGTTGGCCTAGGTGGAAGAGGTTCTGTCTTGGAGGGCTGCTGATAGACTCTTTCTTGCGATATGCGTGCTTTATATAAGTGCTCTGGCTTCTTTCTTCTTACTGTATTATCTTTTGGCGCAATAACCTCTGTATTTTCTTTCTGATAAGCAGAAGTGTCGTTTGCCTCAGACTTAAGCTCTCTAACATCTATACAATCCTCAGTATCTATTATGGAAATAGGTCTCGCCTCAGATACCTTTTGATCATAACGATAAATCATACCATTTCTTATAAGAGAACTCTTATCTGGCTGTTTTGTACTCGCTGGCAAGTCTATTTTAGTTCTTACTTCTTGTTGTATGTGAGGTTCTTTTGTTGAATCCGTTTGTTTTTTTCCATCAGTAGATGGATTATTCTCTTGAGTTGAAGACGTTTTAAAAATTTTTCTTTTGGTTGCTTGCCATGCACGTACAATGCTAAAACCATTGTCTTGTTTTTTATCTATATCCTTTTTACTTGAATCGTTTTTAGAATTTTTCTTCATAATTCACACTAATTAACATAAAATTAATCAATTATAACCGCCTAAGCTTAAGACAGCCTGAGTTGGAATTAAAAAAAGAAATAAGTGGGAATTTGAACCATCACCAATTAAGTAAGATTATTTTTATAAAAGAATAGTGATTTTATAGCCTGGAGCAGACTTAACCGTCCAGGGGCAAACCAGCATCAGAGCTCCCGAAAGGTTCAGGAAATCAATCCGAATTATAGTTTTTGCGACAAAAACCATTTGAAGACCCATTTCAATATAGACTGCACGGAGAAACCATTTTTTGAAAGAAATGGTTAAATAATCTACAATTAGTGAGTATGTTTTATCGAAATTTAAAATAATTGATTGCTAATATTCCGGCTACTGGATTATAAATAAGACAAGGAGAGCTATTATGAGTAATGTAAGCCCTATTTTTAGATCCAGGACCGGTTATATCTACCCAGTGCAAGATTTAATAGATCATATCCGTTTAAAAGGCTATCTCTGTGACTTCCAATACAGCAAAGAATTTATCGCTTATCCCGCAAAACCCTTTACAGTAGAAGAAATCAATCAAATATTATCCATTGAGGAAGTATTTAGTGCTTATAGGGTTGCCATGGATAAAAAATTAGCAATGTTGCTGCAAGAAAGTGCAAAAATTGAGGGAGATACCTTAGAACTAATGGAAAATTTATTAAAAGCCTTTGAAGAAGGAGCTAAGGCGCATGGGGGGTTACCTTGGTTCCTCAACTCTGATGATTTTATTAATAGAATTACTGCACCCATTGAAGCTCTTTATTCTCATCTAAAAAAACATCCCTTAGAAGAGGGGGCTTTAACTTCAATTTCTTCCGGGATGAGCCATCAATTTAATTTTGTGAACTACTTACAGAGAATTATTGAGAAAGGTGATTGCTCTAGTGGTTTTCCCAATGAGTTATCTGAAATGTTCTCATTAGTATTAAGTCTCAAACTATATATGCATCATGAAGAACAAAGAATGTCTTTAAATACAAATGAACAAGAGCCAATTCAGGAAACAGCTTTTTTTGATGTAAAACCAATGACTAATTACCATGGAATTCAAATAAAAGGTTTAACAACCCAAAATCCCGAAACCGAAGAAACGCTTAAGAAACTAATAGAGTATCTGGACACTTTACATATTAATCGCTATGACATACCAACTATCTCCGTAAATGGTGATCAAATAACTATTCAAACCAAACAGGATCGAGAATTTAAAACTCATTTGCGGGAAACCATATTAAGCGGAGATCTTGGGCTGGACACACAAAATATAAGTGGGCATTATAAATTTATTATTTCAGACCTAAATGATTTAGGAAATAAATTAAGCAACATAAGCTTAAAAGAGCGAGAAGGAATACTGAAACAATTGTAATGTAACAGTTAAATTAGAGCGTGTTACAGCTGAAAATGCCAAAGGATTTCCATGTGCATCAAAAACAACATGGATTTTAGTGAGGCGAATAGCCATATTAACGTGTTCCTTATCATATTTTTTTGTAAGTTACTTAATTAAGTAATCAACTAGAATTATGAGCGGCAAAACATTAAGGTCATTCCTGAAGGAAAAATTTTTCACTATACGCATTTTGGCCCTGGATTAAACCATATCCAGAGCCATCTCCTTATAATCCATCCGGTGATAAAACAAATGACAATGCATTTAAAATCGCCGCAATTCTAAGTGCCGATTGCACTGCAACTTTATTCAACTCATGTTCCAACAACTGCTTCACGTGTGAGTGAATACACATACCACAACCATTGATTGCAGAGACTGCCAAAGCAAATAACTCAAAGTCAGCTTTAGATACCCCAGGATTTAACATCCCATTCATACGCAAATTAGCAGGGAGTGATGCAAGTTCCTTATTTTCTGCCAAATGAATTGCTCGATAATATATATTATTCATTGCCATCAGAGCAGCCGCTGTTTTTACTGCATGATTCAATTCAGAAGTGATATAGAGTGATCCGTCTGTTTTAATGGCATCAATAATACGCCTATCTTTCAATGCGTAGGCTACAGCTAATGCAACCCCATAAAATTGGGTTTCTGTTAAACCGGATTGTGCCATATTGCCAAATAGGTTACTGACATTAAGACGGATGTCTTTAGCAAAATCAGGTATCGCTTGTTTCAACTGTTCTATAGACATTTAACTCTCCTTCTCAGAAGTTCCCATATTTGTAAGAACTTCTGAATTTTTGTTCGGATTATAATGTTTCACCGCCAATAGGACGGTTACAAGGACATAATTCATCGGTTTGCAAAGCATCCAAAATACGTACTATTTCTTGGGGATTACGGCCAACATTTAATGAGTTGACACTCACATGTTGAATCACATTATTCGGGTCAATAATAAACGTTGCCCTTAAAGCACACCCACTTTCTTCATCTCGAATACCAAACCCATTAGTCAATTTCCCCTGAACATCAGCAAAGCTGTATTGAGCTAATTTATTTAAATCCTTGTGCTCCCGTCGCCAAGCGAGTTTGACAAACTCATTATCTGTACTTCCTCCAAGTACTACTGCATCCCTATCATTGAATTCACTATTTAATTTTGCAAACTCCACAATTTCTGTTGGACATACGAAAGTAAAATCTTTTGGGTAGAAAAAAAGTACTTTCCATTTTCCTGGAAAACTTTTTTCAGTAATCACTTCAAAAGCACTCACACCATTTTCTTCATGATTATTAAAGCCAGGTTTTGCTGCAACAACAGAAAATTCTGGAATTTTTTGACCAACAGTTAGCATATATTTCTCCTCAGTTCGTTTGTTTCAATTAAATTATAGTTATGGTGTATAATTATTTAAAATGAATAAAACAGATAACTTTAATCGGAAAAATCGATGAGTAGATTAATCAGCCTGAAACAGCTGCATTACTTGATTACACTATATGACCATCAACATTTTGGTCGCGCTGCTTCCGCATGTTTTATTAGTCAATCGACTTTAAGTGCAGCAATTACAAGTCTTGAAGAGACCTTAGAAGCGCAACTCCTTGAACGCGATCATAAAACGTTTTTATTCACCCCCCTAGGCGAAGAAATTGTTCGTCGCAGTCGACTCATTATTGAGCAAAGCAATGACTTAGTAGATTATGCACAAAACCAAGGAAAAATAATGCAAGGTAAGTTTTATCTTGGGGTTATTCCTACCATTGCTCCTTTTATTTTAAGTGAACTACAAAATCTATGTCAGCAACTCTATCCGGAGCTCACTTTATTCATCAGAGAAGACACTACAGAAAACGTTTTGCACTATTTAAGTGAGGGAAAGCTTGATCTTGTGATTTTAGCGCTTCCTTATCCAACCCAAGACTTCCATACCCAAATATTATGCAAAGATTACTTTAAACTGGTCTTACCTAAGACATGGTCACATAAAGGATTTGACAAAGAAATCAATAAACTACCTGAAAACAGTATTTTTCTTCTTGAAAAAGAACACTGCTTGACAGGCCATGCATTGCAAGCATGTCAATTAAAAGAAAGCAAAAAAATCAATCATTTTTTTGCCACCAGCTTACATACGTTAATCCAAATGGTAAGTCATCAACCCGGCATTACTTTTTTACCTAATCTTGCGATTAACAGCGGCATTCTTACAGGAACTGATTTAATTTCACTTCCTTTAAAAACAAACCATGCTTATAGAGAAATTGGCGTAGCCTGGCGCTCTACCTCCCATAAAACGCAAAACTACATTTTATTGACGGAGCTGATTAAGCAGGTTGTTGTTAAAAAATGTGATGATGTGGAGCAATAAAACAATCTTCCCTACAGTAAAAATGTGTGGTTAAATCTTCTTAAATGAAACGCCATGTATTATAGTTCTCCTAAAAAATTTTTGGAGAACATTATGCGGAACTACATCACTTCGATCCTTTCTATTCTTCCATTTTTGATATCAATAAACTCTTATGCAGATGCAAAAAAAACCGTTCGTATTCCCCAACTATCCAATGAAAAGGTCTCTGTCTGGACAACAGTAATTTACCCGAATAAAGAGCAAATTTTAAAAATGCATCGGCATGAGCACAATAGAGTAATTGTTGCTTTAGATAGCGGATTAATAAAAGTAGTTAACAATAAAGGAAAAGAACATTTCCTAAAATTAGAAAAAGATAAAGCATATTATCTCTCTAAAGATGTTCCTGGTGAATTACACACCGATGAGAACATGGACAAACATCCAATAAAAGTTGTAGTCATTGAATTAAAAGATTGAACGGTTTCGCAAAAGACGCGAAACCGTCAAACGCTGTTATGATTTTTTGACAGAATTTTTATTTTGAAAACCACAATGATGACCATGACGAATAGGCAATAAAACACCCAGTTTTTGGTAGGTTTTAAATTGGGTTTGAGCCCGTAAAGTATTTATTTTTGCATTAACACTATTTTTCTTTTCCACTAATCTGGATATATCACTCCATTTGGCATTAGGCGTTGCTAATTTACCTCGTATTTGCATAGAGAGCGCACGCTTTTCTTTAATTAATGGGGCCATTTGCGCATGAAGATTTCTCTTGATTTTTGCTAATTCGGAACGTTGTTCTGGAGTTAACAACTTACCGACATGCTGACGATAATGTCCTGTTTGATTTACAGAAACCACCGTCGCAGCAGATGCTGATGGTTGTGCTGTAGCAATTGAGGCACTCAAGACCAGGCTACTAATTAATAAGAACCGTTTCATATTCATTTTTACTCTCCTATTAGGTTTCATTAGACCTCTTTCGAAACTCGCTGCTGAGAAAGAAACGCGAGTAGACAAGAAGCGCTGAACCGGAGTGTAAGTCCAGTACATGAGGATTCGAGCACCGTACCAACGAAGCAGGTCTCCTCTGCAGTAGTGTTTCGAAAGAGGTTTATTGGCAAGTGTAATGAGACAATGTAATAGGAATATGACAAATGCAGTGTTTATTGTAACAGTGTTGTCACAATAATAAACAACATAGAGAAGTTTACTGTTATAATGTCGTACATTATTTTGCCAGGTGATTTATGAGTACAAGAAAAAGTCACATATTGATTATTGATGATGATCAAGAAATTACGCACTTGATTAATGATTACTTAATTAAAAATGGTTTTCGAACTACCTGGACCTTGAATGGTTTGCACATCAAACAATTATTAAGAGAAAATAATTTTGATTTAATTATCTTAGATATTATGCTCCCTGGAATTGATGGATTAAATTTATGCCAAATGATTCGTCAAACTCACAGTATGCCTATTATTATGCTTAGCGCAGCAAATAGCATTGCTGACCGAGTTGCTGGCTTGGAATTAGGAGCAGATGATTACATTTCCAAACCCTTCAGTTCCCGTGAATTGCTGGCCCGAGTAAAAGCGCAATTACGACGTACTCAGGGAGAATTGGAGCATGATCGTAAAAAACTCACTCCATTACAACAAATACATTTCGATAATTGGATTCTCGATCGCAATACCCATTCTTTGATTGATAAGGAATCTGTCGCTATTCCATTAAGCCACCGAGAATATGAACTGTTGGTCATTTTTTTGGAACATCCTGGACGTATTTTGAGCCGCGATCAATTAATGGATTTGTTGTATGAGAAGGATTGTGATTCACAAGATAGATCAATTGATGTCCTCATCGGTCGTTTGCGTAAAAAAATTGAGCTTGATCCACGTAATCCACGATTATTATTAACGATTCGCGGGGGTGGGTATCAATTCAAAACTAAGGTTGATTTGGTATGAGTCAATTAACCAAAACAGCAAAAAAAACATTGGTGGGATTAATACTAGGCAATCTATTAATAATTTTTTCACTGATGCAGTTGGGAAAATACTATTATGAAAACATTCGCTCTCCACTTCCTCCCAAAGCAGTCCGATCATTGACCCATCTTGTTGTGCTATTACAAAAAAACACCCAATCGATGTGGCCTTTAATCCTTAGAAATCAAAGTATTTCCTGGGCAGAAATAAGCTTATCTCCTAAACCTTTATACGATAAAAATGCGTTGTTGACTTTAAAAGCCCCAATTCTTTTTAATTTGATGAAACAAAATAAAAAATTGGAATTTTCGGTATTTCTAAAGGAAAATAATTGGTTAAATATCAAAGTAATTTCCTTTTTTCCAAGGCAAGCAAATTCAATAGTCAGTATGTTTCTTATCCTAGTAGGCGCTTTGCTTTTCATTAATTATTGGGCGGTTAGATCACTAAATCAACCAATACACACATTAATCCAAAGTCTCCATTACAGTGAGCATCAAGACAACTGGTTACCTATCCCAGTAACAGGAAATCAAGATCAAAAAACTATTTTTAAAAAAATTAATGACCTGCAGGAAAAAGTGAATAAGCTTTTAGCCAATCGAACTCGAGTGGTCACCGCCATTTCGCATGATTTACGTACTCCTTTAACTCGTTTAAAATTACGTGCTGAATATTTGGAAGATGATCCAAATTACAGCAAAATAATGACTGATATTAATGAGATGGAACTCATGATCCGAGAAACGCTGGATTATTTTAGAGATGTGAATGTCGAAGAAAAGCCTCAGCTTTTTGATTTGGTGGCCCTGCTTTCATCATTAAAGGATGATGCTATTGAACTGAATTATGATGTTAGTTTTACTAGCGAAAGCCCAAAACTGGTTTGTTATGGTACGGTAAATTTACTTAAACGTGCTTTTAATAATTTGATCAATAATGCAGTTCATTACGGCTATAAGGCAATGATTCATCTAATTTGCCTACAAAATAAAGTGGAAATTACCATTACGGATCAAGGCCCAGGCATGGCAGAAACGGATCTGGAACACGTTTTTTTACCTTTTTATCGTGGCGAAAATTCACGCTCCCGTAGTACAGGAGGTACAGGACTTGGATTAACAATTGCCAGAGAAATTATTCAAATGCATCAAGGCGATATTACATTGACGAATAATTTCCAAGGAGGGTTAAAGGTCATTGTAACGTTACCTCTTAGAGCCTCTTAACTTCTGTCCAAAAAATTCTAATTGCAATGCAAACAATGGATGCAATAAAACATTTTTTATTACACATTGAAGGCTTAATATATGATGGGAAATAGTTGTAAAGGGGTATAGCAGAATATCAGATTTGTGCTCAGGTTGAACGAAAATACGATGAAGAATGTAGCTTGGGGTGGAATATCACCTGTTCCAAGCTACGGTTAAAATACGATTCACTTAACTTCAGACACAGTGTTATATTATGTTTGCTGCGCCTTCCAAACGTGCCTTAAGTAAGAAAAGAATTGCTTTCTTTTTCTCATGAGTAAAAGTATTTGATTGTACTAAACTCAAACAATATTCAGTGAACGTATCAAGTTTTTCCTTATTTGTTTGTGTTGATTCATCAGGGACATACAATTTTTTGTAACTCTCTTCAAGCTCATTGGCAATTGCATCCATCATTTTTGGAGCAGGATTTCCTATATTTTCCAATCCCTCTTGTT
Source organism: Legionella sp. PC1000 (assembly GCF_014109805.1). Classification (GTDB taxonomy): domain Bacteria; phylum Pseudomonadota; class Gammaproteobacteria; order Legionellales; family Legionellaceae; genus Legionella; species Legionella resiliens. The sequence goes on from NZ_CP059400.1 coordinate 3,337,151, forward strand.
TGCTGACTGCTGCAATTTTTTCCAAAAGCTCATTTACCTGTTCTGATGTGACTTCGTTTGCTTGGGCAGACTTTTTCGCAACTCCTCTTAGGGAGTTTCGATTAGTACTTTCCCAATATTCTCTATCCCCCTGGAATGCAATAACAGTCATCAACACACGAGAATCAATTTCTTTTTGATTGAATAAAGCTCGGTTGGTAATATTAAAAGTCCAATCATTTTTCAGTCTAAAAAATGGCCGATATAAAGTTGCCATTTCTTTATCTGTTACAGGATCATAAATGGTAAAGGTTGTACCCCAAAAGTTCATACTTGCCTTAGCTAATTTGGTGTGGCCATCTTGTCCATAAATATCAAACGTAGGGAAAAAGGCAAATAGTTTTTCATCAGCCGATCCAATAAAATTTTCGTAATTATCATAAACATCAAAATGAGCAGTCAGAGAAAAAAACTTTGACTGTGCATATGCCAATTTATTATCGAATGGATCAAAAAATTCATAGGTCAATAAGAGACTCAGAAATTTTCTATATAAAGTACCCAGTTTTCGTGTTTTTGTTTCAATATCGTAGCTCGTCGTTAAACTGATCCAATGCTCTTTAATGTACATCTCATCAGGAATTTCTGTGTTACCAAGAGCAAAACTGGTATTGACTGCAATTAATGATGAAAACAAAATGGCAATTACTTTTCTCATATAGACCTCATTCTAAATAAATATTCCGTTGTATTTATTCTTTTCAGAAACAGATTTGAATGCATCAAATCCATTCTAGATTAAGAACAAGGCCGATTATATGGGAGTTCTCTTAAGGGAATATTAAGGGAATTTAACGGAAGTTCGAGATAAGAAAAATAATGCTATTTTCTTATCTCGAACTGAGTTATTTAGAAGGGACTCCATATATAAAATGCTTCTTTTTTTTACGGGATAATGTTTGTTTAGCGACATAAAAAGTATAAAATTATTTTATACTTTTTATGTCGAACTCACGTTAATTTTGCAGGTAGACTCTTAACATCAGGATTTTTTGAATAAGCATCAAGAATTTCGTTAATTAACTGTTCTACAATACTTTCTTTCAGCTCATCTTCAATCAAACCAACTTTTTCTTTCATACTATTCAATCGAGTTTCTAGTTCTTTGGCAACGGAACCATTAGGAAATAGTGCTGCCAAAAGGCGTCTTGCTTCTGAGGGACCAATGTGGCGATACAAGTGGTTCCTCACTGTAGCATCTTCAGCTGTAGTGCTGAAAGCCCATAATTCAACCGGTCCTAAGGTCAACGTAAGCAACTGCACATTCACTCCAGTTTTAGTAGCATATTGTGCTAGAAAAGTACCCCCCCCTTCCCTTGGGCCATGCACTCGAGTGCGTAAAGCAGTTTTTGCAGTATCGGAAAGTCCGAATATTGAAGTAGTTTTTTCAATTGCTTGTGAAGGTCCCGCATCCATAATGTAAATTGCAGTAGCAAAATCGATCATTACAGGATCAAAGTCATCAACTGATTGTGATAATAAAGCAATTTGTACTTTCCATTTACGGCCTTCACGCATATCGATAATAACCTGCTCACGTACCGCAGCAGATTTTGAAGTACGGTGAAACTCATCATATACAATACGTTTGTGATCTTCTCGAATTTCTTGCACTCTTTCTTGATGATATTCTTTGTATTGTTCCGGTATGTTGTTTAAGCTCTCTTCAGTTAAATAATAGTGCCTTGCCAATACATAACGTGCCAGCATATACATAACAGCAGTCTGTCTATCTGCAGCGTCCCCGCCACTTTTCGCTACTTCATCAAGGTCAAGCGATACAACACGCGCATCACCAATATCAAAACTGCTCACGCGTGACAAAATAGGATATTCACGCACTGCAGAAGAGATCATTCGTGAAAATGCATTAATTAATGATTCACCTGTTGGTGCCGTTATTCTTTCGTATAAGTCTTCAATAGAGGGAGTCCGACAAATTGATGCAGCATCTGCTAACAAAGGCATTGCATAACGTTGAGCAAGCATCGCTTCATGTACAAAACCTGCGGAATAAAGTGAGTCTGTTACTTCCCACCAGGTTGATTTTGAATCTCGAACAAACCCAATTTCCTCTAAAATACTGTCAAGAAACTCCTCTACCCCGGGGGAATAAGGAGCTGGATTAAATTCATCAGCCAAACTTTTATATAATTCATCTACTACCATACCCGCCAGATCCGGCATACCATCATAGGGTCTTTCCGCTCCAAGGGGAGTAGTTAGTAACGTAATAAAGTTAACTAAAAAAGCACGCTCCAGTGCTGTAGGATACCGACATCCCAATTGTGTATCAAAAGGATTGATTGAATACTCAGGCGTCATTCGTAACCTGTGATAAGCAACTAAATGCCGTTTTGATGCCGGAAGCGCTTCTTTCAACAATGAGATGAGACCACTACTTGAAGGTCCAATATCAATAATCGCAATACGTGGTAATCGTAATAACCCCCCCGATAAGCATAAAGCTAAGTTAATCGCATTGGATAACACTGATTTACCAGAACCTGGACGCGCATAAACCAAGTCAATCCAAGTCGTTTGTTCTGTAGATCCTGGCTGGAATGGCCAAGGTTTACCATCAGGCGTTCTAAAGAGTAATGCTCCTTTTGTCCAAGGTGATGCAGGACGTGTAATGGGCAATATCGAAATTATTGAGCTTAGTGGAGCAACTGTAGGGACTGCCATGCTGTTAAGGGTAGCACCTAACATACTGGAAACAAAACCACCGAACGGATCGCCACAAATTTCCGAAACATCGGTTGATCCCCAACCCTCAATTGCTTTTACTAATTCAGAACTTCTTTGTCGCAATAACGCCATTCTGTCTTCGGGCGCCCAAGTTGTGGCAACAACTCGCAAGCGAACTATTGATTCATCGGTATTGAGCTGTACGTATTTTAATAAGTTCACCGAATCACTGATCAAACGATTTTGTGCTGAGCTAAACGTTAGAATCGCCGCTAGAAGTCCTTTAAGCTTAATAGTTGCAAGGCCTTCACTTTCAATTAAAAAGGATATTCTCCAAGGAATATGTGCGGGTAATATACGGGTAAATAACTGAATAAAGGCTCTTAAATCTTTTGGAAATAAATCAATGTAGGTTGATGAATAAATCTTATCTCCAACCCTAACCGTACGTAAATCTAATACTTCTGCATCACGAGGAAATACTTGTTTTGCTAATGAGGGCCATAATAAATCAGAAGCATCACCTTCAAAATTATTAATTTCACGAACTGTTACCTTATCTCCCGGTAAGCTTGCCCGCCAATCATCTGCCGTATAATCAGGATCAGCGGTCATGCGAATTGCATGAACTGCATCATGAACCTCCAGTAATTTAGCAAAAACGTGAAGCGAATCTAAATCATTCATAACGGAACGAACATAAGCATCATGAGTATCGCGTAACTCTGGAATTGCTGCATAGATAGTCTGGCTGTTTTTAAAAGGAGGAGCCTTCATATCTTTGATCATTTTCATTTTAGTTTTAGTTGCTACCTTTAATTGTTCAGAAGGTAAATTGAATGGCCGTGTAATTAGCACAAAATAGACACGCTCTTCTGCGCAATACTGTGCCATATAATTGACTCGTTCCTCAAACAAGTCTGTTAAATTAAGTTCCAATCGTCTTGCACTAGCTGTAGCTGGTTCGTAAGTATCTTGGATCAATTTTCTTATGTTTTGTTTATCATGGCTAAAGTAAACCTGTAAAGCGTGCCCTGGACGTCCCATAGCGCCTTGAAATGAGTTGGTGATACCATCCACAAGATTGTCGAATTCTAAACTTCCGACAAGGGCTGATACCCCTTCAACTTTCAAAATAGATAATAAGGAACCATCATGATTAACCAATACAGTTGGGCTATCTGCTGTTTCCAAATCAATATAAGATTCTGTTGTCTGCTTGAGCGAAGTACTTAGCCAGGCAAAGAAGGTATCTATCCCTTCAAAAAATGATTCTGACCAATGCGCCATTCCATTCCTCACGTTTTAACTAACTTGAAATTTCTTCTAATGCACTAGCAGCCCATTTTTCAATTTGTTTACGAAATTTGGCGCGCGAAGGCAATAGAAGTATATCTTTAAACAATTGAGCTCTTCTCTCTTCGTCATTTACACCTGCATCGATCATTAGCTGACCAAATATTGCAGGGTCACTCGTTCCCTCTCCAAATTTTTCCTCCACAAGTTGTGAACGAAACTTGAATGCTCGATAAATATTTTGTGCACTGGATTTATACCCAGTATCGTTAGTGATCGCACAAAATAATACGTGACATATGCTGTTTAATTCCGGCTGGGTTAGCTCAGGAAGATGAATCAATGTTCCTCCACCATAACCGCCAACACCAACAGACTCAATAAAAAAGCACTGTGCACAAAAACAACAAGAGGTTGCTAAATTATCCAATTTATTATTGGCATAGTTATTATCAAGGTTAATCACCTCTTGAAATAAGCGTGCTTGAAATCCGCAAAATATACAAGTATATCTATCTCTTTGAAATACTTTTTGCTCAAACGCTTTAAATCGTTCGTCTACCTTCCTGGCTGAATATAAACGCCATGACCCCGGCGTAGCCATTAATTTTAATTTATGTTGTTGTTGATTAACTGCCATCTTCTCGGCTCGCATTTACAATAAAGTTTATTGGCAATTATTTATTTAATACCTATTAAAAGATCCTCTACCCTTTAGCAGGGAGAGGATCATAAATGAATCTTACCATTTTTGTTATACAGGCAACTTCTATGCTATTAGCTGCCGCTTGTATAAACTGTTCCTGTAGGTCCAGCAGTTGTACCACCACTGCCTCCGAACATTGTTACCCCAGTTACTCCTAAAATAGAAGGTAGGAACAATAAGGCCGCAGCGATAAAAACTAAAGCAATTGGTGTACCTATTGGAATTTGGGTCGGGTTATCTTTGTGCTGTTTAAATTTCATAATAGCACCAATTGAGAAACCCAATCCGGCCAAGTAAGAACCCGCAGTGATTAATTTTGTCAAATTTGTAAATGACGCGGTAATCGTTGATGCCATCGTTCCTACGGATATTCCTCCTGCAGCAGCATCTTGACTCACCAATGCCAATAAACTTAAACAAACAAAACTGCTTAACCAATATTTGTAACTAGATTTACTAATGACTTTGCTCTTCACCTTTTTCTCCCCAATTTAAATTACAGAAATTAACTAAAATCAAAATCGTGCCCTGCCTTGTCTCACGATGTCCCATATAAAGTATTATTAATCATCTCAAGTGTACCTACAATGTTGATTGCTAATATTCCTCCAAAAACATGCATTAAACCTTTTCCCGTTCCTCCTGGTGGCTGTCCTTGCGAAGCAGAACGCGCAATCAACACCCATCCTCTTACGAAGGCAATTAAACCGATGACCTGAATAATAATTGTCAAAGGCCTCCCCACCACACTTCCAGTACCAAATAAAGTATCAAGTGTTGGATTGCTACTACTTACTGGAGCATATTGGAGAACATTTTGATAACCAAAAGTACTCACCATTAATGATGAAAACGCCGTTGGAAAATAAATAAATATCGCGCCGACTAACAAATATACAATTGGTTCCTTCATACTAGTATTACTTGACATCATAGTCCGGGATTCACCATATGTCTTTAAACTATAGACTGCTTTGAATAAAAATGCACAGCCGATTAGGTATGCGCCTCCTGTAATCATGCGTTCTACAGGAATCAACGAATTTGCGACATTAGTTAATATATTAACTTGACCCGATATCCAGCAAGCAACTGTTCCGCCCGTACATGTTTCAGCCATACAAACACCTCAAATATCTTCTTGACTAAACCTAATTACTCGCCCTGAGCTCGTTAAAACACGACCCTGCATAGAGTCAATAAGCTTAACTACCCCATATCCTGCGATTTTTGATCCTTCTCTTACTGTAAGTGTAGAACCATTTGTGCCAATTAGCCAAGCCCGACCAGGAATTACTGCATTTATATAGTAAATTATTTGCGGAGATGCTGGTTTAATATGAATTACTCGCTTAACAGGTTTAGGTTTTGTCCGCTCTATTAATACATTAATTACTTCTGATTGCTTCACAACCTGATTATTCAAATTGCTAATCACCTGATTTAGTTTTGCAATTTGTGCGTTTAATGCGTTTACATTATTATTGATGGTGCTTACTTGCTGATTCATCGAGCTCACCTCTGACTGAACCGTTTGCTGGCTCGACTCAATAGATGCCACTTTCTGTTGTAACGCTGAACTCTCTTGAATCACTGGAGGTGGAGTCTGTTGGACTATGGGTTGTTGCACTACAGGTTGTTGCTGAATTGGTTCAGGTGGAATTTCAGGTTGAACTTCTTTCGGCTGTGGTGGTATTTCCGCTATAGGAGCAGGAGCTTCGCTCTCTTTAGGAGCAGGGGTGGGTTTAGAGAACATCCCACCGATAAATTGATACATCAACATAGCAAAAATAATTATACCCACCGCAATTAAAGCATTGCGTTTGATATTTTTTGGAGGCTCCCTTCTCCCTGCTCCCACTGGAGCAGCGCTTTTCGAATCAAACTCTGAAGTCTCCAGTGGTTCGTTCTCAAGAGAATCTAATTCAGCGAATTTATACTCATCATTTTGATCATTATCTGCCATTTTTACCTACCATCAAATTAAATAGATTTTACATCCTGAGTAAATAAAACCCCCACAGGAGTTCCTGCATAGACCTCAACAGTTGTAGGTGTATTAAATAATACTTGTGCTTGCTGCCCCCATGTCTTACCCACTGTAGCCAAACCAATTACAGCATTTTCCAGTGTAGAACGGCCCACTCCATTAGCGACAGTTACGTTATTGCCGCCACCTGTACCTCCAATGGTAACCGTGGTATTAGCAGACTGGAATGCGTTACCAAACCCTTCTAAAAACGAGGAAGCAAACAATGAACCGTATCTCAGTAAATAATGGTGATTTGTTTTACTCGAAAGAGCCGTTCTTGCCGTATTGGGATCAATTGCATAAGCAGAAATTGGAATTGTTTTTGGCGCACCCGGAATTGACATCGTATTAAATGTAATAACCATCTTATTAGCATTCGACGGTAAATTAAAACTACCAATAAGCTTGGTACCTTTAAGTCTCCCTGAAACAATACTCGCAAGAATAGGGCCTGGCTCATCACTATTAACTGAAGTATCAATTACAGCGAAAAGCACGTCACCTGTTTTAATCATATTTACTTGCGTAGTAGATACCGTAGTTGTTGAAGATTGAACACCGCCTGGCCCTCCAGGACCAGCTCCTGCAGCAGCTAGCGCTTTCTCATCTTCCTTATTTCCTGCAGTATAACTTTGTGTAGGTACGTTTTTCCATTCTGCTATTAGTTGGTTCGCAGCAGTTAGCATATCAGAAGTTTTTTGTTGAATTTTTTGTTGATATTTTTGCTCCGCTTGCTGTTGATTTTGTTTGTTGATAATGGATTGTAACTGTTGGTTACTCTCAGCAGATCCTGGCAGCAGTGCTGCAGCAGCTCCTCCTTGACCTACTGTAGGCACTCCACCAATGTTAAATGCACCTTGCTGAATATTCGGTGCTCCCAAGCCTGCAACTTGTGAACCTTCAGGAGCAGTTTGAATGTTCTGCAATTCTGCTGCACTAAATCCTGCATTTTTTAAATCAGCAGCCCCAAACCCTGCATCAGCCAACTCTTTAGCACCAAAACCAGCCGCCTTCATCTCTGCAGCTGTAAATCCTGCATCTTTTAACTCTTTGGCGCTAAATCCTGCATCTTTTAATTCTTTTGGATTAAAACCAGCGTCTTTTAAGTCTTTAGCACTAAAACCCGCATCTTTTAAATCTTTAGCACTAAAACCCGCATCTTTTAACTCTTTGGCGCTAAAGCCAGCATCTTTTAAGTCTTTAGCACTAAAGCCCGCTGCTTTTAATTGCGCGGCTGTAAATCCGGCATCTTTCAAATCCTTGGCACTAAAACCTGCATCTTTTAAGTCTTTAGCACTAAATCCAGCGTCTTTTAATTCTTTGGCGCTAAAGCCAGCATCTTTTAACTCTTTAGCACTGAACCCCGCATCTTTTAAATCTTTGGCACTAAAACCCGCAGCCTTGAGTTCAGCCGCTGTAAACCCGGCATCTTTGAGCTCTTTAGCTGTATAACCCGCATCCTTTAGCGCCTTCGCAGAACATCCAAGCGTTTTCTTAATTGTCAACGCACTAATTCCTGCGGCGCGTGCTTTCTTCAATGCATCAACACTGCAATCTGCAACACGTGCTGCTGCAATTACCTCTGCAGGACTTAGTCCAGCATTTTGCAATTCCTGGGGAGTAAATCCTGCCGCAAGAAGTTGCGATGGAGTATAGCCAGCATCAATTAAAGATTGCGCATTATAACCCGCATTTTTTAATGCCTCCGCGCTACATCCGTTTAATTCTTTAATGCGTTTGGCAGAAACACCTGCCGTAAAGAGTTTTTTCAGGTTTTCTGGGTTACAATCTGCGGCTTTAATTTGAGCATCAGTCAATGGAGATGCAACACTAAGTCCCGCATTTTGCAATTCCTGGGGAGTAAATCCTGCCGCAAGAAGTTGCGATGGAGTATAGCCAGCATCAAGTAACGATTTCGCGTCATAACCTGCATTCTTTAACGCTTCAGCACTACATCCATTTAATTCTTTAATGCGCTTGGCCGGAACACCTGCTGCGAAAAGCTTCTTCAGATTTTCTGGATCACAACCAGCTGCTTTAATTTGTGCATCAGTAAGCGGGCTTGCAGAACCAATTTGCTGTGGAGTAAATCCAGCATTCGCTAAATCCGCATCAGTAAAGCCAGCTGCTTTTAATGCTTGGGCGCTACATCCTGCATATCTTTTAATTAACGTTGCACTAACACCCGCAAGTCTTTCCTTTTTTAACACATCAACATCACAACCCGCTTTTTTTACATCATCAGGATTAATACCCGGCGGCAATTCATTCTCTGCTGCTTTTATATCTGCTGCAGAATAGCCTGCCTTAGCAAGATCATCTGGGGTGAATCCAGCATTTAATAAATCTCTGGCAGTGAACCCTGCCGCTCTTAATTCTTCGGGAGTAAAGCCCGCTCTTTTTAGATCCGCTGCGCTAAATCCTGCATCGCGCAATTCTTTAGCAGTAAAACCAGCCGCTTTTAATTGTTCTACGCTGCATCCACTTATCCGTCTAATTGCAGAAGCAGAAACCCCTGCTTTGCGTAACTTAACCAATGCATCAACACTACATCCAGCTTTTCGTACATCTGCAGCACTTATTCCATTCGGTAAACCACTGGCTCGAGCTATCTCCTCTGGAGTATATCCAGCACCTTTCAATTCATCATCAGAAAAACCAGCATCCTTCATTTCCTGAGCAGTAAAACCTGCATTACGTAGTTCGCAAGCATTAAAACCACAATCTCTTAGCCTTGAGGCTGTATATCCTGCATCTTTAAGCTGTCTTGCATTAAATCCTGCAGCCTTTAATTCTTTACAGGGGCAAACCAGATTAAGCTCCTTTAAAGTATAACCATTATCTTTTAATTGTGCGCAGCTACATGCTCCTTTTAAATCAGTTAATTGTGCCCCTTGGCTAATAACCTGATTCATAGCAGTCTTAGAACAACCAGCGTTTTGTAGTGTTTGCAACCAAAGACTTTTTTGTGACCCCTCTTCATTCTCACGTGCTAAAGTTGCAAAACCTACTCCAGTTTGTCCACCTTGAGAACCAATAACGCCCACACCCTCACCCAAAGCTTGAGTTCTGATAATTGTTGGAATTGCGCTTCCACCAGTTTGCTCAGCTTTTTGTGCCTGGTTAATATTTTGTTCTTCTTGTAATTTGGCATATTGAGCCGTTGGGTTAAGAACACCGGGAATGGATTGAATAGCACCTGGAGTATGCCCAACAGTTGCAACTGCTGAAGGCCCGCTATTAATCGATCTTAATTTTATATACCCTACCACTATGGCAATTACGATTAATACTATTGTAAAAATGATAATAACTCGTGTCCGAGTATTAGAAAAAAGCGATTTTATATTTTCTTTTCTGCCAGCCATTTATAACCCTTCTACCTTGAGCTGCATGACCTTCCCATGCCAGGAAACTAATAACACCGGTGATTTTTGCATTTCATAAGCATGCGTCCCATCTGCGCTGGTCATACTTGCCAACCAGCCCGGTGACAATATTGTAAGATTGGTTCTAACATACATTCTGTCATTAGCTAACCATGCACGTGCATCTCCTCCAGTAATACTTAGCCGTTTACTTCCAGGAGGAGGCACACCATCTAAAACATGAAGAAGTAATTCACTAGCGGATGGTGGGATTCCGGTTTCTAGAGGCATGGTTTTAGCATTGGGTCCAAAACCTTGAACCCGCAAATCAACTCGGTAATCTACTGCTTTTTGTCCTGGTATAAGTGTTAGCATCACTGGGGTATTTAAACCTCTCAAACGGACAGCCAAATTACCATAATTGTATAATTTCATTGCTTGAATCATTATTGTATTACTTGTTTTATCCCATTGAATATTAAATGAATTTGGATCACCTAAATCATAAGCAGCAATCGGCCATGGCGCTCCGGATGAATCAAGAAAAACTAATGAAGAAACAAATCCTTGTGCCAAACGAATAACAGGGGGAGTCGAGCCAGGAGATAAATTCACAAATTGAGAAGTTGCTGTAGGCTTTGGTGGGGTTCCAGCAGGTGAGGCCTTAGCATACTCCATAGTTTCGCTTATTTGTCTTAAATGAACAATTTGTTCCGTACTCAATGGATAGATGCTTCTTGTCATATCTTTAAATGCTTTATTGTCAATGACCTCTTCATCATTTTGGCTTATTACCTGCGGTGCATTAGGATTAGGTACTGCAGCCGGTGGAGGAGTTTGAACAGGTGGTTTATATATATTATTTGCAAGGGGAATAGGAATATTTTGCCCTTGATTTTGGGCCGGTGGAGGAGTTTGACCGGGAACTGGGGCGGGGGCTTGTCCTGGTGGCTGATTTTGCCCTGCTGGTTGATTTTGCGATAAACGTTGTTGCAATAAGCGTAACTGTTGTAAGGCTTGCTGGGCACTATCAGTCTGATCCTGCGCATAGGAAGAACCAGGAATCCAATAGGCTATTCCATACATCAAACAAAACTTTAAAAACCAGTTCAGCTTTTTCATTAAGACACTCCACCTGCGGCAGGTCCTACAACAAATTGCGATATACCTATTCCCCTAGGAGAATTTAAGGTAGAAACACGAGTGATTAACATAGTAACCACATTATTTTGCTGACTAAATTCGCTGGCACTCTGGTATGTTACTAATATAGGCATTTGTACTCGCCATGAAAAACTTCCGTTCAATACACCTTTTTGCAAGATAATGGGAGCTCGTGTTGCTACAGCAGAAACAATCAGTTTCTTAGCTTTTACTGCATCCAGGTTATTTGATTGTTGTAAAGCGTTTAGAAATTGATCCCAACCTTCAGGTGTAAAAAACCCAGAGGAGGCTTGCAATTCATCTCTATAGTTAACGAAATTATAAGTAAATGCAGCAATAGCAGCCTGATTTGCCCATTGCAATACTGCAGAATCTGATTGGTTTGGCTCATTTAGAGGAAATAAAGGGGTAATACGACCATTAATACTCGTAGCAAAATATTTAGGGGCTGGAGGATGAGTAATCATATACACTAATAGTGCAGCTAGAATTATATTGACAATAAGAGCAATTAACAACGCAAGTATCACTTTACGTTGACTGTCTTTATAAAATTTATTTCTTAGTGCAACAACTGTCAAGGCGTCTTCAGCCATAATATCCTCTATTTATTGCTTATTGTGGTATCAATTTATCTTCCTCATTCTCTGCAGGTGGGTCAGGAGGAAGTAACGCGTTCAATGAATAATTCGGAGCAAGAAGAGGTTGCAGCTGGATAGGGGGAGCTACCCCACTTGTTGCATAAAAATCTCGCTCAGGCTCTGTTAAATGAATGTAAGCGATTAGTAATCCAAAAATGCAATTCATCAATAGAGAAATAATTAACGCGATTATCCCGCGTCTGTAAGAATTCACATAGAAATTCTTGCTACTTTTTATTACTTCCCACGCTTCACGACTCATTCTTTCCCCTATGCCACAGCTCTTCTGAAAGTAATTTCTACTCGTGCATTTATTGAATTATCACCACCTTTAGTGTATCCAATAATAGGTTTATCACTACCTAATCCTTGTGTAAAGATAAAACGACTATCTACTCCTTGAGACCAAAGGTATTCACTAACGACTCTCGATCTGGCTAAAGTCAATGCATGCTCTCTTCTTGGCGATACATATTTATTACTGTAACTGGCTACATTAATGGCAATTTTACGAAATTGTATTAGAAATGCGGCAATTTCATTTAATAATGGATAAGATTTCCATTTTAGATGTGGTGTTTCTGGTTCAAACAAATAACTAGCAGGAATGCTGATCATATAATCTTGACCGATAGTAATAACTTTCACCCCTTTTCTATTTAGTTTTTTAGCAAGCTTCATGATGGTAGCATCACAGGCACCAAGAACTTTACATGGATACTTCGGCTCGTCTTTCTCCAATGCCCAATAATCACCGTTACAGGAGGTCAACGTCAATAAGGCAATCAATCCAACAGCCTGAATTAGATTAATACGTACTGATCTCACTCACATTCCTCATATTTCAAATGACCAAAATGATTCTGACTGTAGTTCTATTATGTGTTCCATCTTTAAGAAAAGGATACAAATTATTACGTTACAATGAATTCAATAAAATAGCTATTTTTTTAAAAATTTATTTATTTCTTTACATTTTTTTGAATAAAAACAAAGCGCTAAGGTTTATTTTTTCACAATGGTAAAAAAGAACGCAACGCGGTTAAGTTACTGATTCTAACGCACGTTGCCTTTACAATAAAAGTGAGTTTTTCTTAATGGCTGTAGAAATATTAGCCATGAACATACATGGCTAATATTTCTGAGGGATACAAAGGGTTTTGACGAGAAAAAATATACTGTGAAGTCGTAGTGAGTATTGATTATTCTTCACCTTTATTCTTCGCATTTTCACGTTCACTCGCAATTTTTTCTGATAAGGTTTTTACTAAATCAGTTAATTCATCAGGAGCAATAAAATCTCTCTCTTCAGGAGGATAACTGGTTGCCAATTGGAAGTCCTTAATAAGCTCATTTGCGACCGTACCCGCATATTTATCCTTGGCACCGGCCAAACGCTCAATATTCATCATCTGATTGCGTGTTTCATTAATAGGCAGCAAGGACTCAGAAAATGCGGCTTTATCGCTCACCAAAACTGGGGGATCCCCTGGTCGTTCTCGCAAAGGACTAAATATCGTTAATGCACCTTCAACTTCTTCTTCAATTAAATCTTCAACAGGTTCAGGTTCATTATGACCATGGAACGCAATTAAAGCAGAAACACCCCGTTCTATAGGCTCCTCTATGGGTGATTCACGCAATAACTTGGAAATAAGAGTAATTTCTTCACTTTCTGTTGTTTTATTAATTGATAAATCGCCGCTTTCCAAAATTGTCTGAAATGAAGCTAATTGTTTTTGTAACCTCATTAAATAATCATCTGGTGGCGCTTCTACTTTTAAAAATTGATTTAATTTTAATTTCTTAACCGGTTTAGGGTTCGCATAAAACATACGGGCACGAACAATTTTTGACTTGAAAAATATATGCGCCTCACCTTCTGTTTGTTCTTTTAAATCCAATAGGTCAACACGAGCTCTCTTTTCAAACGAAGAACTTTTACTGTCCATGTAAGTATTGGCAATACTGGAGTCTTTAGCTTGAAATGAATCCACTTTGGTTACATAAGCCTCACCAGCTGTTTTGGTGAAGAAATCCCATGTTTCTGTAGGATCTTCCAATTTCATACAGATTTTAATGTTTGTGTTTGCACCGATGGATGCAGCTTCCTCTTTAGAAGCTTTTTGGAATGCAGGTAAATCTTGTCCAGCAAAAATCGCTGAGAATCCAAGAGAACGCGCTTGCGCAGGTACCACGGCAAACCCTTGAACTGCATAATATCCATACTCGTCCAGGATGCACATATAAGGTGTAGGTGCATTTGTTGGCTTTCTCAAGATTACATCTCGATAATCCCCTTCGACATCTTCCCCCAAACCTGCTGCCATCATTGCTTTTAATGAAGAAACGATAATTTTACCAAGGTTAGACAACTCATCGGGAGATTTTTCTAAAGCGGGTAATAATACGACCAATATCCTTCGATTCAATACCACGTCTTTAAAATCTACCTCAGCCAGATTCGTACGGACAATATGCCCATAAGTATCCGCCAAGGATGAAAACGCTCTTACCAGCTGCATGGTAATAAAACCGTGTTGCTCCAAAACTTGCGACACTTGCTTTCCTTTTTTCTCCTTGTTGTAACCTGGCAAGGTGCCTAAGTAGTTACGTAAAGGGTCCGTAACCAATTTTGGAATCTGTTCGATATTAACACTTTCCTGGTTATCACGGGGAAAGACTTTATCAACGACAATGGTTTCTAATCGAGTTAAATCAAAGTAATTACGGATGGTATCCGCATCCAAAAGGATCGCCCCCTCATCACGCATATAAACCAGAAGACGCATCAAGGCTTCTACGAAGGCGATAGCACGACCTTTCCACATGTCTCCATCACCGCCTCCTTTTGAATCACCCATCAAACTCACTACAAGCTGGGTTAACATACTGGAAGAACCTTGGGAAAAGGGATTAAACGTATTAGACAATCTTCTTTCTTGTGGGCCAATAATATCCCGCGCACCAGTCATAAAGTTAATCAGAAGCAAATCGTCTTCACGTCCCATGCTCCTGACCATGGAAAAAACTTTAGCATAAAGTGAGTTATCGCCTTTACCGTCAACATAAATAAAACCACTTCCTTGTACCAAAGCATTAAACGCGAGGGAGACCAAACATTCTGTTTTACCACTACCGGTGGATCCAAAGATTAATGCATGAGTACGCATGTCATCGTTAGCAAACCATAACTCATGTCCCGTTTTACGATCATTACCAAAAAATGCAATTCCACGAGCCATATTGGGCTTGTTAACGCCTGGTTTCATATCGTTATAATCTTTTACTCGAGAAATTAAAGGAAGGCGGAAAGGTAATTTTTGTTTGCGTGTATAGCTATAAAGAAAAGTTCCACCTCCTAAAAGCAACAGGAATGTTGCAACCTCAGAGAAATAATATGACATTGCTGATAAGGTAAAAAGTATAATTGAAATATTCGTGGGATCAGCGAAGAAATCAGCCAATCTCTGGGTGAATGTCCGGGTATCCCTTAGTAAGAGGGTAGGATCTAACTCATGACGTGAGTCAATACCGCGCATCATGGCTCTAACTCCTGCATTTGTCGGGGTGTTAACTTAACTTCTTTTATGGCGATTTCCAGAGCTTTAATCGCCTCGTCTATCATAGGCACCAAAGAACGCCGTCCCATTTCTTTCTCTGCTTTCCAATGAGCGAAAGGACCTGCGACCTCTGAAAAAGGTGTTTGTCTACCAACACAATTGAGCATATACCATAAACGCCTATCAACGGGCCTTAGCCATAAAAACTCAGAACTCGGAACAACCCCATCATCTCGAGCTTTTTCAAGTAATGAAGCCATTACACTTAAAGTATAGGCGTGTTTTGTAACAACTTCCTGGATAATTTCTGTGTTTTTATATTTTTCTATTACGGGCCTAGCTACACTATAATCAGGCTTTCCCGCAACATAAGATTTGTCTAACGTTGATAAAATAGTGCTGGCTGCATCTCTGTCTCGGTTAATACGCGCAAGAAACACAGCTGCTAAAGCATAAGCCTGTGGTGAACAATGTTCAAAACCATCCCAATAAGGGCCTAATTGTAAAGTAAAAACTCGTTTTGCATCGCCTCGACG
Organism: Legionella sp. PC1000; assembly: GCF_014109805.1. Lineage (GTDB taxonomy): Bacteria > Pseudomonadota > Gammaproteobacteria > Legionellales > Legionellaceae > Legionella > Legionella resiliens. The sequence goes on from NZ_CP059400.1 coordinate 3,353,187, forward strand.
AACCCCTGCCGTCATCTCTTGTCCGGGTACAGGATCGTCTAATAAAATATCTTCTTTTTTTAATAAATGGTATTTACGCGCAAATTCCATTGGCGTCAGCGCCATTGCCCAAGGACCCTGATTTATATCTTGCTCTACCAAATCTTCTTTGACTATAGGCATAATTGCAGGCCAGTTAAACTGTTCCTGTTCCCGTAATTTTTTCATATCATAAACTTTACGAAATTTTAGGGTAATATTTGACTGATACAGTAAAACTGCCAAAACAAGCAGGACGAGAACCACGGGATAACGCATAAAATCACCAACAGCACGTGTTGTTTCTAACAGCTGATCCCAATTTACTGCATTGGGATCTATTGTTTGCATGATTTGAATCAAGCTTGCCAGCTGATCGCTGTGAACAAATAAATTAACAAGTTTTGCTTGCCAAATGTTGATTTGAAAAACAAACATCACGATATACTGATGTCCCATTTTCCAGATAAGAAACACAGTAATAAACAATAGTACCATAACCCATATGGGGCCCATGCCACTATCTTGACCTTGTTGTTGCGGTTGTTGTGCCATTAGCGATTACTTCAAAATAGTTTGTTTCTTTCTAAGTATATACTGCTCTAGGATAATTTTGCGAGAGATTCGCAAGTAATACTGTACGAGGCATATTAAAAAAATCATTGTTCTTTAATCAAACGGCCACGTGAATATTTATAAACACCGCTTAGATGAACAAAACGGCTAATGTTGTCTACATTTAAAGACCTATCTTTTAACGTGAGTAAGGGGCTACCTAATTTGTCAGATAGCGTTTTATCAGCAGAAAGATTAATTATATCCGTTTTATTAATGAAAATACCGACATAAGCCTCATTTTGTTTGTTTTCTTTTGATTTGATCAAAGCTTCTACCTGATCTTCATTTGCATAGATGGGGCGAGAAATCATTTGCCGAGGCAAATTAATGATTATCCTTTCCCAAGACTGAAGATTGGACCCATCTGAAGAATATAAAGAAACGAAAACCTCTTGCTGACCACTTCTTAAAGCAAGACGATTGGCTAAATGTGTATCTGATCGAATTTGTGCTTGGCTGCGCTCATTAATTTTTTTGACAAAACCATCACGAATTCCAATTAAACGATTACCAATTGACCGTAGAAAATTCGATTTATCCCAAGGGCCATTTTGAATTGCATAATCCAATGCTTTCAGAATTGCATCATTATGCTCTTTAGTGAACGTATTTTTTTCCATAAATCCAGATTAAATTTAACAATAAAACGTTCTGCAAAAAACCAATGCAGTATAATGGAGTATAACAGTAATTTCGATTATATAAAAAAGATAAAATTCACAAAGAGCTAGGAGTCTCTTTGTGAATGCGACAAAAAATGATTAATTTTTACTCGATGATTCCTAAACTCAACTACCTGAACCCATTCCAAGGCCAGTTCTCTCTTCAGCAACCTGTTCACTTTCTTGGGTGGTTTGTTCTTGTTTAGCTGCTTTAAGTTGTTCTTTAACTCCAAGAGGTTGTGGCTTCGCTTCTTGAACTTGCTGGAGCGCTTTTTCTGGTAACGCAACAACGCCATTGACTATTACTTTATCTATAATATTCAAAAAGTCGGTTGCTTCCTGAAGATCACTTGTATTCCCACCTCTTTGATCTATCGCAAATTGCATTTTTCCAACGGGCTCTATGCATTCTTTACTAAGCTTGCTCTTTATGTCTTGTTCACCGTGTTGTTCACGTTCCTTAAAAAATGCCATAACTTTACCCCTAAAACATAAAATCTTTAATTAACCTAAGTCTATCAAAATCAATTATAAATGCATCTAAAATTACCATTACTTACGATTTCTTTACAATATACGTTAATAAAACACATCTAGTCGTACATCAACTCATCCAAGGGGGTATAATCACGGCTTGGACCACCTTGAATTAATTCATTCAACACGTCAGTCATACATAACAAACGTAATACATTAGGCGTTACTTCATCAAAAACGACTCTGAGTCCTAACAGGGCTCCTTCTGCCTCATCAAATGTAGCTCCTAAACCATAGCCAAGGCATAAAGAACACAATTGATCCGCTCGTTTCGCAATTGCTGGTAACAAACCGGTATCTGCAAAAACCTCCTCATAACTTACAAATCTATCATTAAGATAGAATTTGGCATTTAAACTTGCGGCTATAACGGACATGCATTTACTAATATCACGTTCCATACTAACGCCACCACGGTTTTGAAGACTTAATCGACCCTGCCAAAGTACTCCTTATCCACCTTAAAAAAACCGGGACTGTAAAACCGTAATGTTCAATGATGCCAAAAAAAACTGCAGAGATTAAAACCAGTATCCCTGTCCAAATCCTAATATGCATTAGAAATAAAAAAATAGGAAACGCAGCTCGGGCATCAACTATAAAAAAACGAGCGCTGCGAGCTGAATCCCTCCAATGTGCAGTTTCAGAAAATCCTGCCATATTCAAGCCTCAAAAATAATACTTCTTTCTAAAAAGTATATACCTAAATTTGGGCTTTAGCATCGTTGTTTTTAGTAAAAATTAATAATATTTTTATGCCGATTTGTTCTTTTAATAAGTATTATGTTTATGAATTAGCATTTAAAACATAGTCCTCTCCAGTTGGAGAGGACTAAATGACTACGGATGATTGCTTATTTTTAATACGGATGACCACTAAATTACTTTTTATCCATAGGAGAATATCCTTTTGTCAAGGACGGTCCTAAAATGTTGCTCAGGACATTTTTCATTTCTAATTCCTCAGATGGTTTTGCAGATGGGACTAATTGAGGTACAGCAAACTCTTGTCCAACTTCCTCTATTTCCTGCGAGACTTCCTTATGACGGGAATTACTCTGTCCAGCAGCTAGTTTTCCTAACATTTTAGAAGTACTGTATTGACTCATCTGAACTCCTCTTATTACACCTATAATACTAAATTAGCATATCCAACTTAAGGAATTATTAACACAATTATTTTTTTTATAAAAAATACTATTGAGTAGTGAGTCTGTTTTACGTTATGTTAAAACTGCCTATAAGAAAATAGGTTCAATTGTCATTTATGGATGAATGCAATTGCTCACCTGACAGAAAAAGTCAGAGCGATTGAGAAACGATGGAGTCTAGGTCATGAGACTCCGGAAAAGGAGGAAATATGGCTAAAGGTGAAGTAAAATGGTTTAATAATGCCAAAGGTTGGGGATTTATTATTCCAGAAAATGGTGGCGATGATATTTTTGTTCATTTCTCATCGATTCATGGTACAGGCTATAAAACATTAGTTCCCGGACAAGTAGTCAATTATGATGTGGAACAAGGTGACAAAGGCCTACACGCAGCTAATGTAATTGTGCTCAATGAAAATGCTGAGGCTGAAACGGCTTGATTAAATTAACGCAGTATCATCGTGGTGCTGCGTCCATAAAAGCCATTTTAGACTAAATTTTGAACAAGTACTGAATTAAAAACCGTCTTCATGTATGATGGCCATATTCTATTTAAGGTCAGTAATTCCTGATGAAGCGTGGTTTATTACTTATAAATCTTGGGACCCCTAATAGTACAGATACTTCATCTGTCAGGAGTTATTTGCGCGAATTTCTTACCGATAAGCGAGTCATCGATCTTTCCCCCTTGCTTCGCTATATATTGGTTTATCTGTTTATTTTACCTTTCCGTTCAAAGCGTTCTGCCCAAGCTTATCAATCCATATGGACTGAACAGGGTTCTCCCTTACTATTATATAGCCAGAATTTAGTAAACGAGGTACAAAAAGAAGTTGGATCAGAATACATAATTGCTCTGGGTATGCGTTATGGGAACCCTTCTATCACCACGGCTTTAAATCAGTTAAAGCAATGCGAATCCATTACTATTTTGCCTTTATATCCACAATATTCATCAGCGGCTAATGGATCATCCATTGCTGAGGCCATGCGTGTTCTCGGCTCCTGGGATCTGTTCCCCTCAATCAAAATCATAAGTGATTTTTTTCAACATCCAGCGTACCTTAAAGCGCAAGCTCAAACTATTAAAACTTATCTCCGAGAGCAAACACATGTTCTTTTTAGTTATCACGGAATTCCTGAACGCCAAATTACAAAAAGTAGTTGCAAATCAATTTGTACAGAAGCTTGTCCCACTTTAACAGATAGTATCCAGAAATGTTATAGGGCTCAATGTCATCAGAGCAGTCGTTTATTAGCATGCGAACTGGGCTTATCTACGAATAGTTACAGTACAGCTTTTCAATCAAGATTGGGTAAAACACCATGGATAAAACCATATACCGATCACATTCTTGCTGAATTGATTGCTAAAGGGATTAAAAAACTAGTTATTGTTTGTCCTTCTTTTGTTGCTGATTGTTTGGAAACACTGGAAGAAATAGGCATACGTCTTAAAAAACAATGGCTAACAATTGGCGGTGAAGAATTAATTATTGTTCCTAGTATGAATAGTGAGCCTTTATGGATCAAAGCCATAATCACAATAGCACAAATGCAATCCGATTCCCAATTTAGGAGTATTTCGTGAATCTGCAATTAATCATCTCCCAAATAAGGAATACTCTATGCTCGAAATATAAGATTATTGGATTATCGAGTATACTTCTTACCGCCTTAGGCATTTATTATCTTTTTTATTATCACGCAAAATCCTCCCCTCCTCCAGCCCCTAAAATAGTCGAAACAGTGACTGTAACACCGACTACAATTGAAAAAACAATAAAACTCATAGGAACCATCCGTCCCAAACATGCAACTGTCCTTGTTGCTAAAGGGTCTGGAATGCTTGATACACTCATCAGTTCAGGGCAAACAGTCGAAAAAGGAGATTTAATTGCTAAAATAATTAATCCAGACATTGAAAAAAGCTACCAACTCTCTAAAGAAACAGAACAGCTGGAAAACACTCAATACCAACGTCTTAAAAACTTGCAAAAACCAGGATTTGTGAGTGCAAGAGAGGTAGAAGAGAAAAAAAGAATCTGGATCGACTCACAAAAAGAAAAATCCAGAACCAAAATCGAACTCAAAAACATGCGTTTTTATGCGCCATTTAACGGAGTAATTGGTGCATTTAAAATTAAAGAAGGAGCTCAAGTCACCGAAGGCGCGCCGGTAGTGAGCATTTATGATCCTAACTCATTAACAGTTGAAATTGATGTACCCTGCACTAATAATCATTCAATTAAAGAAAACCAACCAATTTATATATTGAACCAACTTTATCATTTAAATCATGTACAAAAAATGATAGATGATGAAACACATATGTGTCCTGCGGACGTCGATATCCAATGCACTCGCTGTTTAGTTGGTGCAAATGTATCCGGTCTGCTCGTAGTGAATAGAAAAACAGGAGCATTGGTCATTCCAACACAGGCCTTATTTCTCAAACAAGGCAAAACACATGTTTATAAGGTAGTTAATAAAAAAATAGAACTTGTTGCTGTCAAAACAGGGATACAAGAAAAAGATAAAGTAGAAATTATTTCGGGATTAAAATCCGGAGAGCAGATAGTGAGTAAGAACCCGGAACGATTATATCCAGGTCTGGAAGTATCAATTTATAAAGGTTAGCCGCCCTCTTATGAAATTTACAAGCTATTTTTTAAAACATCCAGTGATTGCCATTATTCTCAATAGCATGATCCTGCTCTTGGGAATATTATGCTTTCATTCATTATCCCTGAGAGAATATCCCGATATCAGTTTTCCAGTCATTACGGTGAATACTCATTATCCTAATGCCAGCCCTGAATTAGTTGAATCTGTGGTCACGAATGTACTTGAGGATCAACTTGCTGGTGTAGAAGGATTGGAGTTAATGACTTCACGCTCTAATCCAGGAAAGTCACACATTACCTTACGCTTTCGTCCAGGAACTTCCATGGACAAAGCCCTAAATGCCACGCATGAAGCAGCACGCTTAGCACAACTTCCAACAACAGTAGAAGCACCCATAATTGAACGACAAAGGCAAGCGGATGGCTTACCTTTTATAGGCATTGCTTTGGAATCTTCTTCTTTAAACTTCGGTGAACTGACCCATTATGCCAATTTGAATTTAAAAAATGTGTTCCGGAGTCTTAAAGGAGTTGCCTCAGTTGATGTATGGGGACAGCCCTTTACTTATTCCATTCAATTAGATCAAAAGAAATTATATGCATTTGGAATTAATGTGGATGAAGTCGCCAATGCAATTGCCAATAACCGCTTATCTTTGCCTGCAGGTAATTATCAAAACAAAATCCCAACGACACTTGATTTTGAATTAAAAACTCCTGAAGACTATGAAAATTTGATTATCAAAACCCACAACCATTATCCTGTCTTTCTTAAATCTTTAGCTCAAATTCAACTAACTACAGACAATAACCAATTCCGAGTGAAAGTCAATGGCCATTCAGGTTTGGTGCTTGCGATTAACCGTGCGAATGATGCAAATCCCATCGAGGTATCCCAAAGTGTGCGCAAGGAACTGAATGCTTTAAAAAAAGGTTTGCCCGATGACATTAAAACGAAAATTATTATTGACCAATCCGAATTCATTAAAGCATCTCTTAAAAACATCCAATCTTCTATTCTCGAATCTATTTTCTTAGTCTTAGTCATTATTTTTATCTTTTTGCGGAATATACGCGCCACAATCATTCCATTAATTGCAATTCCGATTTCACTTTTAGGTTCTTTATTATTTTTGAAAATTGCAGGCTTTACTATAAATCAAATGACTCTTCTGGCGATGGTATTGGCTGTTGGTTTGGTAGTAGACGATGCAATTATTGTTCTTGAGAATATATGGCGTCATATCGAAGATGATTTATCCCCCATGGACGCAGCACTTAAAGGATCAAAACAAATAGGTTTTGCTATCGTTGCCATGACCTTAACTTTAACCAGCGTTTATGCACCTATCGCTTTAATTGATGGCATGATTGGTCAATTATTTATAGAATTTGCAGTTGCCCTGGCAGGTAGTGTGTTCATTTCAGGAGTAGTTGCCCTGACACTTTCTCCTTTGATGTGCGCTACATTCCTGCATAAAAATACAAAACATTTATGGCCTGCCATAGATAGATTCCTGAGTAAACTAACACAGTATTACTATAAGTTGCTGAGTATAATTATTTATCAAAAAAAAACCACCCTTCTCCTACTCATACTATCTTTAAGCCTAAGCCTGCTCTTTTATAAAGTAATGCCTGGTGAAACAGCACCAAAAGAAGATCGCGGTTTAGTAGGAATCTATACTCCACCTTTATCTGGAGATAACTTAGATACGCTAGAAGCCAATACAAAACGCGTGCAACAGTCCATAGGAAAAGTCCCCGAAGCCAAAAATACGTTAACCTTTTTAGGAAATTGGGGTAGTAGTATCGTCATGCCTTTGGAAGCTCATAAGCAAAGAAATCGTTCTGCAGAGCAAATTGTAAATTCATTAAAACCCAAAACAGAGCAATTACCTTCAGTCGATGCCTCAGTCTGGAGCTGGGACTCCGGATTACCTGGAGTAGAGGATGCCCGCAACAATTCGGAATTGGAGCTTGTCATTTCTACCACTGAAAATTTCCGGCAATTATTTGATGCAACAGAACATTTTAAAAAAATACTGGATCAAAGCAAAGAATTTGCCTCTACGCACTATGACTTACGCCTTGACTCCATGGGGTACTCTATAAATATAGATAAGAATGCCTTAGCTCAGTTAGGATTAACTCCCGCGCAATTAGCTAAAACAATCGAAGTTTTTTTCAGTGGTGATAAATCCATGTCTTTTCAAAAAGATGGCGTATCTTATAACCTAACATTAGAAGGTTCTTCTAAGCCCTGGACTTTAAACGAGCTTTATCTTACAACCCCTTCTGGAAAACGCATTTCTTTAGGTGCAGTGGCTCAAATGAAAAGACGTGCACAACCAACTGCATTAGAGCATGTTAACCAAATGCGTTCTACCACTTTATATGCCCAGTTACCTGAAAAACAATCCTTTAAGAAAGGAATGAATAGACTCTTAAAACTGGCAAAAGAAAACTTTCCCAACCAATATAAATTGAGTTGGGCAGGCGCTGCTAAAGCATATACTGAATCATCGTACACAATGGTATTGTTATTCACCTTATCAATACTCTTTATTTACGCTATTCTTGCAGCACAATTTGAGAACTTCGTTTACCCGTTTATTATTTTGTTCACAGTACCCTTAGCTTGTTTTGGGGCCTTACTTTTTGCTTACTTATTTGGCCAATCCTTAAATATTTTTACTCAAATTGGCCTGGTTACTTTAGTAGGGTTAATCAGTAAGCATGGTATTTTAATTGTAGAGTTTGCCAACCAATTGCAAAAAGAAGGCTTTACCTTAGCTGAGGCGATAAAAAAATCGTGTTCATTAAGGTTACGTCCTATTCTCATGACTACCGGTGCCATGGTTTTTGGTGCCATTCCCTTAGTGCTCTCGCATGATGCTGGAGCCGAAGCAAGGCATGCTATAGGTACTGTGCTTATTGGGGGCTTATGCATTGGTACATTGTTTACTTTATTTGTACTGCCTGCCGTTTATTTTATGATCTCGAAAATAATAAACAGGACTGGGAAAGCCTAGTCCCTAGCCATTGTAGCTTCGCTGTACTCAGACTACATATTTCTTAATAAATACTTCTTGAAATTCCTATACTCTGCTCACCTAATTTGAGGTACTATGAAAAAGTTTGTCTTTTTTATAGGGAGATTACGTTGAAAAGGATATGTTTTTTAATGATTTTTTTTGTTTCTCAAGCAATAAGTTCTGTATTTAGTTTAGAGGATGTACAAAAGCTGCGACAGCATTTTTTTGCAAATATTCAATCGAATGGCGCAATAGTTGCCGCGCCCTCCAAACAAAATCCAGATTATTATTATGACTGGATTCGTGATTCTGCAATTGCCATGGATTTGATTGAAACATGGTATGAATCCTCAGAGGCCTTTGGATACAAAGAACGCTTATTTAATTATGTTTCCTGGACACGAAAGCTTCAGCATCAGCATGATCCATCACCTGGCCAAGATATATTGGGAGAGCCTAAATTTTATATGGATGGTTATCCTTTCGAAGGCCCTTGGGGAAGACCACAAAATGATGGCCCGGCTCTAAGAGCCTCGGTTCTGATTCGTTTTGCCCAGCACTTATTAGATAATAATGAAACAGAGTATGTTCAAGCTAATCTGTATAATAATAATCTGGATCCGCATTCAATGGGCGTAATTAAAATGGATTTGGAATACACTGCCCATCATTGGTCTGATAAAAATTATGATCTTTGGGAAGAGGTTTTTGGAGATCATTTTTTTACCGCGATGGCACAACAGAAAGCACTCTTTGAAGGTGCTGCTCTTGCTCGTCGTCTCAACGATAATGAGGCGGCAGTTTATTATGAACGCCAAGCAAGATTAATCAATACACGTTTGAATCAGCATTTTGATTCAGATCATAAGACAATTCAAGCAACGCTTTCACCCCATCCTGGTCCTCAAAAAACTTTAGAACTTGATTCCTCAGTAATTTTGGGAATTTTATTTAATCCACAAAAGAATGGGGATTTGTCTCCCAGTAGTACTTATGTCAAAAACACAGTAAAAGCTTTATACGATCAGTTCAATTCAATGTTCCCAATCAATAATAAGCACTCGGGAGAAATTTTGTTCGGTCGCTATCCTGGAGACACTTATGATGGATATCAAACCAACAGCATAGGCAACCCCTGGTTTATTTTAACTGCAACCATGGCTGAATATCACTATACACTCGCTGATCACTTACCTTTAATAAATCAAAGTGAAATAACAAAAAATATTCAAACTGGGGATAACTATTTAAAACTTATAAAAAAATATGCTCCCGATATGAAATTAAGCGAACAAATTAATTTAAATACAGGAGTCCAACAAGGAGCCCCTTCGCTTACCTGGAGTTATGTAGCTGTTTTACGTGCTATTGAGCTAAGAGATAAACTAACAAGTAAATTAAACCATTCTTCACGAGAAATGGTTAACTAGACTTCCATCCCCCTTTGCAACCCCTATGATTGTTCGAGGGGTTGTCTACTTGTTCCAAAGCTCTTCTGTGGATATGGCTCTGGCAGGCAAGCCCTGGGTAATGTAACTTAGGTAGATGCTAAACAGGATGATTCTTTTTTACTAATGTCTTCGGTAGAAGATATCTCTTCACGGCCTAATAAACGTAACGATTTACCAGACATAATGTAATTCTCTATTTGTTCCAGACTGATGCCCTTTGTCTCAGGCATATAAAAATAGGCGTAGATGAGTCCTAAAAGACAGATCACTGCATATAGAGCAAAGGTATATTCAATACCCATCATTTTCTCCAAAAGCGGGAAACTAAAAATGACTACTGTATTAAAAGTCCAGTTACTCATCGCAGAGAATCCCATGCCGGCACCCCGCACATGCAAAGGAAATATTTCTGCCATTGCAATATGCGGTATTGGTCCCACACTCACTGCGAAAGAACAGATATAAAGGATCAAACAAGCAACCGATAGAAACGGAAGCCAAACAACTTGATATAATGAAAACACACATAAAGCCAGTAAACTAAAAAACATTCCAGAAAAACCATACAGCAAAAGGTTACGACGTCCTACTTTATCAACACTAAGTATCGCAATAACCGTCACCAATAAATTAACCATACCAATGCCGATCGTTGCCAATATTTGTCCTGTAATACTGTTCATCCCTAAATTTTTAAAAATTTCAGGTGCGAAGTAGATAATTACATTAATTCCACTCAATTGTTGCAAACAAAATAACACTGTACCGAGCAGCAAAACTGGCAATAAAGGACTCTTAAATAACAACAGCCAACTTCCCTTTTTAGGTTCATTTGCCAATGTCCTTTCAATATCTGTCAACTCATGTTGGATTGAATGGCTTTTACGCAGCTTTTTTAAAGCCTTAGATGCTGCATTACGACGCCCTACACTACACAACCATCTAGGAGATTCTGGCATGAGTAAAATTCCAATACTTAAAATCAGGGCTGGGATAGCACTTGACGCAAACATCGCGCGCCAATCATTATTCTCAAGAAACAAGTAATTGACTGAATAAGAACAGACGATTCCTACAGTCATTGCCAATTGATAAATAGCAACTACAGCTCCTCTTGTCTCATAAGTTGCTGTTTCAGCCAAATACAAAGGCGCCATGACCGAAGCCACACCAATTGCCAGGCCAAGAACTAATCGTGAGATAACAAGCACCACAATAGAATCAGCGAATCCAGCACCTAATGCACCAAAAAAGAACAACACACCAGCAAAAGACAGTAAGGTACGGCGGCCAAAACGTTTGGCTCCTTTTGAGGCCGTAATCGCACCAATCAGCATGGAACCAAAAAGGGCACCAAAAGGCAAAGCGGATGCCATTACACCAATATGTGTTGCATTTAAATTGAAATGATTTTTGACCAAATCCAAAGAGCCAGCAATGATCCCCTCATCATAACCAAACAAAAAACCAGCAACCGAACCAATAACTGCAACAATCCATGTCATAGTTGAACTCCTTAATCGATAATTCAAAAAATCGGCATAAAGCGCACATTCGTGTGAGCTGTCCATTGTCTTTTTAATTTATTATGCTGGGCTTGGATGATACTTCGCGGTTTTTCAGCGAAATCATATCGAGTCCCATCCCCTTACACTTTGGCGCACAGCATAAGATAAATCAGTAATTAATGACCAATTCCCTTTTTTAATTGCTTCTTCGGGTACGATCCAGGATCCTCCAACACACAAAACATTAGGTAGCGCCAAGTAATCAGAAAAATTCATTTCATTAATACCACCCGTAGGACAAAATTTTGCCTGGGGAAATGGTCCATGCATTGCACGCAACATATTGATTCCACCCACAGCTGCTGCGGGGAAAAACTTAAAATGGGTATACCCCAAAATTAATCCTTCCATTAACTCAGAAACACTGGATATACCAGGAATTAAAGGGATATGGGAAGTAAGTCCAGCAACTAATAGGGCCTGAGTTTTCCCAGGACTTAGTGCGAATTTTGCACCGAGATCTGCAACCTGTTTTAATTGCTCTGGCGTAGTTACAGTACCCACACCAATTAAAGCTTCAGGAAAGGTTTTTATCAGTAACTTAACAGCATCTAAAGCGATGGGGGTTCTTAGTGCAACTTCGATTACATGAATTCCTCCTGCAAACAACGCAGTAGCCAAAGGGACAGCTTGTTCTATTTCTTTAATCACAACAACCGGAACTACAGGTGATGTGCTCAACACAACTTCTGGTTGCACCATCCAATTTTGAAAAGACATAAACCTCTCCTTGTCACCAACTGTGCCCTAGATATAGCGCACCCGATTAATAGGATTTTATTTAGACCACGATTGCTTTAAATAAACTGCAGCCCCTAATATCCCTGGCTGCTCGGCAGTAATCACATAGGTCGGTATTTTTGCATTAAACGCTTTAAAACGACCTTTTTCTTCAAAACACGATCTAAAATCACTGCGGTCCAGCATTGAAATAAGCCGTGGCACAAGACCACCAGCGATATAAACCCCGCCCAAAGCTGCAAAAATTAATGCCAAATCCCCTGCATAAGAGCCTAGAATTGCAAAAAATTGCGCTACTGCCGCTTCGGCGACAGTACATTGGCGTGCTAAGGCCAATGTAATAATTTCTGAGGCAGGAGCATACGCTTTTTTTTGCTGGTGGAAAGCACTCAATGCTTGATACAAATTTTCCAAACCATGGCCTGACAATAAGCGCTCATAGGATACATGATCATACTTTTCCTTCAGATAACAATAAATGAACCACTCCTGCTCTGTTTTTGCACCCCAGCTCGTATGCCCACCTTCCCCTGCTTGGGCAGAATATCCGTCTTGATTTGATGCGAGGAAAGCAACACCCAATCCTGTTCCCGCCCCCAATACCGCTCTTGCACCATTTTTCTCTGCAGTGCCTCTTCCTATCTGGAGTAGTTGTTGGTCTGATAAGACAGGCAAGCTCATGGCAATCGCATTAAAATCATTCAAAACCTTGAGCTCTGTCAGACCTAATTTATGTTTTAATTCACTAATGGAGAAGCGCCAATGTGCGTTAGTCATACAAATAACATCATCAAGCACTGGACATGCAATCGCCAGAGCTGCGTGCTTTATTTCTTTTAATTCGTGTTTTGCCTTATAAGCTAATAAAACTGATTCAAGACTGTCGTATGCGGCACATGAATAAATTTCAATTTTATCCATTACCAAATTTTCTAAATTAACTCGACTGAAACGCGCAAAAGTTCCACCAATATCAGCAACAATCGCATAAGATGTTGAATCATCAAAAATCATAACAAGACTCTTTTCCCTGAAACAAACTACACGCTCCCTGTTCAGCCCCAGTAAACTGTACTCTTAGGCTGGTAAACAGCTCTCGGCCAATGCCCCGATTGAATTCCGCTTCATTTAAAACAGCACGGCTCCTTAGCCCCAATGCATAATCAGTAACTAATAATTGCAATATCCCTTGCTCAGCATCAATTAAAATCATATCTCCTGTTTCGATACGGCTTAACACTTCATTATCGATTGCCTCAGGGGTAACATGAATCGCCGCAGGAACTTTACCTGAAGCACCAGACATACGTCCATCAGTTACTAAAGCAACATGATATCCTTTATCCATGAGAACCCCAAGCTTGGGTGTTAATTGGTGTAATTCAGGCATTCCACAGGCTTTAGGTCCCTGAAAGCGAAGTACAACCACACAATCTTGCTCCAAAATACCTTTTTGAAACAATTGCTCAAATTCTTCTTGGCTGGAGCAAACCACCGCCGGAGCCTTAATCTTACTTTTCCCCGCGGCAAGTCCTGAGGTTTTAATTACAGCACGCCCTATGTTTCCGCTTAATACTTGCAATCCACCTTGAGCCCTAAAGGGAGTTTTAGTTGAAGTTAATACGCTTTCATCATTTGAAACAGAGGGTCCAGAAATCCATAGTAATTGCTCATTATCCAATAAGGGTTGTTGCGTATATCGTTGCAAACCATAGCCTATTACTGTATGCACGTCTTCATGCACTAATTGAGCATCCAGTAATGCGTGAATAAAATATGCCATTCCACCAGCTCGTTGAAAATGATTGATGTCCGCATGTCCATTAGGATAAATTTTGGCAATCAAAGGAGTTACTGCAGATAATTGAGCAAAGTCATCCCAATTGATCGAGTAACCCGCCATGGCAGCTACCGCAATTAGGTGCATTGTATGATTGGTTGAACCACCCGATGCCAACAATGCGACAATCCCATTAACAATATTTTTAACATCCATCAGTTGGCCAATAGGTAAATAATCTTCACCTAAATCAGTTAAAGAGAGAATCTGTTGTGCCGCAGCCCAGGTTAGCGCATCACGCAACGGTGTACCAGGGTTGATAAACGAGGAACCAGGAAGTTGTAATCCCATAGTTTCAATAATTAATTGATTGGAATTCGCAGTGCCATAAAAAGTGCATGTCCCTGGAGAATGATAGGAGGCAGCTTCTGCCTCAAGCAATGCATTTTTATCTGCCTTTCCTTCTGCATACAATTGACGTATACGCGCTTTTTCCTGATTGGATATACCCGACGGCATGGGGCCTGCGGGTATAAAAATAAACGGCAAATGCCCAAAGCTCAAAGCAGCCATCAATAATCCAGGGACTATTTTATCGCAAATCCCCAGCATGAGGCCGCCATCAAACATGTTATGCGACAAACCTATAGCCGCTGACATGGCAATTACATCACGGCTTAACAAGCTTAACTCCATTCCTATTTGGCCTTGAGTAATCCCATCACACATTGCTGGAACGCCTCCTGCAAATTGTGCCACACCTCCGGCAGCAGAAATGGCATCTTTGATTAAAGATGGATAATTCCAATAAGGTTGATGTGCAGATAGCATGTCGTTATAGGCAGAAACAATAGCTATATTTGCTTTGGTCATCCCGCTCAGATTTGCTTTATCCATCTTCGCACAAGCGGCAAAGCCATGTGCTAAATTACCGCAGTGAAGCATACTGCGCTGAGGGCCTTTCATACGCAATTTTTCTATATGTTTCAGGTATAAATCTCTGTTATGCGCACTACGTTCACGGATGCGATCTGTAACTTGAACTACAACGGGATGCATTCTTTTTCCTTAAGGTGCATACATCACCTGAACGTCATTATTAAAGTTATTTAAAAAAGCACTAACTGGCATAATCATCGGATCGTGCTCTGCCATTGCTTGATGCAATATAGTCAATTTTTTCTGACCCAGCACATGAAAAAAAATCTTGCGGCTGTTTAATAGTCTTTTTTTGGATAAACTTATTCGCTTATGGGGTGCTGTCTTCGGACTGACAAGAACTACTGCTGAAGCATTATCATCCATCCCCATTGCAAGCTCATCAGCGCAAGGAAATAAAGATGCAATATGCCCATCCTCGCCCATCCCTAACACAACCGCATCAAAAGTAGGTAAAGAAGCGATTATATGCTCTGTTTGCTCTAATGTATGGCCTTCTTTATATAAACTCAAAAAATGGGCTTTGGATGCATCATGCTGAAGTAAAAAATGTCGAACTAACCGCTCATTTCTATCCGGATCATCTGCAGGGACACAACGCTCATCGGTTAAAGTTACAGTAATTTTCTCCCAGGGAATATGAGTTTTTGCCAGTGCCTTGAATAAATCAACAGGAGTTTTTCCACCGGAAACTGCTAAATAAGCATGACCACGATATTCTATGGCCTCACAAAGAATTTGCTTTAGCTGACTCACTAAGTCATCAGTTAATAAAGGGGCTTCACTAAAACTACGTAACCGCATTTTGCTCCCCCCATACATGTGCTTTGCCATTATATAAACGAATTACTTCCAAAGGTCCCCAAGTACCCGATGGATAAGTATAGAGAGGGGTATCTTGTCTTTTCCATGCTTGCTCAATTTCATCAATCCATTTCCATGCTTGCTCTACTTCTTCGCGGCTAACAAAGAGATATTGGTGTCCCAACATCACTTCCAACAATAAGCGCTCGTATGCATCAGCAATTCTTTGTGAATTAAATAGATGATTGAAATTTAAATCCAACTTACTGTCCCTTAATTGCATGCTTTCACTCAGGCCAGGAATTTTATTCATCATTCGCAGTTCTACGCCTTCATCGGGTTGCAAACGAATAATGAGTTGGTTAGGAGAGAGTTCTTGTTTGAATTGTTTAAAAATATTGTAGGGTTGAGGCTTAAAGTAAATTACCACTTCACTTTGTTTTTTTGATAGTCGCTTACCTGTTAATAAATAAAAAGGAACTCCAGACCAGCGCCAATTATCTATGTATGCTTTAATCGCTACAAAAGTTTCAGTAGTTGACCCTTTATGAGCACCTTCCTCATTTAAATATCCAGGTAGCTGTTGGCCTTTAATCATGTTTCCCGCATATTGAGCCCGCACTGTATGTTCGTGAACATGTGTATCAGAAATAGGTCGTAATGACTTTAATACTTTTAACTTTTCACTACGAATACATTCAGCAGATAAGCTCATTGGCGGTTCCATCGCCAAAAGAGACAATATTTGTAATAAATGATTTTGCAGCATATCCCTTACTTGACCTGATTTATCATAATAAGCCCACCGTCCTTCAACTCCTACCTCTTCTGCAACGGTAATTTCAACCTTATCGATTGCCTTATTATCCCAATTTGAGGAAAAGATCGCATTAGCAAAGCGCAGTACCAGAAGATTCAAGACCGTTTCTTTACCTAAATAATGATCAATTCGATAAATCTGATCCTCAGCAAAAAAGTGAGCGACTTCATTATTAATTGCAATAGAGGAAGGCAAATCGTGGCCAATTGGTTTTTCTAAAACGACACGAGACGGTTGCCTGGTTAAACCAATACTTGAAAGACCCTGGCAGGTTTGTGCGTACAATGAAGGAGGAATCGCAAAATATGAAATAGTAATCCGCTCTGCACGATTTACATAATCCATTATTTTTGTATAGTCCTCAGGCTTTGTAAGATCGAGCGGGCAATAAGCCATCCTTTGAATAAGACGTGACCAAACCTCATCCTCCAGTTCCTCGCCAAGAAACATTTGTATTTTAGATTTTATTAACCCAGCACAGTCCATTAATGTTAATGAGTCGCGTGCACATCCTATAATACGTGTATTCGCGTGAAGCAAATGTGCACGTTCTAGCTGATATAAAGCGGGAAATAATTTACGACAGGAAAGATCCCCTAAAGCACCGAATATAATTAAATCACATGGATACTTTACAGTGACTTCTTCAATCATGTTCATCCTACACAATCCTATTTTTGAGGTTCAATACTAAATTGAAAGACCGTACAGATCAACTCCAATCAAATCATTGGGAAAATCAGTCACAATGTGCATGAAAAATTTTTAATGTGCTAATTTTCAGGGGTAATCATTGCAAAACCTTTTTTTTATGCTATATGAAATAAATAAGATAGCCGTTCGCTTCTGCCTGACATCCAATGGCTTAGCTATGGAGCGATGACTTAGATGAGTAATTTGTATGTACTTACCTTAACTAAATCATTATTAGGAGAAGCAGATGCTTAATAAGAGATTTTCAGAAAGACTTAATAAGGAGCTTGATAATATCGGTGCGCCCGAATCAAGTGCAGAGCGCATTGAAGTATTATCAAAGCTGGTTAAGATTCCCAAATTTAAAGCAGAAGCATTGCTTAATGGTGCCACAAGCCCAGATGAAAAGCTGCTCAACGCATTAGCACAAGAATTCGAAGTCAGTGCTGATTGGTTAGTTGGTAAAAGCGATAAAAGCGATTCATCTCATTAATAACATTTCGCACTATTGCTCGCATAAAACATTTATTGACTATAATTAAAGCAAAAATAGAGTAATTATGGGATATTGAATTATGCAAGCAATAATAGATTCCTCAACTGTAACTTCATTACAGAAACAAATCGGAAAATACACGTCCCAAGGACCATTTTGTATTGGCTTAGAGGGGGAACACGAATTATATAAAGGGATAAGTGATTATGACAACGGGCATATGCAACAAGTTCACGACTATAAATCAACCTATAAGAAAGAAGACAGTTTTGAAGAAGACAGTTTTGAAGAAGACAGTTTTTTAGAGTCTACTGATCCTCAATTTTTTAGAAAAAAATTCATAGAATATATTCAGATGTATTCCTTTCCTGAATACGACGGAGACCCTGAGACAAGGACAACTCATCCGGAAGAAGCAACCATAAGTATGTCAAAATTTCTTGGCGTACAAGGACTTGAATTATTTCAGCTGGCTTTAGAAGAAGAAATGTATAGCAAAGAATTCAGAGAGGCAGTAGTAATACAATCAACGTCGCATTTTGAGGGTCCTAAATGGGAAGAGCGTCCTGTAGTGATCGTCGCAGGCCCTTCAGGAAGTGGAAAATCATATGCTGCTAAAGCAGCAGTGGAAAAAGCGAATCAACTTTTATCAGTGAGTTCTGATCTAAGCGGAAATTATGTTATGGCTGCTGATGGAGGAATTATTCGTGAAGTGTCTCAAATGCGCAAGCTCGCAATTCAATTAGCGAATAATCAGGGATTTACCGGAATAAAAGATTTACATGATCAATGTAAAATTTTAGACAAAGTTAAAAAAAGGATGCGAAAAGCGGCTTTTCTAACCCCTGACTTAGGGGTGGTTATTCCAGAGACATTTTCCAAATGGAGAGATCCGCGGAGCAACATTCAAAGTTTAATGAAAAAAATTGATATGTTGGATAATACAAAACAGATTTTTACACGTGTAGAAGGCCATGATCCGGATAATTTTCGAAAAGTTGTTGCCTTTATGGGTTCCAGGAGAGCCTGGAAAACAAAGGACTTTGATCTGCAAGACTTCGATTTGAATAAAACAGGGCTATCAGAGTCCAAAGAGTATAACCAATTTGGATTTTCCTTCGGCGAAAGTGGATCAAAAGCTGCAGAAGCTTGGTTTATGGCGCATAGTAAAGACAAATTGCACATGATAATAACTAATGACTTGATTCTGTTAAAGCCCGATTCTGCACAACCAGGAAACTGGGTTGCTGCAACCCAAGATGACGAGGGTGCACGTCTATTCCCTGAGAACCTTTATAAACAATGGGAACAATTACAACACAAACCTGATCTGATTGACTACTGTAAATTAAATTCCAAAACTCAAATTGCAACCTCCGCCCACCTAGACTTTGCTATAGCAAAAAATATAGTTCTAGAAAGAATTGGGGCATGTCATAAAAAAATAGAGAAAACAATAAAACAAGAACCGCCTGATGAAGAACGCCTTCATTATCTGCAAGCACGACTTGATTTATTAGAAACACTTGCTCAGTTTCCAGCAGAGAGTTTAGGAAGTTACGATGAAATACAGAAAATGCAACGTGATGTTGATAATCGAGTTCTGATAATAAAAGAACAGCTTGGAGATAACTGGTCACGCGTTTTTACAAAAAAAACAGACAGAGCATTAAATGAGTTTAGAGCTGCGCTGGATAAGGCTACTTATGCTATTGAGAACACCCCAATATATTATGTAAGTCTTTCAGATACTTCTTCGAACTTTAAAAATAAATATAACGAAGTTATAAATAAGGATTCAGTTGAGGAAGCGACGGACCAAGATAAAGAAGGTACTGGAGCATGTCCAACATCCTAAAAGCATTTCTTCTTTTTAATTTGGAGACACTTCAGGATTCATTATCAATCCTGAAGTGTTCGCCTTTCTTTTTCATAAAACATTAAACGATCATTTTGATATTTTTCAATTCAATTAAATTGGTTGATGATAAAAATCATAAACGATAAACCCAAATATAAAGCACATAGAGACAAAAGACGTCGCATACAAAAGGAGGATAATGCGAGCTTTTGTAACACCAAAAATTTTATTCCTTGTTTTAAAATAGATATTACTTTACAATTTTTCCGCATAATTTGGTTAAAATTTACCTTTTCTAGATTTTTTTAAAACATAATCACTAGGATGAAACGTGTCTAAAGTCAATAGTTATCAATATAAATGGTATGCTTTTATTGGAATCGCCTTGCTCTCTTTTGGGTGTTATCTCGATTATACAGTCGTTAATGTTGCCTTACCCACCATACAACAGGAACTCCAAGCAAACCTTGTCTCAATGCAATGGGTAATGAATATTTACTTTCTCGCATTATGCGTTTTAGCGACAGTTATGGGAGGCTTTGGTGATTTATATGGCCGCCGGCGTTGTTTATATCTTGGTAGCGCAATTTTTGTTATTGCGTCGATTATCGCTGGTCTTTCTTCCGATATCCATTGGTTAATTTTGGGTCGACTACTCCAAGGAGTCGGAGCTGCAATCATCTTCCCTCTAGGCCTTTCATTGCTACCACAGTTTTTTCCTGAAGAAGAACGAGGTAAAGCCGTAGCATGGTTTGGTAGTATAGGGGGTATTGCTTTGGCTTTAGGCCCTCTTTTAGGTGGACTTATTGTCACTTATTTAGGATGGAGATGGATTTTTTTCATTAATATCCCTATCTGTTTATTAGGGTACTTATTTTGTTTCAAATCGGTTTCAGAATCGCAAACAAATGCTCATCAACTTGCTTTAGATATAAAAGGCATGTTCTTACTTGCATTTACTATGAGTGGCATAGTCCTTGGTTTAATTTATAGCCAAACCTATGGTTGGACTGCATCCCTTACTTTAATCTGTTTTGCAGTAGCCATTATTACAGGTATCTTATTAATTAAAGCTGAAGAGAATCACCCTAATCCCCTTATTGATTTTAAAGTTTATTCCAACTTGCTCTTTTCGGCAGGAGCTATTCTCTGCTTTTTAGCGGGAGTGTTAAGCTCTGTTACTTTGTTTTTTGATCCCCAATATTTACAAATCATAAAAAATCAATCTGCAGAATTATCCGGATTTATTTTATTCGCTATTCCTGTCTCTGTTTTTTTAATAGCATTTTTTGTAGGAAAACTTATTAGTCGTCTGGGATTATTACATACCATATTATTAGGATTGTTTTTGGCATGTTGTGCTACACTATTACAGGTGTTCTTTACCAGTACTATCTCACTATTTTATGTTATTTTTGCATTTATTTGTCTTGGTAGCATGTGGGCACTGGGCAACACTGTTTCAGTCATTGCAGCACAAACCGCTGTAGGTCCTGAACGTGCAAGCGTGGCAACAGGCTCTATGGTCACTTTGTTTAACATCGGGGGGTCTATAGGCTTAACACTTGCAATTGTTATTTATAATTATGTAACGAATAATGTTTTAACGAAAACTAATGAATTAAACGAATCACAGATTTCCAGTTTAAAGGATTTCATCGCAAATCCTACGCATTCGCTACAACTTCCTGAAAATGATGTAATTCATCAATTGTTTAATAAAATATTCATGAATGGTTTTATTGGGGTGATGGCTTTTTTATTCATCTCTTCCCTTATTGCATTCGTAGTGGTTTGGCGAGGTAAACGAGTTGAACGCAGAATTAAAGTAAATACCCTTGCCAATGTTAAGCGCAACGGTTCTATCGCCTAATCAATTATAATCCAGTTGGCTCTTTTGCCACTGTCTCTTGGTCCCATTCAGCCTAGGCCCTGCGGCTTGGGACCAGTGTTTTTAGCACCATCCTCTGGACCCCCGGCCAAGCCGCGGGACATCGGAGCAGAGTTGGACTGGGTTTCAGGGATGCGTAGAAGATTCAGTTGTAAATAACCGGGCACATAAGAATCTCATGGCATTTACCGTTAACCATGGAACCGATCATTAGCACTAATCGGTTTTGCATGCTTCTCAATATATTCAATAATTTTTCCAGCAATATTAATTCCAGTAGCCTTTTCTACGCCTTCAAGACCAGGGGACGAATTAATTTCCAAAACCAAAGGCCCATGATTCGAGCGAATTAAATCCACACCGGCAACTTTTAAGCCCATCGTTTTAGCGGCGCTGACTGCAATTGAGCGCTCTTGTGGCGATAGTTTTACTTTGAGGGCTTTTCCGCCTTGATGTACATTCGCACGAAACTCTCCATCTTTTGCTTGGCGTTTTACAGCCGCAACTACTTTCTCCCCTACAACAAAACAACGAATATCGACACCCTTTGATTCTTCAATAAATTCCTGCACCAGAATGTTGGCATGCATTTCTTTAAACGCATTAATGATACTCACCGCGGATTGATGACTGTCTGCCAGGATTACGCCTTTGCCTTGTGTGCCTTCCAATAACTTAATCACTAAGGGGGCCCCGCCAACCATGCGAACTAAATCCTCGGTGTCATCAGGTGATTGAGCAAAGCTAGTTAATGGCATAGGAATACCTTTGCGTGCTAATAACTGTAAGGAACGAAATTTATCTCGAGAGCGTGCAATCGCTAAAGATTCATTTAAAGGATACATGCCCATCGTTTCCATATGACGCAACACTGCAGTTCCATAATAAGTATTCGATGCTCCAATCCTTGGAATTACTGCATCAAAATGCGGCAAAGGAGACCCGCCCCGATAATGCACCTTAGGACAGGAGGCAGCGACATTCATATAACAATATAAAGGATTAATAATTTTAATTTCATGGCCAGCAGCTTCTCCCTCTTCCTTCAGACGCTTATGGGAGTACAAATGTGGGTTGGTGGCCAATATTGCAATTTTCATGAAAAACGCATTCCTCAACTTTTTTTATTTTTATTATTAGAAATTCCTGGGCTACTAAAAACCTTATTTACAACTGGTTCATATAAATAAAGCCTAGTCTAAAAAATGGAAATTCACATTGGAAAAACGAAAATATGTTTATAAAAAAATCCTCTATATCAAGAAACCAATAACAGGTAATCCTTGGCTAATAAATCAGCATGATGCGGCGTAGTAAAAAATGCATTAAGTTTTCCTTGAGGGTTAAATAGCATTAAAGCTCCACTATGCTGAATATCATAATTTGTTGAATCATTTCCATTCTCAATGACTTTAGCATAAGCAATACCCATTTCCCGAGTCATCGATTTAATAGATTCTTCATCTCCTCGTGCTCCGTAAAAATCAGGATGGAAAGAAGTTACATAACTAGCTAATTTTTCCTGGTGATCACGTTCAGGATCGATTGATATCATCACAATGCGTGGTAAATTCTTTACACCCTTATCTTCAAGAAGATGATACATTTTTGTTAATTCTGCCATCGTAGTTGGGCAAACATAACCACAGTTTGTAAAGCCAAAAAACATTACAGTCCATTTTCCTTTTAAGCTGTTATTATCAAATGATTTCGCATCAATTCCTGTCAAACTGAATCGATTAACTGGCCGCGGATTTTCAAGGTAGGTACCATGAAAAGTCGACACATCGATTTTTTTCTTAAAATGGACATGTTGGCCCACAAAAATTCCCGAAAATAATCCTGCAAGGGCCAGCAGAACAACTACTGTAAACGTAACGCTTTTAGCCTTCAAACTCATTTTATCTCCTTAGAGGAACGTATGAAACAACTCTCAAAAATCGATTTTCATAAGAATATCGATTCATATTGTTTTAGAGCTTATTTTCAGTAACTATTCCTATAAATAATGATCAATCAATAAAAAAACAAACAATAACATTAAATACACTATTGAAAATCTGAATGTTTGCATTGCTACCACAGGTTTATCTGTCCGATAGAGTTTATGCGACCAAAACAAAAATCGCGAACCAAGCACTAACGCACCAAGTAAATAAAATAAACCACTCATACCAATAACAAAGGGCAATAGGCTGACTACCAGTAATAAAATGGTATATAAATAAACATTCAATTTAGTAAATGCGATGCCATGGGTTACAGGCAACATAGGAATTTGTGCATGTTGATACTCTTCATAACGATAAATAGCCAAGGCCCAAAAATGAGGGGGTGTCCAAATAAAAATAATTAACACCAGCAATAAAGCTTGAGGATCCAGTTGATTTGTCACTGCGGTCCAACCAAGCAATGGTGGCGCAGCACCGGCTAATCCGCCTATGACTATGTTTTGTGAAGTAGCCCTTTTTAAATAGCCTGTATAAATACCTGCATAGCCAATCAATGTAACAAAAGTCAATACTGCAGTTAATTGATTAACAAAAACAACTAAAACAGTCAGCCCCAGAGTTCCTATGATTAAAGCAAACAATAAAGCTTGACCTACTGAAACTTGACCACTGGCAACAGGTCTTTTTTTGGTTCTCGCCATAATGGCATCGATTCGTTTATCCACCAAATGATTAATTGCAGCAGCGCTTCCTGCGCATAATCCAATTCCGAGTAATGAAAAAAGCAATAAAGGCAGACTAACCCATCCCGGCGTCGCCAAATACATGCCGACAATTACCGTCAATAACATGAGTAATACTACTCGCGGCTTACATAACTCAAGATAATCACGCCAAGCAGTTGACGAGGATTGAACTACATGATCAGCGCGCATCATTTTGCCCCTTACGCGTAAAATGCAGTGTACTAAATAGTGTTGCTAATAATAGTGCTGCGCCCCCATTATGAGCTACAGCAACACCAATTGGGAGTAAATAAATCACATTCAAGATACCTAAAGTAAATTGAACCAACACAAGTAACAACATCACTACGGCTGCTGTTTTAAGATAATTAAAATCGCTTCTTACTAAGATCCATAACGCGAGCACAAGTATATAAGCTGCGGTGATTATTGCTCCCAATCGGTGAATGAATTGAATTGTTACTCGGACCTCATGATCAAGTAAACCCCCTTGATAATTAGCTCCTACGGGTGAAAATAAATTAAATCCTTGCGCAAAATGCAAATCCGGTATCCATACCCCATTACACATAGGGAAACCAATACATGAAATCCCTGCATAATTTGAGCTTACCCAACCACCTAAAGCAATTTGTAGAAAAACGATAATCGCTCCAAGACGTAGCCAAAAACGCCATTGTGCTAAGTCTTTCCCCTTTAGCGAACTGATTTGTAAGCGAAAACGGCTTAAACATGCAACGATAAGCATCCCACCTAAAAGATGGCCCATAACTACCACAGGCAACAGTTTCAAGGTTACTGTCCACATACCCAAAGCAGCTTGAAACAGGACCAGTATGATTAATGCTGCAGGTAAATGCCAAGGCAAATCATTACCCTGTATACGCTTACGTACCACATAAAAACAGATAAAGAAGATTAACAATGCCAAAGAACCTGCGGCATAACGATGAACCATTTCTGTCCATGCTTTTCTAGACTCAATAGGAATTTGGGGGTATTGAGTTTGTGCCGCCTGCAATTTTTCCTTGGCACTGGGAAGGACCATCTGGCCATAACAACCAGGCCAATCAGGACAACCCAAACCTGCATCAGTCAAGCGTGTATATGCGCCCAGCATGACAACTAATAAGGATAAAAGCACAGCAAATGTTACGGCATATCGTAATAACTTATTCTGCATCAGACTAATCACTCTTGTTTTCCGTTGCATTGAGCAACAACTTTAAATCTTTATATACATCCTCAGGATTAGCTTGAGATGCATAGCTGAGAATTAAATAATTACCTGGATCAGCAATAAACACTTTTGCTTTAGACAATAAAGCATCTTTAGTAATCAAGTCAGCTGCAGATAATTTCGCCACTTTAAAATCAACTTCCTTTAAAAAGGCTTTTTGTTCTTGCGATAAAGAAGGTGATTTATCGCTGATAAGAAGCCACTGATCTACCTGGTACAATTTACGCCCTAATGCCAGGCGAATTCGGGCTAGAACATCCAACTTTTTCATGCATATCTGGTCGCAAGCTGCTGGACTCCAAAAAATGATACGCCATTTGGGCTTTTCGTCCAGAACACTCAACTTTACTGGGGGATTCAGTAAATCCCCTTTATTGACCCGTGAGGATCCCAGCCAGGAAGGATGCTGGTAAAATAGATATGCAGCTACTCCAGGAGCGACAAATATTATAACCAACAACAATAAAATATAATATTTACTAACTTGTTTTCTCATTTTCTTTCTTCAGATTTAATCCCACAAATATAATTAGTATCACCAATGCCATCACAAACCATTGTAAAGCATAAGCTAAATGGCGCTGTGGCGGCATGGATACCGTCTCCCACTCCCGCACAAATCCATTTGCATCATGCCTGTCGAGGCGAATAATAAACGGAGAGACTGATTTTTGCAAAATTTGACTTATCAATTGATCATCCACACGCTCCAAAATAATTATTTTATTCTCTTTTTCTTCCAAAGCAGGGCCCAAAACCCATTGAGTTTTACTGGGAAAGTATGCCGAGCCCTGCAAATTTATCATTCCTTTGGGAGACTGAATGTTTGGGAGAACGCGACGTGTCAATTCGCCTGGAACCCAACCTCTATCTATAATAATGATAGAGCCATCAGATAATTCCAAAGGTGATAACACATCGTAACCAAATTGATGATTATGATGCTGGTTATCCAGTAAAAAAACCTGAGATAAATACCGGCCTTTGATTACTATACGTTCATATTGCAAAGGCAATTTTTCCTTTGCAGTCCAGGGAACCGGTTTTTGCTTCTCTTGTGTCTTTTGTGCAACAATCATTTTTGTTTTTTCATCAGCACGATGAATTTGCCAAAAACCAAGGCGTACAAATAAAGAAAAAAATAAGAGGGCAAGAATCAACATCGACCAGCTTGGGGTGAAACGAAATTTAAAACAGGTTAAACTAGGCATCATATTAATTGTTCAAATGTTAGTCATGATAAGACAGCAATTTCGGGAGTATAACAAATGATCACTAAAATTATCATCATCTGCGTCATGATTATCATCGCCGGCTCTCTAGCAAGCGGTCTTTTTTTTCTTATTCGAGACTCAGGTAATTCCAAACGCACTGTTAAAGCGTTAACTATAAGAATAACTATTTCGGTGAGTTTATTTATATTTTTATTAATTGCTTTTAAACTGGGTTTAATTAAGCCACATGGCATTTAATTAACGTAAGTTCAAAATAAAAAGTTTTATTTTGCTAAACGAACGTTATCCCGTAAAAATGCGAAGCATTTTGTATGGGATCCATTCTAAATAACCTGACTTTAAGGATATATTATGCGTATCTTGTTAATCAGTTTTCTATTTGTCTGTAATTGGATACATGCCGACACGATAAAAAACTATATGAGCATTGCTGATAATATTCCACAGATGGAAATTAAAGCAGATCCCCAAGCTCAGGCATGGGCCCGGTCAGCTCGTCATGTTTTAACCATAACGTGCGAAAGCATCGCAGAAACAATGATTCATGCAAATGAAATTGCAAAAAATCAAGGTAACCCTATATTTTGTTTGCCAGCAGGGGTACAACTTAATGCCTTTACTCTTTGCGAGTTGATTCAGCAAACTTATAAGGAATTATCAAGCCAGCAAAGCGATAAAGATTCCATGACTGTATCACAGGTGGCCTGGTTAGGCGCGAGTAAACATTACCCCTGTCAACAAGCTAAAAATGCAATATCTCATGTTTCTGCGGCATTCGGACGACCTTCAGATCAGCATTAATCGAATGGCTGTATTTGCCGCATCTTGTGAGAAAATTGGAACGAAAGCATAGCAGCCTGGATTTTATTTCATTATCGCCCCCAGGCTACTTTAGGCATTACGTCAATTATTTGCTAAATTCTTCAAAAGCTTCTAAAGCTTCAGCAGCATACATTAAAGATGGGCCGCCACCCATGTATATAGCCATACCTAAGGTTTCCAAAAGTTCTTCGCGCGTTGTTTGTAATTTAACTAGGGTTTGAGAATGAAATCCGATACAGCCTGGGCATTGTTTCGCAACGGCCAAAGCCATAGCAATTAATTCCTTGGTTTTTTTATCTAATGCACCATCTTTAGTCGCTGCTTGAGCCAACGCTGAAAATCCAGACATTACTTCTGGCATTTCCTTACGCATTTTCGCTAATTGGGTACTGATATCTTTGGTGACTTGAGAAAATTTATCTGACATTAAGAAACTCCTTTTTGAAACCACTTATTTATATTTCATCTTTTTTATTATTCATGAGTTAACAAGTAAATGGTTTAATTTAAATTATTTTTAATAATAAATACCGAGAAGGAACTCTCGGGGCCTATTTACATTTCTACTATCTTGCCAACCTAGCGAAATGAAAACAGGTTCTAAATTTACCGCATTACGTTGTTTAGAAAAAGATTATTAATTAAGAAACAGCACGATTTAATGTTTCTTTTGCTAAGGTCAGGCGACGTTCTACTTCCCCTAATTCTGCTTTTAAATGCAAAATTGCACTTGAATTATGATTATGTTTCAAATGTTCCAAGGTCTTGGTCATTGCCTGCTGTTGTTCTAAAAGCGTATGAATTTCCATTTCAAGATCATTTATCCATTGTTGTCTGGTACTCAACATTTTTATGCCAAAATAAACTTTTTCCTTGGGTTTATTTTTGCCTTGATGCATTTGGCATAAAACGACTAAGACATTAATTTTTTGTCTGATCCGCTCTGCCAAATAAAAAGCACTGTGCCTGTTCGACTGTTTGGACAACGCATGAATGTCCGCCTTAATTTCTGCAATGCATGCAGAACCACTTGCGTCTGCATCAAAACGAAATAAGCCCTTAGGTAACTGGTGACTTGAAAAAAATGAGCCGAGCTCGCTAATTTTCCATTCCAACTCAGGTAATCGTTCCATTAACTGGCTCAGTAATTCATTCGATGCTTCTACGGGTATATCCATACTTTATCTCAAATGCCCTTAACTCGGGACTTTCTCTTAGGCACAATTCACCGAAAAGCTCTGTTTGGCGCGCCTTGGGTGCAAATGATTTAATCGGGAAGAGCAACCTCCAATACAGCTGTTTTTCTTTGTGACCAAGTACTTATAAACGGTGGTACACACATTAAAATTAAACCCCCAATTAAGGTCAACTCATAACGTGACAGGCTACCTACATTAATCCCTTCTGGTGGGATAAAACTCACTGCCAAGGTGGCACATACACCAATAATGCCTACACCTGCAACAAATAACATACCGATTAAACCGCCGGGAATTTGAAAAGGACGATGATGATGCGGCTCTGCAAATCGCAATTTAATTGCGGCTGCAAACATAATGAAATACATTAACATGTACAATTGTGCAGCTAAAGCCGTTAATAACCAATAAGAGCCATTCACGCTAGGCATAAACAAGAATAAGCCAGACAATACAGTAACAATGCTTGCTTGAGTGTAAAGCATGACAACTGGCGCACCTTTTGCATTAGTGCGTTGGAAATATTCAGGTAAATTGCCATCTTCCGCAGCAACCAATAATCCTTTTGTCGGTGCAATTATCCAGTTACTGACACCACCAAGTCCCCCTAAAACCAGCATTACCGCAACTACAGGCATCATCCAAAACAAGTGATACCTGGAAAAAAATGCTTCGAATGCTTGCATAATTCCTGCTACCAAATTAATGTCCTTTCCGGGTAAAACAATTGCTATGGCCAAAGATCCCAGAATTAAGGTACTTAAAATAATTCCTACTGAATAGATTAAGACTTTAGGAAATGTATGCTGCGGGTTGTCGACATCATTAGCATGAACTGTAGCAATTTCGATACCACAAAATGACATGATAATTGCAGTTAGGGAAACCCACATGGATTTATCATTTAAATGTGGCACGATGCTCGGAATATCAAATTGGATTTGCAAAGGATTACCTTGAGTAACCCAAACAACTCCAAGACCGATAATCAGCGACATGGGTAACAACAAACCTGCAAGAGAACATAGATTACTGAATGCGGCTGAAGATTTCATGCCACGCAAGTTTAATATCGTAGCTCCCCAAAACGAACTCACGATAATCGCCCAGAGAAAATAAGGATTACTTGTCAATGTCGGATTAATTAAATAGCCGATCGTTCCTGCGACAAATGATAAAATCGTTGGGTACCAAATTACATTTTCTATCCACTGTAGCCAAATGGCTAAAAAACCCATTTTTTTGCCGAATGCCTGTTTGACCCAAATGTAAATCCCACCCTGTTTTGCCCATCCTGAAGCCAGTTCAGCTGAAACCAAGGCTGTTGGGATTAGAAAAAATAAAGCACCTAAAACAAAATAAAAGATTAATTGACTACCAAATAAGGCTGTAGCAGGCAAATTACGTATGCTATCTACAGAACCAACTGTAATCATAGTCAAACTGAAAAGTGTCAGTGAATGTTTTTTATCGATCATCGCATTCCTTCAGTGCAGTTTTGGGCATGCAGAAGCCTAATTATATAGAAATTAGCTTAAGAAACCCTTAATAATAGGGTAATAATTAAACAAAATGTCCCTTAATTTCATTTACCAACCCACAAGCTTTTAGCGTGCACTGTAAAATAACATGATTTAATCAGAAAATCTCTGCCTTTTTTCCTGTCTTTATGCACAAAATCATTTACTCCGCTGGGAGGTGAACAACATCAAAAACTTGCTGCTAAATTAAAAAATTATCTATTTGCAGAAAATACCGACTTCGCTTGAAAAAGAAAAATCTCCGGTTAGCTCTCGCCTACCCAATTAAATATTCACGCACTGAAAAAATCATTTAAAAGCCTAATTTGAGCAAATTTTGCCAACCTTCATTATACTAATACCTATGGACTTAATCCTTAAGATTGTAGCTAGGATAGTAACCTTAACCTACTTCAAATTGGATGATGGGCTGGATAGTTTCATATCATAGCTTCTCTGTGCTATAGTTCCTATTTTTTTCGGGCAACATATCATGTTTGAAACCTTAACCGAACGTTTGACCCGCACCTTCAAAAATCTACGAGGGAAGGGTCGATTAACTGAAGATAACGTACAACACGCCTTGCGTGAAGTCAGGCTTTCACTGCTGGAAGCAGATGTTGCCTTACCTGTCATTAAAGAATTTATAGACCAGGTGAAGCAGAGGGCTTTAGGGCAAGAAGTTTTAACCGAATTAAATCCCGATCAAGCCTTTATTAAAATTGTTCATGATGAATTAATCCATATCATGGGCGATGAGCGTGCTGAACTTAACTTTAAAACCCAACCTCCTGCAGTATTTCTAATGGCTGGATTACAAGGTTCGGGAAAAACCACCAGTACTGCAAAACTCGCCCGTTATTTGAAAGAGTCTGAAAATAAAAAAGTAATGGTAGTCAGTGTCGACGTTTATCGACCCGCTGCAATCCAACAGCTTAAAGTATTAGCAGAACAAATAGATGTCACTTTTTTCCCGGCAGAAGCAAACGAAGAACCTCTCGCTATTGCAAAAAAAGCACTTGATACCGCGAAAAAGCAATACATGGATGTGTTGCTGATCGATACAGCGGGTCGTTTACATATCGATACCGATATGATGAACGAAATTAAAAGCTTAAATCAGGAACTGCATCCGATTGAAACCTTATTTGTTGTAGACAGCATGACTGGACAAGATGCTGCAAATACAGCAAAAGCCTTTCATGAAGCGTTACCATTAACAGGGGTCATTCTGACTAAAACAGATGGTGATGCGCGTGGGGGCGCTGCTCTGTCTGTAAGGCAGATTACAGGAAAACCAATAAAATTTATTGGTAGCGGTGAGAAAATAGAAGCTTTAGAGCCATTTCATCCTGAGCGAATTGCCTCAAGAATTCTTGGTATGGGTGATATTCTTACCCTTATTGAAGAGGTCGAACGCAAAGCTGACAAGCAGGCGAGTGAAAAACTGGCTAAAAAGCTGAAAAAAGGCAAAGGTTTTGATCTGGAAGATTTCAAACAACAATTACTGCAAATGAATAATATGGGTGGTATTGCTGGTATGATGAGCAAGCTACCGGGTGTCAGCCAAATGATGCCGCAACAGGCAATGAATCAAGTGAGTGATAAAGCCATGGCACAAACCATTGCGATTATCAATTCCATGACTCCCAAAGAACGCCGCATTCCCAAACTCATTGTGGGTTCACGCAAAAAACGTATTGCCTTGGGTTCAGGAACACAGATACAAGACGTGAATAAGTTATTAAAGCAATTTGAACAAATGCAAAAAATGATGAAAAAATTTACCAAACCCGGTGGGATGCAAAAAATGATGCGTGGAATTGGTGGTATGGCTGGGTTAAAAGGCATATTACCCGATGATTTTAAATAATTCGCAAGAATTACTTCACATGCTGAATTAATTTTCGTACAATACACGGCATTTTTACGTAACCACTCTAAAGTAGAGGAAAACAATGGTCGTTATACGTTTATCAAGAGGTGGCGCCAAAAAGCGTCCGTTTTATCATATGGTCGTTACTGACAGCCGCAAACGTCGCGATGGCAGCTATATTGAGCGCATCGGTTATTTTAACCCTATAGCACGTGGGCAAGAAGTACGGCTGCATATTGATACAGAAAAATTGAGTCACTGGCAAAAAGTGGGTGCGCAATTATCCGATCGCGTCAGTGCTTTAATTAAAGAATTTAATAAAAAAGGCGAAGCTGCTTAATAACGTGAATAATCAGGAAAACTGGATAGTGATTGCCCGTTTCGGGCGGCCTCATGGTGTTAAAGGTTTTGTTACGGTTCATTCCTTTACAGAGCCTCGTGATAATGTTCTAAAGTATGCAGATTGGCATGCATTTATTAACAATAAATGGCAACCAATCAAATTATTGCATGCCGAAGTACAAAATAAATCCATCATAGCCCAAATTGAAGGTTATCCTGAACGTGAACTCGTAGCAAACCTCACTAATATAGAAATTGCAGTTCAACAGGGGCAACTGGAAAATCTAGAACCTGGTGAATATTACTGGCACCAACTCATAGGGATGAATGTGATCAACCAACAAGGTGAACCTTTTGGAAAAGTCATTGAAATAATTCCTACAGGTGCCAATGATGTGCTGGTGATAGAAGGTAGCGAAAGACATTTAATACCTTATTTACCCGGCAAATTTATATTAGATATTGATACCAAGCAGCAAGTAATTACTGTTGATTGGGATATGGATTTTTAAGTGGTACTTCATCTTGGAGTTATCAGCTTAATACCTGAAATACTTAATGCCCTGAATTATGGGATTACGGGAAGGGCAATTGAGCAGGGATTAGTAAAAATTGATTACTGGAATCCCAGAGATTGGTCTTCTAGGCCCTACAGGCAGGTTGATGATAAGCCTTATGGGGGCGGTCCAGGAATGGTTATGATGTATGAGCCCTTAAAAGGGGCTATTATGCAGGCACGTAGTCAAATGCCGAGTCATTGCAAAACGATTTATCTAAGTCCTCAGGGTAAGGTAATCCGGCAAAATGACTTGAATCAAGTAGTAAATGACAAACAGCCCCTGCTTTTCATTTCTGGACGATATGAAGGAATTGATGAACGTGTTCTTCAACATTATGTGGATGAAGAATGGTCTCTTGGAGATTTTGTTTTAAGTGGCGGCGAGCTGGCAGCCACGGTATTTATCGATGCAATTATTCGCTTAATACCGGGTAGCTTAGGACATCTTGGTTCAGCAGAACAAGATTCATTTATGAATGGTTTACTGGATTGTCCTCATTATACACGACCAGCAACCGTTGATGGATTAGAGGTACCACCTGTTTTACTTGGTGGTAATCATAGAGATATAGAACTGTGGCGAAGAAAGCAATCTCTGGGTAAAACCTGGCTTAAACGTCCAGATTTACTTGAAAAAATACAGTTAAGTGAAACAGATAAGCAATTGCTTGCTGAGTTTAAGTATGAACACGGTGATTCCTAGAGGATGAACCAATTTGAGGAGTAGTCCATGACTAATATAATTGACCAACTGAATGCTGAGCAAATGCAAGGCAAGGAAATTCCTGAATTCAATTCTGGTGATACTGTTTTGGTTCAAGTGAAAGTAATCGAAGGTACCCGTGAGCGTTTGCAGGCTTTTGAAGGTATTGTTATAGCAAAGCGTAATCGTGGTTTAAACTCTGCATTCACTGTTCGTAAAATTTCACACGGCGTTGGTGTTGAGCGTGTATTCCAAACTTACAGTCCTATTGTTGATAGTATTACTGTAAAAAGACGTGGTGATGTACGTCGCGCTAAACTTTATTACCTGCGTAATTTGGCTGGCCGCGCAGCACGTATCAAAGAAAAATTAACCGCTAAAAAAGCAGATTAATATTTAATTTCTTTCTGTTCTAGATTCAATTTGTCCCCGCGCATGCGGGGATTTATTTTTAAGCTATTTCAGTAATAGTCCTATCTTCCCTATCCATTTTAATCCAGAGTTTTTCTAAAAATCAAA
This sequence comes from Legionella sp. PC1000, assembly GCF_014109805.1. Classification (GTDB taxonomy): domain Bacteria; phylum Pseudomonadota; class Gammaproteobacteria; order Legionellales; family Legionellaceae; genus Legionella; species Legionella resiliens. Next base: position 3,387,595 of record NZ_CP059400.1, read on the forward strand.
GTACCCAAAATTACAATAAATAAGGTAAATAAAATAATTGGCAACACATCGGGCCATAGAATATTAAAATCCGCGCCTTTCAACATAATATTGCGGGTAATTCTAATAAAATGAGTCAATGGGAGTATTTGACCGATGTATTGTGCCCAAATTGGCATTCCACTAAATGGAAATAAAAAGCCAGAGGTCATCACTGCAACTAATATGCATCCACTAATTGCTGCAACAGCTTGAAATTGTGTTTTAGCAAATGCTGAGATAACAAGTCCTAAGGACAGATTGCTAATAGCATAAAATGCCATGATGAATAGATAAAGGGGGATACTTCCATAAAATGGAACTGCGAAAACAAAAGAAGAAATCATGAGTAAAACAAATAAAATAAAATAACCAGCAATAAAATGGGGAATCACTTTTCCAAAAATGATATTTGTTGCACTAAGAGGAGTGATTAATAGCGTTTCAAAGGTTCCAATTTCATATTCTGAGGTAATTGACATTGCAGTAAGAAGAGTAAGGGTGGTAAAAATTAACACAGAAATTAGGCCTGGTACAATATTATATTGTGAAATACCTTCAGGGTTAAATTTAGCATGAATATCAAATGCAAAAGGTGGTCCTTTCGAAACAAGATAATCTAAAGAGCCACGCAACTCGCGTTCAAATACTTTAGAAGGGAGTTCAGATGCAGCTCGGAATGCATTTGATATCGAAATTGGATCGGATGCATCTGCTTCAATTAATACATGTGGCTTTTTTCCCCGTATTAAATCCCTTGAAAAATTAGGAGGGATATTAACCACAAAAAGTCCTTTTCCACTAAGCAATAACTTGTCTGCAGCTTTTTCTGACGCTGCAATAAATTTCAGGGAAAAATAGTCTGTGTGTTTAAGACCTTCAAGCAACGTACGCGTAAAGGAGTTCTCTTCGGAAGAAATCACCGCAGTAGGTAAATATTTCGGATTCGTATTAATCATGAATCCAAATAAAAGTATTTGCATTACAGGAATTAAGAACAATAATAAAAAAGTTGGACTATTTCGTTTGATTTGAATAAATTCTTTTTTAGCAACTGAAAAAACTCGCCAAAGTTCCATTTTTATCATTTATAATCTCTGTGCACCAAATGTTGCGAGCCAAACAAATGCATCTTCTAAAGTTGAATCAATTTCATTTCCATAAAAAAATTCATTATTAATGTAAGGTTGTATCGCCTGAGATAATTCTTCGCGATTTTTACCACTCACGTGCAAAGTATTATGGAATCGTAAAACTTGATCCACTCCCTCTGTTGCTTCTAATTGATGTGCCAACATTGCTAAATTGACTCCCTTTATAGCCCAAGTAGTCAAGTCCACTGTTCTTAAAATTTCTTCAATAGTTCCAGACATCAAAGTACGACCATAATACATGTATGCAATCTTGTCACACTTATCCACTTCATCCAAATTATGTGAGCTCAATAAAATGGTAATACCTTCTCTTGATAACTGATGCATAAGCTCCCAAAATTCACGCCTGGCTTTAGGATCAATATTTGCTGTAGGTTCATCCAATAATAACAACAAAGGATCGTGCAACAAAGAAACCGCAAGGGAGAGACGTTGCTTCCAGCCTCCTGATAATGTACCTGCAATTTGATGTTTATGCTTGTATAAATCAAATTTGTGCAAATATTTTTCAATCTGATTTTTTCTATCGATGACTCCATATATTTCTGCAAAAAAAAGCATATTTTCGTAAACGGTAAGATCTTTATATAGGCCAAAATTTTGTGACATATACCCAACTAAGGTTTTGATCTGACGTGATTCAGTTAAAATATCAAAACCAACACATTGCCCTACCCCTGAATCAGGAGTAATAAGACCGCATAACATCCTTATCGAGGTAGTTTTTCCTGCTCCATTTGGACCAATAAAACCAAAGATATCACCATATTCCACTTTCAGTTCAAGATCCTTAACTGCATAATTTTTATTAAATCTTTTGGTAAGGTGGCTTACGTCAATGATATAATTGCTTTTATCCATAAAAATCCTATAAAGATTTTGAAAAACGGAGGCTATTTGTTTTTTCTAAGTTTAGAAACCATTTTTTGAAATAGTGATGATGGTTCATCAGCGAAAAAATTCTTAACAATCTCAGCTTCCATAATTAATACCTCACTGTCATATCTTGCATAGGCGCTTTCTTTTCTTCTCATGTTGGTTAAAAACTCACTGTCACCAAACATTTGATTTATTGCAACTGTGGTAGAGCTACTCTCTTTTAAATCTAAAAGAACGACTTCTCCATTTAGAAGATAATAACAGGTATCCGCTATATCTCCTTCTTTATACAAACATGTCCCTTCAGAAATCTTAATATTACGCGCTGTCTTTACCATAGTCTGTATTTTTTCATGGGAAAGATTTTGAAAGGTATGATGAGAACGAATAAATTGGATTAAAAGAAACGCTTCACTCAATTTTTTTAAATTGGGATATCTTATTTGGGGTTGTTTTAAAAATTGCAGAAAATCATAAAGACTTATTTTAAGTAAATGCATCCTGGTAAGCGCATTTACCGAGGCAGCATGCAGACCAGTAGTTGATGCAAAACCCTCTGATGATAAACCAATAATCTTTCCTTCCTTCAATTCAGCAATACGCATTTCCCTATGTTTTCCCAAGGTATGGACTGAGCGTGTTACTTCTGCTCTTCCTGAAACAATAAGGTAAATGCAATCAATCGGATCTCCATCCACTACGATGTGTCCCTCTTCTATAAATTCAGGTTTCGAGTACTTTAGCAACTGCTGAGCACTCTGATAATCAAGCAGGCAAAAAAGCGGATGATGTAAAATAAGATTTGCATAATGTTCTGAATTCATCTTCATAGATACCCGTACCTTTCAAATTCGGATTTTTTTAGCATCGTTTTCATTAGTCTAACGTTCTTCTAAACAGGAGGATGGCTAAAAAAATAATGAATACGGTAAAAAGAATTATTGGCCAAGTATCTGGCCATAAAATATCTAAATCAGCCCCTTTTAACATACTGTTTCGCGTTATTCTTAAAAAATGAGTCAGCGGCATAATCTGGCTGAAATATTGTGCCCAATGAGGTATTCCATTAAATGGGAATAAAAATCCAGAAATTAAAGTTGCAATAAGAATATATGCATTTGATAAACTCACCGCAGTAAATTGTGATTTGGTAAGTGCGGAAATAGCAAGCCCAGTCCCTATATTGGATATTGAGTAAGGAGCCAATAACAACAAATAGAGAGGTAAACTGCCATAAAAAGGAATCGAAAAAATAAAATAAGCAATTGCTAAGAGCACAAAAAAAAGCAAATAAGCCAAAATAAAATGAGGTATCACTTTTCCAAAGATAATATTTCCGGGTGTTAATGGGGTAATTAATAACGTTTCAAAAGTACCTCGTTCAAATTCGGAGTTAATGGATACCGCCGTTAGAACAGTAAAGGTTGCAAAAATTAAATAGGCGATTAATCCCGGGATAGTATTATACTGAGGAATATTTTCAGGATTGAATTTAGCATGGATTTCAAAGTCAAAAGCACCTTCCTCAGGGGCTAGGTATTCAAGAGCACCATGCAAATCACGCTCAAATACTCGTGCAGGAAGTTCAGACGCAGCGCGGAATGCATTTGCCACAGTGAGTGGATCTGAGGCATCTGCTTCAATTAATACATGTGGATATTTTTCTCGAATGATGTCTCGAGAAAAATTAGGTGGAATATTAATAATAAATAATGACTTACCACTAAGTAATAATCGCTCTGCTGTTTTTTCATCTTTGGCTGCTGTGTCAATTGAAAAATAATGAGTGTTTTTCAATCCCTCCAATAAACTTCGTGTAAAAGGGGTATCTTCTGAAGAAATAATTGTTGTCGGTAAGTTTTTCGGATCCGTATTGATGATAAAGCCAAATAAAAGAATTTGGATCGCAGGAGCAAATAATAGCCATAAAAAAACGACTCTATCCCTACGAATTTGGATAAACTCTTTTTTTGCAATACCCCAAACTCGAAGGAACGTATCCTCTATCATTAATTTTCCTTAATATCGAACCTAAAAAACTTCCAAATATTTAACTCAATATGAAAACCACTTCATGAAAATTATTTTGCTGATATCAGTTCAATTTCTTCATGTAATTCAAACAAGAAAAATTGATTTTGCTGCGCAAGTGCAAGAAGAATTCAGTATGAATATACTATCTTAATAGTAACCGTACTGACAATTATTGATTCTGGCAAAGCGATATATTTACCTTTTAGATCAGATACTTTACCGTTTAGCTTCTTGTCAATTATTGTCAATTGATGATAATTTTCTAATCTTACCTATTGGAATGCTTAAATGAATAATGAGATCATATGCAACAGTTCTTCCTAAGATGGTTGATCGTTTCAATCTTATGCCTGCCGCTTATTGCGTGTAAAGAGGAAAAAAACTCGCTGCAAGGATACGTTGATGCGGATTATACCTACATCTCAAGCAATTTTTCAGGAAATCTCATTAGCTTAGATACCACTAAAGGGACTTTGGTCCAAAAAGGGGAGCTTTTATTTACGCTGGATGTGCAACCACAAGAATCCCAACTTAAAAAAGCCAAAGCAAATCTTACCCAAGCCATGGTTCTAACTGAATTAAAACAATCTAATCTTGACTATCAAAATAATTTATTACAAAGGTATCAAAAATTAATAACTTCAGGGGGGGTAAGTCGAGAGCAACTTGAAGAAGTAAAAAACAATTACCGTCATGCCAAAGCCTCATTAACAGCTCAGGAGGCGGCCGTTGAGTCTTCTATGGCGGAACTGACCCAAGCTCAATGGAGTAAGTCAAATAAAAAGGTATACTCTTCAATTTCAGGATATATATACGACACCTATTTTACAGTTGGCGAATTGGTGGGGAAGGAACGTCCTGTTTTATCGATTCTTGCTCCTGAAAACCTCAAAGTTATTTTTTATGTGCCAGAGCCTTTACTTGCAAAACTAAAATTAAAAAATCAGGTCATGATCAGTTGTGATGGATGTAGAGAGACTTACCCGGCAACAGTAAGTTATATTTCTTCTAAAACGGAATATACGCCTCCTTATATATTTAGCGAAACCTCAAGAACAAAATTTGTGTACCGCATCGAAGCCAAACCAGCCATTACAGCGATTAAATATTTACACCCTGGTCAACCTGTAAGTATTTATTTGAATCATGATTCGGCACCTATTTGAACTGAAGTAGATTGAATTGTGGTACGGTGTAACGTGGAATTTATTTTATAAGAAGACTAAATGCAAAAAATTTCTTTATTTTTATGCACATTGCTACTCCTTACAAACTGTAGGGTTGGACCTAATTTTCATTCTCCTGAAGCGCCCCATACTAGTCGTTATAATAATGGTCGGCTCATCACAAAAACAGCAAGCGCCCCCAATCCTGCAGGAAAATCGCAGCATTTGCATTACAATCGCGATATTTCCAATTCCTGGTGGGTTCTTTTTCATTCTCAAGAATTAAATGCTCTTATTGAACAAGGATTAAAAAACAATCCTACAGTAGAGATGAGTAAAGCAAATATTCGTAAAGCTCAAGCCAATTTGCGTGTTGTTGCTGGTCCAAAATTGTTCCCTACTGCCGATACTCAATTTTTTGGAAGTCGTGAGAGGAATACTTTACTTGCTACAGGAATAAACCTTGCACCTCTTCCTGGACAAAAACTTCCATTTTCCATTAGGAATCAATTCGATCTTTATAACGCATCAGTTAATGTTTCTTATAATTTAGACTTATTTGGCGGCAATAAGCGACAAGTGGAGGCTTTGCGTGCTGCGATTGATTATGAACGTTTTGAATTAGAAGCGGCTTATTTAACTTTAACAGCAAATATAGTTACCACGAGCATCACGATAGCATCGCTACAGGATCAGTTAAAAACGACACAAGCCCTCATCAACTGTCAAAAAAAATTATTAAGAATGACAATAAATAATTATAAACTAGGACATCTTTCTCGTCTTGATGTACTGAACCGCGAAAATCGCCTTAAAAAAACTTTAGCAACGTTACCACCTATTAAAAGTAATTTAGCCCAAAAATACAATGCTCTTGCTGTACTTGTTGGATCATTACCTAGCGAGAATCATCTGCCTCATTTTAATCTAAGAAGTTTTCACTTACCTACAGAATTACCAGTAAGTCTCCCCTCTCAACTTGTAAAGCAACGTCCTGATATACGGAGTGCTGAATCGATATTACATGAAGCCAGTGCAGAGATTGGCGTTGCAACAGCGGACCTATTTCCTAAATTTAATATATTAGGTAATTATGGATGGTTCTCAACAACATTAAGTACTTTATTTAATCCTATGAACAATGTATGGAATTATGGGGGGCAAATCGCACAAACCCTACTTAAAGGAGGTGCTTTACGTGCAAAAAGAAGAATGGCAATTGCAGAATACGAATATGCATTCGCCCGATATAAAAAAATTATGCTTGAAGCGTTTTTTGACGTAGCGGATGTATTGCATGCACTTGAGTTTGATGCGGAACTTCTTCACGCACAAGTGGGCGCAGAACAAAATACACAAGCTCGATTAAATCTCATCACCAATCAATACCAACTGGGTAAAACAAATTATATATCCGTCTTAAGTGCAAAGGAGGCTTATCTGCATGCTCATTTAAATGTAATTCAGGCAGAAGCAGCACGTTACAGTGATACTGCAGCACTTTTTCAGTCCTTGGGAGGAGGATGGTGGAATAATCCCATCCCAGGTTAATTTGTAATAAGCTTACTCTGTTGATGCAAATAACAACCTAAGAAGAGTGCCTCCCAGCAATTTCTTATTATTAATCTATAATTTTAAATTATAGTTTTTTCGTTTTCTTTAATCGACAGTATCATTCAAAGGTTTGTAAATGAAACCCATTGCTTGGATTACTGGTGCTGCTTCTGGTATAGGTGAAGCAGTAGCCAAAGAAATGTTTGCTCGCGGTTATCAGCTTATTCTTTCTGACTGTAATCAAACAGCCTTGAAGCAGGTAGCCTCTAGTACTCAAGCTGATATTTTTGTTTTTGACGTAAGAAAAAGAAGTCAAAATTTAAAAGCAGGAACGAAAATAAAAGAAAAATACGGTTATGTTGATGTTGTATTTCTTAATGCAGGTAAGTACGAAGCTGTTGATGTAAAAAATTTTGACAGCATGATTGTTGAAGAAATTATACAAACCAATTTCTTAAGTATGATTTATGGTGTTGAGGCAGCCCTTCCTCTTTTACGAGCTAGCAAACAACCACATCTTGTAGGCATGAGTAGCGCCATGTCCAATATTTGTTTGCCAAGAGCAGAAGCCTATGGAGCAAGTAAAGCTGCAGTTCGTAGTTTTTTTCAAGGATTAAGAATTGAATTGGCAAAGGAAAAAATTGCTGTCTCAACGATCCTGCCTACCTTTATAAAAACCCCCTTAACAGAAAAACTTAAAATCCCCCAATTCTTTCTTTACAATACAACAAAAGCTGCAAAAAAAATCTTAAATGGGATTGAACGAAAAAAAGCAGAAATCAAAATCCCTCCATTACTGGTCAATGTCACTAATTTATTGAAATATCTCCCAGATAAGTTCATTTTGTTCTTAATTAATCAGCTTAGTTAGCGTGAATATTTAGATAAACATCCTTTTATCCTCTCTGTATGGGACAAATTACACCATCCCTTCCTCAATTGCTCAAAAGTTAAACTATACTATAAAAATTATGGTCGTCCTTTCGTCCATAATTCTAAAGAGGAGGACAAATTGGAAAAACATGGGTAGTAACTGCTGGATATGTGCAATTTCTAAAGTTTATCTCAAGAGTACCTGGAGAAGGGAGTTCTTGAATTTTTTTAGGTACTGTCTAAAGTTGTAGAAGGTGTTTGCCATGAAAAAATCTAATTCAGCTCTAATTGAATCGATTATTCTCTCAATTATTGTATTAGGAAGTACGTGGTCATTGGCCATAATATATCCCTCATTGAGAGAAGGTCTTTTAGGAATAAATTGGTTATATATTTCAATCTTCTTTATATTTTCCTTACACTTAACTGAGATTATCATGACGATTTACTTACATCGAGGAGAGTCTCATAGAGCAGTGAAATATCACCCTTTGTTGACCCATTTTTTCAGATTCTGGATGTGGTTAACGACAGGTATCTCAAGAAGCAAATGGGTAGCAACTCATCATCTCCATCATAAATACACGGATACTGCAAAAGATCCGCATTCACCCATTATTTTTGGACTCAAAAATATGTTTTTTTATGGCATAGAAATTACTCATTTATCACGAACTAATGAAATGGTGCGTAACTTCAATGACATTCGTGATAATGACTTTTTAGAGAAACAATTATATGAAAAACATTCAAATAAAGGCCCCTTTGTTTATTTTTTCTTAGAATTTCTAGCCATAGGACTTTGGGCTGTCCCCGTATGGAGCGCTCAATTGATTCTTGAGACATTTATTGCAACATTTTATGTTAATGGCATTGCTCATAGCAAAGGCTATACTAATTTTGCAATTGATAATACATCCAAAAATGTTACCCGATGGGGTATTTTCGCTTGTGGTGAAGAATTGCACAATAATCATCATGCTAATCCTGCAAGTGCCCAATTTTCTTTTAGAAATGATGAATTCGATCTCGGTTGGTTTTACATCAAGAAGCTCGAATCACTTAATCTTGCAAGGGTACGAAAAGAATAGGTGCAAACCTCAGCTGAAAACACCTTGTATCGATGTGATGCTTTTAAAAGCATCACATCGACGCATTTAAAAGGGCATTCATATTATTAATAGCATTGATTGAAGCATACAGAATTATTTTAGATCGTGTAAACAATATGAATTGGTCTTTATGAATACGTTGATTAACCAGACAACGCTACACTTTATTTGACGTCAAAGAGGTTTTCATCAGTTGTTTTTTTGCTCGCTTACCTTGCTCTTTTTTAATTCCAATGGAACCTTGTTAATTTCATAAATAACTTTAATCTTTTCTAAGCCGCATAATAAATAATAAGTGATGTCTATTTGCCACCAACGAAATCCCTGGCTAGTAGAGCGTGGATAATAGTGATGGTTATTGTGCCATCCCTCACCCATAGTAAGTAACGCCAGAAGAAAGTTATTACGGCTCTTATCTTCCGTTTGAAATGTTTGTGTACCCCATAAGTGCGAAACGGAATTAATAGAAAAGGTAGCATGAAATAGGGCAACAGTTGAAATAAAAAAGCCCCAAATCACTAACTGCATTCCGCTGGTATGCAGGTCTGGGTAATAAGCTTCTAATAAAGTGCCTACTGCAAATAGTATCAATATCAAACAAATAGGCACGATATTATCGTATCGATTCAACCAAAGCAATTCTGGATATTTTGCAAAATCCCGTACCGATTTATAATCTGTTTTAAAATTATCTGAATAAAAAATCCATCCAACATGACTCCATAAAAAACCGTGTTGGATTGGAGAATGCGGATCTTGTTGTTCTTCGGTATAGCGATGATGCAGACGATGATGCCCTGCCCACCAAAGTGGACCACGTTGAGCTGCTGAATTACCTAATACAGCGAAAATAAATTGCCAAAAGCGGTTCATTTTAAACGTTTTATGTGAAAAATAACGATGATAAAAACCTGTAATAGCAAACATCCTAAGATAAAAAAGGAATATCGCAGTAAAAACTGCGGTAAAACTCCACCCAACCCAAAAAACTGCAAAACAACATAAATGGACTAATATAAAAAGAAAAGCTCTAGCCCAATGTATCGTTCCTTGTTTTAAATTTTTTTCTTTTAAACCACTATCAAACCATCCATGTACGGAGAACATTAACGATTTGAATTTCATTTTTACCTCTTCGAAATATATGAAAAGAACTAATCGTGAAAATATTAAAGTAGGCGAGAGCCTGTATATCGAGTTAGATTTACAAACCCTACCTCTTATCTTTTCCGATATAGAGATACGTGATTTTAAGTGTAGCAGAAATGAACAATGCAGTGGAAAATACTAACGACAAGACTAAAAAATTACCAAATCTTAACTAAATTTCCATAAAAACTCTTTTGCTTGGACAATTTATTTTTTTAGTTCAGAATTAATTGTGTCAATTGAATTAATCGTCATAGTTGACCCGGTAATTAAATCACCAGGTGTTTTCTCATGTAAAACAATACTAAAAAAACTCATTCCTATTCCTGTTACCCACCTCCAGGTATGAACCAGAATGGAAGGAGGTGAAATTTCATCCAACCGCTCTACCTCTCCTTTCCCCGGGTGCAATTCACGAAGTGAGTTAACGTAAGTAGCAATTACCTCCGTCACCTCTGCGGTCAATTCAGTTTGTTCATATAAATAACCCAGAAAACGTCGAGCCATACTTAATCGAGTAGCATAAAGCTGATCATCTTTTAATTTGATACGTTCCAAGTGTAAAATATAATCCTCAAGAAGATATCTCGGTTTCGTAATAGCATCCACCTTTTGAAAAACATCAGTCTTTTCCTTTGCATCAACATGTTCTACCCATTGATAAAACCGAGTTTGCGTCCCTTCCAAACGTTCCTGATAAATAAATTGATTCACCTTCCTGAGACTTCTTTCAATGAGTGGATTTACGGTATCCCTCTTTACTTTTTCCTCTGAAGGCAACGTGACATCAACACCGGATTTCTGAAAAACCATACAGATAAGTAAAGCCATCGTAATGATTTTGAGCGAATACTCTAACTTTCCTTGTAATGGTCTAGACTCCAAATCACATACCGCTTGCAGGACAGCTAATTTTTTAGCATCTTCTTCTAAACAACCATTGTTTAACCATTCAAAAATCAAAAAATTCACTGTGTCATCTGCATCCTCAAGCGCATAAGTACGGGTAATAAAATCAGTCCATCCTAAAAATTGAAGATATTTTCCTTCGCGCAGAGCTTGAATGTATTCAGAACTGGATGAGAGCATAACGATCCTTTAATGCTTTTTTTGAATCTTATCCTATACTTAAAAAACATAAACATGCAAATGGTGCACACTATGAAAAGGAAATGGTATGTTACTTTTGCTGTATCTCTTTTACCCTTTAATCTTGCTTTTGCAAATTGCGATTTAACCCAATTTCGTTGGGAATGTGATTTGCCGGTACACGTTAAACCTAAGCCTGGAGCCACATCACTTGTATATTGTGGTAACTCCTATGGCTATATTACAAAACAACAATACGACATATTGGCTCGATATCAACGTGCCAATGTGAATATGGTTTTGGATATTAATGGCGAGTATATTGACAGTCCTTGTATCGGAGCGCAGAGATAGTACAATAGCTTGGATTTGGCTCCCTTATTAACTTTTGGGGAGTTATTATGGCCTGAGCGCAGTGCAGCAAAGCTTGGGTTTTCTGAAGCTTAGCGATTGGGGTTCTGCTGCGCTGCACCCAGGCTACACGTAGTTGAATGAGATGATCATTGAATTTGATGGTATTCCCATAGAAATATCAAGAAAAAAAATCAAAAACATGCACTTACGCATTTATCCCCCCGATGGTTTAGTTAAGGTAAGCGCACCTCTTCGATTCAGTGAGCAGCTTATCAGGCAAAGTCTTGAATCTAAAAGCGCATGGATTCATCAACAAAGAGAGCGGATTCGTAATCGGTTTGTTGAGGAAGATTGCAGCTTTAAAATGGGATCTACTGTAGCATTCCTGGGAAAAAAGTATTTATTAATCATTGAAGAACATCAGGGACCTACACAAATTAAAATCAATAATGAGCTGATGTACTGTTATGCTCAACCCAATAGTTCACCTACTCAGATACAAACCATTCTTGAGCGTTGGTACAAACAGCAAATGCAGATATTATTGCCTGCTCTCATTCAAAACTGGGAAGCTGTTATCGGTGTCAAAGTAGCTGAATGGGGAATAAGGAACATGAAAACACGTTGGGGCTCATGTAATACTAAAGCTGCACGTATCTGGTTAAATCTCAACTTAATCAAAAAACCATCTATTTGTCTTGAGTATGTTCTTGTTCATGAGTTAGTCCATTTGTTAGAACCAAGTCATAATAAACGCTTTTATGGGTTAATGAGTAAATTTATGCCACAATGGCGCGAATATGAATATCAACTTGAAGGACGGGTACTTTGATTGATTACGACCAACTTATTCATAAGCTTTGTAACCAGGGATTCTATATTATTGATGGATTTCTTGAACCATCTCAATGCCAATCATTACGTGCAATGGCCAAAGAACTCTATGAACAAGGCTTGTTTCGAGGCGCTAAAATAGGCCTTAAGCTTGAATCGCATAAAAATAATGTCATTCGCACCGATGAAATTTTTTGGCTGGATGAAATAGGAACAAATCCAGCAATACACGTCTTTTTAGAGCGAATGCAGCAGTTAGCTCAAATATTGAATCAGTCACTTTTTTGGGTTTACATGAATTTGAAACTCACTTCGCCGCATATCAACCCGGTACTTATTACACAAAACATATCGACCAATTCGCTACGCAAAAAACACGAAAAATTTCATGTGTGTATTATTTAAATAAGCAATGGGAAACAGAATTTGGAGGCGAATTAAAACTTTATAATACCCAAGATCAGTTAATTGAAAACGTTTTGCCATTAGAAAATCGTTTCATATGTTTTAATAGTGAATTACCCCATGAAGTGTGTATCACGCATCAGCCTCGATACAGTATTACAGGATGGATGAAAACTCATTCTCATTTTGTGCTGAATCAAGGGGTGTTTTCGATTTAAGCAGAGCAAATTAAATGCTACTTGCTTAATTCGCATTGCTTTTAATCTGAACCAAAAGCATGCTCGCGAAACAATGTAATTATTGTGTATAATGATATTTTTTATTTTCTCTTAATCTTTTATGCATGCCTTAGATATTAAACAATTATATAAAACCTATGCTAATGGGGTACAAGCATTAAAAGGGATTGATTTAACCATAAAAAAGGGTGATTTTTTTGCTTTATTGGGGGCTAACGGTGCCGGAAAATCGACAACTATTGGTTTAATTTCTACTTTACTGAATAAAACATCAGGCAGTATCAGTATCCATGGTTATGATTTGGAAAAAGAGCCAGAGAAGGCCAAATCCTGTTTAGGCCTTGTACCTCAAGAAATCAACCTTAATATTTTTGAGAGCTGCATACAGACCCTGATAAATCAAGCCGGATATTATGGAATTTCACGAAAAAATGCACAACCGCGAGTTGAAACCCTCCTGCAACAATTAGGTCTTTGGGAGAAAAGGCATTCTATAGCACGACACTTGTCCGGCGGAATGAAACGTCGGCTCATGATCGCCAGAGCATTAGTGCATCAACCTAAGGTACTCATTCTTGATGAGCCTACAGCTGGTGTAGATATAGAAATCAGACACAGTATGTGGGAGTTTCTCACTCGAACTAATGCAGAAGGAACAACCATTATTCTCACGACCCACTATCTGGAAGAAGCAGAGCAGTTATGTAAAAACATTGCCATTATTGATAAAGGGGAAATTATAAAAAATTCCTCGATGAAGGCTTTACTACAAACACTGCGTCATCAGACTTTTATCTTTAACACAGAAAACCGTATCGATATTTTACCCGATTTACACCCCTTTAAAGCCACTCTTATTGATAGCACAACTATAGAGCTCCGTGTCGATAACAATTTGAATTTAAATGATGCATTTGCATTGTTTACCCAGCACGGAATCAAAATTCACAGCATGCGAAATAAAACCAATCGTTTGGAAGAACTCTTTTTGGATCTTATAAAAAATGGCCATTAAACAACAAGTTATTGCATTATATACTTTGGTAAGGCGCGAACTTGTGCGAATGTTCCGCATTGCAAGCCAAGTTTTTTTACCTCCGGTAATTACAACCACACTATACTTCCTCATCTTCGGTAGTTTAATCGGACCTCGTATCGGCTCCATTCAAGGAGTCAGCTATCCAATGTTCATTGCTCCTGGATTGATTATGATGTCGGTCATTGTTAATTCTTACGGGAATGTATCCTCTTCGCTTTATAGTGTCCGCTTCCAAAAAAGTATAGAGGAAATGCTTGTCAGTCCAATGCACAACAGCCTCTTACTCCTTGGTTATGTTTTGGGTGGGGTTTTTAGAGGACTAATCGTTGCTGCTTTGGTTTATCTAATTGCATGTTTTTTCTTGACCATTGAATTTAGTCACTTACCGATGACCCTATTGGTTGTATTGCTCGTATCTGCTGTATTTTCCCTGGCAGGTTTTACCAATGCAATGGTTGCTCGAAATTTTGATGATATTATGATTATTCCAACCTTTATCCTTACTCCACTCACTTATTTAGGTGGAGTATTTTACAGCATTAATATGCTTCCAGAGTTTTGGCAAAAAGTGTCATGGCTAAATCCCATTTTATATATGGTTAATGCACTGAGACAAGCAATGATTGGTCAAAGTGAGGTTAATATCAGTTTAGCCATGGGAATTATTTGTCTTATGTTAGCATTACTTACATTCATTAATATGACTTTATTAAAAAAAGGAGTAGGGTTTCGCGAATAGTCCTATTCATGCTTAAAAAACAGAACAAAATGAAAAAACGCACTATAATCACAAGTTCTACCTATACCAATCCCGGGCTGCAACCAATTGTCTCTTGATCACATCTCTGCCTACGCCCCGCGCTTGTCCGTGGGGTCCAGTGTTTTTAGCAAATCTTCTGGATCCCGCGGACAAGCCGCAGGACGTCAGAGTAGGCGGGGCTGGTTTTTCAGCGATGTATAAGATTCTGGTGCAAGCAACCAGGATTTGGTTATGCGTCGCTTGCTTCTTCACCCAGGGCTACAGTAACTCCTTAAAGGGTAACAGGAGTCTGACAAATTAATGAGATATCAGCTATAGCAGCAACCTGAGCAGCAGCTGTTGCGGTAGTTGTTGATGTACTCGTAACTTCAACGGTTGAAATAAAGGATACGCTATCGGCACCACTACCACTCCCTGTATTAGCTGTACTTCCAGTTTCAGTTTTGATTACTGAAACAGCTGTAGCCGCCGCAGTTTTAACCTCACCCTCTTTAGGGAAAGGGGCATTTATCATGCGATCAGCGGTAACCCGAACACTTGCACCAGGTCGAAGATATTCACCCCTCGCCAAAACGAGACCCTCAATCACTTGAATGTAAGTCTCTTTTCCAACTACGTAAACTCGAACCTTTGTTCCAAGTATGGCAAGCGATAAAATTGGAGTTTTTAGTGATTCTTTTATTTTTTCTGGTGTGTTTATTTCCAGCTTACCCTTACTTAACTCCGCTTTAATTTGTACCGCTTCCTTAGGAGCATAAGCCAAAATTTTGTAGTTCGAATTTGAGCCCATACTAACCAATGCACCATTTGAATATTGAAGATTCGCTGCGGCATCATCACCAGTTACAACTTCATCACCAACTTCTACGCTAGAGCCACGAGTAATCCCGCGCTCAGCACCATGCTGACGGACCACGACTTTTTTCTGGGTGAATAAAACAGTGGCCGCAGATTGAGCAAATAGCTGGCTGGCTAGCATCAATAATCCTGTAAATATTACTTTTTTCATATATATTCCTGTACAATTTTTTCCATTACAAAGTAGTTACAATCCTTGGCCATTAAGAGTCTTTCAATAAATAAGAAAGATCATTTATGCTGATGCATGTAAATTCCGTCCCAGTTTTCTGGAGGAGGTGTTTCCATAAATGCTTTAACGCGGTCAAGATAGATCTGATATAAATAAACCTCTGGACATTTGGTTTTTAGCATAGCAAATTTTTTTTCAGCGGACGACCAATTCTGCGCATAATACTCTTCTAAAGCTTTATGATACTCGTCTAACTGAGTTAAAACCTCTTCAGAAACATCACTAACCTTACCGAGAGGCTGATAGATAGTCAATCCACTTTTTCTTCCCTTAACAGTAATTTTATCTATGGCTCGCCAGGCAAACTGATCTTGTCCTGCACATGTTTTATCACTCACCAAAATAGTCACTTGGTAAAATTTTGTTAAATCTTGTAAACGCGAAGCAAGATTCACTGTATCTCCAATGACTGTATACGCACGGCGAAACTCTGAACCCATATCACCCACATTCATCAACCCTGTTGCCAGGCCAATGCCAAAACTAACAACTGGCAAGTCTTTTTCCTGCATTTTTTCATTGATTTCAGGTAGTTGTTTTACCATGGCGAGAGAGCACATAATAGCATGAGTTGCGTGATCTTCATCAAGCATAGGAGCTCCCCAAAACGCCACGATCATATCCCCCACATATTTATCAATTGTTCCTCTAAAGCTAAAAATTATTTCAGTAATTGGTGTAAAAAAAGCATTTAGCAATCGTTTCACATTAGATGCCTCCAAGCTCTCGCTAAGGCTTGTAAAATTACGAATATCACTAAATAGAACCGTCATATTTCGTTCTTGTCCTTCCATGCTGTACTGCTCAGGAGATTCTATGAGCTCTCTAACATAATCTTCTGGAACGTATTGCCCAAACAGCTGATTTATTTTTCTTTTTTGTCTTCTTTCGATAATAAATAAATAGCCATAATTCGTTATAGTCTGAAGCACGATTAAGGTTAAAATCAGGGCTATAGGAAGATATAAACTTTTATAGACAAACAAATAAATGGATAAGGCCCAGATACCTATAATACTTATTATCGCCAGGATCAAAATTCTGGAAACACTCAAAAAAGAAAATAAAAAAGTAAAAAACAATCCAATTAATATCAAGTACAATCGAGCTTTAGGAGTCTTCCAATCATATTCTGATACCAATTGCTGCCCGACAATGCCTTGAACCATATTTCCTACCATCTCCACCCCAGGATACGATTGTGCAACTGGAGATTGATGCAGATCCGCCAAAAGGATTATCGTTGATCCAATAATAGCAATTGCCCCTTGCAGTTGCTCTGGATTAATTTTGTCCTGGATGATATCTGTAGCAGAGTAATAATTATGTGCGCCAATATGTCCCCAAAATGGAATAAGAATCTGTCCATACGCGTTTGTAGGTATAAATACATTACCCATTTGAATTCCGTACAATTGATGATGATGCGTTTTAAGGGTAAGGTGTTTTACCATCAAATAATTCATAGAAGTTGCAAGAGCCAATGTAGCGTATAATTTGTTGTCATAGCTTGCTAACATAAGCCCATGTCGTATCGTTCCATCCAAATCCGGTACATTTGTAACTGCCCCCGCTTGTGTCGACGCTTTTAGAAATAACGGCAAACAACCGTTATATCCGGAAAATTGATAGAGCGGGAGGTTATCTCGGTATAAATAATTATTTTCTGGATTAGTTAAAGGTGTAGGTAATTCTCCCCTCCTGATTTCTTTGTCATTATGAAATAAAAAACCCAGCACCACATTATGATCCAATAATGAGTCGGCTAAAATACGATCGTTGTCCACTCTAGGGGCAATTTGCTCAAGCAAATCAGGTAACTGTTTTTGACCTAAGGATAATTGAGGCATTAATTTCTGCAACTCATTCTTGAGTCCTATTGCATAATTTACTTCTGCCTCAGCCATAACTATATCTGTTGCTATGGTCACAACACCATTTTGTTTTAACTTATTGATTAAATTAGCTATTTTATTTCTAGGCCAAGGCCATCGTCCTTCTTGCTCCACTGACTTATTATCAATATCAATGATAACAACTCGAGGAATTGTTTGATGTGGACGCCAGTTTAATTGAACGACTTGATCATAAGTTCGATGGTCCAGCTGAGTAACTAATGAACTGAGAAGAGGCATGTGAATTACATCAACTAAAAAGACAAGAATTAACCAGAAAAGACCTAAAAGGACTTGTGTCCCTTTAGATTTTATTGATTTTGGCGAGAAATATCGATCCTTCTTCACAAAGTATTGTCCTTAAATACTTTCCTTAACAAAACCAGAAAGTGGGCAAAGATAGAATTACGAGCTAAGACCCTGTTTACAATTCACTGTCACAAGGCTTTGAGTTTCGAGTACCAAAGACACAGCATGCATAAAAGCATGTGGGCATCGGGGTACAGAAAATCAAGGCCTTGCGGCCAGGATAGTAGAATTGTAAATAGGTCTAACCAAATTGATATTCTAATGCAGCTAGAGTTTGATAACTCTGAAAAATTCCACCAGCATTATAATATTTTTCCTCAACACGAATGGTTGCTTTTTTAAAGGTTATGGCAATACCCCCGCCTACACGAAACCCGCTTCTATCCATGTTCAATTGAGGAAGGGAACCATTTATTATGCTTGCGGGATCTACAAGTGGACGACTATTTGAAAATTGTGCTACCTGAATTAATCCCCCGCTGATAAAAGGCATTACTGAAGGCTTAACAAAATAACCTAATTCAATATTTTCCAAAATTAAAGTCGCTTTATTTGTTAATGGCTCAATCACTTGAAAAGTAACCGTAGAGGGGAAAAAGTAATTATATCTTCCAGTATTAATCTCACTGTACAATACCCCGAGATTAGCTCTCATGAGAAGCTGTTTCCAAGTTTTTCTATAAATTCCATTTAGGCTGACAAACCAGTTGTTATTATTATTTGTTGCTTGAGCGATTAGCGGGGTTGGGGCCATAGCAATTTCAGTTACAGTATTAAATTTATTGTAACCATAACCTCCCGACACATCAGCATAAATCTGGGGAGTGAACACTTTAAATAGATGGCCGAAAATTGTATTGTTATGTATGGTCTGTTCCGAATTAGTTACAAATCCTGGGTTTAGTAAAAACTCCGAACTAAGTGCGCTATTAATTCTAAAATAATAAATGCCTGCCATCATCGTCTGACCTAAGGTAATGTGGTCAGCTCCCGCAGAATAAAGATTTGAATGTCCGTTATATCGGTTAAAATTTACACCTGAAGTCGAATCAAAATCAAAATCGGTATATCCATAGAGAAATTCTGGGGTTATTTTCCTCAGATATTCCGAAATCTTTGTAGTATTTGTTGTTTCATCTTTCGACAACGTATTTGCATTGACGCAGAATCCATTGCATATCAAAAAAGCTGATAAAATTAAGGATTGTATTTTCATCACATCTAAATTCCTTTTCAGAGAAGGTGTTCGCTTTTGGGGTATAATCATAAACTTAAAATATAAGATTATACAAGAACAGAGTCATAGAGAAACAATAAACATTATTCCTATTTTCGAGTTTTTCATTTAGGCTTAAATCCCAAAGCCCGTAAACGTTGCTCAATCGAAGGATGTGTTGCAAAAGCGCTGCTTAAAGATTTCACCGGATCAATATCTGAGGGATTAAAGAGATAGGACGCCTGCCTTATCTGCTCATGAGGAGTATTACCGTATTCCGCTGAATAATGCTCAGCATATTGCTGATGATCGTCGCTAATTTTGAGTAATGCCCGAGCCAAAGGTTCATTGTCACGCATTAACTCTACGCAGCCAGCATCCGCCATATATTCACGCGTTCGACTTAAGAATAAGGTCAACAAAATAGTAATTAAGGGCAAGACATAACGAAGAACTATAATGACCATTAATAATCGATTATCTCCACGTTTTCCGTCTCGTTTAAATACTGCTGAATAAAACAGTATATCCACCACAATTAAAAGAATATTACTCAAAACCGCTACCATTAGAGTTAATTTAATATCATAGTGACGAATATGACTTAATTCATGAGCCATTACTGCTTGCAGCTCTGCCCTGTTCAACTTTTCTATTAAACCTCGAGTAATTGCAACCATTGCTGATTTTTCACTATACCCACTTGCAAACGCATTCATGTAGTCTGCTTCGATAATAAAAACTTTGGGCATATACTGCAAACCAGCAGCAACTTTCATTTCCTCAACTACATTATATAGTTGCTGTTCCTGCAAATTTTTAGCTGTTTGGGGTGTAATCTCACGGTACTCGGTACCTAATAACATAATTCGATCATAAAATGCATATGTGATTAACAACGATATTACGGCGAAACCAACCATAAGAAGAGTCGCATAGGGAATGACCTGCAGGCGAATCAAAGCAAGAAAAATTTGCTGTAAAGGAACCTGTGGGTAGGTCGATTGCAAAACAAACAAATCAGCAACGAAACCCACAGCAAAAAAAATTGCAACAAAAAAAGCAATTACCGCACGTGTCTTGCGTTGATTCAACTGGATTTGCGCACGCCAATTCGCTACGTCGCCATGATAGTCTTCAAGACTCATTTTCTAACTCAAAATTTTACGGTATAGTCTTCTTTCGCTTGAATCTGTTCTTCAGGGAGTCCCCAGTAAACAAAGTCTTTATCAAGAGAAGAAGCAAACATAGATACCACCATGGATTCAAAGAACGATTTCTTTTTAGCATAATAACGCTCTACCCCATCGTTATAAGCCTGTTTAGAATATGCCAATTTATTTTCGGTATTGACGATTTCTTCCTGCAACTGCATGACATTTTGGCTTGCTTTCAAATCAGGGTAATTTTCAAATACTAAATTAATTCCAGATGCAATCTGTGAAATTTGGTTTTCTGCAGCAATGCGCCCTTCTTCGTCCCCTGCTGCTTTAGCTGCTTGAGCTTGATTACGCAAAGCCACAACATCTTTCAAGGTGGTTTGCTCGTAATCCATATATTTTTTTACCGCTTCAATTAAAGACTCAAATACCTTAAAGCGGCGATCCAGCTGGATATCTATTTGTTTTTTGTCGTTATTAATCGCCTCAATTAATTGAATTAAGGTATTGTAGATGCTAATAGCCCATAAAAATATAAGTACTACAATAATAATAAGGGCAATAAAAAAAGTACTCATTTTTCTTCCTATGTAAAATTTTCTACAATTAAGTTATAGATCGAAAATGATAAAAAAAACAGGAGAATTTTTGTGGAGTTTGAACTAAACCGTAAGAGCTAAAGCTGATGAGTAAAAGTCAAATTGGATGGTGTATCCATTTTCTGTCCTATTATTTATGTTGGATAGCCTGTTTCTATTTTGCAGCACAAAATGAAGTATATCTTGGGCCAATGATTGGGTTCCTGTTTATTGCCGTACAAATCGCCTGGCAGTCAATTAATCGATTGCCTTACTTAAATGCGCTCTATTTTGCACTTCTGATCGGATTTATTGGTGTAATTACGGATATGATTTGGCTGCATCAAAATTATATTTATTTTAAAGCAAACCCTTTTAGTTCTTATTTTACAGCGCCATGGATGATTTGCATTTGGTTGAGTTTCGGATTGAATCTTATTTTTCTTAATGAAAAATTGATCCATTACTATTTTATTTGGTTCCTACTTATCCTTTTTTTAATGCCATTTGCCTATAAAATTGGCGAAATATGCAATATAGTAGTTATCGAAAACGCGTATCCATTCTATTTTTTTGTGGGAATTACTTGGGCATTACTCTTACCAGCGAGCTTTTATGCATACAATTATTTAAAAAATTCAATATCATAGATACGCGAGTAATTTAACTGGGAAAATTATCACCCGTTCAAAATAGCTTTCAAAAATTGTCCCGTATAAGAACGCTCACATTCAGCAACTTGTTCTGGCGTGCCTGTTGCCACAATACGCCCACCTTTGCTGCCGCCTTCAGGTCCTAGATCAATAATCCAATCTGCCGTCTTAATCACATCCAAATTATGTTCAATAATTACAATCGTATTCCCTTGCGACCGCAAACGGAATAATACTGCCAATAATTGCTTGGTATCATGAAAATGCAAACCTGTTGTAGGTTCATCCAGAATATATAAAGTGCTTCCTGTATCCCGTTTTGAAAGCTCACGGGACAACTTAATTCTCTGAGCCTCCCCTCCTGAAAGAGTAGTCGCACTTTGTCCTAATTTAATATAAGACAAACCAACATCCATCAAAGTCTGACATTTTCTAGCTAATGCTGGAATCGCCGCAAAAAAATGACTTGCATCTTCAACAGTCATTTCTAGAACTTCGTGAATATTTTTACCTTTATACTGAATATCAAGAGTTTCTCGATTGTAACGTTTTCCTTTGCATACATCACATGATACGTAAATGTCAGGCAAAAAGTGCATTTCAACTTTAATGAGCCCATCCCCCTGACATGCTTCACAACGTCCGCCGCGGACATTAAAACTGAAGCGCCCTGGCTGGTAACCTCGTGCTCTAGATTCAGGAGTTGCCGCAAATAATTCGCGGATATGAGTAAAGATACCGGTATATGTAGCTGGATTGGAACGAGGAGTTCTGCCAATCGGACTCTGATCAATATCAATTACTTTATCGCATAAATTTAACCCCGTAATTTCTTTGACAGAACCGTGAGTAAATAAACTTGCCCTATTTAACAGATTCGCGGCACTTGGATATAAGGTATCATTGATCAGACTCGATTTGCCTGACCCCGAAACACCCGTGATGCAAGTAAGTAAACCCAAAGGAATACTGACATTGACATCCAGTAAATTATTACAAACCACTCCTTTTAAATGAATCATTTTTTCAGTATTAACGGGTAACCGAGTGTCAGGAATCGCTATGGATTGTTTTCCGGATAAATATTGTCCCGTCAAGGAAGCAGGCGATTGCATAATTTCTTGAGGTGTCCCGTACGCTACAATTTCCCCACCATGTACACCAGCCCCAGGTCCTATATCCAGAACAAAATCAGCGCTGCGAATCGCGTCCTCATCATGCTCTACTACGATGACCGTATTTCCCAGATTGCGTAAATGCATCAATGTTTTTAATAACCGATCATTATCTCGTTGATGCAATCCAATAGAGGGCTCATCCAAGATATACATGACACCAACCAGGCCTGAACCAATTTGGCTGGCTAAGCGAATGCGTTGTGCTTCTCCTCCTGATAAAGTTTCAGCACTACGAGTTAATGAAAGGTAATCTAGGCCTACATTGACCAAAAATCCTAATCGCTCAACAATTTCTTTATTAATTTTTGCCGCAATTTCACCTTTATATCCCGTCATCCGTAAATTTTTAAAAAATACATAAGCGTTTTCAATCGAATATGCAGTAACTTCAGGTAAATTTTTGTCATCAATAAACACATGTCGTGCTTCTTCGCGTAATCGTGTACCATGACAACTCTGACAAGGACGAGATGATAAATATTTAGCAAGCTCCTCACGTATCATTCCCGAATCAGATTCACGGTAACGCCGCTGCATATTCGGAATAATTCCTTCAAATGAATGCCGTTTAACCATATACCCACCATTGGGTCGATGATAATGAAAGTCTATAATTTCACGTCCACTGCCATAGAGAACAATTTGACGCACTTCTTCAGGCAAATCACAAAATGCAGTACGGGTATCAAAACCATAGTGCTGTGCAAGCGACTCAAGCATCGAGAAATAATAAGTGGTTTTTTTATCCCAACCGCGAATAGCCCCTTCGGCCAAACTGGCTGTTTGATCATGTATGACCCGCTCAGGATCAAAAAACTGATCAACTCCCAATCCATCGCAATCAGGGCAAGCTCCTACAGGATTGTTAAAAGAAAAAAGCCTGGGTTCTAACTCACTGAGACTGTACCCGCATTCAGGACACGCAAATTTGGAAGAAAAAACGAGATCATTAAATTGATCCTCCATAGAAGCCACTATTGCAAGGCCTTCTGCCAAATTTATAGCATTTTCGAATGACTCACTTAAACGCTGAGCAATATCAGGTCTGACTTTAAATCGATCCACAACGACTTCAATGGTATGTTTCGTACGTAAGCCTAGCTTAGGAGGAGAATCCAACTCATAAAGCACGCCATCAATTCGCGCACGTACATAACCTTGGGCTTGTAACTGCTGCAACAGCTGAACCTGCTCTCCTTTGCGTTCACGTACAACAGGAGCCAAAATCATTACTTTACTGTCAACAGGTAAAGTTAAAACATGATCCACCATCTGACTAATCGTTTGTGCATGCAAGCTCACGTGGTGTGTAGGGCAACGAGGCTCTCCTACGCGTGCATACAGTAGACGTAAATAATCATATATTTCGGTAATAGTACCCACTGTGGAGCGGGGATTGTGGGAGGTTGCTTTCTGCTCAATAGAAATTGCCGGAGATAAACCTTCTATCGAATCAACATCAGGTTTTTCCATCATTGCTAAAAATTGACGCGCATAGGCGGATAAAGATTCCACATAACGACGCTGCCCTTCGGCATATAAAGTATCAAAGGCCAAAGAGGACTTACCTGAACCCGATAAACCCGTTATTACAATTAATTTATCACGTGGCAAATCCAAGTCGAGATTTTTAAGATTGTGGGTTCTTGCACCACGTATGGTGATTGTTTGCATAAAGTTCGATAATTTGGTTTAACAACTGAGTTTTGGTTTTTATATTTCGCGGCTATAAAGCCATAGAATTATACGCAAAAAAAAATAAAAAATCACATTAAATCTATTTCACTCAGCATTTTGAGAAACAAAAGCCGTAATTAGCGAAAATGAATTAATGGATTCAATTATTGAAACAGTGTTTAAATTAGTCCCTGTCTCTGTTCACCTCAACAATTTTGCGACGACCCGCAATTACTCCATTCATCGAAATAATGGATTGCTTACAAAAAGAGTTGGATACATATTTTTAATGCAAAAATTATACTAGAATAAAAAACTTAAGTTATTCTTTTTTAAAAATTATCGGATTTCAAATATGATATTTCTTTTACAAAGAATTTTATCGCTCATATTTTTCATATCTCCATTTACTCTTTATGCCCAAAATGATAATCAAGTGTCTCTCAGGGTACAAAAGGAAAATTCATGAATACCTTAACTCGTTTTAAATTTTTTCTCTGGGCCTTTAGTCATTTTAAAGTACCCATGCTCGGCTATTTAAGACCGCGACTGATCCATCTTACTGACACGGACATTATTGTATGTCTACCCTTAAAAAGACGAAGCCGTAATCATTTAAATTCCATGTATTTTGGAGCCTTGTGTGCTGGTGCTGACTTAGCGGGAGGCTTACATGGTTTTTATCATGCATCACAGAAGCAACTTAAAGTTTCCCTTGTTTTTAAATCATTCCAAGCACAGTTTTTAAGTAGGCCTGAATCTGATGTTTATTTTGTTTGTCACGAAGGAGCACAAGTCAAAGCTATGCTAGAAGAATCGCAAAAAACTGGAGAACGAGTGACTCAACCCATTCAGATCAAAGCATATACAGATTATCCTGGTATGACGGAATTGGTTGCAGAGTTTATTTTAGAATTGTCAGTAAAAATAAAGTCTTAAGCCCAAGCTCGACTTTTTAAAGGACGACCGAGATATTCAAAAACCAGTCATTGATTTATCTACAATAACAGGCGAAAATATTGCCAAACTGTGATATTGTTAGTGCACAGGCGAATATATTGACAGTATACAATTTATGAATTCATTAGGCTATCTGTAATGATATTTGAAGAATATATAAAATTATTAGAGTCATTTAAGCAGAACCAGATATCTAAATTACTGGAACGAATTGACACTAAAATTTTTGACATTCTATACAGTAAGCACGTCAATCCTCGAATAATTCCTTATTTTCCTCGCTATGAACTCTGTTTCATGACCAATGAGACAGAATTAGAACCTGGAAAGATCTACGTAAGAGAACAACAGGGAAAAATAGCCTATTCAGTCATCACACCCGACAAAAAGACAATTAAAGATGCCCTTTTAGAAGAGCTTGATGCCCCATCACCATTTGCCTATAAAATTGCCTTGATGACTGGGGGCGGAAAACTGGAGAAAGGCTTATTTTATGTACGTATGCTCGAAACAGGTCTTGAGTACACTGTTCTTGATCCCACGGGTAAACCAGTAACTGCAGTAATCAAAAAAGAAGAACTCAAAATTAATTTAAACCAAGGCTTTACTCCTAAAGACTTAGAGCCTTTTATGTCTGAGATTCTTGAGATTACATCAAAAAGAACTCATACCCTCCCTTTTACCCTGGATGCTTTTAAAGCACGAATTTTGTCCGCAGTTTCGAGAAAAGGCCATATCTCGTGGGCTCCTTTTTCTAACTACTCTCTTGATCCTGATAATATTTCTCAAATTAAAAAACTAATCAATGCGCTTTACTATGCACGCTTGACCTTTTTAGATTTGGAAAATATAGATGTCAGAAATATAAAACGAAGCTATTCTGATCTCAAATTACTTTACAGTAAAACAATAAACCTAGCTTATGAAGCAAGTTACCTGCTCACTCATTTAGATGTTGATCTCAGAGACATGTTTCAAGAGGAGTTATCCTTTATTTTGCCT
The DNA here is from genome assembly GCF_014109805.1 of Legionella sp. PC1000. Classification (GTDB taxonomy): domain Bacteria; phylum Pseudomonadota; class Gammaproteobacteria; order Legionellales; family Legionellaceae; genus Legionella; species Legionella resiliens. Next base: position 3,413,972 of record NZ_CP059400.1, read on the forward strand.
TTATTCAGCAAAATACAATCTTTTGCAGAAAAACATGCTAAAGAGAAAAAAGCTATAGTAGAAGCACTTGGGCCCATGCCTTTAGCCTATAAAGTAGGAGAGGTTGCAGGAATCACTGTAGATCAGCTGCGTCCCCTTAATGGGGATGTAGATTATAATTTTCTTACTCAATTCAGTGCGGTCTTACCAAGCTACATTGATAAACTAACCCATTACATAGAACAATTTTCTTCGCAAATTAAAGAGTCAGAACCCAAGCTTAATCAAGAAAAGCTGGATGAGTTACAAAAAGCCGCACTTCATCTATTAAACGATATAGAAAATTTAAAAGGAAACAGTATCTTTGTTTCACTTAAATTTTTAAATTACATTCATATAATTCGCAATATAATCACTTTATCCATGAGCTCTTTGGAACAAATAGGGGAGCTTAGTGAATCATCTCAGGATGTGATCCGTGATAAATTAGCCCAACTTAAATACGAAGTATTTCCTACTTTATTTGGTTTAGTCGATAAAATTGAAGATTACGCCATGCTTAAGCCTGGGACTTTGTCTGTTCCCCTCATGGAGAAGATCAAAGTCTTATATGAGAAAATACTTTATTTACCTAAAAAAGCAATTGATTTTAAAGCAAAAGGCGAAGAGTTACTTGAAATTGAAGACTCTCGATTTATCGAATTAAGATTGGAAATGACCTATAAAAGGATCGATAAGGCCAATAAAACATTATATAAAATTCAAAAAGCATCCGCCGCGTGCACACAATTTTTTGCGCTATTAAATGATCCACGTTATAACAACCTGCGCCTGTACCAACTTCCTCCTGAGGTTAAGAAAGAATTAACAAAACATTATAAGCTTCTTAAGCCTTATATGGCCAAACTGGACATTGACTTAAATGAACTCATCATCTCGAGATTGACAGGGCCTGAAAAAGAAGACTGGTACTCCTTCATGGGAAGACCCGTTCGTTTCGTAAGAAGACAGCTTCCCGCAGACCATGCGAGTGTTGTTTTGGCAAAAGAAAAAACTCTGGCTGATTTAATTACTAAAGATGAGAACAGTCAGATTTTTCATATTAATTTAAATAAAGACTTAATTGATTCAGTTCATAAAAAAGCAAATTTAGCTTTATTCCCATATAGCGAAAAAACGAATGCATATACTCTTGATGAGTCAATACCACTACAAGTCGAGCAAGATAAAGCTAAAAAATCCAAACTCACAAAAGCAGAGTTTCAACACATTCAAAATGCTTATTTACGCTTTGCGCAGCTAGTAAAAGGCCAAATAGCAGCAAAACCCGCTTTTTATGAAAAGAATTTGGATCTAAGCAATTTTGACGATACAGTTAAAAATGAGTGCCATCAATTATTTAAGGTATTCCAACCTTACTTAAGGTCAATAGTCTCATCTGAATTTAAAGATTCAAGGAAAAGCCTTGAACATTATTTAACGGATGTATTTGCCGAAAAACAGGTCACAAACATCCCATCGATAGACCTTTTTCTGGGATTGGATAAAAATATCCAAGAGTTCCTTGACCGTATCAATTTTGAGTGGATTAATAAAGATGACTTTCAAAAAATTCTGCGTGCCTATACACGCTTTGCGCTCATAATAAAAAAACAAATCGAGGAGAAACCCGAGCTTTACGGTAATCACTTGCTGTTAACAAATTTTAATGAGCAAGCAGAGGAGTGTCGTAATTTATTTCCAGTTTTTCAATCCTATTTAAAATTTGTAATACCGCCTGAATTTAAAGAGTGTGCTCAAAATCTTGAACAATACTTCGCTGCGTTACTTGCAAATAAGCCAATAGAACTATTAGAAACACCCCCTGCATCTTTGTTTTTGCAACTGGACAAATATGCTCAGGATTTTTTTGCCAAGTGGGGAGATAAAAGCCAAACCTATTACAATTTTGCAAAAAAAACATTTCTTGACGAAAAAGAGTCACAAACCCTAGCTACCAAACGCGAAGAAGATGCAAAACTGCATTTTAAAACAATAGAAGGCGATAAATTACTGCAAAACCCTGAGCACTTAAGCGCAGATCAAACTCTTGAGGTCTATCAATGGTATCGAAATAAACATAACAAATTTCTGGTTGTGCAAAATGCTTACGTTCAATTTATTACCTTGCTTAGAAAGGAACTACGGGCAAGACCACAGATCCAGGGTAATATGTTGCTTCTGAATCGTCTGGATCCCAAAGTAAAAGATCAATGTCGTAATTTATATAGTATTTTCCAACCTTATTTCATTTGTGCTGTCCCCCCTGAAATGAAAGAGGATGTTCTGAAGTTTGATAAATATTTGGTTACTCTCTTATCAAACAGAAAAATGAACAGAAAGGATGCTCCATCAGTTCGAATGTTCTTGGATCTAGATGGACATTTCCAAGAATTCTTTTCTCGGATCACGGATGAATGGAACCGAAGGGCGCAACGGTTTTATGACTTGGCTCAAGAAAAATTTACCCTCGAAAATAATTCAGCTGTACTAAAGCCAGACCCAAAAACGGGTAGAGAGCACTACGTCATACCCCACAAAAACTATTCCAGGTGCATTCATGGGTTCAGGATATCCTTATTTGAAGTAACCAAACTGTTTAACCAAGCAGTGCAGCATGAATTAATACCGTATTCGGCTAGAAAAACCAACTCCTCTGAAACAATCGATCTTTCACCGACAGGAATTTTCCACGATGTGCGAGAATCAGTCTCACCCTCATCTCCCCCGCCATTCCCTGAAATGGAGGATAATAATCTGAGGTTGACACAAAGTAGGCAAGTTTGTGCTTTAAAGGACATTTTTAACAGTATGTTTCATTTGGAAGGGATTGTCCTTGAACTAGAAAATTTAAACAATCAAAGTGCAAAAAGTCGTTATGTTTACTATTTATTACAAGCTTATGGACATCTAAATGAAATTATTAAGTCAGCCAAACGTTTGGCGGCAGATCCCCATTTAGGATTGATAGCGCGTGATTTACTTGATAAAGCACAAAATCTTTATGCAATCTTCCAGGAACATTCTGATGCATACCAGGTTGGACCTGATCAGGTCCCCTATGGATCAACAAACGTGCAACACAATTCACTTTGGTATGTGCTTAATGCCTTTTATATTAGTCCCAAACACATTAGAGCCTTAAAAAACACGAATTACCTAACAACTGAAGAGCTGAACGAATTACATCAGCGAGCTAAAAAAGCCACCTTAATTATAGAAGCTCTGATTAATAATTCTGATTCTTATTTTAAATTGTTCCTGCAAACACCCAATATGATTTACCTGTATCAGGAACTTACAGCAAAACTCAATGAATTTACGAGCACCTCTCATGATGGAGTAATGGATAACCTAGAGAAGATGCGATCTACAGTGTTTACTCCGATGCTTCTTGAAGCAGATCGCTGGGAAAACAGATTAGGACTTTCCCCAGGAACATTCTCAGGTCCATTAAGACAAATCACTGATGAATTCTTCAAAGGATTATTACATTCTCTGGACTTGAATTCCGCAACCCGTATACAGTTAGTTTGTGATAAGGAGCCTTTAGAGACTAGGACTTCAATCATTAAAAAACAGATAAAAAACGCAAACCGATTTCTAAAAAAAATAGATAAAGACTATCAAGATATTGAAAACTTGTACCATTGGTATCTTGAAGTGACAACGCCTTTTGAAATTTTGGATATTTCCGCTCCTATTCAGCCAAGAGTTCCTATGGAGCAAGCTAAAATTGAGTTATGTGCTGCTTATAAAAAAGCATTACCCAAACTGGCGAAACTCAAACGAGATAAACACGTTGAAATCGCACCCAGCCAATATCCAGAAGACCATCTACTTGATCAACTGTGTAACTCTGGACTTAAAGCCTACGATCCTCATTTTACTGAAATCCAAGCATTAATTGTTGCCAGTCATCATTACTACCTAGGCGTAAAAGCATCCCAACAAATGCGGTTAGACACCGCAAAAGAGAAATTGCGTTACCTTGAGAGCCTGGTTCCAATTCAGAAACAAGAGAAGCTGACTTTTATCGAACAATATACTGCCGAATCATTCGACAAACATATGAAAGTGATGTGCAATCGCCATATAGGCTTGCAATACACCGATAAAGAATATACGGATTTACTTCAATCCTATTTACTAAAACTCAGGAATGAAATAATTGCCCAATCAAAAACAGCTGAGGATATTGATCAAAACATCAAAAAACTGTTGAAAGATGAAATCAGTAAATTTGAGAAAAAGTACTATGAGGAATATTATCAGCTTGATACCATAAAAATCGCTTTGGCTCAGTTCAAAATTTATTTCAGCAATTCCAGTATCGCGATACACAATCAGAGCGCTTTATTTGAAAGTGATGAGACTTTAAGAGAAAAGTCTACGCGTATTAATAAATTAGATATAATTGCTAGCAACACGAAATTGAAAGTTAAAGATCGTATCAAACAAATAAAAGATGAAGTGGATATTATTAAAAATCCTAATTTCTCAAGAATCATTCTAACACATAGGAGAGTAGATACTTTTAGTTTTGCTTACTTAAAAATATGCTTTTTCTCGCTGCTTGAAACGTTGGGTTTGTTTACCCCAACCCGACAAAAACTGCTTGATGAGCTCAACGATGTTATAGAAAACCCACTCCCAATTGGTAAGCTAGCCAAACGTTTTGGTTTATTTGCTACCGCCCCAACAACAAAAGATACAGAGGCTAAAAGGTATGAAGCACCGGCTATGCCCGTTGCAACTCCCTCAGTTTGATCCGCACATCCGTAACTATCCTAATGATTCTTCCTCATCTAAATGTTCTGCTGCAGCTTTTTTTGTATGATCTTCCGCTAACCACAGATACATTGCGGGAACAACAAAAAGAGTAAACAAAGTACCAATTGAAATACCCGTTGCGATCACTAAACCAATATTATAACGGCTTTCAGCGCCAGCACCTGTAGCAAAAATTAAGGGTATAACTCCTAAAACCATAGCTGCTGTGGTCATTAAAATAGGTCGTAAACGAATTGCAGCAGCTGACTTAATGGCATCTAACTTGTTTTGCCCATTCGCTTGTAAGTCATTGGCAAATTGCACGATCAAAATACCATGCTTACTGATAAGACCAATTAATGTAACCAAACCCACTTCACTATAAATATTCAGATTAGCATTACCAATACCCAAACTAACAAAAATCATTGCACCACAAATCGACATAGGCACACTAATCAAAACAATAAGTGGGTCACGGAAACTTTCAAACAAAGCAGCTAATGACAAAAAGATAATAATTAATGCAAAGAAAAACGTGATGATCAGATTTGCGCCTTCTTGAATAAATTGTCGTGATTGCGACGCGTAATCTATGTAATAGCCCTGGGGCAAAATTTCTTTGGCAATATTAGCAAAAGTACCCAAGGCTTGCCCCATAGATACACCTGGAAAAGCAACAGCTGAAATTGTTGCGGAATTGAGCTGTTGGAAATGATTTAAAGATTGAGGGACTATTTGTCGCTGCAAAGTAGCGACTGTAGAAAGAGGAATTGAATCTCCTGACGCAGTCCTCATGTAATAATTTAATATTTGATCTGTGTTTAAACGCGTCTCTCTCTTTACTTGTGGAATAACCTGATAGGAACGGCCCGCAAAATTAAAATAGTTAATATATCCCTCGCTCAAAGCCGACCCAAATAAATTACCAATATCCTGCATGGTTAAACCAAACTGGGATATTTTATCTCGATCTAAATTGACCTTAGTCTGAATTTTATCGATTTTAAGATCAGGATCAATAAAAGCAAAAAAACCTGTAGCATAGGCCTTATCTAAAATACGCTGTAACACTTCATTCAATTTATCAAAAGTTTCTGTCGTATTAATCACAAATTGAATAGGAAGCCCACTCCCGCCTCCTGGTAATGAAGGTAATTGAAATGCAGCTACTTTAGCCCCAGCAATCTTATTGAGTTCTTCTTGAACTAAGGGCTGTAATTGATTTGAAGTTCGTTGACGCTGATCCCAGGGTTTTAAAACCATACCAATTATGGAGGTATTTAATCCTTGATAACCATCAACTTGAAAAATGTGGTCTGTTTCAGGATATTTTTTAAAAATTTTATTCACAGCGTTTGCGTAAAGTTGGGTTTGGGCTAATGATGCGTTTGCCGGTGCAGTAACTTGGGCAATAATAATCCCTTGATCTTCTTGCGGTGCCAACTCCGAATCTGAAGTGATAAAAAGAAAATAATTACTAAAAAGGATAATCGCAGCAAATACTAGGACAACTGGCAAATGATTTAATGTTGCAGACAAAATTCGTTCATAAGATTTCTCGAGTTTTGCAAACGAATTATCGACATAAGTCATAAAACGTCCCTTGTTGTCCCCCTTCCCTGTTTTAAGGAATTTGGAACACATCATAGGCGATAAAGTTAATGCAATAACTGCGGAAACAGTTACTGCACCAGCAAGCGAAAAAGCAAACTCGGTAAATAAAGCTCCAGTCAACCCCCCCATAAAACCAACAGGCAAGTAAACAGCAATTAAAACAATGGTAATTGCAATAATAGGATTCGCCAATTCACGTGCCCCCAATAACGCAGCTTTAAATCGGGTTTTTCCTTCCTCGATGTGGCGTTGCACATTTTCTACAACAATAATCGCATCATCAACTACCAAGCCAATCGCAAGCACCATAGCTAATAAAGTGAGCAGGTTAATTGAATAACCCAAAATGAGCATAATCCAAAAAGCTCCAATAAGAGATAAAGGAATCGCAATAATTGGGATAACAACAGAACGAATCGATCCAAGAAAGAGAAAAATAACGACGGTTACAATAAAAAATGCTTCTAATAAAGAAAGGATGACTTCATGGATCGAAGAATTAACAAATAAGCTGGCATCATAGACAATGTTTCCCCGCAAACCTTGAGGCAATTGCTCCTGAATTGTGGGAAATATTTTTTTAATATCATCAATTACCGTCAAAAGATTAGCCGAAGGTGCTACAACAATACCGATATAAACTGCCGTTCGCCCATCAAAACTCACTGAAGAGTTATAATTTTGTGCTCCTAGATCTACGGTAGCCACATCACCCAAACGAATAATGGCTCCATTTTGAGCTTTAATAATCATATTCCTGAATTGATTGACGTCAGTGAGATCGGTACTTGCAGTAAGATTTTGCACAAACATCTGTCCATCGGTACGACCCACTGCCGAAATAAAATTATTATTTGCAAGAGCAGTTCCGATTTCTGCTGCAGAAATACCGTATCCTGCCAACTTCACTGGATCGAGCCATGCGCGTAACGCAAAAGTTTGATTTCCAAGTATTTCTGCTTTTTGCACTCCATTAACTGCCTGTAATTTCGGCTGTACTACCCGAATCAAATAATCGGTAATTTTATTAATGGGTAATTCATCGCTATAAAATCCTATATACATCGAATCAATCGTTTGTCCAACCGTGACAGTAATTACTGGTTGCTGTGAATTTTCAGGGAGCTGATTCAATACTGCATTCACTTTGGTAGTGATATCCGACAATGCTTTCAAAGGATCGTAATTTAGGAGGAGATTTACGGTGATCGTACTTGTACTAGAAGAACTGATGGACGTCATATAATCAATACCACCAGCCTGAGCTATTGAATTCTCTAAAGGTGTCGTAATAAAACCGGCAATGACATCCGGGTCTGCACCAGTATAAGTTGTAGTAACAGTTACAACGGCATTTTGTGTAAACGGGTACTGCATTATCGGTAAAGAATTAATAGAGCGTAAGCCCATTGCTAAAAGCATCAAACTAATCACTGTAGCCAGTACTGGTCTTCTAATAAAAATATCCGTAAACCGCATTCTTACAATCCTTAGATTCTCAACCCAAACTACATAAGCGTAGCCTGGGTTCTGGTGTACCCTTTTTGAGGGATCTTCACAAAACACTCCATTTCTTACCCTGTGCTTTCATACTCTTTATCAGCAGCTCCGTCTTTGAAACAGAATTCAAAAGTACATCAAGCATTGTTCTGGATACCGCGCATAAAGCGCGGTACGAGAGTTGTTATTTCTCAACCACCTTTGGTGTTGCTTCATTGCTTGGTTGTATTTTATTATTGATTAGGACGCGACTGCCATTTTTAAGCTTCAATTGACCACTAGTAACCACAATATCTCCCGCGCGCAATCCTTTTAAAACAGCAATTTGATCCCCTCGTGTATCACCAACAGTTACAAAAACCTGTTTAACTACAAGAATGGGTTGATTATTGCTGTCTTTTTGTTTGCTTTCTTGAACCAGATATACAATATCACCATAAGGATTAAAACTAATCGCTGATTGCGGTAAAGTCAGATAGCTTTTTTTCATTCCTGCAGCAACCTCAACGCGAGTAAACATACCTGACTTCAATTGAAAATCAGGATTAGGGATAGTCGCTTCTACCAACACATTACGGGTAGCGCTATCTACAATAGGTTCAATGGTAGTGATTTTCCCTTGAAAAATCTTGTCGGGAAACGTATTAGTAGTGAGCTTTACTGTTTGTCCAATCTCTAACGCCCCTAAATCTTGCTGAGGTAAATAAAAATCAACATAAATCGGATCTAAGGCCTGTAATGTAGTTACCGTATCCCCTACATTAAGAAACTGCCCTGGATTAATTCTATTGATTCCTAATTGACCTGCAAAAGGAGCACGGATTGTCTTTTTTTCCGCAGTTGCAGCTTGCTCTGCAACTTGGGCTTGTAAATTCTTGAGATTCCATTCATCAGCATCTACTGTTTGTTTGCTTACTGCATGAACAGCATATTGCGCTTTATTTCGTTTATAGGTAATTTTTGCTAATTCCACCTGGGCTTGCAATGAATGCAATAATCCAAGTTCGGTCCCCGCATTTAATTGCACCAAAACAGCACCTTTTTTAACCATTGCACCCGGTGTAAAATAGATCGTCTGAACCATACCCGCAAGTTCAGTAGTCACATTCACCCCAAGGCGTGTACGCATACTACCTACTGCTTTTAAAGTAGGTTGCCATAATGAAGCCTCAACTTTCATTGTGGATACCGTAACCGCAGGTGACTTCGATTTGAGGAAAAATTGATTTCTCATGTAGTTGCCAAAAGCCTTCCAACCAAAAATCAGGCTGAAAAGAATACCCACCAAAACTAACATAATAATCATCTGTTTTTTCAAAAAAATTTCTTTCATCATAGACACTCTTTGACACACCAGGGTTTATGCCACCAGCCCCCGCCTAAGGCCTGGAATAATGCAGCAGTATCGCTGTAACGCACCGCTTGAGCCTGAATACGACTAATTCGCGTCTGTTGATACTGCTGTTGTGCGTTTAATAAATTGATGTAACTCACTCCGCCTAAGCGATATTGCTTTAGCGTAAGATTTAAAGCATCTCGTGCCGCATTTTCGGCCTTTATTTGTGCTTGCAATGTACGTGCATCAACTTCTAATCCTCTTAAGACATCTGCCACATTTTGGAAAGCTTGTAATACAGTTTGTTTGTATTGTGCTGCCGTCTGTTGATAGGCTGCTATTGCAGCGCGCCGTTGTGCAAATAAAGCGCCCCCATGAAACAAAGGCTGAACCACTTGTCCAGTTAAAGCCCAAACCTCGTGTCTTTTGGTAAAAAGGTTTGCAAACGAGGTATTAAGCCATCCCTCATTGGCGGTAATAGTAAATTGCGGGAATAAATTGGCTGTTGCTACCCCAATTTGAGCACATGCTTCATGAAGTAATGCCTCAGAAGCGCGTACATCAGGACGTTGGCGAACAAGGTTTGAAGGCAAACTCACAGGCAGCTCTATGGGTAATTTCAAGTGATCCAATTTAATAATGGGTAAGGGAGCTTCCGGAAAAACACCTACAAGCGTGGATAAAGCGTGCTTGGCCTGAGATAAGTTTTTTTGAAGTGGCGGTAAAGTCGCTTTGGTCTGCTCAAACAAGGTTTGTTGAGTTAATACATTTTCTTGGGAAACGGCTCCTAACCGATATTGTTTGTTTAAAATATCAAGAAGTCCTTGTTCTGCCTTGATTAAATCAAAAGTCGCATCAATTTGTGCTTGATAGGATGCAATTGCTACTGATGTAGTAACAATATTAGAAGTCAACGTCAGGTAAGCAGCAATTACTTGAAATTGTTGGTAATCAACCTGGGCTTTTAATGCTTCAATTTGACGGCGTGCTCCCCCAAAAACATCCAAGGTATAGGATAAATTAAATGAAGTATAAACGAGATTAAACGTTACACTGTCAGCTGGAATACCTATTTGCAAACCTGAATAACGTTGTCTTTGCACCATCTGACTGGCATCGATTGACGGCCACATTGAATTACCTATTTGAACTTTGAGATTTTCCTGAGCTTGACGCAAGGCTGCAGAAGCGGCAGCTAAATTAGGACTATTGGCTAAGCCCATTCGAATGAGTTGATTCAATTCCTGTGAATGATAAAGCTCCCACCACAATAAAGGAATATCTTTATTGGTTATAAAAGCTTGGGCTTGGCCACCAGAGCCAGGGGTACTTACTGTTTTTGCGGGTAGCGGTTTTTCAGTATATTTTTTGACTTTAGGTGGATTGGGCGAATGAAAATTAGGCCCAACCATACACGAAGTTTGCAGCACCGTGCCCAGCGATATAAGGATAAAAACTTTTAGATGCTGTCTCAAATCAACCACTAAACACAATCCTTTGCAAATCATTGAATGAATAATTTATCATGGATTAAAATGGGTTGACAGTTTTAGTGAAATTGAGTGCATTTCAGTTCAATATAGCTGAACAACAAATGATCATAAGGTGCAATTAGTACCAACTTACGTGTCTATGCCCATCAATTGCCCCTGGAAAAATATTCGCTGTTGCTAAAGTTTTGGAAAACCCAAACGCTACCTGAAGTTCTCAAATAACAATTCGCAGCAGAAAATTTTAAAATCATGCTTTTTTCGAAGCATGGAACAATTTACCCCTTGGGATGGATCAATCAATCCATTTGGGGCAAATCATCTACAAATCCATTGCGTTTATTCGGCAGTAAAAATGAAACTCAAAAGAATAAAGTTTCTGAGTCTTCTTTTTGTATCCCGATGTAATAAAATAACCTGAAGATTAATGCTTCATTAGTAATACTCCCCACAACCTGTGTTGTAGGGAGTTAGTAGAAACTATCGTGATGCTCTTTGAATATCTTTACCCACGGTAGATACGTCTTTCCCAAAACCGTGAACTGTGCCACAAGAGCTTAGTAAACCCAGTGTTGTAAGACAAATACTTACCATTATTATTTTTTTCAGAATGTTCATGGTTTTTTCCCCTCTTTTTTTGTTTTTAAAATCGTTCTTCCTGTAGATTATTCTAGACCATTTTTTAATAAAGTTAGAAATTAATCAATGAGTTTAACCAATAGGATGCTTAATTATAGTAAGTATCAGGAGCTCCTATTAGTTATTGTCTTTACTCTAATTTATTAAAAAATAATCCCATACAAAGTACGAAATCACACTAAAATAAAAAACCCACCTTTTAAACTGTGGTGGATAATCTGCTGTTTTAACGAAGGATTCGCACTTCAAAACAGATAGTGTTTTGACTCAGAAAGCATCATTTGCCTAAATTAAACCTAGATTCATCATCTGAAGGGATTACAACAGAGTGATTGTTTTGTATTCAATACTTCCCTATAATCGCACCAGATTTTAATAATAAAAAAGGGGCTCAGTTATGAAAAAATGGATGGTACTGGCGACAACCAGCTTGATGATGATGAATGCACACGCCGATAAATCTTGGTGTGGATATAAAGATTATTTTCGTTTAAGTGATGCATCCCATCCTGGTATCTATGTGGTCAGTGGATTTAGCGATCAGGATGTTATTCTTCAATTAATTGGTCCTCGCAGTTTTGAAATCAGAGACTCATTCGCATGTCGCAGCGGCTATGCTCATGTTACTGTCGCCTATGATGCTGAAAATTGGTGTGTTCTTGATATTAAAGATGGTCCATTGATGAACCATCCAACTGTTAGCGCTTCGTGCAATGGAATTCGCTATATTGATACGGTATACGATGGTATTGGCAGCTACTCTTATACCATTAATCTTGATTAATACAGCAAATCTTTGATGAGGATAAAGGCTTAAGGGACTACCTTTATCCATAGCTTATTTCTACCGTACCCTTAGAATAAGATGTTGCTTTAGTTTTTTTACCCATATCTAAAGACCAACCACCCCCCAAAGCTTTAATTAACTGGATACTGGCAATTTGCCTGCGAGTATGGATGTTGACTAATGAAAGCTCTGATTGTAATGCAGTATTTTCAACAACCACAACCTGCAGAAAAGTAACAAGCCCTCCTTTATACCGATACAACTCTTGATCCCAAGCCCGTTTGGCCGCGCGAGCCGCTGCTTTTTGAGTCCGATATTCTTTATCAAGCTGATGAATCGCAATCAGATTATCCTCTACTTCCTGGAATGCAGTTAATACTGTTTGCCGATACGTAGCAACGGTTTCAAAATACTGGGCTTTAGCCTGATTTAATAAACCTCGCAATCGACCGCCATCAAAAAGGGTTACTTGTGCTACAGGTTGACTTAAACTCAATAAGCTCTGAGGACCAAGTGACCAAAAAAGGCTTGGTTTTGAGATGAGATTCGCGAGGCTCCTGCTTTGAAAACCAGCACTTCCCGTTAATTCAATCACAGGAAAAAAAGCAGCTCGTGCTACGCCAATATTTGCATTTGCAGCTTGAACCCTGGATTCCGCAGCAATGAGATCAGGTCTTCTATCCAGAATAGTTGACGGTATATTTGGCGCTATTTCCAGAAAAACTCTGGGCGACTTACCAGGAGATATGGAAAAATTACTGGGTATTTCTCCAACTAATACTGCGATTGCATGCTCCAGTTGAGCTCGTTGTAACCGCACGTCTTCTGCCTGGGTTTTTGCATTCTCAAGCTGAGTTTCTGCTTCATCTACCTCAGCTATAGGCGCTGCCCCTCCTTGATAACGATTTTTCGTTAAATAAAGAGCTTTTTGGTAGGCTACAACAGTCGTATCCAAGATACGTTGCGCCTCATCACTACCTCTTAACGCAAAATAAGTATTCGCAAGCTCTGCTTGCAAACTCAACCGAATTGAAGCCATATCCGCAGCACTTGCATTCGCACTACGTTCACTGGCAATAAACGAATTGCGGATACTTCCCCATGCGTCCAGCTCATAAGAGAGAAAACCACCCAGCAAAAATTGATTAAAAACTGGCGTACTTACAGGATTTGCAACGGTTCGTGAATTTTGCTGTCTATCCGCATTGAATATTCCTTGAATCGTGGGGAAAAAATAGGATCGAGCAACTTGTACTAAAGAAACCGCCTCCTGAAAATGAGCGTAAGCCAATTTCAAATCTTGGTTTGCACTATTCAGTTGGTTTTCCAAATCATTTAATACTGGATCATGAAAAGCGCGCCACCAACCATTTGGAGTAACAATTCGTGGCGTAGATTTAATTTCCAACCATTTACCCGGTTCCTTGAAGTGTGCGGGAATAGGCATGGCAGGACGATGGTATTGGGGAGCGAAAGAACAACCGGTCAATGCAAAAACGAGTATGCCAATAGCTAAAAACTCTGTTTCATGCGGCTTAATGTATACCGTTCTACGCTCCGTTTTTCCTTGTATTTTTCGCACTGCAGGGCGTTTAGAAAAAAATCGAATCATTTTTTTCATGAAACAACTCGCACAGTTTCCCCATTTCTAATTGCATCAGGAGGATTAAGTACCACGCGATCACCCGGTAATACCCCAGTAGCAATTTCAACTGTTGAGCCAAAATCACGCCGAAGAGTAACGGACTTTAAGACAATCTTATTGTCTTTATCTAATGTAGCTACCTGTAATCCTGGTGCCTGGAAGAGCAAAGTGTTGACAGGTAAAATGACCGTTTTAGGAGGAATAGGCAAACTCAACCAAACTTCAGTATAACTGCCCGGTAACAATTCTCCATTTTTGTTCGGCGTAACAAATTGAGCGAGTAAAGTACGCGTCTTAGGATCAATCGCTTGTGCTGTTTCAAATAATTTGGCCGGAAAAACTTGCTTGGGATGCTCCGCAAAATGGAGTTTGACGGTCATATCCGGTTTAATTCGAGAAGAATAATACTGGGGAATTTTGACATAAATTCGCAAAGGCTTTGTTTGGGCAATACGAAATAAGGGTGGTGCTGTTGAACTACTCCCAGCATCAATTAAGTCACCAATATCTGTAGCTCGAGCTGTGATAACTCCATCAAAAGGGGCTATAACACGTTGAAACCCAACTAGCTCTTGCAATCGCTGCAAATTAGCTTTTGCGGCAAACATCGCTGCGTCCAAAGCTGCAGCCGTACTTACTTTTTCGTCAGTTTCCTGCTGGGAAACAGATTTCGTTTTTACTAAATTAAGCCAACGTCTTGCAGTAATTTGTGCCAATTGATTATTTGCTATTGCAGTCTTCAAATCAGCTCTTGCTTGACGCTCTTGTGCATCAAGTTCAGGCGTTTCAATAACAGCAAGCAAATCACCTTTCTTCACATGACTACCAATATCTACATACCATTTTTTTATATAACCATTAGCTCGTGCAAAAATAGGTGATTCATGCCAGGCTTGAACATTGCCTGGTAAAATAATTTTGTCCACTCCTTTCTCTTGTTCTGCCGTCATCACGCGTACTACAGGAACAGCAGCCGCAAGAGTCTCGTTACGTAAGTTGATTGCTGCAGAAATACGAAAAATAATCATCACTAAAATAATAAATAAAAAAACAGAAATAGCGATAATAAGTCGCCTATGCTTGTGACCCTTTAAATGCGATTGAATTGTTTTAAGCATGTTCCTTCCCTTGCGTCTTTTCCAATTTGCGTTGATGAATGACGTAAAAAACAGCCGGGACAAAAAAGAGTGTTGCCATCGTTGCAAAAGATAGCCCTCCAATTACAGCCCTGCCTAATGGAGCATTCTGTTCGCCTCCATCCCCTAAGCCCAATGCCATAGGAAACATACCAATTATCATGGCTAATGCGGTCATCATTACGGGTCGTAAACGGGTCTTTCCTGCTTCAAGCGCCGCTTTCATTGGATCATTTTCAGTTGCAAGATGATCTCGAGCAAAACTGATAATGAGGATGCTATTCGCTGTGGCAACCCCCATACACATAATTGCTCCTGTTAGGGCTGGCACGCTAAGTGCGGTATGGGTAATAAATAACATCCACGCAATTCCCGCAATAGCTGCAGGTAAGGCAGTGATAATAATAAAAGGATCGGTCCAGGATTGAAAGTTAATAACAATCAGCAGATAAACTAACAAAATTGAGAATGCCAATCCCCAATACAACCCATTAAATGCATGTTCTTTAGTATCAATCTGTCCCCGGATAGCTACTGAAGATCCTTTAGGCAAATCTTTTTGGGTATCCTGAATAATTCTTTGGATGTCTTTAGTCACTGCTCCTAAATTTCTATCTTGTATTGAAGCAAAAATATCAATCACTGGCTGAACGTTATAATGTGACTCAACGACTGAAGTCACAGTACGCTTCAGTTTGGCAAAAGAACCTAAAATTTGCAGTTGGCTAGGTAGTGTTACACTTCCAAACGGAATATTAAGCAAATCATTTAATGAAGTCATCACATATTGCGGTGCTTGGGTAACAATCGGATAAGAAACTCCATTTCTAGGATCCAACCAGAATGTGGGTGTAGTTTGAAAACTACCCGATAGTGTAACTAATAAATCAGTAGCAACATTGAGCTGGGTAAATCCAAGTTCTTTTGCCATGCTACGATCAACATTCACAAAAAATTCAGGATAATTATTGGATTGTCTTATACGAACATCAGTAAGACCCGGGATCCGTTTTAACTGATTCATTAGGTTATTGGCATAATGAGCATTATCTTCCTTTTTTAAGCCAATAACCTGAATGTTAATGGGGGATGGCAAACCAAAATTGATAATTTGGTTTACGATATCCGCAGGTAAAAATGCGAAAGTAACTTGTGGAAAATGATCTCTCAGAACCGATCTTAATTGATGCACATAATCCGAACTGGGTCTATGCCCAGCTTTCAAGGAAATTAAAATGTCCGCATCTTCCGGGCCGTTCGTTGCCGAGTTACTGTAAGATAAATTAATTCCACTTACAGGCAAACCGATATTATCAACAATACTTTCCAAATCCATTGGAGGGATTACTTGGCGAATTACTGTATCGATATTATCCACTATGCGTGCTGTTTCCTCTACCCGAGTTCCTGTCGGGGCACTTATATGTAATTTAATTTGTCCTGCATCTACATCAGGAAAAAAATTTGAACCAAGCCACGGCCAGAGCAACACGATTGAAATACCCACAAAACCTAAAAAGCAGGAAATAAACACTTTAGTATTATTCAATACCCAAGATAATGATTCAGAATATCGCGTACGTAATAAGGTAAATTTTTCTTCGAATGCTTCATGTACGCGAGCAAGCCGACTTTTCTTTTCTTCCTCTGCCATCAGTTCATGTTTGTGTAACCAATACTTTGCGAGGGTAGCAACAAGCGTGCGTGATAAAATATAAGACATAAGCATGGCAAAAATTACTGCCTCAGCTAAAGGCACAAATAAATATTGAGCAACGCCCCCCAAATAAAACATAGGTACAAAAACAATACAAATACATAAAGTCGATACGAGAGCGGGTATTGCAATCTGTTTTGCACCATCAAGAATAGCCTGTTCTACTTCCTTGCCTTGCTCCAAATTCCAGTTAATGTTTTCAATAGCAACCGTAGCATCATCAACTAAAATACCCACAGCAAGAGCCAAACCACCCAAGGTCATAATATTGATTGTCTCTCCTAAAGCAGAAAGAATAGTAATCGATGCAATAATAGATAAGGGAATAGACAACGTGATAATCAAAGTGCTACGCATACTGCCTAGAAAGAGTAAAATCATAAGTCCCGTTAATGCTGCAGCAATTACACCTTCAGTAATTACACCCCGGATAGCGGCAGTCACAAAGATTGATTGATCCGCAAAATAGGATAAATTAAGTCCTTGAGGAAGCATGTCTTTTACTTTTGGCATTAAAGCTTTTACCCGATTAACGATCTCTAAAGTAGATGCACTCCCCGTTTTTTGAATTGACATCATTACTGCCCGTTGTCCGTCTACTCGCACTATATTAGTTTGCGGTGCGAACCCATCACGAACATGAGCAACATCACGGACATACAAAATTCGGCCTGGGGTAGATTTAACCGGGGCGTCATTTAAATCAACCGCTGAAAGCGGACTACCATTTAATTTGACGATGTATTCATACTGACCTATTTTTTGTGTCCCTGCAGGGATAATGAGGTTTTGGGCAAGAATGGCATTATTAATCTCTTGTGCAGAAACTCCATAAGTTTGCATTGCAGGAATATCCAAATCAACCTGAATTTGACGTACTTTTCCTCCATAAGGATAGGGTAATGCGGCTCCTTGTACTGTTGCTAGTTGCGTACGAAGAAAGTTATTCCCCAAATCATTTAACTTCTGTTCTGGAATCGTCGCACTCGACAATACAAGTTGTAAAACAGGAACCGTTGAGGCTTTATAGTTTAGTATCAATGGTGGTAAAGTCCCTGGTGGCAAATTACGCAGCATCGTTTGTGCAATTGCCGTGACCTGACTCAAAGCCATATCGACATTCACATTAGGGTGGAAGAACAATTTGACCACGCTGACGCCAATGAGTGATTCGGACTCAATATGTTCAATATCATTCACTGTAGTCGTTACCGCACGTTCAAACACACTCGTAATGCGGTTACCCATTTCATCAGGAGGTAAACCCGTAAAACTCCATACAACACTTACAACGGGAATATTGATGTCAGGAAAGATATCAGTAGGAGTTCGCATTATTGCTAAAGGCCCAATAATAAGAAGCATTAGAGCCATTACAATAAACGTGTAAGGTCGCGAAAGCGCAATCCATACAATCCACATAAATATCCATATCAACGATTCTAAAGTGAGACCCATTATATCAATGAAACACATAAAACTTTAAGCAGAAACTCGAGTTTTTCTTATTTGTAATAAGGATAGGCTGTGTTTAATTTTCAAAAGATAATTTTTTCAAAGTTTTTGTTTTTTGTATTGAATTTTTTAAATGAATAATTACGTTAAGTCAGATCAAATTCCTGGCCACAACGAATAAAACCAGCAAAACCATGCGATTGGGCATCGGGTAACTCTCCATCATTGTAATGATATAACCAAAGCTTTGCTTTAATTTTTGGATCCAACGTATCTAACTGATTGAAATGGGCATGTACGCCGCTGGGGGTTTCCATAGTTTCGCAATCGTGAAAAATAAGCGTTGCATCACGATAATATTTTTCAAAACGCTCTGGAGTAAACCGCGCATCGGTAGTAATGAAGAATGTTTTTCCTTTATAGCCAATGGCTAAACCATAGCTTGGCATCAGCTTCATATTGGAATAAATATGAATGGTTTGAACTAAATTCAGTTTCACCCCTTCCCAATTAAAAATGCGCTCGTCATTGATTAAATGAACCTCAAAATAATCACTCAAAATTGCCTCTCTATCATCAAGTGTTTTCAATCCTCCACTTAAGCTATGCTCCCATAATCGATGAACTAAATCTTTATGAATAATTAACTCAGGCGATCCCTTAGAAGAAGCAAACTTACGTTGAAAGGCAAACCATTCGATCCCACCTATGTGATCGGCATGTAAATGACTAATATAAACCGCATCAATATCTCGAGGAATATAACCCGCTTTAGTTAATGAAAAACGGATATCCGTACCACAATCTATCAATAGTTTCTTACCACTATCCGTTAGAAGTAGCATATTTGATTGAAAATTTCCGAAATCCGTTCCGATACCGCTGCCCGCCCCTAAAAATAACAATTTCATTAATAATCCCTGAACTAAGTTAAGGATCAAGTCCGAGCTTGTCCTAAAAATCCCTAATAAACAGATATCTTCTTCATTAAAGAATAGCATTTAAAATTAGTTATTAGAAATAGCTCAAGTATTATAAATGAGCTATTCTCAATGTAAGTTGATAAGCCAAAACGAGAGAAACGTGCTAGGAAAACTTCATCTTAAAAACACGCGTCTTCTATACCTTTTTTTCTTCTTTCTAGCAATCACTCTTGCAGGCCTTATCTTTTGTTTGTTTTTATTAAAACACATTGCTGTACAAGAAGTTATCGATGGAAATGAACGTTATCAACTATATTCGTTAGCGAACCAACTTCGCCAGACTTCTGATGATTTAACCGAGATGTCGCGTCTTTATGTAATCACAGGTGAAAAAAAGTACTATGATCACTATAATGAAACCTTAGGAATACGCAATGGTACCGCACCTCGCCCTTTAAATTATGACGAGTTGTATTTGGATTTTGTCCTTGGCGATAAGCGCCCCCAACCTTATGGCCCAGGAAAATCATTAGTGGCAATGATGCTGGAACATCGTTTTACTCTAAAAGAATTCTCCTTGCTGACTGAAGCGGAGCATCAAAGCAAAAAACTTGCAGAAACCGAAATTAAAGCGATGAATCTTGTTAATGGAAAATATCAGGATAAGTCAGGAAATTACACGATTATTGGAAAACCAAATCAGCAACTAGCCCAACAAATGGTCTTTGGAGATGACTATTTGCAAGCAAAATTAAAAGTAATGAAGCCCTTACAGGAGTTTTTTACTCTGGTAAATACTCGAACATTCTTAATCAATGAAAAGATTGATCGCGAAATGTCAAAAATTATCGCTTTAGCACTTGGGCTCTCACTTTTATCAACACTGCTTATGCTCTTTTTTATCATTCATGCATTAAAAACATTATCTAAAGTAAATGAAGAAAATGATCTTTTATTATTGAATATTTTGCCAGAGTCGATTGCCTCACGCTTAAAAATGGGAGAGGAAGATATTGCTGATGAATATTCCCAAGCCAGTGTTATGTTTGCAGATATTATTAATTTTACTCAGTTAACTGGACACTTGGGGGCAAAAAAAACAGTAAATATTTTAAATCGATTATTTGCTGAACTCGACAAACTCACCGAAAAATATCATATAGAAAAAGTCAAAACCATTGGTGATAACTATATGGCTGTATCAGGTGTTCCTGAACAAACAACACGGCATGCAATCAATATGGCGAATTATGCTTTAGCTGTTCTTGACAAAATGCAGGCTTTCAATCAAGAAAATCAGATGCAACTCCAATTTCGTATTGGCATCACCTATGGTACTGTCATTGCGGGGATAATTGGCCATAAAAAATTTGTTTATGACATATGGGGAAACGTGGTCAACTTAGCCAGTCGACTGGAAGAAACCTCTCTTCCCAATAAAATCCAAATCTCGGAAAAAATGGCTTTTATGCTCCAAGATGAATTCATTGTTGAACCACGGGGAGTTTTGGAAATGAAGGGAATTGGTGAAGTAAAGACCTATTTTCTTGTGAAGAAAAAAGAAAAATAAAACTACAGAGTTTTATTCGCCTTTATGGCACCGAGGACATATCCCATAAATATTCAATGCATGATCTGTCATCTGGAAATGTGCATGCTCAGCTATTGTTTTTTGTCTTTGTTCAATGATTTCATCAACAAACTCTTCAACACAACCACATTTGATGCAAACAAGGTGATCATGATGAGCTCCCTGGCTCAATTCAAATACTGAGTGTCCCCCTTCAAAATTATGCCGAGTCACTAATCCTGCTGCCTCAAATTGAGTTAATACGCGATAAACTGTTGCAAGGCCAACATCCTCTCCTGTTTCTAATAGTGCCTTGTAAACGCCTTCCGCACTTAAATGATGATTGGGAGATTGCTCTAATATTTGCAATACTTTTAAACGCGGTAAAGTAATTTTCAATCCAGCATTCTTAAGCTGCTTACTTTCTTCCATTAATGCTCCAGGTGTCTTTCAGTAAATGACGTGTTATTATGGCGAAATTTTTCACGATAGGCAAAAAAAATGAGAATAATAATTTTTCTACTTGGAATCGTATGTACCCTAACTCTTACCCAATGTTCTTCTTTTGATCTATCTCGGCGCGTAGTTCAGCAGGGGAATTTATTACCACAATCAAAAATTAATCGTCTCAAAATAGGAATGAGTAAAAATGATGTTGCTATATTAATGGGAACCAGTTTATTAAGTCCCACATTTAATAATGATCGCTGGGATTATGCCTACACCTGGCGCAGAGGCCGTGGCTATATGACTATGGCAACAGCGAGCTTGTATTTTCACAACGATCGATTGACACATATAGAGCGCAGCAAACTAAAGCCAGGCGTAGCATCGCTTAATCACCCAGATGTTAATCAAGAATAACCAAAAAATGATGGGTATTATTTGCATGTGTTGCAGCCTATAACCAGGGTGATGGCTTATGTCCTCTCACTCTGGTTATAGGCTATGCGCGCCGGCGAGTGCTTGTTGCCTTTTGACGTCGTTTTTCTTTTGGATCTAAAACCAAAGGCCTGTATATTTCTACTCGATCACCTTCTTGAAGCATGTGCTCCAAAGAAACTTGTTTTGCATAAATTCCAACGGCCATGTTTCGCGTTTCAGGATGAGTATCGTATATTCCTGATACATTAAGGGCATCGAAAACTGTTGCCCCTTGTTTTAGATCTAAAGTCATATGTACTGTACTTTTATCTACAGCCACATAAACCAACTCAACCTTCACCATAAATTACCTTGGCTCTTTCACAAAAGGAATCGACCATTTTATCCGTTATTTGTTCAAACACGGGGCCAAGCAGCATGGAAAACATGCGCCCTGCAAATTCAAATTCCAAGTCAAACGAAACGTTGCATCCCTCTTCCACTTCATCAAAACGCCAAAAGCCCTCTAAATGACTGAATGGACCATCAACAAGACGAATTTCGATCATTTTATTAATTTGTAATCGATTCCGTGTAGTAAAGGATTTACTCATTCCTGCAGCACCAATAACTAAAGTGGCCTGCACTTCATCTTCATCGCGATGATGCACTAAGCTTTCTGTACAATACGGTAGAAATTCCGCATAACGCTCTACTTCATTCACCAACGAAAACATTTGCTCACAGGTATAATTGACCGTACGAGACTTTTTCACTATGGGCATTATGCTTCTCCCCGAATTTTATGTCTAAACCAAAGACTCAAATCTTTAATTTCCTCAAAACAAATTGAATGTTCCATAGGATATTTATAATAAGAAGTATGTTCATATCCCTTTTTCAGTAACCAATCTTTACTAGATTCAGTCCATTGAGGTAAAACCAGGGGATCGAATTGTCCTGCCCCCATAAAAAAAGGTGTGCTTTTATCCAGATTTGACCTGGTCTGCGCAGCTAAAGGTAAATAAGCAGACAAAGCAACAACGCCTCCCAAGCGAGCCGGTGTATGAAGAGCTGTATGCAAAGCCATAGCTCCTCCTTGTGAAAATCCTGCCAGGAAAATTTGATTGTATCTAAAACCATCATTTAATTGTTCATCTATGACTTTACGAATCAGTGATTCCGATTGTTCAATCCCTTCTTTATCTTCCCTATCAATTAATTTGACACCGATAATATCGTACCACGCAGGCATGACCATCCCACCATTTAATGTAACTGGGCGTTGGGGGGCATTAATAAATACATGGCGTATCGCTACATCTGCAATCGTTAACTGATCGACCAAACCCATCATATCGGATGCATCAGCCCCTAACCCATGCATCCAAATAACACATGCTTGTGTTTGAGCCTGTGACTCATTTATAAATACATTCAAAACAAATCCCCTCACAGACAAAAAAAGAGAAATTATCGCTAATGCATCAACACAGTGCAAGTTATATACTCTCGATATTTTATAGAAGCCTTATTTGATTAAATAAATAACAATTTGTTTCACTTAAGCCCATGAATATTTTATTTTTATTCAATATGCATTATAGTTCGCTAGTGTGAATTAATAAGCGGCATGAGATGTTTAATAAAGTAGAATCATTTACCCTTACGATGCTGGGGACCGATACAGTATATACCCCCACTCTAAAAAGCAAGAAGAAAACCAAGTCCTTAAAAAAGGGGGATACAGTACAGGAATATTACCCTAAGGGAGAAACTCTAAGTATTGTTTCTACATTAATTAAAACAGAAGAGCGCCCTCTAATTAATCACAAACAACTTGCTCCGTATCAATCTTCGGAAGTCGCTGTTGTTAATGGGCCCAAAACAGATGGAAGCGATGTTGGCGAAAAAATTGGAATTGGCCTGGGTATCGCTTTAAACGCTCTTGTCCGTGGACAAACTGAACTTAATGATATCGCACACAGCAGAGGCGGGGTTGAATCTGTTCTCATCGCGCATGAACTCGATGCGATAAAAAAAGCCATTAATTCTTGTGAAAATCTCGAACAACTAATCAAAGAGCTAACACAACAACAAACAGCCAGGAAAAGTGGCAAACCTTTTAATAACACTCCTGATATTATTAAATCTTTATTAACCCAACTACCTAAAGAAAATCAAGACCAAGGGCGATGGTTTAATGCACTAAAAACTAATATTGCCAATGCATCAATGAATCTTTTTATCATTGATCCGGTTCCTGGAGACTGTTGGCCAGTGACATGGTATGACGAACGTTTTTTTACTCTTCCATCTTTTGTGAAACATGCTGAATTCGTCTATTACGAAAATGAACGCTCTGATTGGGGCTTTACCCCAATCTACGTTGAGGCTTCAAATCCTGAACAAACAATAGTTCGACATACCCTGCCTGGACATCATGGTACAGGTTCTGCCGGAAGTAATGCATCACAACAAAATGTTGTCGTTTCCCCTGATAAAACCAAAGCGACACACGTGCAAAAATTAATGATTTTTAAATTACTTAATTTTTTAACATCACATGGAGTTGCATTTAAAGACGCACGAGAAATTTTTCATGAGCCTACCGGCTTAGGGAAAAAATATCTCGCTTTTCTTAAAGAAATGGACATTAGCGAGGGCATTGATGTAGCAGATCTTGATTTCCCAACTATTTTTCGCAAGCTCTATGACAAAATTTATGAAAACAGATCTGCATATGAAGCGTTTAATGCAACTCATTACACATTTATGGGCGTGGCTCCTCAAAGAAAAATGCTGCGCACCAGCCATAAATACGGTCTTTTAACAGAGGTTTTTCCTAAAAATATCGGGTATGTTAATGAAGAGCACAGTACCTTAATGAAAGAGTATTTTTTCAAAATACTTCAAGTTGATTCACATGAAGATCATAGCTTGCCTGCTTTGATAAAATCAGCAAAAAATGTATTATCTAAAAACATTAGAAAAATATCTAATCTTTCAGCCTCCCTTACTGAGCACTCAATTGCAGCAACAGCAATACTTGACAGTGAAAGTGCACGCCAAGATGTTTTAAGTTCTTTTGGTGCATTAATACAAAGAGTAAACCAACAATATCTTACCGATGATTGGAGTGAGGAGAAAAAGCAAAAAGAGAAAGAAGAGCTGTTTGCAGCAGTCATTGACATATTTGCCGAGTTTACTGAATTAGCAAAAATAGAAAATGAAACGATAAAAAAATTTGTATCAGACCTCACTGATTTGAGTTTAAAAGGAATAATTCAGACTGTTGGACAACAGCATGCAAATTTAGAAGAAGAATTTACGCGTTTACAAACACCAACAGATGCAAATTTAAAATACTTTTTTAATGCCTTATTAACTCAGATCAATAAAGATGAAAGGTATTCAGGCGCAGAAGTTAATCCCGAAATTATCAGGATCTTTGACAGCGAGGAGTTTGCTCGATTAGCAGATTATCCAGTCAGTATAAAAATAGCTTACATCTGCCGACAATTAGGGGAACAACTACCTAAAGATAACAGTACGGAAGAAAGTTTAGTTGAACAACTTACTGAACGATTTAAGGAGCATCATGGCAGCTCTTTTGATGAATTTGAAAAATTGTATCATCAAATAGGGGTCTTTATTAATGATACTGCGGCACTAGGCCGGTTATTTGTAACTGAGGAAGCCATTTTCAATAAACATGAACTGTCTCTTCGAAAAAAAGCCGAGGCCTTAATCGACATCGCAGCACAAAAATTTTATCGAGACCGACCCAATGCACTGCCTGCGCCTGCAGAAAAAGGAACATTCCAAGAATTAGTTGAACGCCATGCCATCAATAAATACGGTGTAGTTGATAGACTCAAACAAGAAAAAACTGTTTTAGAACATGAAAACGAAGAACTTGCTAATCGCATTAAAAAGTTGCAAGAGCAAATTACGGAAAAAGTGGAGCAAGAAAGAAGAACGAATGCTTCATTAATTGCCGAAAAAAGCAAAAAAATCAAATATCATGCAGCACTGAATGATAATAAAGAAGCTGAGTATTTACTGCTTATAAATAAAAAGCTCATTCCATTAACGGAAGAATATTTAGCGTTACTCAAGTCTCAATTATCCAATAGACCTAATGAATTGGAACAAGATGATGAAATAAAAAAAGAGGATGATAAGATTAATGTTAAGATTCAAAAGGTAACCGGACTGCTTAGAATTTTGCAAAATAAAGAACATATTCCCCACCCCCAAATGCGCTTGCGCTTATTTTACAAAAAAATGGACCTTGCTGAAGCAGAACTCAAAAAGCATCGTGATGGGGAATGGGACCGCTATTGTCAAAATGCCTTAATCGCCGCAGGAATTCTTTTAAGTTTTATCGTCCCAGGATTAATTGCACTTGCAATTTATACCCATGTGGGCTATTCATCAACCAAATCATTGCTCTTCTGGAAATCCGCTGGAGAGAATGTCATCTCTACAATGAATAAGCATAGACAAGGGCTTGATTTAGCAACTGAAGATGTGGATGAAGAAGAAATACTCATCGATGACTTATCAATATAGTTGAAACTTGGAGACCTGAGGAAATGCAAGCATGACTCGGGTTTCTTCCAGACCTACTTGAATTTTTACTTAAATAAATGGATAGTTACCCTCTAACTGTCAATTAACCTGGTGCAAATGAAACAAATTTACTTTTTATTTATGCTTTGTATCCCCATATTCTTATTAGGTTGTGGGCAAAAAGGACCTCTTTATTTGCCAGAATCAGCAAAAAATGCCACAAGTAATAAATAACTAGTGACGCAATGGGCAAAAATTATGAAAATTAAATTTACCAAAATGCATGGCTTAGGCAATGATTTCATGGTGATTGATGGGATCCATCAGAAAATCAACCTAAATCCCCAACAAATCGCCAGTATGGCTCAACGCAACACCGGTGTTGGTTTTGATCAATGCTTGCTTATTGAATCCAGTCAACAGGATGGTATCGATTTTAACTATCGAATTTTCAATGCAGATGGCCAGGAAGTTGGTCAATGTGGTAATGGAGCACGTTGCCTTGCTTTATTTGCAAAATACTACGGTTTAATTGATAAAAATCATTTAACTGTGGCGACCTCGACTACAAAGATGAATTTATATATCAATTCAGATTCAAGTGTCAGTGTCGATATGGGTATTCCACAATTAACCCCATCAGTCATCCCGCTCAGAACGAAACACCAAGCCCCCGAATATTCTTTGAAGCTTCCGCATAATCAAAAAATAAGCTTACATGCACTCAGTGTGGGTAACCCGCATGCGGTATTATTGGTAGAGGATACAGAAACAGCCCCAGTCCATACTCTGGGGAAACAAATCAGCCTGCATCCAGATTTTCCTAAGCAGGTAAATGTTGGATTCATGCAAATTGTCAATTCAAAGCAGATCAAATTACGAGTCTATGAACGGGGCTGTGGAGAAACACAAGCATGCGGAAGTGGCGCTGTGGCAGCAGCCGCTGTGGGACGTTTATACCACCAATTGGACAAACAAATCAAAGTCACGTTACCTGGGGGTGATTTATTTATTGACTGGCCAACATTGAATGAACCAATAACCTTGACTGGTCCAGCCGTCTTTGTTTATGAAGGCACGCTATTCTAAAAAAACAGATATTATCCCAAGAGCTCTATTGACTTATCTATCATAGGGACATCGCTTTCTATGCAAAATTAACACAAGTATTGAATTTTATTTACAAAGAGTTATTCTGAAAGAACGCCTCACACTTGCACCGTTCCAAAAATTTACATAAAACTTCTCTCGAAACTCGCCACGGTAAACAAATGCGAGAAGAAGCGGAGTGCAGAACCTGAGTGTACATGGAGTACATGAGATTCGAGCGCCGGCTGATACAGCAATGTGTCAGAGTAGAGTTTTGGGGGAAGTCTATTTTGGAAACTGGTGCTTGACTAAAAGGAGAGTGCCATGACAGGAAGCAAAATACAAAGTTTTGATTTATTCAAAGCCGCTATGGGAAACACAGGGTATTTAACGGAAATTAATAAGGATGTGGAAAGCCAAGCCCAATTTTTAACAACTCTTGAAGAAGGAAATTTAACACTCCCAAATATTCTTGAATCCATTCAAATAGTTAAAAATACAAAAGTAAAATCCCTTTTGATTATTTACTTATTAAGTCAAAAAGAGTTCTTGTCTTCTTTAAAAGGGGATTCATTATTAAACAGATTGACTCTTCAAGATGTCCACATTCCTTCACGTCTTAACTCCCTGATTCATCAATTAGATTTGACAACGCTCTCAACTCAATTTATTGGTAAATTGGAACTTGAAGCAGCAGTCAGTGTCCTTTGCTCAGTTCCTCATTTTCATCAGTTAACCAAGACGCAAATAGAGGCTTTAATTGAGCGATATCCACTCTATGAAAGACATAAGGTTCTCACTTATTGGATCAATCACTTTATCTCCATGCCTAATGCCCATTACATCTTGGCTCATTTAATGAACATCGCCGGACACAATATTATTGATGAATTGAGTAAAATGGATCCCAATCAGAAAGAAATCGTCATTCTCAATATTATTGAACATTTAAGACTATTTAATAACATACCTATTAAATTCCTGGATCATGCGAACAAAGAATCACATTTGATTTTGGCGATACGTTTTTATCTTAATGGACATTATAATAAAGCCTATGCGAGCTATATTAATCAATTATCTAAAAGATTATTAGATAAAAACCATTCTTTTTCACTCGAAGCAATTGAGTTACTTTTTTTCCTAAACGATAAGCTTGCATTTAAAGAGTTAGCAAAAAGAACAGCCCATTTAACAAATCGCTACTTAAGAAATAATGCACTAAAAGGAAATGTGGCATTATTTTATCAAAATAATCGAATTTACATTCAAAGAATGCTGCAAAATGTTCATTTGAATCCACTCCTTGCAGGGGGAGGAGCAAAAGAACACAAACTATCGGCTGATCCCGATGAAAATCCCTTCATAGAAGGATTAATTAAACATGACAAGTTGATTAATTGTTTTGAATATTTCTTAATACACTATAAAGGCAATTCTGAGTCAATTGGGAAACTAATTAATGACTACATGGATTTTTATGAGCAAGCTGAAAATCTCGCAACTCGAGCCAAAGCAATACACCATATTGGTTTCATGCTAGGACGATCTGAGTTAGACGGAATGATTAAGGAAGCAATCTTTACCGCCTTTTTAAATCATCCTGATTTTTTTGATGAACAAGTCAGTTACCAATTATTTTTATTTGACGCAAAGAGAATCATTCGTTATTTTGGCCTACGTGGAGGAAAAGAAAATTATCAAAGAGTTATTGAGTTGTGTACTTTGGCACTAAAAAATCTGAACTCTGAAAAAAATCAAGAAATTATTCTCATTGCTCAAAAAGCGCTTTCTGAAGCCCAGCATGAGTTACGTTTTTCTAAAGTACAAGGATTTTTTTCTGGATTGATCAAATGGATCAAACGATGTTGGACTTACGGATGGACTGGTTTTTTTAAACCTAACTCACCCGATTATGTTGTTCCAGAATCATTGGGTCTTAGGGAAAAAAATAAAAGTCCATCCAAAAATTGGGAAAAAAAATCCATATCGCACCAGGAGTCAGAAAAAGATCTTCCGGATTTATTAAACGAAATCCGTCTTCCCTTAGCACAAGAACAATTTGAAGACATCATTAAGGCATTAGATAGTTACTCTTTACAAATAATGCCTAAAGAAGAGTTAAGTACAAGACAAAAACTTCATCGTCTATATCATTATGTAATGAATCGTAAAGAAGATAATGAAGGACTTTATCGATGGTTAAAAGACAATCAAAATCCATTCATTATGAACCAATTTCGTTTATTGGAATTGATGTTAAAAGAAAGGCCTCGTAATGATGTAGATTCATTACTTGCGCAAGTCAAGGAAGATTCAGACCATCTGCACTATGTTTCCAACGAATTAGATTGTCTGTTGCCTGAACTGGTAATCAAACCCAGCACTAAGCCTTTAAAAGGTTCGGAAAGCTCTGACTTTGTAGCAAGCGCAACTAAGGTTCTTTCTGAATATACTTGCGAAGCTGCCATATATGCACAAAGTGCATTTCATTGGGCTGAGGGCTTTTTTGCGAAAATGAAGAGTCCTGCAAAAGAGGAAGAGACCTTTGAAGTAGAACATATTGATTCTTTTGAAAAAACAATCAATAGCAAAGGAGTTACGACAACTTAAGTTTCCAACGCTTATGCATCCAGTTCCATTGCTCGGGATGAGCTAAAATAATACGTTCTAAAGCTTGATTATAAGCTAATGTGTTATAATACAGTGATTCTTGAGCACTTCCATAGTCTTTCCAAGGGATTGGATCATAAAACTCTAAGACATGTTTTCCATTAGGCAATCTATAGCCCGCTGCAGGAATTACTGGGACTCCAGTATAACGAGATAAAGTCGCTAAGCTACGATAAGTTCCTGCCTTTACTCCAAAAAACTCTACAGCAATACCGTCTCGATTAACCAAAGAAGCATGTTGATCAAGAACAAAAATAACTGCATGATTTTGTTCCAAAGCAGCACAAACCTTATCTAGAGAGTTCTTTTTCGGGATAACATTTAGACCTACTTGATAGTACTGTTTAAATAAACTACGTTCAATAAATTTGATTGATAAAGTACGACGGATAAAGTGAAACTGTCCTTGAAATTCTTTAAAATTTAAAACACCACCTATTGGCGCAACTTCCCAATTACCAAAATGCCCCGTAAGAACTAACACCCCTTTTTGTTGCGCTACAACTGCCAACATGTTTTCATGACCACGAACCTCGACGTGATTACGTAAATCATCTTCAGACATAAAACGCAATTGAATTGCTTCTTTAAAGGATTTAAGTAAATGCGAGTAATATGATACAGCAAGTCGCTTTTTTTGTGCGTCATTTAATTGATTACCATAAACGCGATCAATATTTGCCATAATGACTTGCCGCTTATAGGGTAAAAATTTATATACGAATCGACCCAGCAAGCTTACTGGCAATTCATTAATTTTTCGATCTAATTCAGTCACAAGCTTTGATCACCAAACAGGCATTCATACTGGCAAACCCACGATTAATCGTCAATGCATAAGGCCCTCTTTTTAGAGCCTGATGTTCTGCACTTACAGATAAACCGTGACAACTGGATGCAATATTTTGCAAATTAGCAATACCGGGCACACACTTAGATGAAAGCGCATAGGTTGTCATTACTGCATCGATCAGCCCAGAAGCACATATAGTATGTCCCATAGACCATTTGAATGCGGTTACTGGAATTTCCTGCTGGACAAAAACATTTTGTATCGCCTGAGATTCGCTATAATCCGATTTGCTATTACCATTCCCGTGGGCAACAATAAAACCTAAATCATCCGCATTGAGTTTAACATGGTCCAGAGTACGTTGCATCAATTCGGCCAGTTGCTGTCCGCTTGTATCCAGAGAAAATAAACCTTCCGCTTCTGTGGTTGATAATCCTCCAATAATCTCTCCATAACACGCTGCTGAGCGCGCTCGCATGCTTGCTTCACTTTCCAATATCAAAGCAGCAGCACCTTCAGCTAAAATTGTACCATCATGCGCCGCATCAAAAGGTTTTAAATGTTGCCTACTTAATACACCTAATTGCTCATAGTAAAACACAGCCTGGGGTTCAGCTATATCATAGGCAACAACCACGGCTCGCTCTGCCTGGCCGCTGCTAATAGCATGATATGCCTCCAATAAAGCTTGTGTTCCACCTACTGCATGATTCGTTACATTATGATTGGGACCTTTAAATTCATAGGTGATTCCGGTGTATGCAAGAACATTATTAGGTAATATTCGCAATAACCACATCGGATGAACTGTTTCGAACAGGTGCTCTGCAAATTGCTGCATATTACCTTGAGTTTTTGCCAGCAAGGGCAAGAAGTCATACTGTTGAAAATATTTATTTCCAGGAGAACCCACAAAAACAGCAGTTTGTTCATTAAATGAATTAGGATCCTCAAGAGTATCGCGATAAGCAATCATTTGACTGTGTTCGATTGCTTGTACTGCAGCATTAATTCCCATCACATCCTGGCGTGAAATAACTTTCAGCAACTTACGGTCAGGTAACATTTTTGCAGGATTAAAATCTTTTAACTCTCCAGCCAATCCATGCGGCCAACTTGATAAATCCCAGTGGGTCATTTTAGCAATTCCGTTTTTACCAGAAAGAATCGCATCCCAAGTAGCATCAGCGGTAGTGCCTGACGCAGTTAGGGCGCTTCGCCCAGTAATGAATACTCTATTGCCCTGACTCATACACCTGCTCCTTCAAACTCAGGATGCTTAAATAACAAGCAACTATTTGAGCCGCCAAATCCAAAAGAATTAGATAAAACCACGCCTACAGATCGTTCACGCGGCCCATCAACTACATAATCTAAATCACATTCTGGATCTGGAGTCGTTAAATTGGCCGTCTTGGGTACCTGTGCATGTTCTATGGATTTAACGGATAATACCGCCTCCAGCGCCCCTGCCGCAGCAATCAAATGTCCGGTCTGACTTTTAGTCGAACTTACAGGCAAGTTCGCGATATGTTCCCCAAAAACTGCTTTAATCGCATTCGTTTCACTTAAGTCATTCATCTTGGTCGAAGTACCATGTGCATTAATATAATCCACATCGGAGGCCTGCACTCCTGCATCCTGGAGAGCGCGTTCGATTGCTTGAATGGCTCCATCACCATTGGGATGTGAATCAGTAATTCGATAAGAACTTAAGGAATTCCCTTCGCCGGCCAACTCTGCATAAATACGAGCACCACGGGCTTTTGCTTTACTCCATTCTTCCAAAATTAAAAAAGCGGCACCTTCTCCCAAGACAAAACCATTCCGCGTTGCATCAAAAGGGCGACTCGCTGTTTCAGGTGTACTGTTATAAGTAGATAAAGCGCCTAATAAGCAGAAACTGGATAATCCCAAAGGATTAATCATCGAATCAAATCCGCCAGCCAACATAAAATCAGCTTCGCCCCGACGAATGACTTGCATCGCCAACCCTAAAGCTTGTCCCCCTGAAGCACATGCTGTATGTACTGAGGAAGCATAACCTCTGATTCCGAATTGTTGTATCAATAAAGACAATCCTGAGTTTGGGGTTGTTTTACCAAAATCAGATAATTTGTAAAATTCGTGTGTATTAGCAAGCAATCGTTCCCAATCCGCTTCACCATCTTGTGCACAAATTTGTTGAAATCGAGACAGATAGTCAAATTCAGCAGTCATCATACCGCTACCCGTAACTACGCCCCAGTGTGCTGCCGTTTGTTCTGTAGGCAAAATCCCTGCATCATCAAATGCTTGTTGCGCTGCCTCAAGCGCATATCGCGTAAACGACACAGAAAAACGACTACGTTTTGTGTTTAATTTGGGATCGAGTGTAAAATTTTTTACCTCAGCTGCAATATAAGCTGGAAAAGCACTGGCATCAAATTGCTTGATTTCAGCAATTCCTGAACGGCCCTCCAATAAATTGGACCATGTGGACTGCACATCAAGTCCTAAAGGAGAAACTGCTCCTAAACCTGTAATAGCCACTCGTCTTTTTTTCACTTTATTTACCTCTGGGAATTAGTACTACATCCACGACACAAACCCGTTTGCCTGTAACCTCACTGCGAAAAGACAGGATCAACTCATCTTCTGTTTGCTTTTTGACTGTTACAGAACACTCAAGAATATCACCTGGATAAACGAAATCATTCATTTTTATTTTGCGCAATTCACTTATCTTATAGTGCACAGGATACCCTGCACGTCGAATAAATTCATTTGCCAAATTTAACTTGCACTCCAATAATACTGTCAGAGGTAATACGGGTTTCCGAGGAAAATGATCCGCAAAATAAGGAGCCGCTCGTGATATTCTTTTTTCAGCGATTAAACTAACCCCTGACTGACTGGAGCGAACTCTATCAAAAGTCATAGGCACTACAGGCAAATCCAAGCCCATAATCAGATCATCGTCCAATACTGGTGCGCTTTCCTTGCTAATAGCGGACCAATCTCCAGGGCGATTAATTTCAGCAAATTGCTGCTTTATTTCATCCAAATCAATAAAATCAGCCATAGGTAATAAAGGGCCCAGAGCGCCGTCAATGCTAAATACAAGTTCATTACCCACCTTGGCTTCGCTACGATATTGCATTACCGAATCATCTAAGCGCTCAATAAATGACTCAAGCAATAAAGTCTCACCTACATAAGCCTGTCGATGCATGGAAGCCCTGGCAACGATACCCGCAACGGGTCTACGGGTAAATCCCTGAAGTTCCATCACATTCCATGCGGCCAATTGTCCTAGTGTTTCTCCGATTAAAGAAGAGATAAAACAGGGCCGTCCCTGCTCATCAACTGTGAGAAAAGCATCATTTGAAGTAACATGTTTGACTCCCCGGATCAACTGTCCGGGAGACGACTCTACTATACGATCAACAAATAAGAATCTCATCAGTATTTATTATGCCCTATTCACTTGATTTTAAAGTAACACCAGAATTAAGCCTCAGCTCCAGTGGTTTGTTGTTCCTTAGCTGCAGCAACAACTAATTTACAAAACGTTTCAATGGTAAATAACATGGGTATTTCATTGACTTTCATATTGGGCTTGAATTGCTCTGCAGGAACTTCACTTAAATAATTTTTCAATGCCTGCAAACCTTGTTCCGTTATGAAGCCCCCTTTCTCGAATTCATCCTCTGCCAAATCACCACGCGCATTTTTTTCCAATTGACCACGAGGAATTTTAATTTTGAATTCTTTTTCCAATTGAAAAACCAAATCAAGAAAATCAATAGATTCAGCGCCCAGATCTGCTATCAATCGACTGTTAAGAGATATTTCTTCTACATCAATCACTAGCACATCAGCAACAATTTCTCTAACTTTAGGATAAACGTCTGCTACATTCATATTTTGTCCTCAGAGATCAGCTAATTTGAAAAGGCCGAAATTATACCATAGATTTTTTTAAAGACACAAAATTAAGCGTGGCGAGGTATTAACCAACCTGACTATACCCTGCATCAACAAATAAAGTATGTCCATTAATCATAGATGCTTCTGGCAAGCACAAGAGATAAACAGCATTGGCTACATCTTGTGTTGTCAGTGGCCTGTCAGCCAAACAGTGAGCTTGATATTCATCAAGTAATTGCTCTCTATTAGGAAAATGCTTTAATGCATCAGTATCAACCACTCCTGCAGAAACTGTATTTACTGTGATCCCATCAACAGCCAACTCTAGACTCAAAGACCGAACTAAAGCTTCAAGAGCTGCCTTAGATGCACCAATAAATGCATAATTTGGAATTGCCCGAGATGCACCAAGACTAGATAAGGCGATAATGCGGCTCCCTTTAGGCATTAATGAACGAGCTTCTGTAGTTAAATGATTTAATGCCAAAGCATTGGTTTCCATACACCAGCGCCAATGTTTGGTTGACATCTTAAGTGCTGGTTTTAAAACTCCACTCGCAGCATTACTAATTAAAAAATCCAGGCGCTTAAAATGTTCATGGAATTGTGTAAACATTTCTTTTACAGACTGATGATCTGCTACATTAGCCTGCAAAGCAATTGCTTTACGGCCCATGGTTTGGAGTTGTTCAACTAAAGCCTGGGCTTCATCAGAGCTGTTGTAATAAACTATGGCAATATCACTTCCTGCCTGAGCTAACTTTAATGCAGTCGCCTTACCGATGCCTCGTGCACCGCCAGTAATTAATCCAACTTTACCTGCAAAAACCAAACTCATGGAATAATCCTCATTAACTTCAACTGATTTAAGAATAAAAAGCAACTGTTGATAAAAATGGGGTCAACTTAAAAATCATAGTCCCTATTGCATGTGCCCGGGTGAATGCAAAGCAGAACCCGTAGAATTTATCCCAATAAATCCAGGTCCGCCTCATATCGCCCAGGCTGCGATTTTTGCGATTTTAAGATACCACGTGCTCGCTCGTATATCGACACCCTTGAACGAACAGTTACAAAAACTACATTTTCATTTTTATTCATCGATAAAGCAATGATTAGATCATTAAATTTTCAAATATCTTGTTTCTAGAGAGCTAACTTTGTACTATCGGCACACGATTAAGATAAATATATATTAATGAATGAAGCATTCTTGGTTTAAAACTGTATTTCCTATAGCTGCTATTTTTTCATTTCGCATGCTTGGTTTGTTTTTACTCATACCTGTATTTAGCATTTATGCAGAAAATTTGCAGGGCGCCTCACCCGCTTTAGTGGGTCTTGCTCTAGGAATTTATGGCCTTGCGCAAGGCCTTCTGCAAATGCCCTTTGGCATGCTTTCCGATAAAATAGGAAGAAAACCCATGATTACTGTGGGCTTAATTCTTTTTGCTTTTGGTAGTTTACTGGGTGCCATAACTGATTCTATTTATGGAATGATCCTTGCCAGAACCTTACAAGGCACAGGTGCAATTGGTAGCGTTTTAATCGCTTTACTTGCTGATTTGACGGCGGATGAACAACGCACTAAAGCAATGGCAGTCATTGGCATGACTATAGGCACAACATTTAGCCTGGCCATGGTAATTAGCCCGGCCATAACCCATCATTTTGGTTTGTCTGGTATTTTTTGCCTAACTACTTTATTAGCGATTATAGGGATAGGATTGCTTCATTTAGTGATTCCTAAACCTGTGAGGGAACCCTTTCATATTGATAGTGAAACAAATCCCGCTCTATTGAAACACGTTATATCTAATCTACAGTTACAACGCCTCAATATGGGTATTTTTTGTCAGCACTTTATTCTCACAGCAACATTTTTTGCTATCCCCTACATCTTAAGAAAGCAAGTGGAGCAAGGTCATTTGTCACAGCAATGGCACTTTTATCTGCCCCTTATGCTCATTTCATTTATACTTATGATCCCGTTTATTGTGATCGCTGAAAAGAAAAAGCGCATGAAAAGTGTTTTTATTTTATCCGTGCTCACAATGGTAATAGCCCAATTATTATTAGCCTATACGTTTCAAAATTGGCTTAGTCTGTGTTTTCTCATGTTAATTTATTTTATTGCTTTTAACATTCTCGAAGCCGCCTTACCCTCTTTGGTATCCAGACAGGCAAACCCTAACAGTAAAGGAACTGCCATGGGAGTTTATTCAACCAGTCAATTTTTAGGACTTTTTATTGGGGGAGCAATATCGGGTGTTTTGTATCAATGGAGTGGCAGTAAGGGAGTTTTTATTACCAATACAATCTTAAGTGTTTTATGGCTTCTTGTTTCTTTTTCAATGAAAACAAATGTTTCTATCGCAACGCTTGTTTTGCCCTGTTCCTGGACTGGAAAAAAAATAAATCTCATCAATGAATTGTTACATGTTAGAGGAGTGATTGAAGTGGCATTCGCAGAAGATGAGAAGATAATTTATTTACGTGTAAACAGAGATCACTATCTTGCAGGGAGTGCTGAAAAAATAATTCATAACGCAAATCACTAAACGATGGAATGTTTAAATGAAAATTTCTTTGAAGCATCAAACCACAGAACACAGTAATGCTGCATCCTGTAAAGTGAGGGAGTATCCTCTTAATGATCCAATGATTGATTGCGCCATAGCAAACATATCAGGCCGATATCCGGAGACACGACGATTAGTAAATTTAGAATGCAATGAATTAGATTATGTATTCCTAGGTGAAGGTAAGTAGTTGTCAATCATACATAATATAAATTATCTGCTGGTGATGCAGTATTAATTGAAGCAGGAGAAAAATATTACTGGGAAGGGAATATGCAATTGTTTATTTCGTGCCGTCCAGCATGGAACAAAGAACAATATCAATTGGTTGATTAACTTCGACATACTCCTCATAGCCTGGGGAAGCGAAGTGGAACCCGGGTTTCGGTCCTTCACCCAGGCTACTCAAGATAATCTATCTGCAATACACAATGAAACTACTGACGGACCAAGCGCAAATTTTTACCTGCAAATGAAGTCTTTTCGGTAGAGCGATATGGATTGATATCTAAGCCGCCTCGTCTTGTATAACGGCCGTATACAGTCAGTTTTTCAGGCGTGCAATAGTTCATGATATCAACAAAAATGCGCTCAATACATTGCTCATGAAACTCATTATGATTTCGATATGAAACAAGATACTTCAATAAACCTTCCCGATTTATTTTTTTCCCTCTGTAGGTGATTTGTACGCTTCCCCAATCAGGCTGGTTTGTAACCAGGCAATTTGATTTCAACAGATTGGAAAATAACGCTTCCTCCACAATCTCATCGCTTACAGAGAGAAATGAGGGCTCAACAAGATAAATAGAGCACTCTATATCAAGATCATCAAGTGACTCCCCTATTAAAGGCTGTTGTTCAGCAAACGGACCAGTTGCTTCCAAAAGGTGAACATGGACCCAGACCTCTGCACCAACGCGTTCTTGTAAGTCCTTTTTAATTGTATTTTCTAATTCACTAACGCTTTGAATTCGAGTATTGTTGAATGAATTAAAATAAAGTTTTAATGATTTCGACTCAATTAAGTTAGGCGAACTGCAGTCATAAAACAATTCAGCAATCGCAACCATAGGCTTGCCTTTGGCATTAAGCCAGGACACTTCATAGTGATTCCAGCAATCAAAGCCATAAAAAGGTAATTGAACTGGATCAACCCCAATTTCCTGTCGCTTTCCTGCTCTCGGAATAGGGTATAATCGATCAGGATTATACGTTTCATCATAGGCAGATTTTTTACCTAATTCGGATTGTTCCGCTTCGGATTGATATTTTTTCAATACATGATCGTTCATTGTATTTAACTCCAATATTTCTATAATTTTTGCAGTACTTTTCCAATTCACAGGTTGATTCATTCCCACTTGGCTGGAAATATAAGTGAGTAATGATGCCGCTTCATTAATTCGCGCCGCTTTCTCGGTTAACTCACGTGCTTGTATACCCATGGATGCCATCACATCAAAATGTGGATTTTCCATAATTTTTTTAATCGTTGATAAAGAAAAACCCAAAAACTTTAACGTGGTAATTTGTTGTAAACGTATTAAATCCGTTTCAGAATAAAGACGATAGCCGCTCATTGAGCGCTTGGTTGGTTTTAATAAGCCAATTTCATCGTAATATTGTAATGACCTAATTGTTAATGAAGTCATTTGGCTAATATCTTTAATTTGATAATATTTCATTCAACTCTCTCTTGAATGTTGATTTTAAACTATCACGTAACGTGAGAGTCAATAGGGAATGCAAAAAAAATGCACTATAGGACGACGAAACCATGTCTAAAAATGATCTCAGTTGGTTAAAATATATTACTGAAATTCAAGCAATCGCTCAAAATGGACTGAACTACTCAAATAATGAGTTTGATAAAGAACGTTATTTAAGACTTCGCGAGATTGCTTCCGAATTTATGGCGATCTACTCAGAGACTTCACTTGCTGAGATAAAACAAATCTTTTCATTGGAAAAGGGATATGCTACTCCTAAAGTAGATGTCCGTGCTTTTATCCTAAAAGATAATAAAATTTTATTGGTTAAAGAACGCTCCGATGAATTGTGGACCTTGCCTGGAGGTTGGGCAGAAACAAATGAATCAGCATCAGAATCAGTGATTAGAGAAGCAAAGGAGGAAACTGGATTTGATGTTTCAGTACTCAGATTACTTGCATTATGGGATAAACACAAACATGAGCATCCTCTGCAGTGGCCCCACACCTATAAATGCTTTTTTCATTGTGAAATTATGTCGGGAACCGCAAAAGAAAATTTAGAAATTTCTGACATTCAATTTTTTGAATTAGCTCATTTACCGCCATTATCAACCCCCAGAGTAACACAAAAACAAATTATGCGTCTGTATGAACTTGTTTCAAGTTCCGATAGAACACTTTTTGATTGACATGTGCTTGACTCTAACCTTACGTCATACATTAGCCTTGTCACCAAGGAGGAAAAACGATGAAACAATGGTATGCAAAAGAGTTTAGTCGACTGACGCAAGTTTCTGTAAGAACACTGCATCACTACGACAAAATTGGTTTACTTAAACCCAGTTTACGTCTAAGCAATCGTTATCGTCTGTACTCTGAACAAGACTTATCAAAGCTGCAACAGATTATTGCCTTAAAGTTTTTTGGTTTTGAATTAGCCCAAATCAAACAATTACTTGCTCATAATGCAAACATGTTGGAAAACCTAGGCATGCAAGCAAAATTTCTGCAAGAAAAAGCAGAAGCACTCCTGCAAGCGAGTAAGATTTTAAAGCAAGTCACTACGAATTGCGGCAAAGAAAAGTCTATTCCATGGGAACAAATAATACAGTTAATCGAGGTATATCGTATGACACAACAACTTGAGAACTCTTGGATTAAAGAAGTATTTAATCCCGAAGAATTAGAACAATATGCACAATTTGAAGCTAATTTAAAATTCCGCTTTAATGAAAAGGAAAAGCAACAATTCGAATCGAGCTGGTCTAATCTTGTCAATGAGGTTAACGATAATTTACATCATGATCCCAAATCTGCAATCGGTATTTCCCTGGCGAAACAGTGCATGGATTTAATCAATAACCTGTATGGAAAAGAAAATGCGCATCTTCGCACTACAAAATGGGAGAAAGGCTTTAAAGAAGGAAAAGGGCTGGAAGATTATGGATTGACTTTCGAAATTGTTCACTGGATCGATCAAGCGATTGATGCATATTGGTATCAACGTCTCTATGAAGTGCTTGCAAAAGTAAATGAGCTCCCATCTACTGAATTATCAGCCTCGTGGAATCAGATATTGGAGGAAATGTATGGAAATGTAAGCGAAGATAAAATTACTATTTATGAGGTGCTACTTCAAGATGAGCAGGTGAGTAAAGAAGCCAAAGAATGGCTTAAAAAAATCTCGCGTTAATCATTCTAATCAACAACAAGTATGTCAAGCCAGATATGCTTGTTGTTTTTTTCTCTTCAGCAAAATTCACTCATCAGTGCAAGGGATATATAAATTAGGATATACTCTTTCCCTAACTTTCGCATACAGGAGATCGAAAATGGCACGTGGTATAAATAAAGTCATCCTAATTGGCAATGTGGGTGTTGACCCTGATGTCCGTTATTTACCTAATGGAAATGCGGTCACTACATTGTCTATTGCTACGAGTGAAACGTGGAAAGATAAAGTAACAAGTGAAAAGCAAGAACGGACTGAATGGCATCGCGTTGTATGTTTTAACCGTTTAGGTGAAATAGCTGGTGAATATGTACGCAAAGGATCCAAGCTCTATATCGAAGGTAGTTTAAGAACCAGAAAGTGGCAGGATCAACAAGGTCAGGATAGATACACTACTGAGATTGTAGCTAATGACATTCAAATGCTAGATAGTAAAGGGGCTGCATCATCCAGCTTCGATGAGATCCCACAAGCCCAATTTACACCAAGTAACCAAAATGCTGGAAAACAACAACCCACACAAGTACCGCAAGATGCTTTTGACCAATTGGATGATGATGTTCCATTTTAATTCCATCTGGATCTAAGCTGTCATATTGTCCATTGCTGCCCTTATCGATAAGGGCATTATATCTCTCGAGTTTATCTCCTTTTAAATAACTGGAGCATGTGTGCATGCGAAGCTGAAGTCAGGAATGCTATTATTGGCTAACAACCTCAATCTTTTTTTATAAAGGATATATGACCTGTTCTTTCCAGATATGCAAAAAGCACTTTATCTAAAGAAGAAGTATGTATTTGTTGACGCATTTGTTCCTCTATATCTTTTTGAGTAATATTTAAGCTTTGCAATACTTTCTTCTGCAGAATACCATTTTTTACAAGGAGATAACGTTTTCCCTTAAATATGCGCTCAAAAGTTAGAGATTTTCTAGTACATATAGCTAATATTTTATGCGTCGCGACTAAAGCAATTAGACCAATAATTGTAGAAATCAAAGTAGCCGGTCCATTTATTCCTCTGCTAATTAATCCACCAGAAATAACAATAATTAGCAGATCAAATGAGTTGTTTAATCTAAATCGTCGATTGCCAAATCGAATTAAAAGTGTTCCAATCACTAGTAACAATACAGCCCTTATAAATACATAAACTAAATTTTGGTCCTCATTTATTAAATAAATATAGGAAAGCATCCGTTATCTCCATGTTCAGTTATTAACTATTTTACATAACAAGATTACGATTCCAATATTGGCTGTATCAAGTTACCTTATTAAATCTCATAAACCGCGACCTTCTAAATCCTTACCTCTTACGTCGTTTGAAACACTACTGTAGAAGAAAGTTCCTTCGTAAATACCGTGTCTGAATCCTCATATGTCTTCGTGACACTCCGGTTTTGGTTCCTGCTTCCCCGCATTTCTCTCGTTGCAGAAGTTGCTAAGAGTTCTATTGTGATTGCAAAACCAAAATACAATTGACATATTACCTGTTAAGAAGTAGAAATTCTCTAACCTGTCATACTAAACATCTAAGTGAAACATAGTGAAATCCACTTTTCAAACTAATAAAGATGTATCAAAGTATGTTTTTTTGATTAATGATTTAGAATTGAGGTAACTATGGAAAAAGTTAATTTAGTTGAAAAATTTAAACTCTTTAATGAGTATTGGGCCCCACGTATTGTTGGAGAACTAAATGGTCAATATGTCAAGCTTGCAAAATTCAAAGGAGAGTTTATGTGGCATAGTCATGCAAACGAAGATGAACTTTTTATGGTGGTGAAAGGAACACTCAAAATTGAATTTAGAGATAAAACAGTTACCTTAAAAGAAGGTGAGTTGTATATAGTCCCTAAAGGCATAGAGCATAAACCTGTAGCAGATGAGGAAGTACATGTCCTCTTGTTAGAACCAAAATCAACAGAGCAAACAGGCGGTATTGAAAGTGATTTACTTGTGGATAAACAACCCTGGATTTAATTTGGTAACAATAAATAAATTTATCTATATTGCCTGGATGAAGCACCCAGTGAAATCCAGACATTCCGTCAAAGTAAAGCCCTGAGTTTAGTTATACTCGATCGCCATACTAATTTTTATCAAAAAAAAACCCGCAAATGCGGGCTTTTAAATTAATAACAGTTAACATTATTCTTCAGAATCATCACTGGCAACAGGTCGATCAAGTAATTCAACAATGGCCATAGGAGCGTTATCACCGTCTCTAAAACCACACTTGATAATACGTATATAGCCACCGGGACGCTCTACAAAACGTGGACCTAAATCTTTAAACAATTTACCAACCGCAGATTTAGATCTTAGAATATCAAACGCATGACGACGTGTAGCAACGGAATCAACCTTTGACACAGTTATTAAAGGTTCAATGTAACGACGCAGATCTTTAGCTTTGGGCAAAGTTGTTTTAATCAACTCATGCTCAATTAAAGAACAACACATGTTTGCAAACATAGCCTTTCTGTGGCTACTTGTACGGCCAAAACTTCTGCCTGAATTACGGTGACGCATAACCAAAACTCCTAAACTTTATTCGCCAAGATTTGCTGGCGGCCAATTCTCAAGTTTCATACCGAGCGATAATGAACGTGAAGCTAAAACATCCTTAATCTCAGTTAAAGATTTCTTACCAAGATTAGGTGTTTTTAAGAGCTCATTTTCAGTTCTTTGTACTAAATCGCCGATATAATGAATATTTTCTGCTTTCAAGCAATTTGCAGATCGAACAGTTAACTCTAAATCATCAACAGAGCGTAATAGAATAGGATCAAAATCATTGCGTTCTTTATTATCAGACCGAGATTCTTCAAATTTCATGTCGACAAACGCATGAAGCTGTCTTTGAAGAATACTAGCAGAGATCCGTATTGATTCTTCAGCATCTATAGTTCCGTTAGTTTCTAACTCAATAGTTAATTTATCGAGGTCAGTACGGTTTTCTACACGAGCACTATCAACATAGTAAGCCACTTTCTTTACTGGCGAGAAACTATTATCAATTTTAAGTTTCCCGACAGTTTTTCTTTCTACTTCATCATCGAAATGTCTAATGAATGAATCAGTGCTGTGGAAACCAATTCCTCGCTCAACTTTCAAAGTCATATTCAATTTGCCTTTTTCATTCAAATTAGCAATGACCAGCTCTGGATTGATTAATTCTAATCCATGAGTCAGTTGAATGTCTCCAGCAGTAACTTGACAAGGACCTTGCTTGTTCAATGTTACAGTGGCTTCTTCACCAACTGTCATTTTAATCGCAACCAACTTCAGGTTCAGAAGTATATCAACAACATCTTCCTGTACGCCTTCAATTGTACTGTATTCATGTAGAACACCGTCAATTGAAGCTTCAGTAATTGCACTTCCAGGCATTGATGATAACAAAATACGTCTCAAAGCATTGCCGAGAGTATGACCAAAGCCACGCTCCAAAGGCTCTAAAACTATTCTAGCTTTATAGGGCGATTCTGCCTGGACCTTAAGAACATTAGGTGTCAACATTTCATTGATTTCAGTATACATTCAGCTATTTCTCCGAGCTTACTTAGAGTAAAGTTCTACAACTAAGTTTACGTTGTAGTCTGAAGATAAGTCAGTTAACGTTGGCGCTGTAGAGAAGGTTCCTTTGCAAGAAGAACTATCTACAGTAATCCAATCACATGGAGCTCGTTGTTCAGACAAAGCTAAAGCTGCTTGGATACGCCCTTGGCTTCGTGCTCTTTGACGAACAGATACTACATCTCCCGGTTTTACTAAGAAAGATGGAACGTTAACTATTTTATCATTAACAAGTATGGCTTTGTGTGTAACAAGTTGTCGTGCTTCAGCACGTGTACTTGCAAAACCCATCCGGTACACAACATTATCCAAACGTCTTTCTAGCAAAGACATCAGATTTTCGCCTGTTGCACCTTTCATACGAGCAGCCATTTTGTAATAGCCACGGAATTGCTTTTCAAGAATGCCATACAATCTTCTAATTTTTTGCTTCTCTCTAAGCTGAATTCCATAACCATTCAGGCGTGGTTTTTTATCGCCATGTTGTCCAGGTAATTTTTCAGATTTACATTTGGACTTGTGATCACGGACACCACTTTTAAGTAATAAATCACAACCTTCACGACGTGATAGCTTACATTTTGGACCAAGATATCTAGCCATTAATTACTCCTGAGTCTTATACACGACGTTTTTTAGGTGGTTTACACCCATTATGAGGTATACCAGTAACATCGGTAATTTCAACAATTTTAAAATCCTGTGATATTAATTCACGAATAGTGGACTCTCTTCCGGGTCCGGGACCATGAACAAATACAGCCACAGATTTCATACCGTATTCTTTCGCAACAGCAGCAGCACGCTCAGTAGCAACCTGTGCAGCATAGGGGGTACTTTTTCTTGAACCT
The DNA here is from genome assembly GCF_014109805.1 of Legionella sp. PC1000. GTDB lineage: Bacteria > Pseudomonadota > Gammaproteobacteria > Legionellales > Legionellaceae > Legionella > Legionella resiliens. Next base: position 3,458,952 of record NZ_CP059400.1, read on the forward strand.
CTGAATCCTGAACCACCAGATGTTGCCCAGCATAGCGCATTACCTTGTCTGTCAGTAAAGGTAACTATTGTATTATTAAAAGATGCATGAACGTGCACAATACCATCTGATACGACACGTTTTGCCTTTTTGCGTACTTTTTGTTGTTTCGACTTTGTTATTGCCATCTTACTTTCCTACATGAAATATCAAACGGTAGTGCCTTTTCTGCGACCTTTTCGTGTACGAGCATTAGTTTTCGTACGTTGTCCTCGCAGTGGCAATCCTCTTCTGTGTCTTAGTCCACGATAACATCCCAGATCCATAAGGCGCTTAATGTTCATTGTCACAACACGACGCAAATCACCTTCCACAGTTATTTTTGCAATTTCTGTTCTCAAAGACTCAAGTTGAGCATCGGTTAGTTCTGATACCTTCTTTGAAGGTTCAATACCAACTGAGGAACATAATTTCAAGGATGTAGGTTTACCAATACCATATATTGCTGTTAAAGCAATCACAACATGTTTGTGATCAGGTATATTTACTCCCGCAATACGAGCCATTAACTTCTCCGAACGTTATTTGTTCTGTCGAAAGGGACAGAAGAATACTATTTTTATAAAATTAAATCAAGCAGATATTAACCCTGCTTTTGCTTATGTCTGGCATCTTTACAAATAACCCGTATAGTGCCACTTCGTTTAATAATCTTGCAATTGCGACAAATTCGCTTTACAGATGCTCTTACTTTCATTCCTAACTCCGATAAAGATCATAAAAGACCAGGTAATTTGGTACCTTTAAAATTAGCCTTTTTCATTAAAGAATCATATTGCTGAGTCATTAAATGAGCTTGTACCTGAGCTACAAAATCCATAATAACAACTACAATAATCAGCAATGACGTTCCTCCGAAATAAAAAGGGACATGCCATGTATACATCAAAATCTGAGGCAAAAGACATACCAGAACCAAATAGATTGCGCCCACTAATGTCAAGCGAGTCATAACACCATCAATATATTTAGTTGTTTGCTCACCCGGTCTAATTCCAGGGATATATGCACCAGATTTTTTTAAATTATCAGCAGTATCTTTGGGGTTAAAGACCAAAGCTGCATAAAAGAACGCAAAAAATATAATAGATACAGCATAAACGATTAAATACAAAGGTTGTCCGGGAGATAGAGCCATTCCAACATCAGCTAACCATCCCAAACCCTTAGTATGTGAGAAGAATTGAGCCAAAGTTGCAGGCAATAATATGATGCTGGATGCAAAAATTGGAGGTATTACCCCAGACATATTGATCTTTAAAGGTAAATGACTCGTTTGTGCAGCATATACCTTTCTACCTTGCGTCCTTTGCGCATAATTCACTCTTATACGTCGCTGTGCACGCTCCATAAACACTACAAATCCAGTTACAACCACTACAACAGCGGCAATAATAATTAGGGTTAATGCCTGCATCTGTCCTTCTTTAACCTGTTGAAGAACCGACGCAATAGCAGAAGGCATACTTGATACAATTCCTGAAAAGATAATTAAAGATATTCCGTTACCAACGCCTTTTTCAGTAATTTGTTCACCTAACCACATTAAAAACATAGTACCCGTAACCAAGGTAACTACCGCAGTAAAGTAGAATGAAAAGTCGGCTTGTAGTGCAATTTGTTGTCCAGCTAACCAACGTGCCATTCCTAAAGACTGAAACACCGAAAGCACTAAAGTTAGATATCGAGTGTATTGGTTTATTTTTCTACGCCCAGATTCACCTTCTTTTTTCAGTTGTTCAAGCTTAGGAGAGACAACAGTAAAAAGTTGGAGAATAATAGATGCAGAAATATAAGGCATAATACCAATTGCAAAAACCGTCACACGCGATAAAGCACCACCAGAAAACATATTGAATAAGCCAAAAATTGTATTCTGCTGTTCATTAAAAAAATTAGCTAAGCGTGCGGGATCCAAGCCAGGAACTGGTATATGAGCTCCCAAACGATAAACTAAAATTCCAAGGACAACAAACAATAATCTTGATTTCAGTTCAGCCAATCCACCACGTGATTGGCTTGCATTATGTTTTTGGTTTTTCATAGTCACTCTTCTATGCTGCCGCCTAAACCTTCAATGGCTAAACGAGCTCCTTTAGTGACCCTTAAACCTTTAAGTTTGATGGCAGTAGTTAATTCACCAGATAAAATAACTTTTACATCCTTAATAGAACTGCTGATTAAACCTGCTTCACGCAATGTATTGAGATCAATTACGTCAGCAGACAACTTTGCAAGCTCACTGAGGCATATCTGATCTACAGTTTTACCAACGCGAGACTTAAATCCCATTTTTGGTAGACGTCTTTGAATAGGCATTTGACCGCCTTCAAAATTAATTTTGTGAAAGCCACCAGCACGAGCTTTTTGCCCTTTATGACCTTTACCACTTGTTTTACCTAGCCCGGATCCTATACCACGCCCTAACCGTCTTTTGGGTCGTTTTGAACCAGGATCTGGTGATAGTGAATTTAAATTCATTATACACTCTCCTCAACCAGCAATAGATAATCAACTTTATTAATAAGGCCACGAATTGCTGGGGTATCATTATGTGATACGCTCGAATTAGTTTTACCTAGACCTAATTGCTTTACGATAGAAACGTGCTTTGGCTTTCTGCCTATTATGCTTTTAACCAAAGTTATTTTAATTTTCTTTTCCATAATTAGCCCGCCATAACTTCTTCAACAGTTTTACCACGCTTGGCCGCAACATAATCTGGGGTACCGATATTAGTTAAAGCACCGATAGTAGCTCTTACAATATTGCTTGGATTGGTTGAACCAATACTTTTAGCTAATATATTTTGCACGCCTAAAACTTCTAAGACGGCTCTCATCGCGCCACCAGCAATAATCCCAGTACCTTCACTTGCAGGCTTCATAAATACCCTAGAAGCACCGTAGTTCCAAGTAATTTCGTGAAATATAGTTGATCCAGAAAGTGGAATATAAACCATATTTTTCTTAGCTTGCTCCATTGCTTTTTGAATAGCAATTGGAACCTCTCTTGCTTTACCTCTACCAAATCCAACTTTGCCCTTGCCGTCACCAACAACAACAAGAACTGCAAAGCCGAAAACACGGCCGCCCTTAACAACTTTAGCCGTACGATTAACCGATACTAGCTTTTCTTGGTAGCCATCTGATTTAGGTGATGATTCATCGAATGCCATAATCGTTCCTTAAAAATCTAATCCAGCTTCGCGCGCACCTTCTGCAAGGGCTTTCACTCGGCCATGATATTTATAACCAGCACGATCAAATGCAACTTGAGTAATGCCACGCTCGCTTGCACGCTCACCAAGCAACTTGCCAACTAAGGTAGCTTGTTCTACTTTACATTTACCGGTTAGGTTTGTACGCAATTCTTTATCGTTAGTTGAACATGACACTAATACTTTATCACCAAGATTATCTGCTTCGATGATTTGTGAGTAAATGTGCAAACCACTTCTATAAACGACTAGTCTTGCTCTGCCTGATTTACGAATCAGTGCCTTTGCTTTTAATCCACGTCGAGCACGTGAGTTGTGTTTATTCATGACTTAAACCTTATTTCTTTTTCGCTTCTTTACGAGCAATATACTCGCCAGCAAGTTTAACACCTTTGCCTTTATAGGGCTCTGGTGGTCTAAATGCTCTTATTTCAGAAGCTACTTGACCCAAAATTTGTTTATCAACTCCTTTCAGCAATATAACAGTATTGCTTGGGGTTTCAACTAACACACCTTTAGGTAAGTGGTACTCAATAGGATGAGAAAAGCCTAATGATAATGTAATTGATTTATCTTTAGACTGTGCTCTATAACCTACACCAACGAGTTCCAAGGTGACAACAAAACCTTCAGTTACACCCTTAACCATATTATTTACTAATGCACGAGCTGTTCCAGCCTGAGCCCAAGCTCTAGGATCATTTGCAGCAGGAGCAAACTCAACATGATTAGAATCTTTATTTTTCGTTACTTTAACTAACCTATTAATTTTTTGGGTTAGTGTACCTTTAGGCCCTTTAACAGTAACTTCACCATCACCTATTGTTATTTCAACGTTTGCTGGTTGAACTACTGGGGCTTTTGCTACTCTAGACATATTATTCCTCGCAAGTATTAAGCCACTTCACAAATGACTTCGCCACCAACGCCTTTCATCTTTGCAGATATATGGGTCATTATACCTTGTGATGTAGACAAAATAGCAACACCAAAGCCAGGAACTGATGTCAAATCTTTATAAGATTTATAGACTCGCAATCCAGGCCTGCTAATTCTCTTAATCAATTCAATAACGGGTCGGCCATGATAATATTTCAGCTTAATCGTCATTAATTTAAGATTATTATCTAGTGATTCTACAAAGAAGTTTTCAATATATCCTTCTTCCTTTAAAACACGAGCAATTTCTTCCTTCAATTTAGAAGAAGTTAACGTTATTTGCTGATGCTTTGCTTGTTGACCATTTCTAATTCGGGTCAGCATATCAGCAACTGGATCATGCATACTCACAATCGTTCTCCAATTAAAAAATTACCAGCTGGATTTTCTTCCGCCAGGTATATTACCAACCATTAGTTGTTGTCTTAAGCAAATTCTACAAAGAGCAAACTTACGATAAACTCCATGTGGACGACCACATTGCTGACATCGTGTTTTAAAACGAACAGGATTTGAATTAACAGGCAATTTAGCTAACTTTAACTGACTATCCATAATTACCTGAAAATCATCAGATGATTTAATCAATTTTTTCAATTCGTTTCTGCGTTTACTGTACTTATTTACTAGTTTGCTACGCTTTAACTCTCTCATAAGCATTGATCTTTTAGCCACAATTTCACCCTTATTTTTTATCTCTATCTTTCAATGGAAGGTTAAAAGCTTCTAATAAAGCTTTAGCTTCTTCATTTGTTTTAGCAGTTGTAGTGATACAAATATCTAAACCACGAATGCCATCTGTTTTATCGTAATCAATTTCTGGAAATACGATTTGTTCATGTATTCCCATACTGTAATTACCAGTTCCATCAAAAGACTTAGGATTTAAACCACGAAAATCTCTTACACGCGGTAAAGTTACGGAAATCAGTCTGTCTAAAAACTCATACATCCGTTGACGTCTTAGTGTTACTTTACAGCCAATTGGCCAACCTTCCCTAATTTTAAAACCAGCAATAGATTTTCTTGCTTTAGTAACAACAGGCTTTTGTCCAGCAATCAAAGTCATGTCCTCAACTGCATGATTCATCACCTTTTTATCACCAACAGCTTCGCCAACACCCATGTTTAAGGTGATTTTAAGCAGCTTTGGAACTTCCATAACGCTGGAATACTTGAACCGTTTCATCATCATAGGGATGATTTCTTTTTTATAAAATTCATTAAGTCTTGCCATTTCAATCACCTAATTAAACACGGTCAATTATTTCATTGTCAGATTTAAAATATCTAACTTTCTTACTTATCCCGTTACTCTCAATAAATTTGAATCCTACTTTATCTGCTTTCTTTGTGTTGGAATTATAATGAGCAACGTTAGAAATGTGTACTGGCGCTTCAAGGGTAATAATACCTCCCTTGTTTTCTGGCTTTTGCGGATTAGGCTTAACATGTTTTTTGATTAAGTTTCCACCTTCAACAACCACACCATTTTCAGTCACACGTAAGACCTTACCTCTATGACCTTTACTTTTTCCGGCGATTATAATTACATCATCGCCTTTTTGAATACGTTTCATATCTAAATCCTTCTCACAAAACTTCTGCAGCCAGAGATATTATTTTCATAAATCTCTCTCGTAGCTCGCGAGTAACAGGGCCAAATATACGAGTACCAATTGGCTCGTTTTGGTTATTTAACAGTACTGCAGCGTTACCATCAAAACGAATCAAAGAACCATCGTCTCTACGAACGCCCTGTGCTGTACGAACAACTACCGCTTTCATCACAGCACCCTTCTTTACTTTACTTCTGGGTATTGCATCTTTAATACTTACTTTGATTACATCACCTACACGTGCATACCTACGGTGAGAACCACCAAGCACTTTAATACACATAACCTTACGTGCTCCGCTATTATCAGCCACTTCGAGCACTGTCTGCATTTGGATCATTTTTTTCTCCAGCTCTGATTTCGACCAGAAAAAGGTTGCTGATTATATCAGGCCTTTTAGGGTTTTAAAAGTAAATCAACAGGGTTGATTAAGAAATTACTTCGACTAATACCCAGCTTTTTGTTTTAGAGAGTGGTCTTGACTCACGGATTTTTACTATGTTACCAATTTTACATACTTGATTTTCATCATGAGCATGTAATTTAGATCTACGTTTCATAATTTTTCCATACTTTGGATGCTTAACAGAACGTTCAATCATCACAACTATGGTTTTATCCATTTTGTCACTAACTACTTTTCCAACCATTGTTCTGGCATTTGATTCACTATTAGACATGTCACTTACCTGCCTTTTCAGTCAACATTGTTTTTACTCTTGCCACTGACTTACGCACCATGGTGATGAGATGTGTTTTATCTAGTGAGCCACTTGCTTTCTTCATTCGCAAATTTAATTGTTCTTTACGCAATGAAAGCAATTCATTTTGCAGTTCTTCAACCGATAGACCGCGTAATTCATCAATTTTTTTCATTACATCACCTTCCTTTCTTCAAATATTACTTTGAAAGGAAGTTTTGCCTTGGCCAGATCAAAAGCTTCCATCGCAAGCTCTCTGGATACACCTTCCATTTCAAATAAAACCTTACCTGGTTGTATTTGAGCAACCCAATATTCAACGCTACCTTTACCTTTACCTTGTCTTACCTCTAAAGGTTTTTGTGTAATAGGTTTATCTGGGAATACTCTAATCCAAATTTTACCACCACGCTTAATATGACGTGTCATTGCTCTTCGCGCTGCTTCAATTTGTCTTGCAGTTAAACGACCGCGTTCAAGAGCTTTCAAACCAAATTCACCAAAGCTGATGTTGCTACCGCGTAAGGCTAAGCCTCTGTTACGGCCTTTCATCTGTTTTCGGTATTTTGTACGTTTAGGTTGTAACATGATTCTTAATCCTCACTCACTGGGCAACGTCGGAAGATCTTTTCTTTTGAGGGAGAATTTCACCCTTGAAGATCCAGACTTTTACACCAATAATACCGTAGGTAGTTTTAGACTCTGCTGTACCATAGTCAATATCAGCTCTGAAAGTATGTAAAGGCACACGACCTTCTCTATACCATTCACTACGAGCAATTTCAGCACCACCTAGTCTACCACTAACACAAATTTTAATTCCTTTAGCGCCTGCTTTAAGAGCGGATGTTACTGCTCGTTTCATAGCACGTCGAAACATAACACGCTGCTCCAACTGCTGAGCAATTCCTTCAGCAACAAGTGTTGAATCAAGTTCAGGCTTTTTAATTTCTTCAATATTAAGATGAACAGGTACACCTAATTTATTAGAAATTTCATTGCGCAGAGTTTCAATACCACCACCCTTTTTACCAATGATCACACCAGGTCGTGCAGTTTGTATTGTTACAACGGCATTATTGGCAGGACGTTCAATAAGAATCTTACTTACTGCGGCTGCCATAAGTTTCTTTTTCAGCTCGGTACGTAGTTTAATATCTTGAATTAAAAATTCAGCATATTTCTTACCTGCGAACCATTTAGAGTTCCAGTCTTTAATAATACCTAGGCGTATACCTATAGGGTTAACTTTTTGTCCCATTGCTATTCCTCGTCAGACACTTTTATCGTGATATGGCAGGTACGTTTACAAATTCGATTTGCACGTCCTTTAGCTCTGGGACTAATACGTTTTAAAGTCATTGCCTCATCAACGCAGACCATACCTACTTTTAAATCATCAATATCTGCACCATTATTATTTTCAGCATTAGCAATTGCTGATTCTAACAATTTAAGCATTAATTGAGCACCTTTTTTTGGTGTAAACTTGAGGACATCAAGCGCACCAGATACGTTCATATTTCGTATCATATCTGCTACCAATCTGCCCTTCTGAGCGGATAAGGGAGCACCTTTTAACTTTGCTGTAACTTCCATCATATCCTCTTATTTGCCTTTAGCCTTTCTGTCACCAGAGTGGCCTTTAAATGTACGAGTCATGGCAAACTCACCTAATTTATGACCGACCATATTATCTGTTATATAAACAGGGATATGATCCTTGCCGTTGTGAACAGCAATTGTTAAGTCAATCATTTCAGGAACGATTGTTGATCGTCTTGACCAAGTTTTGATTGGTTTTTTAGATTTTGATTCAATTGCTGCTTCTACTTTGGCAATCAAATGATGGTCAACAAAAGGACCTTTTCTTATAGAACGAGACACTTGATATCCTCTCAATAATTATTTCTTCTTACGTCTTCTGACAATAAAATTATCAGTACGCTTATTACTTCTGGTTTTGTAACCCTTAGTAGGTACGCCCCATGGTGATACTGGATGACGTCCACCAGAAGTTCGGCCCTCACCACCACCGTGTGGGTGATCAACTGGGTTCATAGCAACACCACGAACTGTTGGGCGAATACCTCTCCAGCGTTTTGCTCCAGCTTTTCCTAATGCACGTAAACTATGTTCGCTATTACTGACTTCACCAATTACTGCTCTACAAAGAACATGAATTTTACGCATTTCACCAGAACGGAGTCTTAATGTTGCATAAATACCTTCTTTAGCAACAATTTGTCCGCTTGCTCCAGCACTTCTTAATACCTGGGCACCCTTTCCTGGCTTCATTTCAACGCAATGAATTGTAGTACCAACAGGAATATTTTTTAACGGAAGGCAGTTACCGACATTGATAGGTGAATCAGCGCCGCTAATAACTGTATCACCAACATTCAAATTAGCTGGTGCAATAATATACCTTCTTTCACCATCTTTATAAACAATTAGTGCAATCAATGCAGTACGATTTGGATCGTATTCAATACGTTCAACGCGAGCTTCAATTCCATCTTTATTACGTTTGAAATCAATGATGCGATATTGATTACGCTGACCACCACCGATATGTCTTACAGTAATTCTACCTTGGTTATTACGTCCGCCAGTTTTTTTAAGTTTTTCAACTAAAGACGCATGTGGTTTCCCTTTATGAATATGGTGATGAACCACGCGTAATTCGCCACGCTTACCTGGCGATGTAGGTTTAGATTTTAATAGTGCCATCTTAATCTGCCTTATTCGGTAGCTGTAAAGTCAATATCTTGATCAGCATGAAGAGTTACAAATGCCTTTTTCCAATCACTACGCTTTCCGCTTGTTTGTTTGAAACGCTTTGTTTTTCCCTTCACATTGATAACAGATACATTTTTAACTTTAACGTTAAATATATTCTCTACCGCCATTTTAATTTCATTTTTAGTTGCAGTTTTCAATACTTTGAAAGTGAACTGTTTCAGCTTATCAGCTAGGACAGTAGCCTTTTCAGAAGTATGTGGTTCACGTAAAACCATCAACAATCTTTCAGCGTTCATTGTAACTGTTCCTCAATTTTTTTAATTGCAGCTTCTGTAACAACAACTTTTTCAAATCTGAGTAAAGAAACAGGATCTATAGTTGTAACGTCGCAGATATCATAATCAATTAAGTTTCTTGAACCAAAATATTCATTTTCGCCAACTTCGCTCATTACAATAAGAGCATTATTAATATTAAGTTGGTTCATTTTACTTACAAAATCTTTAGTTTTTTTGCTTTCGCATTGGAAATCACTTACGACTATCAGGTTACCAGTGCGACAAAGTTCGGAGATTATACTACGTAATGCACGTTTGTACATTTTTTTATTAATTTTTTGTGAATAATCTCTCTTTTTAGAGGCAAAAGTTACCCCGCCGCTTCTCCATAAAGGGCTTCTAATTGTACCAGCACGAGCACGACCTGTACCTTTTTGATTCCATGGCTTTTTGCCGCCACCACGTACTTCAGATCGGGTTTTTTGAGCACTGTTACCGCTACGTGCATTGTTCATGTAAGTTACTACAGCTTGATGAATCAAACCTTCGTTATAGCCATAAGCAAATACTTCTTGATTTAGTATTAACTTTGAATTTGTATCTATAGTAGTAATTTCCATCACTCACCTCGTACTTGCTTTTTAACTGCAGGCTTAATCTCAACACGTGAGCCAGGAGCACCAGGTATAGCACCTTTGATGAGAAGTAAGTTTCTTTCAGCATCTACGCGCACGAGCTCAAGGCTTTGAACAGTACAACGAACATTACCCATGTGACCAGCCATTTTTTTACCTTTGAACACGCGTCCTGGAGTTTGGTTTTGACCAATAGAACCAGGTACACGATGCGATCTGGAGTTACCATGAGTAGCATCTTGTGTTCTAAAATTATATCTTTTAACTGTACCAGCAAAACCTTTACCTTTTGTGATTCCTGCAACATCAACAAACTGGCCAGCAGTAAATACATCAGAAACTGTAATTACTTGGCCAGCTTTGAATGCATCTTCAGAATCAACTAAGAACTCGACTAACGTGTCACCAGCTTCAATTTCAGCTTTTGCGAAGTGACCTGTTAAAGCTTTGTTGACTTTACTTGCTTTTTTGGTTCCGCCTGTTAATTGCACAGCAGAGTAACCATCAGTTTCTTTAGTTTTAACCTGTGAAACTCTATTAGGGTGAACTTCAACAACAGAAACTGGAACAGAAACTCCATCTGCCATGAAGACCCGCGTCATACCGATTTTACGGCCTAATAAACCGATCATCATTCTAACACCTCTTTAATATCCTTCACCCTAATATTAGTCATCAAGGCTTATCTGAACATCAACCCCAGCAGCCAGATCTAATTTCATCAACGCATCTACTGTTTTTTCAGTTGGATGAACGATAACGACCAGGCGTTTATGAGTACGTAATTCATATTGATCACGAGCATCTTTATTAACATGCGGTGAAGTCAATACAGTAAATTTCTCCTTACGGACAGGTAAGGGTATTGGCCCACGAACTTGTGCGCCAGTACGTTTTGCTGTCTCTACAATTTCTCGAGTTGACAAATCAATCAACCGATGATCAAAGGATTTTAATCTTATTTTAATGTTTTGATTGTTACTCATTCTAATTACTCAATAATTTTAGCGACAACACCGGCGCCTACAGTACGGCCACCTTCCCGAATTGCGAAACGTAAACCTTCGTCCATCGCAATAGGTGCATGAAGATTAATGGTCAATTGTACGTTATCACCAGGCATTACCATTTCAACTCCAGATGGAAGATCACATGTTCCAGTTACGTCTGTCGTTCTGAAATAAAATTGTGGTCTGTATCCATTGAAAAATGGTGTATGTCGCCCACCTTCTTCTTTTGATAACACGTATACTTCTGCTTCAAATTTGGTATGAGGCTTAATTGTGCCTGGCTTGGCTAATACCTGGCCACGCTCAACTTCGTCACGCTTGGTTCCACGTAATAACACACCTACGTTATCACCAGCTCGACCCTCATCCAACAACTTACGGAACATCTCAACACCTGTACAAGTGGTTTTTTGAGTGTCGCGAATTCCAACAATCTCAATTTCTTCACCCACTTTTACAATCCCGCTTTCTACACGTCCAGTTACTACTGTTCCACGTCCAGAAATAGAGAATACGTCTTCGATTGGTAATAAAAATGCTTTATCAATGTTGCGTACCGGCTCAGGAATGTATGAGTCCATAGTCTCAACCAATTTCTCAATCGCCTTAACACCAATCTCACTGTCATCACCTTCCAACGCTTTCAACGCTGAACCAACAACAATTGGAATATCATCCCCAGGAAAATCGTAGCTGCTTAACAAGTCACGAACTTCCATCTCAACTAATTCTAATAACTCAGGATCGTCTACCATATCTGCTTTGTTCATGAACACCACAATATATGGAACACCTACTTGGCGTGATAATAATATGTGTTCACGGGTTTGTGGCATTGGACCATCAGCAGCAGATACTACGAGTATCGCTCCGTCCATTTGTGCCGCACCTGTAATCATGTTCTTAACATAGTCAGCATGTCCTGGGCAATCTACGTGTGCATAGTGTCTGTTCGCTGATTCGTATTCTACGTGTGCTGTAGAAATAGTAATACCACGCTCCCGCTCTTCTGGAGCAGCATCAATCTGGTCATATGCTTTTGCTGTACCACCAAACTTCTTTGCCATAATCGTGGTAATCGCTGCTGTTAATGTAGTCTTACCATGGTCTACGTGACCAATCGTGCCCACGTTTACGTGTGGCTTCTTACGTTCAAATTTTTCCTTCGCCATTTCAATAACCTCGTTTTAACTTTTTATTGTTTCTTAATAATTGCTTCAGCAATGTTATTTGGAGCCTCAGCATACTTAGAAAATTCCATAGTATATGTTGCTCTTCCTTGAGTAGCAGAACGTAAATCGGTCGAATAACCAAACATCTCTGCAAGTGGTACTTCAGCCCTAACAATTTTTCCTGCTGGTGAATCTTCCATCCCCTGTACAAGGCCACGGCGTCTATTAAGGTCACCCATAACATCGCCCATATAGTCTTCAGGAGTAACTACTTCAACACTCATGATTGGTTCAAGTAAAACTGGTTTGGCTTTTAATGCGCCTTGTTTGAAACCCATTGAGCCAGCAATTTTGAATGCCATTTCACTAGAGTCTACCTCATGGAATGAACCATCAAATAAGGTTACTTTAACGTCCACTACAGGATATCCAGCAATAACACCATTTTGCATTTGCTCTTGAACCCCTTTATCAACAGCTGGAATGTATTCTTTCGGAATAACGCCACCAACTATTTCGTTGATAAATTCATAACCTTTTCCAGGTTCTTGTGGTTCAATTTTCAGCCACACATGTCCAAATTGACCGCGTCCACCAGATTGTCTAACAAATTTACCTTCTTGTTCCACTGTTTGTTTCAGTGTTTCACGATAAGCAACTTGAGGCTTACCTACATTGGCTTCCACATTAAACTCACGTTTCATGCGGTCAACAATAATTTCCAGATGAAGCTCACCCATACCTTCAATAATCGTCTGGCCTGATTCCTCATCTGTATGAACTCGGAATGATGGATCTTCTTGTGCTAATTTACCTAGAGCAATACCCATTTTTTCTTGGTCTGCTTTGGTTCTAGGTTCAACAGCAACTGCGATTACAGGATCTGGAAAGTCCATTCTTTCTAGTATAACAACGCTATCCGTATCGCATAACGTATCCCCTGTCGTTACTGTTTTTAGTCCAACAGCGGCAGCAATATCTCCTGCCTTTACTTCTTTAATTTCTTCGCGTGAGTTGGCGTGCATCTGCAACAAACGACCTATACGTTCTCTTTTTGCTTTCACTGAGTTGTAAACTGTATCACCGCTTTTTAAAACACCTGAGTATGCTCTAAAGTAGGTTAAAGTTCCAACAAATGGGTCAGTAGCAATTTTAAATGCTAAGGCGGAAAATGGTGCATCATAGCTTGTCTTACGAGTGGCTGGTTCACCATCTTCATTTACACCTTGAACGTCAGGAATATCCGAGGGAGAAGGCAGATACTCAATTACGCCATCTAAAACTGCCTGAACACCTTTATTTTTAAAGGCTGAACCACAAAAGACCGGTACAATTTGGTTACTTATTGTTAATTGTCGCAGTGCTTTCTTGATCTCTTCTTCAGTAAGTTCCACACCTTCAAGATATTTTTCCATAAGCTCTTCAGTTGCTTCTGCAGCAGCCTCAACAAGTAGAGCACGATATTCTTCACAATGTTCTTTGAGATCTTCAGGCACGTCTTTATATTGGAACGTCATGCCCTTATTTTCTTCATCCCAATGAATTGCCTTCATTTTAATAAGATCAACAACACCTTTAAACTCTTCTTCTGAACCAATAGGTAATTGGACAACGACAGGATTTGAACCCAATCTTTGCTTAATTTGGCTCACTACACGAAGGAAGTTTGCACCCATTCTATCCATCTTATTAACAAATACAATGCGTGGTACGCCATACTTATTTGCTTGACGCCAAACAGTTTCTGATTGTGGTTCCACACCAGATACTGAGTCGAACACAACAACAGCACCGTCGAGTACACGTAATGAGCGCTCAACTTCAATCATGAAGTCTACGTGTCCTGGGGTATCAATAATATTGATACGATGAGGTTCGAATTGCTTGTCCATACCAGGCCAGTAACAAGTTGTTGCAGCTGAGGTAATGGTAATCCCGCGCTCCTGCTCCTGAACCATCCAGTCCATTGTTGCAGCACCGTCATGAACTTCACCAATTTTATGAGACATACCAGTATAATACAGTACACGCTCTGTTGTGGTAGTTTTTCCAGCATCAACGTGCGCTGCAATCCCTATATTTCTATATAGCTTTAATGGAGTAGACACGGATTACCCTCTCTCTCTTAGTTCCATCTAAAATGTGCAAACGCCTGGTTGGCTTTTGCCATTTTATGTGTATCTTCACGCTTTTTCACTGCGGAACCTTTACTTTCGTAGGCATCCATCAGTTCACCAGCCAAGCGTAACATCATACCTTTTTCACCACGAGTACGTGCAGCCTGAACAATCCAGCGCATACCCAAAGCAATGCTGCGATCTGTTCTTACTTCAACGGGAACTTGATAGGTAGCACCACCAACTCGACGAGAACGGACTTCTACGCTTGGGCGAACATTATCTAAAGCATTTTCAAAGTAGCGAAGAACAGTTGATGAACCACTTGTAGAACCTGATTCACCTTCTTCATCTGCTTTCTTAAGCTTCTTTACGCGCTCTTCTAAAACTGATAAAGCACCATATATTATTTTTTCAGCAGTAGATTTTTTACCACTGACCATTAACACGTTAATAAATTTTGCTAGCAATTCACTATGATGTTTAGGATCTGGCAAAATTTCTCTTTTAGGGACTTCTCTTCTTCTAGGCATTTCAATTTCCTACAATCAGTTATTTTTTATCTTTTGGTTTTTTAGTACCGTATTTCGAACGACCTTGTTTACGATCATTAACACCTGATGTATCCAAGCTACCCCGTACAGTGTGATAACGCACACCAGGTAAATCTTTAACACGACCACCTCTAATAAGAACAACCGAGTGTTCCTGAAGGTTATGGCCTTCTCCACCAATATATGATGAAACCTCAAATCCATTGGTTAAACGTACACGAGCAACCTTACGCATAGCTGAGTTAGGTTTCTTAGGTGTAGTAGTGTAAACACGTGTGCACACACCGCGTCTTTGTGGACATGCTTCCAGCGCTGGTACGTTACTTTTCTTCTTTACGTCCACACGAGGCTTTCTTACTAACTGATTAATAGTAGCCATTTATACTTAACTCCGATCTGTCTCTTTTGATTATTTCGAATGCATAAGGAGGCCGGATTCTATATAGCCACGGCAGATTTGTCAAGTTTAATCTGCCGTTTTTCGAATCCGAACTAGTGTTCTTGATTGTCTGCGTTTAATGCTTCACTTAACGCATGCTCAACATCACTTGCAGTAACGGTATGCACTGGGTGCTCACCGGCTGCAGCCTTAGCTCTTTTTGCCTTACGGCCTTGATGATATGCATAACCTGTTCCTGCAGGAATCAAGCGTCCAACCATCACGTTTTCTTTTAATCCACGTAAATCATCAATTTTACCACTTACAGCAGCTTCTGTTAGTACTCTTGTTGTTTCTTGGAACGAAGCAGCAGAAATAAATGACTCAGTTGCCAAGGAAGCTTTTGTAATACCTAACAATATAGGTGTACCTCTGGCTGTTTGTTTCTCTTCAGCAATAAGTTTGTCATTTTCTTGCAATAAGACGCTTTCTTCTACTTGCTCACCCACCAAGAATTTTGAATCCCCGGCAAAAGTAATAACTCGTTTACGTAGCATTTGTCGTACGATTACTTCGATATGCTTGTCATTAATTTTTACGCCTTGTAAACGATATACATCTTGTACTTCATTTACGATGTAATTCGCTAATGCACCTACACCCAGCAGACGTAATATATCATGTGGATTGAGTGCACCTTCAGCGATAATCTCACCACGCTCAACATGTTCGCCTTCGAAGACAGAAATATGTCTCCATTTCGGTATCAATTCTTCATGACATTGATCTTCGGAAACATTTATAAGTAACCTTCTCTTACCTTTCGTCTCCTTACCAAAACTAACCATTCCCGAAACTTCAGCCATAACTGCTGAGTCTTTAGGTTTACGCGCCTCAAATAAATCAGCTACTCTTGGCAGACCCCCTGTAATATCGCGAGTTTTAGAACGCTCTTGAGGGATACGCGCAATAACATCTCCGATTCCCACATGGCTACCATCTTCAAAATTAACAATCGCGTCAACAGGCAGATAGTATTGTGCGGGGACATTAGTTCCAGCAAGATAAATATCTTCGCCATTTTCAGTAACTAGTTTTACCATCGGACGTAAATCACGGCCTGCGGCACTGCGTTGTTTTGCATCGATAACTACAATATTGCTCAAACCGGTTAATTCATCAGTTTGTCGGTTCATGGTAATACCATCGATTAAGTCGACAAATTTCAAATAACCACTTACCTCAGAAATAACTGGGTGAGTATGCGGATCCCAAGTTGCAATAACTTGTCCAGCCTCAACAGAGGAATTATCATGTACTGAAATTACGGCACCATAAGGTAACTTATAACGCTCACGCTCACGTCCGAATTCATCAACAATTGTTACCTCACCGGAACGTGATACAGCAACCAGATTTTTATTTTCATGCGTTACTGTTTTAATGTTATGTAAACGAATAACCCCTTTGGTTTTAATCTGAATATTATTTGCTGCAGTTGCTCTCGATGCAGCACCTCCAATATGGAAGGTACGCATGGTCAACTGCGTTCCAGGCTCACCAATTGATTGAGCTGCAATAATACCTACAGCTTCGCCGGTATTAACAAGGTGACCTCTGGCCAAGTCACGGCCATAGCACTTAGCACATAACCCAAATCGAGTTTGGCAAGTAATCGGTGAGCGAACCATAATTTGATCCACACCTTGTTTTTCGAGCTTTTCAACCCACTCCTCATCCAATAATGTTCCTGCAGTGACCACAGGCTCACTTTGGTTAGGAATGTAAACATCTGAAGCAACTACCCGTCCTAACACACGCTCATGTAGCGGCTCAACAATATCTCCGCCTTCAATCAGAGGTTGCATTAGAACACCGGTATCAACACCACAATCGTCTTCAGTAATCACCACGTCTTGCGCAACATCAACTAAACGCCGTGTCAAATAACCGGAGTTAGCTGTTTTTAACGCAGTATCTGCCAGACCTTTTCTTGCACCGTGAGTTGAAATAAAGTACTGGAATACGTTCAAACCTTCACGGAAGTTAGCAGTAATTGGCGTTTCGATAATCGAGCCATCTGGAGCAGCCATCAATCCACGCATACCAGCAAGCTGCCTGATTTGCGCCGCAGAACCCCTAGCGCCTGAATCAGCCATCATGAAGATTGGGTTGAATGATTCCTGTCTGACGAGATCACCTTTTGCGTCACGAGTTTCTTCAGTTGCTATTTTGCTCATCATCGATTTAGCAACCAATTCATTGGTTCTAGACCAAATATCAATTACTTTGTTGTAACGCTCACCATTGGTTACCAAGCCTGAACGGAATTGGGATTCAATTTCACGAACTTCATTATCGGCATGGTCAATAATGCTGGCTTTATCATCAGGTATTTCCATGTCTTCAATACCAATTGATATGCCAGAACGTGTCGCATACTTAAAGCCTGTATACATTAGCTTATCAGCAAAAATTACAGTCTCTTTCAAACCAAAATTTCTATAGCAACTATCAATAACCTTCGAAATTACTTTCTTGGTCATGGTACGATTTATCGTTGCAAATGTCATGCCTTTAGGAAGAACCTCGGCAAGAATAGCGCGACCAACTGTAGTTTCTACCAGATGATGTCCCTCTCCGTCGTCCTTAGACATGCGAATTTTAATTTTAGCGTGGATATCAAGATGTCCTGACTCGTAAAAATTCTGAGCTTCCTGGGCACTGACAAAAATCTTCCCTTCACCTAAAGCATTAACTTTTTCTCGAGTTAAATAATATAACCCGAGTACAACGTCTTGGCTGGGGACGATAATTGGCTCACCACTCGCAGGCGATAGAATATTGTTGGTAGACATCATTAACGAGCGAGCTTCTAATTGTGCTTCCAAAGTCAATGGCACGTGCACCGCCATTTGGTCACCGTCGAAGTCTGCGTTATATGCAGTACAAACTAAAGGATGCAGTTGAATCGCCTTGCCTTCAATCAACACAGGTTCGAATGCCTGAATACCTAGCCTATGTAATGTAGGCGCACGGTTTAACAGGATAGGATGCTCACGAATAACATCATCTAAAATATCCCAAACAACAGACTCTTCACGCTCTACCATTTTTTTGGCAGCTTTAATTGTTGTAGCTAAACCTCTAAACTCAAGTTTGCTGAATATGAATGGTTTAAATAATTCAAGCGCCATTTTCTTTGGAAGACCGCACTGATGCAGCTTCAAAGTCGGACCGACCACAATTACTGAACGTCCGGAATAGTCTACACGCTTACCAAGCAGGTTTTGGCGAAAACGACCTTGCTTTCCTTTAATCATGTCTGCTAAGGATTTGAGTGGTCTCTTGTTTGTACCCGTAATCGCACGACCTCGACGCCCGTTATCCAACAGCGCATCGACTGATTCCTGTAACATTCTCTTTTCATTACGCACAATAATATCAGGTGCATTCAGATCAAGAAGACGCTTCAAACGATTGTTTCGGTTAATCACGCGACGATACAAGTCATTCAAATCAGATGTCGCAAAACGACCGCCATCTAAAGGCACTAAAGGTCTTAAATCAGGTGGCAGAACAGGTAATACATCCATGATCATCCACTCTGGCTTATTACCAGAATCATAGAATGCTTCGAGAAGTTTTAAACGCTTCGTAATTTTCTTAATTTTTGTTTCAGAACTTGTAGTGGGTAATTCCTCACGCAAATTCTTGATTTCTTCTTCCAAATCAACTTGACGAAGTAAATCACGAATTGCTTCAGCACCCATTCGTGCGTCAAATTCATCACCATACTGTTCCATTGCATCAAGATATACTTCATCGTTGAGCAACTGACCGCGTTCAAGTTCTGTCATTCCTGGATCGACAACAACAAACGCTTCAAAATAAAGAACACGTTCAATATCTCGTAACGTCATGTCAAGTAATAAACCAATACGGGAAGGTAATGATTTCAAGAACCAAATGTGTGCAACTGGACTTGCAAGTTCAATATGTCCCATGCGCTCACGGCGTACTTTAGCCAATGCAAGCTCAACCCCGCATTTTTCGCAGATAACGCCTCGATGTTTAAGTCGCTTATATTTGCCGCATAAGCACTCATAATCTTTTACTGGACCAAAAGTTTTGGCACAAAATAAACCGTCTCGCTCAGGTTTAAAGGTACGATAGTTAATTGTTTCGGGTTTTTTTACTTCACCATATGACCATGAACGAATTAGTTCAGGAGAAGCTAATGCAATCTTAATTGCATCAAACTCTTCGCTTTGTCCCTGCTGCTTAAGGATGCCGAGCAAATCGCTCATTACAGGTGCTTTTCTCATTGGTTCATTCATTGGATCGTCGTTTAGAGTACTCAAGTCTATGCCTCCAAAAATTTGTTAATCAGTATGTATCGCTGAAAAAAGTTAATCGTGTTCGAGTTCGATATCTATTCCAAGTGCACGGATTTCTTTCAATAATACGTTGAAAGATTCAGGCATTCCTGGATCCATACGATGATCGCCATCGACAATATTTTTGTAGATTTTTGTTCTACCTCCAACGTCATCTGATTTCACAGTCAACATTTCCTGTAATGTATAAGCTGCACCATAAGCTTCAAGAGCCCATACCTCCATCTCTCCAAAGCGCTGACCACCAAACTGTGCTTTACCGCCCAGTGGTTGTTGCGTTACCAGGCTGTATGAACCAGTTGAGCGTGCATGCATCTTATCATCAACTAAATGGTTTAGTTTCAACATATACATGTAACCTACAGTTACAGGGTTATCAAATTTGCTTCCAGTCCTGCCATCAACCAAGAAGGTTTTACCATCAGAAGACAAATCTGCCAGTTGCAGCATGCGTTTTATTTCTGCTTCAGAAGCCCCATCAAAAACAGGTGTTGCCATCGGTACACCAGCTCGTAGATTATCTGCCAATCTAAGTATCTCTTCATCATTCAGACAATCTAGATGCACTCGTTGTACATCATCATGGTTGTATATCTTATGCAAAAACGATTTAATTTCAGTCGCATTTTGTTTTGAATCAAGCATCTGAGCAATTTTATTTCCCAAGCCTTTTGCAGCTAAACCAAGATGGGTTTCCAATACTTGTCCAATATTCATACGTGAAGGTACGCCCAATGGATTAAGAACGATGTCTACAGCTGTTCCATCTTCCATATGCGGCATGTCTTCAACCGGAACCACAATAGAGATAACCCCTTTGTTTCCATGTCGACCTGCCATTTTATCACCTGGCTGAATACGTCTCTTCACAGCAAGATATACTTTAACAATTTTTAATACACCAGGAGCTAAATCATCCCCCTGAATTATTTTCTTTCGGCTATCATTGAAACGCTTTTCCATTTCTTTAGACAACAGTTCAAGCTGCTTTGAAAGTTGTTCCAATTGCTGGCTGATTACATCGTTTTCGAGTCGAATATCAAACCATTTCTCTCTACCTATTTTGTCCAGGTATTCTTGATTTATTTTGGAACCAGGTTTCAGATTTCCTGGACCGCCTGTTGCGACCTTATCGAGTATAATGTTGGCTACACGGTGGTAAATATCTTCTTCACGAATGCGTCGCTCATCAACCAAGTCCTTACGAACTCGTGCTAAATGTTCTTCTTCAATGCTTTTCGCACGCGCATCTTTTTCTAAACCATCGCGTGTAAATACTTGAACATCAATAACAGTACCATTCATTCCAGATGGAACGCGTAATGAAGAGTCTTTAACATCAGAAGCTTTTTCACCAAAAATTGCTCGCAACAACTTCTCTTCAGGTGTAAGTTGTGTCTCACCTTTTGGAGTAACTTTTCCAACCAAAATATCGCCAGCCTTAACTTCGGCTCCGATATAAACCACCCCGGCTTCATCTAGGTTTGAAAGTGCTGATTCACCAACATTAGGAATATCAGCAGTGATTTCTTCTGTACCTAACTTAGTATCACGTGCGATACAAGTTAATTCTTCGATGTGAATCGTTGTGAATCGGTCATCTTGTACAATACGTTCGGATATAAGGATGGAGTCCTCAAAGTTATATCCGTTCCAAGGCATAAAGGCGACCAATAAATTTTGACCTAGAGCTAATTCACCCATATCAGTGCAAGGACCATCAGCTAAGATGTCTCCTTTTTGAATCATATCGCCAGTATTAACTATTGGACGTTGATTGATACATGTATCCTGGTTTGAACGGAAGTACTTGGTCAGGTTGTAAATATCAACACCCGTTTCACCAGCGGTAGTCTCGTCATCATTCACTCGAACAACGATACGCGATGCATCTACAAGATCAATTACTCCACCGCGTTTTGCCACTACAGAAACTCCTGAATCTGAAGCAACAATACGTTCCATTCCTGTACCTACTAGGGGCTTTTCAGAACGTAAAGTCGGCACTGCTTGCCGTTGCATGTTTGAACCCATTAAAGCACGGTTCGCATCATCATGCTCCAAGAATGGAATTAACGAAGCAGCTACAGAAACGATCTGCTTGGGTGAAATATCCATGTAGTTAATATTATCTGGCGTTGTTAATGAGAACTCATTTTGATGCCTGCAAGGAACTAGATCTGCGAGAATATTTCCGTCTTTATCAAGAGTCACGCTCGATTGCGCAATATACTGATCAACTTCTTCAATCGCTGATAGATATTCAATCTCATCGGTCACACGACCATTAATTACTTTACGGCATGGAGTTTCAATAAATCCATAATCATTTGTTCTTGCATAAACAGATAATGAATTAATCAGACCAATGTTTGGACCCTCTGGTGTTTCAATAGGACAAACACGTCCATAGTGTGTGGTATGAACGTCACGAACTTCAAAACCAGCTCGCTCCCGAGTTAAACCACCTGGACCCAATGCAGAAACCCTGCGTTTATGGGTCACACCTGATAATGGATTAACTTGGTCCATAAATTGAGATAACTGGCTTGAGCCAAAGAATTCCTTGATTGCGGCAGAAACTGGTTTTGCGTTTATTAAATCTTGTGGCATCAGATTTTCAGATTCAACTAAACTTAAACGCTCTTTAACAGCTCGCTCAACACGTACAAGGCCGACTCTAAATTGGTTTTCTGTCATTTCACCAACACTACGAACCCTTCGGTTACCTAGATGGTCAATATCATCCACCATTCCAATACCGTTTCTTATATCGATTAGTGTCTTGATAACAGCCATTATGTCTTCTTTAGTCAAAGTTCCTGGCCCATCATCATTTTTTCTGCCAACACGTCGATTAAATTTCATTCTACCTACTGCTGATAAATCATAGCGCTCATCCACAAAGAATAAATTTTTAAACAGTGCTTCAGCTGCTTCTTTGGTTGGTGGTTCACCTGGACGCATCATACGATAAATTTCAACAAGCGCCTCCAACTGACTTGAGGTAGGATCAATTTTCAATGTATCCGATATATAAGAACCATGATCTAAATCATTAGTATAAATCATGTTAAATTCATGAATTCCGTTGGAAGCCATTAAATCAAGGGTCTCATCAGTTACTTCATCATTTGCTTGTGCGATAAATTCCCCGGTAGAAGTATCTATAATATTTTTAGCTACTGTTTTGCCTATTAAATAATCACGTGGAACAACCAGATCTTTCATCTGAGCTTTTTCCATTTGCTTAATATGACGTGCAGTAATTCTTCTACCTTGTTCTACAATAAGTTCACCGGTTTCAGGAACGAGAATATCAAACGAGGCAATTTCACCTCGGAGTCGTTGAGGAATTAAATCAATATGGTATTCACCATTTTTAAGATGACAGCTTGTCATTTCAAAGAACTCACTTAAGATATCTTCTGTTTCAAATCCTAAGGCTCTTAATAAAATACTTACAGGTAATTTACGTCTTCTATCAATTCGGACATAAACACAGTCTTTTGGATCAAATTCAAAATCTAACCATGATCCACGGTAGGGTATAATACGTGCAGAATACAATAGTTTACCAGATGAATGGGTTTTACCCTTATCATGCTCAAATATCACACCAGGAGAACGATGTAATTGAGAAACAACAACTCTCTCGGTACCATTTACCACAAATGTACCAACATCAGTCATTAAAGGTATTTCACCCATAAAAACGTCTTGCTCTCTGATGTCTTTGATTGGTTTAGGATCTTCGCTTGCGTCCTTATCAAGAACAACAAGTCTGATTTTAACCCTTAACGGCGCAGAATAAGTTAAGCCTCTTAATTTGCATTCACGAACATCAAACGCCGGTTCACCTAACTTATAACCAACATATTCTAATCGCGCATTGCCAGAAAAGCTTTCAATTGGAAATACAGAAGAAAATGCAGCATGCAATCCTGTATTAAATTGTTCGTTTGACTTGCTATCAGCCTGAAGGAAATCCCTATAGGATTTAAGTTGAATTTCAAGCAGATTTGGTATTGCCATTTTATCGGCCTGCGTACCAAAGCTTTTGCGAAATCGTTTTTTCTCAGCATGCGAATATTGAGGTTTAGCTTCTGCAACGGCCATGGTGTTTCCTCTGTAAATTATTGATGACTTCAAACACGTAAACCCAGCCATGAAACCATGGCTGGGTCCTATCTCACTGATATAACCTTATTATTTAACTTCTACTGAAGCACCTGCTTCTTCAAGTTCTTTCTTGAGGTTAGCCGCTTCATCTTTAGATACACCTTCTTTAATTGTTGAAGGAGCACCTTCTACCAAGTCTTTAGCTTCTTTCAAGCCAAGGCCAGTAATACCACGAACTGCTTTAATTACGTTAACTTTGTTTGCGCCGAAACTGGTCATAACAACATTAAACTCTGTTTGCTCTTCAGCAGCGGCAGCAGCAGCAGCTGGAGCAGCAACTGCAACAGCAGCAGCGGCAGCGGAAACGTTAAATTTCTCTTCCATAGCTTCGATTAATTCAACAACTTCCATAACAGACATGTTTGCTATGGTTTCTAAAATATCATTTTTTGACACAGCCATTTCTAGCTCCTGATTTAAAATTAATTTAATGATTAAATGAGATTTAACCTGCTTTTTTATCTTTTACTGCTGCTAAAGTTCTCACAAATTTAGCATGTGGTTCAGCAAGAGTTCTGACAAATTTCTCAATTGGCGCTTTCATCACGTACATCAACTTGGCAATTGCCTCATCTCGAGTCGGTAAGCTAGCAACAGCATCAATCTGATTTGCTTTATATACTTTTCCGCCTACGGATAATGCTTTTATTTCAAGTTTTTCAAATGTCTTAGTGAATTCTTTAAGTAGTCTTGCAGCATCACTAGGTGCTTCCAGTGATAATGCAATGAACAACGGGCCTACCAGCAAGTCATTCAAGCACTCAAATTCAGTATTTTTAAAAGCTCTTCGTGTCAATGTATTTCTAACAACACGAAGATAAACACCAGACTTACGTGCTTCACTACGTAACTGCGTCATTTGATTAACGGTTAAACCACGATAATCAGCAACAACTGCCGAAATAGCCTTTGAGGCGACCTCAGTCACTTCTTCAACAACAGCTTTTTTTTCAGCTAAATTTAATGTCACGTTACTGACCTCCTAATTATACAAATCACAAGGATTTGCCAGTTATGGTGGCCGTCTCTTTTAAAATTGGAGCCGGTTCACCGTCTGCGCAGGAAATTAAGCGTTAGCACCTGCGGTCTTCGACGGCATGGAACCAAATCTATGCCGTGAATTCTTAAAAATGGGTGGTTATATTACACAGGTATTGATGAAATATCAATAGCTATGCCAGGACCCATAGTTGTGGATAAAGAGATTTTCTTTAAGTATTGACCTTTAGCAGAAGCAGGCTTTGCTTTTTTAAGATCATTAATTAAAGCAACTATGTTTTCAATGATGTCTTCAGCAGTAAAATCTACCTTGCCAACGGTGCAATGAATAATTCCGTTTTTGTCAGTTCTATAACGGACTTGCCCTGATTTTGCATCTTTAACCGCTGCTTCAACGTTAGTAGTAACTGTGCCAACTTTGGGGTTTGGCATTAAACCTCTTGGACCTAAAACCTGACCTAGCTGTCCGACAATACGCATAGCATCTGGTGTTGCTATAACAACATCGAAGTCCATTACGCCACCTTTGATTTTCTCAGCCAAATCTTCAAATCCAACAATATCAGCACCTGCATCTTTAGCTTTAGTAGCATTGTCACCTTGTGCAAATACAGCTACGCGTACAACTTTTCCTGTACCTTTAGGTAAGTTAGTTGATGAACGTACTACTTGATCGGATTTACGAGGATCAACACCCAGGTTAACACTTATATCCAAACTCTCACGAAATTTAGTTGAAGCAAATTGCTTTAACAGGTTAATTGCTTCTGCCGCACCATATAAATGATTTGACTTAATTGTCTCTATAATCTTTTTTTGCTTCTTAGATACTCTTGCCATGGCATCCCCCTTACTCTAAGCCTTCAACGTCAATACCCATACTGCGCGCAGTACCTGCAATACTTCTAACTGCTGCCGCTAAGCTTGCTGCAGTTAAATCAGGTTCTTTAACCTTCGCAATTTCCTCAAGTTGTTTGACATTAAGTTTGGCCACTTTTTTAGTGTTGGGTGTACCACTTCCACTTTGAATACCTGCAGCTTTTTTCAGAAGAACAGAAGCTGGTGGAGTTTTAGTAACAAAGGTAAAACTGCGATCACTATACACAGTAATTACAACTGGAGTGGGTAATCCTTGCTCCATTTGTTGCGTTGCTGCGTTAAAAGCTTTGCAGAATTCCATAATATTAACACCACGTTGACCCAAAGCTGGGCCTACAGGCGGACTTGGGTTTGCCTTACCTGCTGGAATTTGTAACTTAATATAAGCTTCTACTTTTTTTGCCATATTTACTCCTCATGGGTCATACGCCAGTGTCATAGAAAAGCATGAATTGCTTTCTTTTTTTAAATTCTGGCTCCCCTTTTTTACACAAAATAACCCCGAAACTCTTGCTTAAACTTATTATTTAAACGAGTTATCAGGGCACCTTAGCGAACTAAGTTTTCTCTACTTGACTAAATTCAAGTTCTACTGGAGTAGATCGTCCAAAAATCAAGACAGCTACTCTTAATCGATTTTTCTCATAGTTGACTTCTTCTACTACCCCGTTAAAGTCAACAAAAGGACCTTCCTTAACGCGAACTACTTCGCCTGGTTCAAATAGGATCTTGGGTCTTGGTTTAGTAACACCATCTTCAACACGCTGCATAATTGCACGAGCTTCTTTATCTGTAATAGGTGTAGGTGTTTGGCTGGTTCCACCAATAAAGCCTAGAACTCTTGGGATCGCTCTTATCATATGCCATGTTTGATCATCCATAACCATGTTCACCAATACATAGCCAGGGAAAAACTTACGCGTACTTTTACGTTTTTGACCCGAACGCATTTCAACCACTTCTTCAGAAGGGACTACAACCTCGCCAATTTTATCATCTAAATTGTGATGTTGAGCTCGAGATTTGATTTCGCGCATAACGAAATTCTCATAACCTGAATAGGCATGTACAACGTACCATTGTTTCGATTTGTGTTCTTCCACCAAATTCACCCTAAATGCGTTATTTTAGCAATTGCCCACATCATTACTGAATCGATACCCCAGAGTATAAATCCAGTCACTCCAACCATCACAATAACAATAGTTGTTGTCTGTATCGTTTCTTGGCGAGTTGGCCAAACGACTTTTAATAATTCAACTTTTGACTCTTGAGCAAATTTAAATACTTGTTTACCTGAAGATGTCATGTAGCCAAAAAACAAGGTCAATAATAGCCACATGAGCCATATTATTGATAGGATTGGGCCTGAAAAAGTATAGTAATATGTACAAATAAAAGCCGCTGCAGTTATAAGAACTACAGTCATCCATGAGAAAATATCTTTAGTCTTGTTTTGGTTTTCGTTCGAACTTTTCATATTCACTTGTATGTTGGCAGGCCAGGAGGGAATCGAACCCCCAACCTGCGGTTTTGGAGACCGCCACTCTGCCAATTGAGCTACTGGCCTAAATTAATTGGCATGAATTGATAACTCATGCCAACACAATTTATCTTTATTACTCGATGATTTTCGCAACAACACCGGCGCCAACAGTACGACCACCTTCCCGAATTGCGAAACGTAAACCTTCGTCCATCGCAATAGGTGCATGAAGATTAATGGTCAATTGTACGTTATCACCAGGCATTACCATTTCAACTCCAGATGGAAGATCACATGTTCCAGTTACGTCTGTCGTTCTGAAATAAAATTGTGGTCTGTATCCATTGAAAAATGGTGTATGTCGCCCACCTTCTTCTTTTGATAACACGTATACTTCTGCTTCAAATTTGGTATGAGGCTTAATTGTGCCTGGCTTGGCTAATACCTGGCCACGCTCAACTTCGTCACGCTTGGTTCCACGTAATAACACACCTACGTTATCACCAGCTCGACCCTCATCCAACAACTTACGGAACATCTCAACACCTGTACAAGTGGTTTTTTGAGTGTCGCGAATTCCAACAATCTCAATTTCTTCACCCACTTTTACAATCCCGCTTTCTACACGTCCAGTTACTACTGTTCCACGTCCAGAAATAGAGAATACGTCTTCGATTGGTAATAAAAATGCTTTATCAATGTTGCGTACCGGCTCAGGAATGTATGAGTCCATAGTCTCAACCAATTTCTCAATCGCCTTAACACCAATCTCACTGTCATCACCTTCCAACGCTTTCAACGCTGAACCAACAACAATTGGAATATCATCCCCAGGAAAATCGTAGCTGCTTAACAAGTCACGAACTTCCATCTCAACTAATTCTAATAACTCAGGATCGTCTACCATATCTGCTTTGTTCATGAACACCACAATATATGGAACACCTACTTGGCGTGATAATAATATGTGTTCACGGGTTTGTGGCATTGGACCATCAGCAGCAGATACTACGAGTATCGCTCCGTCCATTTGTGCCGCACCTGTAATCATGTTCTTAACATAGTCAGCATGTCCTGGGCAATCTACGTGTGCATAGTGTCTGTTCGCTGATTCGTATTCTACGTGTGCTGTAGAAATAGTAATACCACGCTCCCGCTCTTCTGGAGCAGCATCAATCTGGTCATATGCTTTTGCTGTACCACCAAACTTCTTTGCCATAATCGTGGTAATCGCTGCTGTTAATGTAGTCTTACCATGGTCTACGTGACCAATCGTGCCCACGTTTACGTGTGGCTTCTTACGTTCAAATTTTTCCTTCGCCATTGGAAAGTCTCCCCATTGCTAATTGACATTATGGTGCCCACAACTGGACTCGAACCAACGACCTCTTCCTTACCAAGGAAGTGCTCTACCGCCTGAGCTATGTGGGCTTATATTAGCTTGCTGACTCATTGAAACAAGCAAATATGTTCTATTTCTAATTTGGAGCGGGTGATGGGAATCGAACCCACGCTATCAGCTTGGAAGGCTGAAGTTCTACCATTGAACTACACCCGCTTTTATCCTTCTTTTAACTGGTGGAGGGGGAAGGATTCGAACCTTCGAAGGCAGAGCCGTCAGATTTACAGTCTGATCCCTTTGACCGCTCGGGAACCCCTCCAAAAAGAACGCTATTGTCTTTTAAGATGAATAGAATGTCAACATTTAGTTAACGGCCAACCTAATAAGATGGTGCTGGCACCAGGAATCGAACCCGGGACCTACTGATTACAAGTCAGTTGCTCTACCAACTGAGCTACGCCAGCATGTACGCTTTGCTTGAATAATACAAGCATTATAGTGATATTTTAATTTTTCTTTATCACTTAAATAAAACCCTGGCGATGACCTACTTTCACATGAGGAAACCTCACACTATCATTGGCGCGGGTTCGTTTCACTTCTGAGTTCGAGATGGATTCAGGTGGTTCCAAACCGCTATGGTCGCCAGGAAAACTGGTTTTGCATTGATTGTCAGGCATTATACCTCAATCAAGCATTAGGTAAATAAAGAAGTACACTATTTGTTGTTTCTCGTATCCGTATTCGCAATCAAAATCTGAAGTAATTCAGATTATATGGTCAAGACAATCAGCCAATTAGTACAAGTTAGCTTCACACATTACTGTGCTTCCACACCTTGCCTATCAACGTCGTAGTCTTCAACGGGCTTCATGGGAAAACTCATCTTGAGGGAGGCTTCCCGCTTAGATGCTTTCAGCGGTTATCCCGTCCGAACTTAGCTACCCGGCAATGCCACTGGCGTGACAACCGGTACACCAGAGGTTCGTCCACTCCGGTCCTCTCGTACTAGGAGCAGCTCCTCTCAATTTTCCTACGCCCACGGCAGATAGGGACCGAACTGTCTCACGACGTTCTAAACCCAGCTCGCGTACCACTTTAAATGGCGAACAGCCATACCCTTGGGACCTGCTTCAGCCCCAGGATGTGATGAGCCGACATCGAGGTGCCAAACACCGCCGTCGATATGAACTCTTGGGCGGTATCAGCCTGTTATCCCCGGAGTACCTTTTATCCGTTGAGCGATGGCCCTTCCATTCAGAACCACCGGATCACTAAGACCAACTTTCGTTCCTGCTCGAGCCGTCACTCTCGCAGTCAAGCACCCTTATGCCTTTACACTCTTGGTACGATGTCCGACCGTACCGAGGGTACCTTTGTGCTCCTCCGTTACTCTTTGGGAGGAGACCGCCCCAGTCAAACTACCCATCATACACTGTCCTTATCCCGGATTACGGGACCAAGTTAGAACCTCAATAACAACAGGGTGGTATTTCAAGGTTGGCTCCATGAGAACTAGCGTCCTCACTTCATAGCCTCCCACCTATCCTACACAGTTATCATCAAAGTCCAGTGCAAAACTATAGTAAAGGTTCACGGGGTCTTTCCGTCTAGCCGCGGGTACACTGCATCTTCACAGCGATTTCAATTTCACTGAGTCTCGGGTGGAGACAGTGTGGCCATCGTTACGCCATTCGTGCAGGTCGGAACTTACCCGACAAGGAATTTCGCTACCTTAGGACCGTTATAGTTACGGCCGCCGTTTACCGGGGCTTCGATCAAGAGCTTCTCCGAAGATAACCCCATCAATTAACCTTCCGGCACCGGGCAGGCGTCACACCCTATACGTCTTCTTACGAATTTGCAGAGTGCTGTGTTTTTAATAAACAGTCGCAGCCACCTGGTCTCTGCGGCCCTCTTCAGCTCAGAAAGTAAATCTCCTCACCAAAAAGGGCGTACCTTCTCCCGAAGTTACGGTACCATTTTGCCTAGTTCCTTCACCCGAGTTCTCTCAAGCGCCTTAGTATTCTCTACCTGTCCACCTGTGTCGGTTTGCGGTACGGTTCTCTATAAGTTATGGCTAGCAGCTTTTCCTGGAAGCCGGGCATCAATGACTTCGCTGTACACCGAAGTGTCAGCACCATGTCGCACCTCAGAGTTAGTAATGGTCCGGATTTGCCTAAACCATCCCCCTACATGCACATACCAGGACAACCAACGCCTGGCTCATCTAGCCTTCTTCGTCCCCACTTCACCACTTATAAAAAGTCCAGGAATATTAACCTGGTTCCCATCGACTACGCTCTTCAGCCTCGCCTTAGGGGCCGACTCACCCTGCTCCGATTAACGTCGT
>NZ_CP059400.1:3495000-4081644 GCF_014109805.1 Legionella sp. PC1000
GAAAGCACTGTTAAATGATCATGTTTCGGTTTGATCTCTTGTCCGCTTTGGTATGGGTTAAAATAAATGGAACAATTTAATTCTTTCGCTCTTGCCTCCAATACCGCCTGATCCCCTAATATCACAATGGGGAAATCATACTTTGCGAGAGCCAAACACAAATCAGGACCAATTCCTGCTGGCTCTCCGCTACTAATGAGGAGTGGCTTCACGCCAGTTCCTTGTCAACAATATTAACATAAGCATCCGAACGTATATGTTGCTGCCAATTTTGTACTGCTTCAGCAAACTTCCGTTGTTGTAAAAACTGTCGCACTTGCTGCTTTTTAAAAGCTTCTGAATCATCTTCTTTCTTACGGCCAAGCACTTGAATAAGATGCCAGCCAAATTGTGATTTTACAGGAGGACTAATTTCATTTACAGCCAGCTTATCCATAGCTTTCTCGAACTCAGGAACTAATATTCCTGGCGACACCCAACCCAAATCACCACCTTTAACCGCGCTGGCTGAATCCAAGGAGTATTGTTTTGCCATGAGTGCAAAATCCTTCCCTGCTTTTAGCTGCTGGTAAATATTATTCACTTGTTTCTTTGAGTCTTCTGGAAGCATGCTTGGATCAGGCTTTAACAGAATATGGCGAACATGTGTTTTAGTAATGACATGATGTTGATTGTCTCCGCCAATGGATACCAGTTTAATTAACTGAAATCCATTACCTGCACGTAGGGGGCCAGCTACTTGTCCCGCTTTCATATTCACTACTTCCTTTGCAAATAATTCAGGTAACTCTGCTAAATGACGGTCACCTAAATCCCCCCCTTCCAATGCAAATTCACCACTGGAATTTTCTATAGCCAAACGGCTAAAGTCCTCACCTTTTTTTATCTTTTTCAACAAAGATTCGGCGGTGCTTCTAGCTTTTTTTACTTCTTCAGGTGTAGGTTCCTCGTTTAATGGAATAACTATATTTTGAAGATGATAGGTGAGCGCAGAACGATTGACAATTGTTCCTTCTGTTTTAAGGTATTGCTCAACTTGTTCATTCGTAACCGCAGCCTCTCTTCCTACTGCTTTTTGCTGTAAGTTAGAAAGAAGTATCTCTTTACGAATATTTTCTCTATATTCTTCCCAAGTCATTCCTTGTCTAATAATTTCTTCACGTAATTGGGTCAGAGTAGCATGGTTTGCTACTGCTATTTTTTCAATCGCCTGATTTAATTCGGTATCATCTACAGTAAGGCCATGTTGTTTTGCCATTTGCAATTGCACATTCACATCAATTAAGTGCTGAAGTACTTGCTTACGTAATACTGAATCCGCTGGAACTTGCATTTTTTGTGCAATAATTTGTTTTTTTGTTAACTCAACTTGTTTATTGAGTTCACTTGAAGTGATTACTCCATTATTAACGACAGCAACCACCTTATCCAATAATTGTTTTGCTTCTGAGACCCCAATGGCAGCAAACAATATGCATACAAGGGTTATTTTTTTATACATGCCTTAATCCTTATTACTTTTTTCGAGCAATTTAGGTTATTTTTATCCAAAACACAAGCGACTTCGCTTCACTTTATACCATTATTTGGTTTAACGACGAAATGGATCATCATATCCCGGAATATAAGTATTCAATACACTACCAGGATCACTATTTGCTACTGATCCTAAGCCTTTTAATAAAATTTGCAAATAGATATTGTTATTATATTGAGGCAAGAATTCAGCATTTAAACTCTTAAACGTTCTTCCTCCTAAAATTCGTGCTGCCCAACAACAACTATCATATTGTATCCCTAATAAAGACATCATGCTGTAATCTTTACTTATGTTATGGCTGTATGCACCAATAGTGCTCCATCGATCACTTATTGGCCAAGAAACAGAAATTAATCCTTGGTGCAACGAGTTATCTACTCCTGCATCATTCCTAACTTTTGTCACATCTCCATTAACTAAGTAACTGTAACCCAAATTAATAATTGCATTTTGTTTCGGTTGATAATGTAAATTCAATCCGCCATTGTTTGTCGCAGAGGTGGCAGGATCCCATACATAATCACCCAAAATTTTCAAGGCGGGGTTGAAATGATAAACTGCCCGCGACGCTATAGGTGAAACACCATAAAACGGGGACAATTGTCCAATTTCCAACGGATTTGCAATACAAGAACCAGTTAGGCTACGACACAGCTGTACGTTTCTATTCGTAAAATATTTGATTTGGCCAATAGAAAAGCTCGCACGCTCAGCACCCGTTTCTTCTGACAACCAACGGGAAGTCAATGCATAAGTTAATTGATTGGCATCACCGATTCGGTCAAACCCTGAAAAACGATTGGTTCTAAAAAGTTGATCAAAATTAAAAATCATATTAGCCGTATCATAGATAGGCAGCTGACTTTGATCATAATAAGGAACATACAAATAAAATAAGCTGGGCTCTAAGGTTTGCGTATACGAGCTCCCCTTCCAATTAAAATTACGATCAAAAAATAAACCACCATGAGCACCGAAACGTGGAATAAAACGATTATATTCAGTGTGTTTATCATGCCAATCGTTCCGAACCTGATAATAATTTTCTACAAACTCTACTGATGGAGTAATAAATCCCCAATTAGTTCGTTGGGGTGAAGAAAGTACCGGATTAAAATGAAATCGGGGACCTTGTGGCATTTCTACTCCTGGAATCAGCCCCGGGGTCATTCCTATTATTGGATCCTGCAACGTTGATGTTGGCCAAAAAAACTGATCATACTGCCCGGTTATATTTAAATTAACCTCTCCGGGCAATTCATAATAATAGCCGTGAGCATATAGTTGCGGCAACCGTTCATATTGATCAGCAATAGGTGTCTCATTAATTGGGTGTAAGGTTTGAAAACTTTGGGCCATACCTTTAAAAGTCCAATGCTCTGTTGAATAGGTTAAATCAGCTTGACGCAATAATTGCCTTTGAGTAATCAGAGCTAAATTAGAACTAAAATCCTGAAAATAGTAATCATCAGAAACTTGTTGAACATTCACATTTAAGCGTAAATTGGGAGTAAATTGTGTCGTATCAAGAAAACCGAAAAGCCACCGATTTGTTGATTTATCGTTAAAAGAAGGAAATTGCTCAGCATGGCTGTTCAAAAAATTTCGGTAAGCAGCGTCATCCGGCAAAAAGTTCCCAACAATTATTCCAGCACTGTTCGTAGTTAAATACCGGAACTCACCACCTAACATAACATTCCGCTTAGTATAAAGATGCGGGGTTAAAGTCAGATCATAATTAGGTGCAATATTCCAATAATAAGGGAGTCCTAAATCAAAACCACCTACATTGGAATATCCTGCCAAAGGCATTAAAAAGCCTGATTTACGTTCTTTAGTTGTAGGAAAACTTAAATAGGGCACATAAAGAACAGGATGTTCACGAATGCGTAATGTAACATTTCTGGCAACGCCCATCTTTTTCTTATTATCAATAACAATTGATTTAGCCTCAAGATCCCAGGCTTTATCTTGCGGGGCGCATGTAGTGTAAGTCGCCTGACGCAATAGGTAATCCGAATTAGGAAAGCGCTGCATTAAACCAGCCCTTCCCCATGCAGGCAATATGGCAGTACGTTTATTGGTATTAAAACGATAGATGACATCTTCAGTTTGACCCGATTTATCCTGAGGGTTTATCGTAGCCTTACGAGCAATCAATAATTTATCAGGTTCCAGATAACGTACATCACCCAGGAACTCGATTTTTGTAATTTGCTTGCTTTGGGGATCTCGATATACATATGCAGTTTGTGCATTGACTATTCTCTGGTTTTGCTGGATTTCCACATGTCCTTTCAAAGTGGACGGTTTATCTTGATAAAAGGAAACTCGATCCGCCATAATCCTTATTTCATCAGGTGAAGCCAGAGGTGTAACCGTAAGGGGTTGATAGGAGCCAAGGCAAATAGGAGAACTTTGATCTGCTTGCCACCCCAAACATTGGGCAAACTTTGCTCTTACTGCATCAGTTAAATCAACATCACGTGCTATAACACACGCTTGAACTGGTTCATCAATCAAAGAGGCGGAGTAGGCCAACGCATGATAAATTACCATGAGCAAAATAAATAAGGTCGTAAATATGCTCATCAAGAACCATTTGAATGAAATCTTGTTCACGGATAATAAAATGCCTTATTATGCACAAAAATATGTAACTAATCACTTTTGATCGCCATACTCGCATGAGATTATTGCGGTAAAAGTTCATCCGCAACTCGCTTCTTTATTCTCTCAATAAATGAGCGAAGTGATCTTAGTTATAAGTTACAACCAGAAATAATGATGGGGAAGTATACCATGCATGCAAGAGAAAACGCACTGAAAGAATGGTTAATTGATACTCTAAAACTGGACGATTTTCAGTTAGCTCCTTTGGCTGGAGATGCCAGTTTTAGAAAATATTTCCGTCTTCAATACAACGGACTCACTCGCGTGATTATGGATGCACCTCCTGGAAAAGAAGATCTCAGCCCTTTTATACATATTGCGCAAACTCTGGAGAACGCGGAGGTTCATACTCCCAAAATTCTTGCGATGGATTTAGAAAATGGATTCTTATTATTAAGTGATTTGGGGGATCAACTTCTTTTGAATGCGCTTCATCCTGAAACAGTGGATGATCATTATCATGATGCCATAAAAACTCTATTTAAAATTCAAACGTGCCCAATTAGTGATCCGTTCCTTGCCCCCTTTGATAAATCCCATATGCTTAAAGAAATGAATTTATGTCCTGAATGGTTTTTTAATGAGTATCTTGCCTTGGAACTCAATCAGGATGAACGCAATTTAGTCCAACAAACTATGGAATGGATTGCCGCAGAGGTAGCCCAGCAACCATTAACCTTTATTCACCGTGATTATCACTCTCGCAATCTGATGCTTGTACGAAACCAATCAGAATCAACTTTGGGGGTTATTGACTTTCAAGACGCAATGCGTGGTCCCCTCACTTATGATTTGGTTTCTTTGCTTAAAGATTGTTATATTTCCTGGCCACGAAGTAAGGTTTTAGAATGGGTTGAATTTTTCTACACACAAAGTTCTTTGACTAAAAATTATTCTTTGTCTGAATTTATTCGTGCATTTGATCTTTGTGGCTTACAAAGGCACTTAAAGGTTTTAGGAATCTTTTGTCGTTTGCATTTACGAGATAACAAACCCGGATACCTTAAAGATTTACCTTTAACCCTAAAATATGTACTTGAATGTACAGAAATTTATGATGAATTACGCCCATTTTTCCAATTTCTGCAAATGAGAGTTTATCTACCATGAAAACTGCTATGATATTAGCCGCCGGACGCGGTGATCGCTTAAAACCGCTTACTGAAGTCACACCAAAAGCTTTGTGCATGGTTAAAGAAAAGCCTTTGATAGAGCATCATGTAATGAATTTGGCAAAAACAGGTTTTGAACGAGTCGTGATCAATCATGCTTACCTTGGAGGAAAAATTCGTCAACATTTAGGAAATGGAACACGTTGGGGAATTGAAATTTGTTACTCACCCGAGCCTCCTGGAGGACTAGAGACAGGTGGTGGTATCGTAAACGCACTTCCACTACTAGGGACTAAACCTTTTATTACCATCAATGCAGATATCTATACAGATTTTGATTTTTCGCAAATACCCCTGGAATATATTAATTCGATCCATGTGATTTTGGTAAATAAAAATCCTGCGCTTAATCATCATGGCGACTTCGGGTTAATTAATCAAACTCAATTAAGCAACACGAATCCAGAATATACTCTTGCAGGAATCTGTTGCTACCATCCTCAGATATTTGCACCATGTATGCAAGGGCGCTATTCCGTCGCGCCTTTAATTCGACAATATGCAGCACAAAATAAAGTAACTGCCAGTGTTTATGATGGCCTCTGGTTTGATATAGGAACTCTAGAAAGACTCCACGCAGTGAATAAGATTTAAATTTAGCAGTGAATACGGTGCAGCCAAAGCCTTTAATGCTCAAGGCCAATTTTTTTGCTCTCGCTGCACCAGCCGGTCGTGCAAAAGTGCTGATTAAGAAGCCGGCCCAACATTTTGAGCTTGTTCGGGTTCTGGCATTTCTTTTTCCAGTTTAGCTTCCTCGTTAATTAGCGTATCTACAGCTTTCTGAGCAGCAGCTTTCTTGGTTTCTTCCAATCGATGTTCGCCTGGGTATTCACGTTGTCGAGATACGAGTTCGGATTCAACGCCGCTCCGCTTCAAATATTCCTTAAATTCTTTTGCGGAATCTGCCATTATCGCCTCTACTTCGTCTCCAGTCAGTTGTCTTTCTACGCCCTTCTCGTTCTTAAAGAAAAAACCATCTCTAGTGATTACTTGATGATTATTAGCTAACCATGCGTTAAACAAGCGGTCTAAAGAATCAACTGTTTCCTCTTCCAATGGAGGAGCCCCTTTCTCTGTTGAACCATATCCACGAACAAAATGACCCTCTTTGCTGATCCCATAATCGAATCGGATACTTGGAAAATTCTTTTCAGATATCGTAGCACCGGCTTTTTCTGCAATTTTAGTCTGCATTTGATCGAAAGAAGATTTAGGCGGTATGCCAGACCAAACTTGTGATTCTTGCGAAAATTTATATTCCACAAATTGAGTAAATTCTTCTACTGCTTTCAGTACTTGTTGCGCAAGTGCTTTTGACTCTGGACTTTTATTCAAGAGGGTTGAGTTTTCAACTATTTGATGAACTTGTTGCCTTAAATATCGTGCCAACTCCGGTGACCTCTCCGCAGATTGCATTGCTTTTAAAAGATCATCTCGAGGTGGCAACGCTTTCTTCTTATATTTTTCGGGGGATGCTACTTGAGGTTCATCGTATACTACAGGTGCAGGTGCAGACATAAATTAATCTCTCTCACGAATTCGGCTTAATGTATTGACTTTATTATAGCAAACTGGCGTTGCATACGGAAAAACAGCTTTTTAGCTCACCCGTTAAAAATGTGTAAAATACAAGAAAAAACGAACAATTTGTATTTTTTGGCTATCGCCCTGAAGACACTGCTAACTTTCAGGGCTAAAAAACGGCGTCACCATGGGAATGCTTCTAGGAAGAAGCATCTCCAGGCATAAATGGTGATTTAATCTCATCAATCACTGACTGAAACGATTGCTTTTTCATTGACTCAAAGGTGAACTCATCAACTAAAATAGCATCCCAACGTGCGGCTTCGGTTGCAAGTAAGGCATCCATTTCCTTTTGAGTTAATTCCTTTTTTTCAACCTTTTCTTTTAATTTTTCCCTTAATTTACCAAATTTAACCCGTCTTAAATCACCGGTCTTTTTAACAAGATCATCTGTTTGAATGATTTGCTGTAACGCATGCTCCACTCTATCTATTGGTTGTTTGGGGTCACCACTTAGGTAAACGATGTCCTTCAACCGATCACGATATTGATTATTCGTGGTCATCAAACGTGCTAATTTTTGCTCGAGTTTATCGGCGGGATAGCGCATAGTCTGCCCCAAAGGAAATGCCAATATACGAGCGAGTCCCCCCAAAAATCGGGAGGGGAAATTATAACACAATGCGATCATCGCTCTTTGTGCGTGATAGAAACAATAGGACACTGCCCAGCGAGCATGTACGAGATCATCAGGATTTTCATTATTCAATTGCACATTGCGCAAAACCGCCATTGCCATGTAAAGATAAGACATCCCATCAGCAAGACGCGCTGATAAGCGTTCTTTGCGTTTTAAATCTCCTCCCAGCACAATCAAAGATAAATCTGCAAGCCATGCATAAGCGTGGCTCAGACGTGCTAGTCGTTTATATTCACCTTTCATTTTTTGCTTGGGTGCACAAATAAATATCCCCCCAGTCCATCCGGAACAAATTGCTTTGGCAAAATTTTGCATAAAATAATGGATATGTTTCCAGATAACCTCTCTAAATGCTGTTTTATCCTGATTGGAAATAGCATAAAACTCATCGCGTATGTAGGGGTGACATGCCATAGATCCTTGCCCAAAAATTAACAAGTTTCGTGACATTATATTTGCCCCTTCCACAGTGATGGAAATAGGAACACCGTTATAAAAATTAGTTAAATAATTCCGCGGCCCCACTACAACAGCCCGGCCAGCATGCACATCCATAGATGAATTAACCACTAATCGTGCCAGTTCGGTGTTAAAGTATTTAGCAATTGCAGAAGCTACTGAAGGTTTTTTATGCTCATTTACAGCAGCAACCGTCAATAATCGATTTGAATTAATCAAATAATTTAATCCCGCGATCTCTGCAAGTTTTTCTTCAATTCCTTCAAATTGCCCAATTTCTACATTAAATTGACAGCGCGCACGTGCAAAAGCACCGGTTGCGAGATAGCAAGAAGAGGAAGAACCAGCACCCAGTGCAGGTAAAGAAATCGAACGCCCAATGGACAAGCATTCAACCAACATTTGCCATCCACTACCTATTCGTTTCTGACCGCCAATCACTGTTGTTATAGGCACAAAAATATCTTTCCCACGAATAGTTCCATTCATAAATGGTTGATCAGAGGGTAAATGGCGGTTGCCTATCTCCAGATTTTTGGTATCACGTGGAATCAGCACACAAGTAATCCCTTCTTCTCCTTCACCCTGCAACAAGTCATCGGGATCTTTCACATTGACTGCAAGACCAATTAACGTTGCTACTGGTGCTAACGTAATCCAACGTTTGTCTAAAGTAATGTTTAATCCGAGTACCATTTTACCATCAACTTTCCTCTTCATGACGACCGCAGTTGATTGAATGGAGGTTGCATCACTGCCTGCACCAGGTTCAGTTAAGGCAAAGCAGGGGATATCAATACCTTTTGCAAGGCGGGGTAAGTAATGATTTTTTTGTTCCTCTGTACCATAATAATTAATTAATTCGCCGGGACCCAATGAATTAGGTACCATAACAGTTACTGCAGCAACACCTGAACGACTGGATATTTTCATTACCACATCAGAGTGCGCACGCGCAGAAAATCCCTTACCGCCATATTCTTTTGGGATCACCAAACCAAAAAAACCGTTATCCTTCATATACTTCCAAACATGCTCGGGCAAATCACGTGTTTGGCTAATTTCCCACTCATCAATCATGCTGCATAAGGTGTGCGTTTCATTATTAAGAAATAATTGTTCTTCTCCAGTAAGCTCCGTATTGACGTTCGCTAATCTATCCCAATCTGGTTTTCCCGTAAAAATATCTTGTTCTAACCAGGTATCGCCGGCGTTAAGCGCTTCTTCCTCAGTTTTTGATAACTTAGGAATCGATTTTCCGGCTTTCTTATAAAGGTAATCCGCAATCACTGCTCGTAGGGGTTCAAGGTACACGACAAGTAAGGCCATAATAATCACAAGCCAAAGTAAGAAGCCAATAACCCAAGGCAAACCAATAGCAAATGTGGCTACAATTAAATAAAAGACACTACCCAGTTCCCAAACTAACGGGTTCATTGCTCTATAAAGAACAATTAGGGTAAATATCAAGTATGCTAAAAAGAACAGAATGGCCATAATATCAATACCTTCCTTGCTTTGTATAATAAAGCTGTAGTATATACTCTTTATTTTGCGAGTAGCAATTGAGCACGAACCAACGCTTAGTCTGGAATTTCGAATTTGCCCCAAAAGCAAGCTTACCCTTGGCTCATTTTGTGGATAAAAAAGACGAACAATTAAAATGGGAAATTCGTTATTTTTGGCCGGATGATGAAGCAATTATTTTAAACACTATTGATAATGCATTACTCGAGTTAGCTAATTATAAACAGAAAATTCGAGAAGATTATTATTATTTACTGCCTGGACAAAACTACAACATCAAGAAACGCCGAGATCAGTTACTTTATAAGCCATTACTTAAACAAATAAATCATGCTGTTGGTTATGGCCGTAAAATAACTCTTGAACGAACTCAAGACCAAGTTCTCCCCCCAGAGCTACAGAAAATGATCCAGCAAGTTGAAGATGAAGGCATCGAAATTTTTGTTAAAAAGGAAGCACTTATCTATAAATTTCCAACAGAACCAAAAGTGAAAATCGAGCTTGCCCGCCTTGAAGTACTTCAAAAAATTTATTTTAGCGTATGTATTGAAGGAAAATCACTCCAGCTCGTAGAGACGATTTCCAAGCACTTGCTGGATGAACCTGTTTCCTGCGAATATGTAGCTTTCCTGAAAAATTTAATGCAATTATGATAAATACCCTGTTCGCGATTATTCTAAGCTTTGGAAAAATTGGTCTTATTTCCCTAGGGGGAGGTAATTCCATGTTAAAACTATTGGAATATGAAGCTGTTGAGTATCGACAGTGGATTGGACAGGAAGAGTTCATTGCCATGGTTGGTTCAACTTTTATTTTTCCAGGATTAACCGGAGTCAAATTATCTGCCCTTATAGGATATAAAGCTGCTGGAATCACCGGTTTGATTCTTGCTGTGCTTAGCCTTAATTTACCAGGGTTATTAATGGCCTTAGCAGGCTATCATTGGCTGACCAGTCATAATGGACCCGGAATGCGGAAAATAATGGTTGGAGTTCAATATGGTGCATTGGCATTACTGGCTGCAGCCAGTTACTCAGTTGCTCAAGGTGTCGTTGGTATGTATTTTTCTATTCCAATTGCACTGTGTTGTTTTGTATTTTTTCTCGCTTTAACCTTTTGGAATTTATCACCCTTTTATGGTTTTATAGGTTTTATAGCAGTGTGTTTTTTTCTGGTTCGTTAAGGTCTAAAATAGTAACATGGCCTATTAAATCCAGGGGCTTTCCATTTCGCCAGCTTGAGTCAAAATGGCTTGATTTTCGAACACCGAGCGACGCAGCATACAGGGAGTATTAAGCAAGGAGAACAGAAAATCAAGCCATTTTGGCCAAGATAGTAAGAATGTAAGACCCTAATATTATAAAAAATAAACGGAGTTGCTCCCTTGGAAACAGTGTTGGATAATCCAGAATATTATATCAATCGAGAATTTTCTATTATTGCATTTAATCAGAGAGTTCTTATGTTGGCTAATGATGAGCGTGTGCCTTTACTGGAGAGAATGCGTTTTCTTAGCATCTGCAGCAGTAACCTTGATGAGTTTTTTGAAATACGCGTTGCCGGACTTAAAGAAAAAATTGCCCTCTCCTCAGGAAAATTAACGATTGATGGTTTACGTCCTGATGAAGCATTTAGTCAGATTAGCCAAAAAACACATAAACTCATAGATCAGCTTTACTCCATATTTAATAAACAGCTTCTCCCGGCATTGAGTAAGGAAAATATTCACTTTCTTGATACCGAAAAATGGACTGACGACATTCACTTGTGGGCAAAACATTATTTTAAACATGAGATTCAACCCGTAATTAGCCCAATCGCTCTTGATTTGGCGCATCCCTTACCGCAACTGATTAATAAAAGTTTAAACTTTATTATTTCTTTAAGTGGTAAAGATGCTTTTGATCGTAATATTAATTATGCGGTAGTACATGCTCCAAGATCGATTCCCAGGGTTATTCATTTGCCTTCAGAATTATGCGGCGATGCCCATTATTTTGTTCATCTCTCCTCCATTATTATTACCCATGTGAATAGTTTATTCCCAGGGATGGAGATTAGCGGCTGCTATTCTTTTCGTCTTACTCGAAATAGTGATCTGTTTTTGCGAGAAGAAGAAATTGATGATTTGGCCAAAGCCGTACAACGCGAGATTTTTTCCCGTCATTATGGCCATGTGGTTCGACTTGAAATTGAAAAAAACTGCCCAGAAAAAATTGTGGATTTCCTATTGCAAAAATACCATTTACGTCATGAAGATACTTATTATTGTGATGGACCAGTTAACATCCAACGTCATTTAACTGCGATTAACAGCATTGAGAGACCGGATTTGAATTACCCACCTGTTACAGCACAATATCCCAGCTTTCCAAAGTCAGAACGTAATTTATTTAATGTCATTGACGAACAAGACATTCTGCTGCATCACCCGTACCAAAGCTTTGAAGTGGTTATTGATTTTGTACGGCAGGCAGCGAGCGATCCTAATGTTCTGGCGATCAGTCAAACTTTATATCGTACACGCTCCCAATCAGTAATGGTTGATGCTTTGGTGGATGCGGCGCATTCAGGCAAAGAAGTTACTGCCGTTATTGAACTACGGGCTCGTTTTGATGAAGAATCCAATCTGAAATTGGCAAATCGTTTACATGCCGCAGGAATTCTTGTGCTTTATGGTGTTGTAGGGTATAAAACTCATGCCAAAATGACCCTGGTTGTCAGACGTGCTCATGGGAAACTCAAGCGTTATGTCCATTTAAGTACGGGAAACTACCATGAATACACCGCAAAACGTTACACTGATTTAGGGTTATTAACGTGTGAGCCTACAATTACTTCCGATATCCAAATCATTTTTCAACAGTTAACTGGCCTTGGCAAAGTAGTTAAACTCAAAGCGCTAAGCCACTCACCTTTTACGTTACAAAAAACACTGCTGCAATACATCGAACAATGCACTGCAGCCGCATTAAAAAAAGGAGACACGGAAATTCTCCTTAAAGTAAATGGGTTAGCGGATAAAACCATAATTCAAGCTTTATATAAGGCATCACAAGCAGGAGTTAAAATAAATTTACTTGTGCGTGGGGTATGTTGCCTTAAACCTGGAATTCCTGGTATTTCAGAAAACATACGCGTGCTTTCCTATATCGGGCGATTCCTAGAACATCATCGGGTATTTTACTTTCGCACTCACGAAGAAGAATATTATTTTTGTTCTAGTGCTGATCTCATGGAAAGAAATTTATACCATCGTATTGAAATTATGTTTCCAATTCTTGATGAAAACTGCAAAAAACGAATCAAACAAGAAATCATTAAAAACTACCTCAAAGACAACAGTAACACGTGGGAAATGCAAAGTGATGGCAGTTATAAGCCTGTAACCCAAGGAAATAATTGTGCCCAGGAAAAACTTATTAACCTCTACCAGGATGAGGGACAAGTGATTTAATCTGTGCACAATGACCTGTTGCCTCACCCAACATGAAGGCCGGACTGGGTTCCGCGCGTAAAGCGCGGAATCCAGGGCATTTTATTTCCTTCGCCCAGAGCTACATTCTTAACGAAAACACGTTAACTGGGCCTTTTTCCCTAATTGTAAATGCGCCTCGGTGCCAAAAGGAATGGGAAAATTAATCGGACCATGTCCTATTCCTGCAATTCTTAATACTGGAATAGGA
This sequence comes from Legionella sp. PC1000, assembly GCF_014109805.1. Classification (GTDB taxonomy): domain Bacteria; phylum Pseudomonadota; class Gammaproteobacteria; order Legionellales; family Legionellaceae; genus Legionella; species Legionella resiliens. The sequence goes on from NZ_CP059400.1 coordinate 3,508,282, forward strand.
CAGCTTTCAGCAAAACGTTGTAAGACTGGCTCAACCAAAGAAGAACCATTCGGTTCATCGCCCTCAAGAAAATCTCCCAGTATGATTGCAGCAGCATGGGAAAAAAGGCTTGCTTGTTTTAAATGTTCCAGCATACGATCAACACGGTATCCTCGCTCGCCAATTTCTTCAAGCAAAATAATTTTGTCTCGGCCATCGATTTGCCAAGATGTTCCTACTCCTGACTGAATTATTGCTAAGTTGCCGCCAGTCACATGGGATTTAATAAAACCATCTTCTTGTGCATGCCTGTTCATTGGGATTAATCCGGTAAATTGAATCGGCGCCTCCCCAAATAAAATAGATTTCACTGCTGCAATCGTCTCTTTAGAAAATTTATCAGGCGCAGCAGCACCATGAATTGTTGGCCAACCCCAATGCTGTTGTAAATAAAGATGAAGGCAGGTTACATCACTTATTCCAATAAATATTTTGACCGCATCTGGAGGATGAATTTCTGCCAATCTGGGGATTAAGCGCGTGGAGCCGTAGCCACCACGGACACAAATTACTGCTTTTGTTTTAGGATTCTGTAAGGCATTTTTAAGATGGGTAAAACGCATTTCATCCGTATTCGCACATAATAAATCGGGAGCAAAAATATCCTTCTGAACAATACAGTTTAATTCCCAAGACTCTAATAACTCTTTTAATCCAAGCAATTGGCTATCCGAACTGCGAGACGCAGGTGCAATGATTTCCACAGAATCTCCAATACTTAAGATAGGTAATTTGTTCATTCGTGATCTCTTCATAATTTTTGCCATTTTGGATAAAAGCTATTTTACGGTAATTTTTTTAGGAAAAAGAAAGTAAATACAGTGTTAATAGTATATTTAAATTAATAGTGTTTTACTTAATTTTCCTGGTTGTTCACAAACTAAGCGTGGCACTAAGTATCCTGGTAAAAGATGTTGTAGGTGCTGATAAATGTTTTGTACTGCAGCGAAAGGCAAATCAAAATGAGCTGCTCCCTTTACTTTATCTAATCGATGTAAATAATAAGGCAGAACGCCGTATGCAAATAAGGCCTGGCTTAAATCAGCTAGAATATGAGCATCATCATTTATTCCTGCTAATAAAACAGTTTGATTTAACAAATGGCATCCTATTTGTCGTAAATCATTAAGTGTTTGTCGCACCGAATCGTCAAGCTCTTGTGCATGATTGCAATGCAGTACAATAACTTTGTTGAATCGAGTTGTTTTTAATAATGAAAGCAAACCCTGCTCAATCCGTTCAGGAAAAACCACAGGAATTCGTGTATGAATACGCAATGTATGCAAATGAGGAATATCTTCCAATTGTTGGATTAGCTCAGAGAGCACCAAGTCGGATGCCAATAAAGGATCGCCGCCACTTAAAATCACCTCAGTAATACTGGTATCTTGTGCAAGATAATCACAAATTGCTTTAAAGCCATTGCGACCAGGATTATTCTCTTGATAAGGAAAATGTCTGCGGAAACAATACCTACAGTTCACGGCACACACACCAGTCAAGGTTAATAAAACACGGCCGTAATATTTATGAATTAGTCCTCGGATTGGATTAGTACTGCGCTCATCCAAGGGGTCTACACCGAATCCCTCTCTCATGTGTAATTCGGATTCAGAAGCTAAAACTTGAAGCAATAAAGGGTCACGAGGATTTCGTTTTTGCATGCGCTTAGCAAATCCCAGAGGAATACGACTGGGAAATTGCTTTTCGGCATATAAATTTCCCATAGAGGAGGGCAGCTCCAGAAAAGTTAATAATTCAGTTACTGAAGCAAAACCTTGTGCCAAATTTTTTTGCCAACTTAAAGAGGTATCTCGCATTAATTACACAGACTTGATAAACTGTGCGAACTTTAACTAAAACGAAGCAAAATCTCAACTGTGGAGCACTAATGGCAATTTATAGCACCAATGAATTAAAGAATGGCTTGAAAGTAATGGTTGATGACGCCCCATGTACTATTCTCGATTGTGAATTCGTAAAACCCGGAAAAGGCCAAGCTTTTACCCGCATTAAAATCCGTAACTTGAAAACAGGCCGAGTTGTAGAGCGCACGTTCAAATCGAATGAAACCTTACCTTCTGCTGATGTTGCCGATATGGAAATGCAATACCTTTATAACGATGGCGAGCTGTGGCATTTTATGGTTCCTGATAATTTCGAACAATATGCTTTAGGCAAAGAAGTACTCGCTGATGCAGCACAATGGTTAAAAGAACAAGATATTTGTATCGTAACTCTTTGGAATAATGAACCAATACAAGTTACACCCCCTAATTTCGTGGTTTTAGAAATTACGGAAACCGATCCTGGCTTGAAAGGCGATACTTCTGGCGGCGGTGGAAAACCAGCCATTTTAGAAACCGGAGCTGTAGTACGCGTTCCCTTATTCGTCCAAACTGGCGAGTTAATTAAAGTGGATACCCGTAAAGGCGAGTACGTTTCTCGTGCGAAAGAATAACGCCAAATACATTCGCCCCCTAATAGGGACTTAGCCCTTACCCTATACAGTTTATTGGATCCTCGCAGCCTAGCCACGAGGATCGCTCAATGAACCTGATGAACCCAGGCTCTTCAATTAATAAACCTGATAAGTATTATACATACCCCAATAACCCACATTACCTAAATCATTATAGCCATAATAATAAGCATCGCTATCATTATAATAATCTATGTCCCAATAGGGGCTGGTCTGATACCCAACACTATAGGTGTAAGCAGGAGTAGTATAGGCTGGAGTATAATAGGTCTTAGCATAGCCTGGAGTGTAATAGGTTTTAACAGCGGGGTAGGTCTTAGTATAGATTTTAGCAGCGGGAGTAGTGTAGTAAGTTTTCGTATAGGTTTTAGTAGCAGGCGCGTAGTAAGTCTTAGTAGTATAAACTGGAGTAGTATAAGTTGGAGTGTAATAAACCCGATCCCTGCCACATCCTGTTACTAACAACATGGTGCCTAACACCGTCACTGCAAATATTAATTTGTTCATGATATCTTCCTATTCATTGATACGTAATAGACTGAATCTTAAAAATTAGTAATAATGCCAGTGATGCCAAGAAGCATAATTTGCTGTTTTGGGTAAATTATTAATAGACGAGGCATCTGTCCTAGGAGCTGGACTCTCAAGCGCTGAAGGGAATGCTGCAAAAATGGGCAAGGCAGTTAAGAAAAAAGGGATACTTAAGACTACGGAAATAATTAGTTTTTTCATAATAGCCTCCTGGCTCTTATTACGAATCTAATCAGCGTAGATTAAGTATACAATATGTTCATATTTTAATCAAAATGATTACTTTTTTATTTATTTTGCTTAATAAAATACAGGCAACGACTTCCCGTCTCCTGAGCCTGTTTCATTATTCACTGTGGAGGTTTATGCAGAGCTTAAGGCTTCCCATCAACTTCATAGGCTTGCACACCACTCTCCAACACAACCTCCCAACCTGTAATTATTAAATGGTTCAGTCAGGAAGAGTCATTACCTATATATCTAAATAATAGACCATGGAGACCATGGAGTGTATGTTTTTTGCACAAACTTTACTTATTCCTTATTTCTAAATAGATGATTTGCAGAAGCTTGCACCGTTGGCATAATCGTCATTTCTTCGATATCCATATGCTGTGGACGAGTAATACAATATACAATGGCATCTGCTATATCCTCAGCCAATAAGGGTTGAAAATCCTGATAAAACTCTTTTGCTTTTTGTTTATCATTCCATCGTACTTCACTAAACTCAGTTTCTACTGCCCCTGGAGCGATTTCAGTAACACGAACCGGCCTTCCCAGCATATCCAGTCTCATTGATTTTGAAATAGCATGTACTGCGTGTTTCGTTGCACAATAAACATTACCGTTCGGATAGCATTCATGTCCCGCAACAGAACTGATATTCACTACATGACCGCGTCCGCGCTCTAGCATCCCGGGAATCAAAGTACGACTTACATAAAGCAAGCCCTTAATATTGGTATCAATCATGACATCCCAATGTGCTTCAATTCCCTGTTGCAAAGGCAAACTATCCAATGCCAAACCGGCATTATTAATTAAGACATCGATAGAACGCCATTGACTGGGTAAAGAGCCCAGTTGTTTCTTAACTTGGTCCTGATCACATACGTCTAAAGGCAAAACGTAATGCTCCTCTCCGTATTGTTGACCCAACTCTTTTGCCAAAGCCTCGAGCCGTTCGACACGGCGAGCACTGAGTATCAATCGAGCTCCATGCTTGGCACACAAGCGAGCACAAGCCTGACCAATTCCGCTGGAAGCCCCTGTAATTAAAATAATTGTATTGGTTAAATCGCTCATCTTTTAGTCCCTCTCACCTACGTTACGCGACTTGTTCGCGGAATACATGATCGATCTGGTTTAATAATCAGACATTGCAGCTTTATTCTCCATGGCCTTGATCCCGCGAACAAGTCGCAGGACTTAGACTATGGATGAATTGTCAACATACCCTACTTAAATTTAGAAAAAATACAATGAATTATTAAAAATATTATCTTCAAATGATGTACAAAGCACTTCTGCACGTCAGTAGTGGAGGTAAAGTGTAGGATAAGTTTTGTGATATCGTTAGTTTTGTTGTAACAACTGCAACACTTCATCATCTGTCGTTTGTGAAAAATCATTGTACCACAATCCTACAGCATAAAAGCTTACTGGGCGCATTGGGCAAATGAGCTCGTCAACTAATGGAGCGATTTCGTCACAGGTCGAGCGTGCAGCAACTGGAATTGCGACAATAAGTTTTGCTGGTTTTTTTTGTTTCAATGCTGCAATTGCCGCACGCATGGTATAGCCAGTTGCAATACCATCATCCACAAGAATTATGGTTTTCCCCGATAATTCCGGAGAGGGTTTCGTGCCCCGATAAACCCGTTCGCGTCGCAATAATTCTTCCTGTTCGGATTTTTGAATTTTATCAATCGCTTCTGGGGGTATATGTAATAAGTTGACTATTTCTTCATTTAAAACGGTTATCCCTCCAGAAGCAATAGCACCCATAGCCAATTCTTCATGTCCAGGGACACCTAGCTTACGAACAATAAAAATATCAAGCGGGAGCGATAGCTTGGTCGCAATTTCATAGCCTACGGGGACACCTCCTCGAGGTAATGCCAACACAATTACATCGGTGCGCTTCGCATAATTCTTTAGCGAATCAGTTAGAACACGGCCAGCTTGATACCGATCATCATAGTTCATACCATACTCCTCCAAACCGATCCTTCAAATTGAAGTCTAGCCCATCCTTCGTAATGTAACAAAGTATCTATTTTTATCGTTATTGCATTACCATAATCGTGCTTTTCCTCACCCTAGATATCTGTTTAAGTGTATTTATCTCACTATGCTATAGTTAAACAATCAGCTGTTCTCATGGAGAAAATAGCTATGAATGTGACTGAAAAGATTATCAAAACACATCTTCTTGAGGGAAAAATGGAACCAGGGAAAGAGATTGCCTTAAAAATAGACCAAACTCTTTGCCAAGATGCGACAGGTACCCTGGTCATGCTAGAATTGGAAGCAATAGGTCTGGAACAAACTCAAGCTGAAATTTCCGTTCAGTATGTAGACCACAACCTAATCCAAGAAGACAATAAAAATCCTGATGATCATCTCTTTCTTGCAAGTGCAGCAAGACGTTTTGGTTTTTATTTTAGCCGCCCTGGAAATGGGATCAGTCATGCGGTACATATGCAAAATTTTGGAAAACCGGGTAAAACATTAACCGGGTCAGACAGTCATACCTGTGCTGCGGGCTCCTTAGGAATGATTGCTATTGGTTCCGGGGGATTGGAAGTCGCAATGGCTATAGCAGGTTATCCATTATATATAAAAATGCCCAAAGTTATGGGCATTCATCTAACCGGATCGTTGCCCCAATGGGTGAGTGCAAAAGATGTTATTCTGGAAATGTTACGTCGTTACGATGTAAAAGGCGGTGTGGGTTACATTTTTGAATATTACGGAGAGGGTTTAAAACATCTAAGTGCTATGGATCGCCACGTGATTGCCAATATGGGCGCTGAGTTAGGAGCAACTACTACAGTATTTCCTTCGGATGAAATAACAAAAGAATTCTTGCAAAGTCAAGGTCGCGAAAGAGACTGGATTGAATTAAAAGCAGACAAAAAAGCAGCGTATGATGAACATGTGGAAATCAATTTATCCAAACTGATACCACTGATTGCGAAACCTACGAGCCCAGGAAATGTGGTTCCAGTTTCCGAGATAGCAGGCCAAGATGTTTATCAAACCTATATCGGCTCCTCAGCTAACCCTGGTTATCGGGATTTTGCGATTGCAGCCGAAATAGTAAAAGGGCGAACCGTTCACCCCAATGTCTCATTTGATATTAATCCAAGCTCCCGAACTATTTTAGAAGAATTAGTACGAGATGGTTATTTAGGAAGTCTGATTCACGCAGGTGCTCGCATTCATCAGGCAGGATGCAATGGATGTATTGGGATGGGGCAGGCTCCTGCAACAGAAAAAAACAGTTTACGTACGGTACCAAGAAATTTCCCCGGGCGCTCGGGCACTGATGAAGACAAGGTTTTTCTCTGTAGTCCAGAAACTGCAGCCGCATCTGCATTGACCGGATTAATTACTGATCCTACAACTTTAGATATGCCTTATCCTAAAATAAAAATACCCAAAAAAAGGATATTAAATCAGGCATGCTTTGAAGGACCCCTTCCATTATCCGAAGCAAAAAAAATAAAATTAGTGAAAGGGCCCAATATCGTAACCTTGCCTGAATTTGAACCATTGCCTCATTCATTGAAAATACCCGTATTACTTAAAGTAGAGGATAATATTTCAACGGATGAAATTTCCCCCGCTGGGGCAAAAGTTTTGCCTTATCGGAGTAATATTCCTAAAATTAGTGAATTTACTTTTACTCATATCGATGCAGACTATGCTGCGCGTGCGGAAAAAAATAAAAAAGGTCATGTGATTATAGGCGGAGAAAATTATGGACAAGGTTCTAGCCGAGAACATGCCGCTTTAGCTCCCCGCTATCTGGGTTTACGAATAGTCATTGCCAAAAGTTTTGCCCGCATTCATTGGCAAAATCTAATCAATTTTGGCATTTTGCCTTTAGTTTTTAAAAATCCTAAAGATTACGATGCAATTGAATTAGATGATGTCGTTGAAATCAAGAAATTGCCTGACATTCTGGAGAAAGAGACATTCAGAATAAAAATCAATGATAAAGATGTGGAAGTTCAACAAACCTTATCAAAACGTCAAATCGAATTGCTTCGTGAGGGTGGATTAATTAATTGGGTGAAAAAAGATCTAAAAAAGAAGAATAAAGATAAATAACCCCCCAACCAATGTAGCTTGGTTGCTTCCAACTGAAGCATCTAGACATCGCTGAAAAACCAACCCAGATCTACCCCGACGTCCCGCCCCACGACTTGTCCGCGGGAGCCAGAAGATCTGCACTAAAACACTGGACCCCGCGGACAAGCCCTGAACCATCGTCAGTTTTTTAAATTTATCATGTACCACTTAAGTTTCTCTACGTACCGCTTAAATTTCTCAACGTACTGCTTTCCTACGTACCGCGCTTTATGCCTGAGAGATGGTCACTTTTTGTGACCATCTCTCAGGGACAAGCCGCGGGGAGTAGGCAGAGATGTGATCGAGAGACAGTTGCTCTGGCTACGAAATCATTGCAGTAATCATGAATCAAAGTTTAGTTTTGGTCCTAAAGGCACGATTTGTGTTGGGTTTATTGTCTTGTGACTAAAATAATAATGTTGTTTGATATGCATAAAATTTACGGTCTCACGTACCCCAGGATGTTGATACAACCGCTCTAAGTAAGGTTGGAGTGCCTCATAATCACTTATTCGCTGTTGGTTTGTTTTGAAATGACTGTAATATACGACATCAAAGCGAATTAACGTCGTAAACAAGCGCCAGTCGGCTTCAGTTAACTGATCCCCGAATAAATATTTTTGGTTACCTAAGCGCACATCCAGTTCATCAAGTAAAAGAAATAATTGGGCATACGCCTCTTCGTAAGCTTGCTGAGTCGTCGCGAAACCACAGCGATAAACTCCGTTATTAATGGCATTATAAATTCGCTCATTCAACGCATCAATTTCTGAGCGCAGTGGTTCTGGGTAAAAATCTTGGTTATCTCCGGTTAAATGATTAAATGCCTGATTAAACTGCCGAATAATTTCTGCTGACTCATTACTAACAATCGTCTTTTCTTTTTTGTCCCACAAAACAGGGACAGTGACCCTACCATTGTATTTATTGTCTGCTTTAATATAAAGCTCATATAAATAATTCAATCCATACAAAGAATCTCCAGTAGCTCCCATTCCTTTTTTAAACTCCCAACCATGTTCAAGCATATGAGGATGCACAATAGAAACATCTATATAATCATCTAATTTCTTGAGTTTTCTGAAGATCAAAGTACGATGTGCCCATGGACAAGCAAGGGATACATACAAATGGTAACGGCCCTTTTCAGCAGGAAAACGCGTGTTGGGCTCATTACGAATCGCTGAGTGAAATTGAGTAGGTTCTCGTTTGAATGCTCCTCCTGTTTTAGAAGTATCATACCAAACATCATACCATTGACCGTCAACTAATTGCCCCATAATTTATCCTTAGTTATATTTCGATGAACTGCTTTTTTCACAAGCAATAGATTATGCTATATATTTAAAACGACTTCAGAAAAGAATAGCACATGAATAATCGAAATAATCCTTATTTATCAGGAAACTATGCTCCAGTTCACGATGAATTAGATGTGAGTCAATTGGAAATACTAGGAGAAATCCCTAAAGATTTACGGGGAGTTTATATGCGTAATGGCCCAAATCCAGAGTTCGCACCTATTTCCTATACATATCCATACGATGGAGACGGCATGATTCATGCAGTTTATATAGCAGAGGGTAGCGCAGCATACCGGAACCGATTTGTTGAAACCAAAGGGTTACTTAAAGAACGAAAAGCAGGAAAAGCACTCTATGGTGGTGTTATGCACCCTGCCCCAATGGATCCAAGATGGGCAGGCCCTGAAGATGAGCCTGTTGCTATAAAGAATGGCGCATTTATTCATATTATTCGTCACCACGATATTTATCTGGCGCTTAGTGAATCAGCACCAGCATATTGCATGACAGCACAGTTAGCTACCCTTGGTGAATGGAAACCTTATCAAGATCAGCATGCCATAGAAGTTTGTGCCCATACTCGCTTCGATCCTCTTAATGGCGAGTTGTGGTTTGTAAATTACGCTTTAATCCCCCCCTATTTGACGTTTTACCGATTGGATAAACATGGAGAAAACATCCAAAAATGGGATATTGAAAAACCCCATTGTTCTATGATTCATGATTTTATTTTAACAAAAAATTACGTTCTTATTTTTGACTGTCCTGTGCTCTTTGATATACAACAGATGATGTCTGGGGGAGCTGTTTTGAGTTGGCGACCAGAACTCGGTGTACGCATTGGTGTTATGCCACGAGCAGGCGGACAAATAAAATGGTTTCATACCGAACCATTTTTTGTATTTCATTTTGCTAATGCTTATGAACAAAACCATGAAATTATTATTGACTACGTTAGGCATGAAAAAATAGTTCTTTTAACACAGGAAGAAAAGCGCCCATCCGTTCCTCCTAGATTAAATCGAACTGTTCTTAATCTGAAAACAGAAACGATGAAACATAGCGTACTGGATGAGCGACTCGTAGAATTCCCTCGTATTAGGGAAGATCAAAACAGCCTATCCCATCAATTTATTTATACACCAACGAAGACAAATACTCTTAAATCCCAGCAAGCCTTTAATGCGCTAATAAAATATGATGTAACAAATCAACGCTCATGGGTTTATGATTTTGGCCCCCATGCAGAAATAGGAGAAGCAGTTTTTGCACCAGCCTCATCACATAAATCAGAAGACGATGGCTATTTACTGTTATTTGTATACGATAAACGTTCAAACCAAAGTGAACTCGTTATATTAGATGCTCAAGATTTCCAGAATGATCCCATTGCCCGCATTAAGATGCCTCGTCGAATTCCCCATGGTTTACATGGTTCGTGGATGCCTGGAGTTTGGTAATTTTGGGGTACGGCAATGCCCTTTAATATAAGCTGCTTTTGATTTATTTTAATTTTTTAGATCCATGCTATGATGCATTACTTAAGCCATTTTTTAATCGATTAATGAATAGAAAAATAATTTGTATTGGTGGTATAACCGTTGATCGAAAGTTAACATCGATTCATAAATTGCAATTGGGAACCTCAAATCCCGTTTCCTCCATGTCTACGTTTGGTGGTGTTGCGCATAATGTAGCGAATAATCTTGCCCTGCTAACTGATAATGTTCATCTTTACAGCGTGGTGGGCAAGGATAATTATGGACTACAGGCAATAGCCCATTTAAAAAGCATGGATATCCAAATCCAAAATATTCTTACACTTCCTAACAAACCTACTGCTCATTATGATGTTATTCTGGATAATGAAGGTGAATTATTTCTTGCTTTAGCAGACATGGAAATTTTTGATCATGTTCCTTTCGAGCAATTCACTCGATCTTGGAGTGAATGGGGTAATAAAGAAATTGTTTTTCTGGATACTAATTTACCTCAAGAAATAATCGAATATGCGATTCAAATAGCACGTATTCAAAACATTAAGCTATGCATAGATCCTGTTTCTGTAATCAAAGCAAAAAAACTTCCTGCTTGTTTGGAACATGTTTTTTTACTGAAACCCGATCGTTTTGAGACAGAAGCGTTGACTCATACTCATATTCATTCCGTATCCGATTGCATCAAAGCAGGTCAATTGTTATTGGACAAAGGAGTTAAAAATTGCATTATCAGTTTGGGTAAATCCGGCTATGTGATTGTTAATGAAACCACTCAAAAGCATTTCCCTGCATTTCCTATCGAGACAATTGTTGATGTTAGCGGTGCAGGGGATGCTTTTATTGCTGGAATTCTCTATGAATTAAAACATGAAAGACCAATCATTGATGCATGTCAAACCGGAGCTGCAATGGCCGCTTTAACCGTGCAATCGTGTCATACGGTAAATAAACAGATAGATCATGAAGCACTAAAAAATATTCAGCCAAAATATAAAATAAGAGAAACAGATTATGAAGCAATTTTTTGATTACTCCCCGGATGTAAAATCAGCTCTTGAAAATAAAAAACCTGTGTTGGCATTGGAATCCACGATTATTTCCCATGGCATGCCTTATCCTGATAATTATGAAACAGCACAAGCAGTAGAACACATTGTTCGTGAATACGGTGTCACGCCGGCTACCATTGCCGTGATTGATGGGAAAATAAAGATTGGTTTAACAGAAAATGAATTACACCAATTTGCATGCAATAAAGAAGTTTTAAAAGCAAGCCGACGCGATTTGCCTTTCGTAGTAGCCAACAGGTATTCTGCTGGAACCACGGTAGCAGCAACCTTATTTTGTGCTGCTAAAGCAGGAATTCAATTATTCGCTACGGGTGGAATTGGCGGTGTCCATCGAGGTGATGCTCAGGATATTTCTGCTGATTTAATTGAAATCTCAAAAACGCCGATTGCGGTTATTTGTGCTGGTGCAAAAGCCATCCTTGACCTCCCCCGTACCTTAGAATTTTTAGAAACGATGAGCGTACCTGTTATTGGTTATCGCACACAGGTATTGCCTGCATTTTATACTGAAGCGACTCAGTATTCGTTATCAACCTGGGCAGAGGATATATCCACCCTTGCTAAAATAGTAACAGCTCACTGGGATATAGGCATGTCTTCAGGAATCTTAATTACCAATCCAATTCCTGCAGAATTTAATATTCCGTTTGAAGTGATTGAACCCGTCATTATGAATGCCATACAAAAAGCGGAGCAAAATAATATTTCAGGAAAAGCACTAACGCCTTTTCTCCTGGCCGAAGTAGCTCAGCTGACCCAAGGCAAAAGTTTGCTTGCCAATATCGCTTTAATTAAAAATAATGCGCGCCTGGGTGCTGAACTCGCAAGGGCCGCCCTAGATTTCTGATTGAGCAAGTAGTTTAGAAGATACTATTATGTAGCCTGGGTGAAACGAAGTGCAACCCGGGTTTCACTCCTTCAGACTTACAACCATGCTCCTTTTTTTGCAATAGAACCTTCAGCCATTCACGGGGGAGTAATACCTTATTAAGGAGATAGCAACTTAGTCCAATATTCTTCGGGAATAATAGATAAAAAAATGTTCCGATCGATTAACCTGATAGAGAATTCAGTGGGATAAGAAAATGATGTAACCAGGTGGCGGGTAACAATGTTCACTCTAAAGCCCCGGTTACACTATCAGGGCTTCAGTATGATGTACTAATGGATTATTTAGCTGATGGAAGCCTGTTTGTGCTCCTTTGATTCCATTTCTGTGTCTTGCGAATGAGTATTCTTTTCCTGCCACCAATGTGTCAGCCGGTGCCAACCATGTAGTGCTGCCCGATATAAATCAGGAAGGATAGATACAATAGCATCAAGATAATCTGTAACCCCACCTTTATTGAAACCATAAATACAACGATTAAACTCAGCGCCCTTTTTGCTTAGAGCAATCGTATCGTCTTTTTTAGAAAAAAATCGACTTGGCTCGAAACCGGGTTGAAATCTTTTTTCGTATTCGTGTAATTCTTGAGTAAATACATCTTCGATATCATCTGCAATCAAGTGTTTTACTTGCGTTTCTGTAAGAACGGGATAAAGTACTGCCATCATCTCACGTATTGAGTTGTTCTTTGTTAAATTCTCAATAGTGTCGCTACGTTTATCAGGGCCTAAACCAAGACTCCAATTACATGCGCCCACTAAAAGCGTCAATGCTTCATGATACTCAGCATATGCAGTAGCGCGTTTATTTATAAAATACGCTGCGGCTGCCCAGCCTATCCAACCTATATAACCGATTACTGGAAGAAAAGACAAAGCGGTTGCTGTGACCCCAAAAACCACACTTCCTGTAATTTTCTGATCAATACTTTTTAGCTGCATCGATTTTTCTTTTACGAGTGCGACGCATTTATTCAAAAACTCGATTTGATGAGAATTGGTAGTTAGAAAATTCTGTTCCACTTTGATGGCAAGTATATTGTCATCAGCCGCCCGAGCATCTTTACCGATTGCAAAATACCTTTGTGATTCCACTTGCAGTGTATTTAACTCATTGTTGATACCCAATTGAGGAATAGGTGTATAAGATGGTTGTTTTTTTATCCCCAAAGTCCCTAATACAGTCTCTAATACAGATGCCATTTTGGTCTACTCATAAAAAAAATGAAAAAGCATTCTAAATTTTATTTTGAATAATAACAACAAAGAAATGGGCACAATGATGCTTAGTTGAATAGCTTATTATTATCCCTTATGAGGTAATGAATACTCTTTTTTAAAAACATAAAGAATAGAAGTCGCTGGCATTGGTTAACGTGTGCAGGGGCATTTGTATTTAGTTTTTTTTCGCAATTAACGCTTTAATATCAATTGCTATCTCACGGATTGTTTTTTCTTTACCGATATCATTACGAATGTCGAGATCAAATTCATCCTCCAAGTCGAAGAAAAAATTGACTAAATCCAGAGAGCTAGGAACAACTTGGTCAATTGATTGATCCAAATCAATCGCTTCAGGGGCAATTTCCTGTGTCCTTGCAATTAAATGTATCACACGATGTTCTACTGTTTGCTCCATAAAAAATCCCTCTTTTCGATTCAAACAAGATAATTAGTTCCTCTTTTAATTGAGTATACAATCAGCGCTCATGCAACTCCATTAATATTTATCTACTGAATCAATTTGGACGGATACCAAGAATCTTTATGCCATTTAGAAGCCAAATCGTTTAAAGCATTGGGCTCCTAAAGATTGAATTGAGCTGCATGGGAATATTGTTGTCGTAGCATCTGCATCATTTGCTATTTGAATAACAAATGACCGGCCATTTGCGCATGAGATATTCCAATATGCCGCATCATTACGATCCACTCCTTGATAAAACGATTCAATGGGAATGCAGGCTTCACCCGCTCTATTAATAATACCGCTTAGTATTTGCGTTTTTTGCTCTGAGGTTCTGCTCAATAAAATATCATTGGCAATATTCGCATAATTGCAGGAAGTACATATCAACAGGAAAAGCATCATCATAGACTTACTCATAATGCATCCTTAAAGTTACATTGCCATAGCAAGATTTTGGTCTATATGATGTTATTGTAGAATATGGAATGGATTTCTCCATTTCAATTCACAAAATTAAAGAACCATTAAGAATCTGCGAGGCATGCCGCCGGACAGTAGTGTACCTACGCAGGGATGACAGTCTTTTAGAGAGTCGCTCAAACATCAAGCGCACAGTTCGAGGAAAAAATTTTAAGGCCTAGCGTTCATCACAGACAGTATAATATCCATGGCGGAAGGGATTGCTGCGCGATCTAAACTTATAATCCCGGCAGCGTTGTCCATGATCATCGGTATAACGTCTGTCTAAACGGAACGAAAAATCACCAAAATTCATATCTTGTTGCCACTCACGTTCCTGACGGGCTCTATCTTCTTGATCCATTTCTTTCAAAAACTTACTGAGTTTACTGGCATGCCCTACCGAGAAGAGAGAAGTAATGAGCAGAAATAAGATTATTTTTTTCATAATTAGACACCAAAAAAAGCAAAAAGAGCTTTATTAAACCATATTTTTCCTGAGTAGACAAAAAATTAACGGAAAAAAGCAAAAAAAGTGTATACTCTGATTATTAAGGTCATTGAATAATCAGGGAATTCTAATGCGAGGACAGCCATTTAAAATAACCATGCCGTTTGTTTTACTCAGCGTGATACTTTATCTTTTGTTGCTTCCCTTTATTCAGTACCCCTGGACTACGTTACTCAAACCTATTCCCATTGCATTGCTGATACTCTTTGTCTTTCAAGTCAATCCAGACAAGCATATAAAACGCCTGTTACTCCTTGCCTTAGGATTTTCACTAATTGGTGATATCTTTTTGACTCTTCCTATAAAAGCGGCATTGCAAATAGGGATCTTGGCGTTTATGGCCACCCATTGCAGCTATATCAGTTTATTTTTAAAGAACCTACAATTGCAAAGTAAGAATGTGCTTGCCTTTTTACCCATCCTGTTATTTGTACTCATAAGTTTTTACTTTTTATCCACCTACCTGGGAGAAATGAAAATACCGGTAGCCATTTATTTATGCCTGCTGACCTTAATGGTATTTTGTTCCTTTCAAGTCAAACAGCAATCACTATTGCTGCGAACCGGAGCCTGTCTTTTTTTGCTCTCTGACTTTATTTTGTCATTAGACTTATTTATTTTATCGCACAATAAACCCGTAGCTGTTTTAATTATGTTGCTTTATTACATTGCCCAGGTTCTATTAGTTATAGGAATCACTCGAACAAAAGAAAAGGTCTTTCTCGAGTTACAAGGCATATTTCGCGGTTTAAGGCTGGCCTAGTTTTGTACTTTTTATTTACTACTACGTAACAAGAGTAAATAATTTCAAGTGATGCAATAAATAGGAAGTTAAGAGAACGATTGTGGCATGAACCACCACACCAAGTTGTTTTTTTCTTAAAATAAGGGAAGCAATATACCGTCCCAATTCAGTAGCGAAAAACAAAATCAAATAGGTAGCGCATATTGCGAACAACGCCCAATAGAAACACTCTGCATTAAAGTAAAAAGGAACAAACTCTGTAGTAACCCCTGCACCTTTTTTGTAACATAAACTAAAAAAATAATGCCTATCATAGATAATTAAAAAAATTATCGCGTACAATCGAAGAAAATTTATATTACATATCATGAACTAATTCTCCGATTTTTTTCCTCCATTTTTCTTCTAAAGTCGTCAAAGAAGGTCTTGATTAAATCTGCATAAAGCCTGAACAAATGCAAATGATATCCAGGCTACTTTATACTCTATGATTTATCCCATTTTTTTATAAGAATCATGTCCAATAAAACGGGCCCCTGGTCCTTCATGAGTCACGTCGCTTGCCTGCTTATTGAGTATGGAAATGGTATCAATCGCTTGTTGATTTTTATCAAAATTCCCACTAATGCTCAATACGGACTCACACATTGGATACACTACGCTAAAAGATAATGCATTACCTACTATATAGCCAGTAATTGGTCTTTTTTGATTTATTGCTTGTGGACACGTTTTTGAGGCAACAGCCGTAGTGAAATAGCCTTCAATTTTATTATCGGACAAGATATTGAGTTCTAAAACTGATCCTCTTTCATTTTTATAAGTAACTGTTTTTTGCTCAGCAAAAACAGATTGAGCCAATAAAGAGGAAGCTGCAATTGCGACAAAAAAGAACGATTTAAAATTCATTAGATACTCCTTTTTTTTCTAAAACACTGAGTGGGTTGATACCGGATTGTTGTTTAACATCTTACTTTGCTAAGGTCAAATAGTATCTTTGAAATTTTATAGGCGAAGGGTTTTTCTCATTAAGCCTTCAGCATTGAATAGACCTCTTGCATAAGAGGACCATTAACTCTTTTGACACACAGTGTTCTTGAGCTTAATATACATAACTTAATTGCTTCAATTACATATCTGCTGTTATTCCACAGTTAAATAATAAAGCTCAGGATGGGTTTGAAATGCATAAGTTGGTAATCATTTGGTTGACTATTTTACTGCTCGCTGCCTGCGAAAAAGAAAATAGGTCTTTTAGTGGATATGTTGATACCGATCTTATCTATTTGTCTTCGGATTTTGGTGGGCGTCTGACTGATTTAGCCGTATTAAAGGGGCAGTTAGTCAACAGCAATCAATTTTTATTTAAACTCGAACAGACCAGCGAACTTTATAATGTACAAATGAGTAAACTAAGCAAACAAAATCTGCTTGCTCAGCGCCAACAAATTTTGACCCAACTCAACTACAATGAAATCAATTATCGTCGCATCCAGGGAATGCGAAAACAAAATGCAGCGAGCCAAAATGATCTGGATGCAGCTCAGAGAGATTTAAAGATTTCCAAAGACCAACTTACTGATATCGATGTTAAAATCCAGAACAATCAGATTGAAACAAACGACAAAAAATGGCAGGTAACGCGCAAAGAAAACTTCGCGCCAGAACGAGGAATTATATTTGATACTTATCATAAAAAAGGTGAGTTTGTCCAAGCAGGCGCCCCCGTTCTTTCCTTAATTACCCCCAATAATATTAAAGCTGTATTTTTTGTCCCCGAAAAAGAACTCACTCAATTGCGCCTTAATGAACACGTTAAGATCAAGACCGATAAAAATGAGAATTTTGCTACGGGACATATTTTCTATATTTCAAATATTGCTGAATTTACTCCCCCTATCATTTATTCCCGTGAGGAACGTCAACGTCTTGTATTCCGCGTCGAAGCAAAAATTGATTCTCCTGATTTAGAAAAAATTCATCTTGGACTACCTGTCACTTTGGAATTAGCTGATGAGTGATTTTGCAATTGATGTTAAAAAGCTAACAAAAAAATTTGATGAAAAAGTCGCAGTCGATCATATTAACCTACAAGTTGAGAGAGGCTCCATATTTGGCTTTCTTGGTTCAAACGGGAGCGGTAAGACCACCACCATTCGAATGATTTGTGGCCTTTTAACTCCCACAGATGGAGAAGGGATTTGCCTTGGATATGACATTCAAACTCAAAGTGATGAGATAAAAAAACATATAGGCTATATGCCCCAGAAATTTAGTTTTTATACGGGATTAACTGTTAATGAAAATCTCCGCTTTACTGCTGATATTTTTCAGGTAAAAAATCCGGCTCAAGCAATCGAAGACATCATAAAAGATCTTGGATTAGAGGATTATCGAAAGGTACAAGCTGGCAATTTATCCGGGGGATGGAAACAACGCCTGGCCTTGGCATGTAGCTTACTTCACAAGCCGCAACTATTATTCTTAGATGAACCAACTGCAGGTGTTGACCCCAAAGCACGTAAAGAATTTTGGGATTATTTACATAAAATTTCCTCTCGTGATGGCACAACAATTTTAGTAACAACTCATTATATGGATGAAGCGGAAAAATGCACTGATTTAGCCTATATTAATCTAGGAAAACTATTGTACACAGGCAGCACAAAAGATTTGATTCCCCACTCAAAAGTCAAAGCGTATATATTGGAAGTCGATAGAAAAGAGCAAACTTCATTAATGGAAAAAATACATGATGCACATCCAAAGTTACTGGCTTCAATTGTAAATAATGAATTGCGAATTTCATCACGTGATGATCAATTACTAAAGCAAGTGATTCAAGAAAACAGGGACCGTTCAAGTAAAGAGGTCCCTCCTTCTTTTGAAGAGGTTTTTATCGGATTAATGCGATGAATTATAAAAATCTATTACAGGGAATATCTCTAACGCGTCTTGGCGGTTTAATCCGTAAAGAATTTATCCTTGTCAGTCGTGATCGAGGCACCATCGCGATGCTCGTTATCTTACCAATAATGTTACTTATCCTTTTTGGTTTTGCAATTGAATTCGATCCGAAACATTTGCCCACCACTGTTATTAGTTATGATAATTCGCCATTGACTCGAAGCTACGTCAGTTCACTTGAAGCTTCAGGGTATTTTAAAGTCATTCATGAAGGATTTGACGAACAAAAGAAAAATGAAGATTTTGCAAATGGAAAAATCAGCTTCGCTTTTACCATACCTCCAAATTTTACACGTAAATATATTCGTAATGAGAACCCCCAATTCCTGGTTGAAATCGATGGTTCTGATCCAGGAAGCAGTGCAAGTGCACTCAGCAATGCTCTGCCCATACTGAATCAAACTCTGGATAGGTTTACTAAACAAGGTTTAGGTTTCTCACCTTCCACTCATTCAGAGAGAACTGTCGATCTTACCATCCATCGGCTTTATAATGAATCGAATATAAGCTCTTATAATATTGTTCCTGGTTTAATTGGAGTATTGCTTACTCTAACTTTGGTGATGCTGACTTCGACTGCAATCACTTCCGAAAAAGAAACCGGCACAATGGAAATGCTGTTAAGTACCCCCTTAAAACCCTTAGAAATCATTCTTGGTAAAGTAATACCCTATATTGTTTTAGGTTATTTGCAACTTACAAGTATTTTACTTTTTGGAAAGCTTCTGATACATATTCCTACCGAAGGAAGTATTTTGTTACTTTATATAGCCGTTGCACCATTTCTTATTGCTAATTTAATGGTAGGGATGATTTTTTCTACACTCGCACGTTTGCCTATGCAAGCAATGCAACTTAGCGTCTTTTTTCAACTGCCTTCAATGTTTTTATCAGGTTATATTTTTTCTTTCTATGGTATGCCTACGTGGGCACAATTCTTGGGATATTGTCTGCCAATGACCTATTTTACCCGGATTACACGTGGAATATTATTGAAGGGGAATACATTTAGCCAAATTGTCCCTAATATTTTACCTATTTTATTGATTGCCTTTATTTTGATTATTTTGACGGGAAAAATATTTAGAACAAAGCTCGATTAGAACTACTGAATTCGCTAGATTGAGCCAAAAATGATGTGATTTTAGAGCACTGAAACGCAACATTCATTGAACTATGTGAGTATCGGAGCACATAAAATCGCATCATTTGGCCAAGATAGCAGAATTCAACAAAAATGGCCCAATTATGAAACTAAAAATTATCTTGCTCAATCTCTTTGCCCTACTGCTCGGAGGATGTTGCAAAAACTGTATTATTCATGAAAAAGTAAATTACCCTAAAAGTTCGCGTAGTGGAGTTAAATACAGCGAAAATAAGGCCGATTTAAGTCGCGTCGCGTGGTGGAAAAAATTAAAAGATCCAGAACTTAACGAGCTTATTTCTCAGGCTTTAGCCTGTAATGACTCGATTCGAAGCTCCTATGCAACCATTGAGCAAGCACAAGCACAACTTAAAGCAGCTCAATATGCCTGGATCCCAACTCTTGATGCAACAGCTAACGGCTTTACAGGTGGAACCTGGAACACTCATATTACCCCAAGAGGCCAATTGGCAAATAATCCTGTCTTTTCTAACCTCTCCAACTTGAGATTTAGAGGATACTATGCAGGATTTGTTCCAGGATATACATTTAACATCTTAAACAATATTAATAATATTAAAGCAGCCAAAGCATCTTTGGCTATGGAACAGGCTCAGGCTCAGTCAATAAAATTAGGAATTATTAGCCAAATGAGTGGCGCCTACTTTATGCTCTTAAGTCAACGAGAACAATTGGCAGTAGAAAAAGCCCTTAGCAACGACTTGCGGAAACTACGCCGGCTCGAACATATTCGATTCCACAAAGGTGCCAATGATATCGAAATAATAACCAATGTAGATCAACAGATTGCTCAAGAAGAAGCAAAGATTCCCCAAATTGAACGTGTTGTTGCGCAAAGTGAAAATACCATTCACCTCTTATTGAATCAAAATCCTGGGCCTATTGCCACTCATCGAACCTTACTTTCAATAAACTTAAATCATCTAATTCCTCGATCATTGCCTTCATCGGTTTTAAAAAATCGTCCAGACATCATGATCGCCTTAAATAACCTGAAAATAGCACAGGCACAGATCGGAGTAGCTTATTCAGCTTTTTTTCCTACAATTGACTTGACTGGTTTGGTTGGAGGAGCTTCTGTTGATTTAACTAATCTTTTAAAATTAAGTACTAATATTTGGATTGCTCGAGCCGCTGCTTCGACAAAAATTTTCAATGCCAGCTCCTATCAAAATATCAAATCCGCTAGGGCTGGATTCAAAGCAATCTACTACGATTATCTGGAAACACTTCATTCTACATTCGCAGATGTAGATGATTCTCTTACAAATGAGCAGAAAAACAACTTATCGTATTTGCAAACTCAAAAAGCATATTTGGCAGCCCAAAAAGCATATGATATTGCATTAGCTCAATATAAAGCTGGAGCAAAAGATTATCGCAATGTAATCAATGCCAAAATAAATCGTGATCGAAGTAAGTTGAGTTTAATCCAAGAAAAAGCCCAATTACTTGATAGTATTGTGCAAGTGTATAATGCTGTTGCCGGTGGATATGATGCTGCCTAGCTTTTTAAATGCCTGGTAGAAGGTCTAAACAGTATCATAATAGGTAATTTTCAGAGGTATGGTTGAATTGGTGGAAAGTCAGATTTGAGCTCAGGTTGAACGAAAAGGTATATTGAAAAAGTGCAAATATACTCGGTATGTGAACATTTATCAGCATACTTTTTCGTTCAAGATAAGCCAAAATATGGCTTTACGCTTTTTCGTCAAGCGCCTGTTCTACAACTTTGACCAACCTTCCTGCTTCAGGGGAAGTAGTTGAATAGAAATAGTTAATAAGCTCACCTTTACGATTGATTAGGTACTTATGAAAATTCCATTTTGGCGCCGTGCCAAATCCTAATTCCTTTCTAGCCCAAAGATAAAAGGGATGGGCATTTTTTCCTGAAACCACTTCTTTAGCAGCCATGGGAAAAGTAACACCGTAATTAACTTGGCAAAAAGTTGCAATTTCTTGTTCCGTACCTGGCTCCTGACTGCCGAAATCATTTGAAGGGACTCCAAGTATGACTAAACCGCGATCTTTATATTTTTCATAAAGTTTTTCTAAACGAGAATATTGTGGAGTAAAACCACATTTTGAAGCCGTATTGACTACCATTAAAACTTTTCCTTGAAAGGAAGACAGCGGTAAGGGTTCATGTCCACGTAATGTATGAAATGAATAATCATATGCATTGTCATGATGCTGGGTTTCTGCTGCTGATAAATTAGAAGTCATCACAAACCATCCTAGTATTATTAATGAGAGAAAATGCATGGGTATCATCCCTAATCTTATTGAAACACAGAACTGAAATCAGTTTTGGGATTGAGATTAATAATATACTATTAACCTTGTAAAGCAAGAATGAAAAAATCATCACCTCGGGTTTTCATTAGATTAGCTCAAAAGATTCAGTAATAATGAAACTCAAGTGCAATTAAAAAGGCGAAACAATAAATGAATTGTGTAATTCAACTTGAAACCAAGTTGAATCATCTTTTTTAGGATTTACTTATCCAACTGATGTCTGATTTTTTCTTGCACTTCACGCATGTGTTCTTCATCTTTATAATGAGTTCGCGGCCAAAAAAATCCTTTAAGCCCGTCTTGTTTATTCCTGGGAACAATATGAATATGCAGATGAGGAATGCTTTGGCTAATTGTATTATTCATTGCAATAAAACTCCCTGAGGCTTCCATTGCTTTTTCAACAGCCTTCCCTATCTTTTGCGTGAGTAAAAAAAGAGGCGAAACCATTGCATCAGGCACATCATAAAGTGTTTTCATATGCATTTTAGGCGCTAACAAGGTATGGCCTGGAAAAAGAGGACGAGAATCCAAAAAAGAAATGAAATGCTCGTCTTCAAAAACAATAAACGCTTTTTCTTTTTTTGCAGCAATTAAATCGATAATACATTCAATTGTCATTTTATATCCCTATTTATTCATTTTCAGATTTAAACGGTGAGTATACTTTCTGTTGTACTGTATGTTTGTCCTTTATGTTCCAACAAGCTCTCTTTTTCACCTCGGTTTCCTATCTTGAGCAAGCGGCTAAAAAAACCATCCGGACTATGTGCAGAAGAAGTAAGCAGCTTCGGAGGCTCTTCCGTTATTTCCTTGATTTTTTCCGCACTAATGCGATTGTGCCACCGGTAGGCTAATCCTGGAATTGCAATAATCACACCCCCGGTATAACCTGCTGCTACACCATAAATTCCTAACTGGGTTTTAAGCCCCAGAAGTGCTGATCCTGTTATTCCCAAAGACAACGCTGAAACCGAAATAATAGTCGAACCTTTGAGATCCTTCAAAACTCGCAGTTGTTGTAATAGATTATAACGTGCTGAATCAAGAATAACTCCAGTTGACATCATGGGAGCCAAATATTTAAGAATTTCTTTTACCTGGTTTGGTGCTTTTCCAATAATCAACACCCCTGGCATAACCGCAAAAAATAAAGGAACTGGGGCAGTATAAATCAGTGTAGTTAATAATCCATACTTCCCCATCCGACTTGCATTTTCATATTTTTTAGCTCCAATCAAGCGATTAAGTTCTTGGGAATTACTTTGACCAAATCCGGCTAACATTAAGAAATTAAAGAATATGTATTGATTTAAATAAGTGATTGCGGCTTGATCCCTTGTGCCAAGCATGCCCGATAAGATGCTTACTGAAAGTGACATTGCCATTTCGCTTGCTACTGAAAATGTAATGGAACTGCCTATTTGCACAAGTTCGATAAATTGCTTGAACTGACCGGAAAATCTCTTAAAAATATTGAAGAATTCGTACTGACTAAAATCTTTATGTTTTGCTAAGTAAAACGCATAGGATAGAGAGGTTAGATAAGCTTCAATTACATAACCAATAGCGACTCCCGTCCCTCCTAACTTAGGTACTCCCAAACCACCAAATCCCAGCCACGCACCAATCCCTGTTCCTATTGCAAGACTTGCCAATCCGAGAAACATTGCCGGTTTAGCACGGCCAAAGCTAAACATCATTTGCTCTGTAGATATTCGTGTCATCACTGCTGCTACGGCAGGCGAATAAACACGTAAAAAATTCTGGGTAATTTCCGCGACATGTTCGCCTTGGCCAAAGAGGGTGGTTAATAAAGGCTTGGAAAAGATCAATCCCAGCATGACAGGTGGGGTAACTATTGCAGACAATAAAAGGCCATTGCGATTTATCCCAGCAATGTATTCACGTTTCCCTTGTAAGACTATTTCATTTGTTTCACCGTCTTTTTCATCCTCAGTTAATTCACCGATTTTATTGCTTGCAATGACACTCATTGAAAACAATGGGGCCATTCCAATGATTAAAAGTGTATTTATCATTGTAGAAATTAATGTTGCTGAAGCAACCTCATCTTCATTTTCACTGAGTGTATTAAGCAATACAACCATTAAAAAAATCTCGAAACTAAAAGTAAACGAAAGCGCCATGGGAAGGGACAGTGAACTTAACTCTTTAAAAACCCTCCAAAACCCGAAATAATCGTCGCCTTCCTCTTCTTCATTATCTACAAAAGGAATTTCCTCATCCTCTGCAACAAGCTCGTTTTGTTTTTCGCGAGAAGCTGGAATATTAATTATTGCCTCATCATGTAGATCTTGAGGGATGGAGTTGATACTTACCCCCTCTTTGTTTTTGGATTCAAATTGATTATTTTTTTGTTGCATTTATACTTTCCCTAAAAAAACTGCCTCTTCAAAACATGGGATTCTTACGAATAACCAATATGGCAAATAATTTGCTTTGATGACAAAATTGGTAGCATTCACTTGGCGGGCGGGAATTATATATCAACATTAAAAATTTTCATCTGAATTTTTTATTTATTTTAAAGAATAGGGAAATGCATAATTGCAGATAAATAAATACTAAAATATTATTTGTTTTTCTAATCTGGATGATTTCAATACCCTATTTTATTACAATTTTTAAATGCGATGAGGTAAAAAATAATGAAAAAATATTCTCTACTTTTGTTCTTAATGTGTTCTCTGTTTCACTACAATGCTTTTGCGAATAAACTCACCTTGGAAAGTTCGGCTTTTAAAATGAATTCCTTGATTCCGGACGAATTTACGTGTACCGGAATAGATCAATCCCCCCCATTAGCCTGGCGTAATATCCCGACTAATACTCAGTCACTTGCACTAATTGTCGATGATCCGGATTCTCCTGATGGTGTTTGGACGCATTGGATTGTGTTTAATATACCCCCAAAAGTTACGGAGCTAGAGGCAGGCAGCCCAGTACCTCCAGGAGCTGCAAATGCAAAAAACAGTTGGGGCGGTCAAGGATATCGAGGCCCTTGCCCCCCTGTTGGAATTGCTCATAGTTATCATTTTAAACTCTATGCCCTGGATACCGTATTAACTCTTGGGGATGGTACGACTCGAGATATTCTTTTGAATGCAATGACTGGCCATGTTATCGGTGAAGCGGAGCTGGTGGGAATTTATCAAAAATTTAACAGCAATGCTCCTGCCCAATGATATGAAATCTCTCTTCTTTGCTCACTTGCGCCGTGCTTTATGTACGGCCTCCAGTCGAGCTGGCATGAAAATCCGGAACTGGATTCTACATATAAAGCCTGGAGATCCTAACAAAATCGAAACAGGAAAATAGGTATTCTACGATACACAGCGGTACCTACAGGACAAAACAGTACTTCGTTTATATTCTAATGGAACTATTTGAATCTCGCCTCAAGGCGTCGTGATAGAACTATTCCACAAGCAGGATGGATTCAAGTAACAAATGAAGTTTTCCGTAAATTGTGTGAGTGCCTCTCTCTGGCATAAACCGCGGAAATGTAGGCTTTGTGATTGAACTAGATTCTTGATACAAAAATACAAAAAGATCTCGAACCCGGCTATTTATTTTGACAAATGGAAAACCAGAATGAATAATTAATTATCAACGATAAAAACCATCCACTTTTAACAGGAAATGACATGCAAGCTGAACTTTTTTATTCGATAGAGAGCGCCCATCCTGTTCCCCTTTATCTAATCTCACCAAAAAAATGGGAAAAGCAACGTTCTATGTTAACTATGATTGAACGTAATTATTTCATTCAAGCTCAATTCAGTGGAAAAATTGGCGAGTATTGCCTGCTTTATAATGCGGATGGTTTATTAGAGAAAGCTTATGTAGGCACTGGAGATGAAAATCAGGCATTAGCAATGGCTCATGCCGCTTTATTATTACCAGCAAACAGTTACCAGCTTCAAGAGAACTGTTCTCAGGAAGATGCCTTATTTTGGGCATTAGCACAATACCGTTTTGAAAAATACAAAAAAGATCGTGTGCCTCCCCGGATCTTGGTAATCGAGCAACACATGTTCACTGATTTAATTCATTTGGCCCAAGCTCACTTTTTAGTACGTGATCTCATCAATCAACCAGCCAGTGATATGGGTCCTAAAGAAATGGCAGATATAGTGGAACAATTAGCTGAAGAGCATCATGCACAATTCGAGCAATGGATTGGTGATGAATTGTTGGATGCTAATTTTCCTGCCATTCATACAGTCGGTCGTGCTGCCAAATCAGAACCACGTCTGCTCTCCTTAATCTGGGGTGATGGAACAAATCCTCGTGTTACCCTGGTAGGAAAAGGGGTTTGTTTTGATACTGGAGGCCTGAATCTTAAATCACCTTATGGCATGCGAATAATGAAAAAGGACATGGGTGGCGCAGCACATGTGATAGGTCTTGCTCATTGGATTATGAAGCGGAACTTACCCGTTCGTTTACATTTACTTATTCCTGCAGTAGAAAATGCGATTGGTCCTAATGCCTTTAAACCAGGCGATATTTTAATTATGCGTAATGGTTTTACCGTAGAAATCGATAATACTGATGCAGAAGGACGTTTGATTTTGGCTGATACTTTAGTCAAAGCATGTGAAGAGGAGCCTGACCTACTGATTGATTTTGCCACCTTATCCTCTGCGGCACGCGTTTCCGTAGGGACAGAAATGTCGGCATTTTTTGCAAATGAGGAATCTTTAGCAGCAGGGATAATCGACGCCTCTTATAACACCGTGGATCCAGTTTGGCGTTTACCGTTATTTGCACCTTATGAAAAGTTTCTGCAATCAACGATTGCTGATATGATTAATTGCAGTGACTATCCTTATGGCGGAGCGATTATTGCGGCATTATTTCTCCAGCGATACATTAGCAAGACAACTCCTTGGGCACATTTTGACATTATGGCATGGAGTGAACAAAGTAAACCCGGAAAACCTGAAGGCGGTGAAGCCATGGGTTTACGTGCTGTCATAGGCTATTTATTACGTGTTTATGGTTAGGTGTCAGAATCTTCCTCTTCAAGCTATAACTCAGCTAATTTGAACTCTGCTAATGGATAGTAATTTTGCCTACCTTTTTCAGATCTACTTTCTATGAGATGGATCTTATTAACCATAATTGGCGGAATAGCCGGTCCCTTTATCGTTTCCAATAGTTCATAGGGTACCCTGTGTCGAATTAATCGTCCCAGGGTCAAGTGTCCTCTAAAAGGACGCGTTTCAACAGGAATATCTAAAGTAATTGACGTGTTACCAATTACTTGGGACAACATCGCTAAATCGGCTTGGGATTGAACGGTTAATGAAAGAATTTTAGGATGACGCAAGCTTGGAAACCATTCCAAATGGCCAAATTGCAGTTGAAATGGCAATATATTTTTTATGGCGGCCTGTACATTTTCACTCAAAAGAATTAACTGTTCTTGCGGTAAATTCCCTAAAAATTGCACAGTAATATGCATTTTTTCTACATGCACCCAGCGAATGTAATCTGACAATAGGGTATTTTGTAGCGTTTTTAAACTTCTGGATAGACGCACCTGGGTTGCCTTGGGAAAGATAATTGCGAAAAAAACGCGTAGTGTATGCATCACTTCCTCATAAAATTAGGATATAAGGACTCTAATCCATGAAACATTCTTAAGTCCCTTTATCAAAAGAACTCGGATTATATACTATAATAGTATCAAAATTGTCCAAATAAAATTGGATATGACAACCTCCAGAGAGGACAACACAAGGAAGTGGAGGATTAAGATGATCCTTAAGAGCCTACAGGAAAAAATTGAATTCTTGGAAGAATGTATTTTTCATATTGATCATATCTTCAAACATGTGATGCATAGCAAGAACTCATCAAACATCACCCTGCATAAAAAAAGCAAAATTGATAACCAGGGAGAAAATATTTTAGCTTATGTAAAGCTTCCAAGTTCAATAGTAATCACGGGAAGTTTGTCGGATCAAAATTTTGATGCAGGTAAATTAATAGTACTTACTTCGCTATACAATCATATTGCAATGCAAATTAATAATAAAAGTAATATTGATCTAGGAGTAGAGTTTAATAGAGTAAAACAGAAACTGTATTTCACATTATTAAAAAATGGTCTTCCGAGTGCTGATATTTTAATGAAAAAGCACAGGAATCATTTATTAAGAAAAGGCATTCTGGGATATATTTTAAGTTTTATTTGGACATCACCCTCATCAGAGTTTCTTAATAGATATGAGTTTTTCACCAAGGCATCTGATTCGGAGGATAATTTCAATTTTTGCTATGAACTGGCAGAAAATTGTCAATTTGATGTCAATCTCATTTTCAAAATTGAACCTATTGGCAAAGGATTAGGATATATTATTAAAGCAAAATCAACAGAAGAAGCTTCTATCATTATGAATGCGATACGAAAACAGTTAAGCGAAAAAAAACTTGAGGATTCCATTCGTTATATTGATACCTTAAATAGGTCCACTCAAGATGAGAGCTCATTAACAATTGAAATATGGGGTCAAGCTGTAGATATGCTCAATAATCTGAAAGATGAAACGGTACGAAAATTTTGATTGTTGATACATAATCAATTAAATAAATTGGTTCCAGCACCTTAACAGATGTGGTTATAGATAAACGTTAACCAAGATGTTAGGATTGGGATTTTGCTTGAAAGTGAATGAAATACCGCCCTGATATTGATGGACTCAGAGCCATAGCAATTATATTGATTTTAATTTATCACGGGGGATTTTCCTTTTTTCCCTCAGGATTTATCGGAGTTGATATATTTTTTGTTATTTCTGGTTTTCTCATTACTTGTACCATCCACGAATCGCTCAAAGAGGATTCCTTTTCTTTTTTGAATTTTTATAATCGAAGATTATGGCGCTTGCAGCCTGTTTTTGTTTGCTTGCTCTTTTTAACAACGGCCTTAACTTTGTTGTTTTTTTTACCCGATGATTTAATTCAATACAGCAGAAGTGCGCGCAAAACTTCCTTATTTTTATCCAACTTGTTTTTTGATAAAACAACAACAGGCTATTTTTCACAAGATACCCATCAAATCCCTTTACTCCATACCTGGTCTCTTTCAATAGAATGGCAGTGCTATTTACTTTTACCCTGTCTTATCTATTGCCTGTATCGGTTCTCGCCCAACAAATATTTAATTCCATTTTTGGCTGGATTGACCTGTATCGCTTTTCTAGGGTCGCTCTACAATGCAAAAAACCTGCCCTCACACACTTATTACTTATTTTCGAGTAGGATTTTTGAGTTTTTAATTGGCTCCTGCATTGCATTCATTCCCATGACTTTCTTTTCAGCCAATAAATACTTCTTAAATCTTATTGGTGGTTTGGCATTAATCAGCTTGCTATGCCTCGCCAGTTTCAATCCAGTAATAACAGGTTATCCGAACCACTATGCATTTATTGTTTGTATGGCAACAGGATTTCTCATTGCCATAGGGGCCTGTTCTCCCAAAAATATCTGGAGCCAATTATTTTCCAGTAAACCGTTGGTGTTCATAGGACTA
Organism: Legionella sp. PC1000; assembly: GCF_014109805.1. Classification (GTDB taxonomy): domain Bacteria; phylum Pseudomonadota; class Gammaproteobacteria; order Legionellales; family Legionellaceae; genus Legionella; species Legionella resiliens. Next base: position 3,537,865 of record NZ_CP059400.1, read on the forward strand.
TTGTCTTATTCACTTTACATTTGGCATTGGGTTATTTTCTCGGTTTTAAGATATCAAAGTATTGGAGAAACTCCCTTTGTTTTATTTGCTGCCTTTGGGCTTACTTTTGTTTTAGCCTATCTGTCTTGGCGCTTCATTGAAAAACCATCAAAACGCTGGAAAAAAATACACTTCCGTTATACCTTTGTATTTCTATTATTAGCGCCAATCCTCGCTTTTCATCTTAGCGACTATGTTATCAAAAAAAATCAGGGGTTTCCTCAGCGCTTTAATAAGGAACTATTAACTGTTTATCAACAATTAGAGCAATATAAAAACCCACAAAGAGCTTTGTGTGTTACCGATTCTCGGGATGAAATCAATATGCAATGCATTGTCGGCTCAAAAAAACCGGACAGTAGACATGCCTTAATGATCGGTGATTCATTTGCCAATCATTACTGGGGTTTTGTAGATGTGTTAGGACAAGCAGGGCATGTCTCTATTTTATCGCAAACAGTATCTTCCTGCCTTACCTTGCCTGACATGTATCTTTATGACTGGTGGCACTTTAAAAAACAAGTCTACTCACTCTGTCATGAACTTACCCGAAAATATTATCAAATGATTCAAAATAATCATTATGATTATGTAATTATTGGTCAAGTATGGGCTAATTATTTATCAGCGAACATCATAAATAACTTGAATGATCCACGTTCGTTACTTTTAACTCAAGAACGATTGGAAAAAGCTTTAGATAAAGCGCTTTCAATCATTATTAACTCAGGAGCAAAACCTGTATTAATTCAGTCAACCGCTTTAATGCAAAATAATTTTCATGATTGTTTTTTTAAACATATAAAATTAAGAAAATCTTATAATTCCCATGAATGCGAGTTTACCTATTATGAAGATCAATGGTTTAATAAATTATTTAGTAAAATGAAAAGCAAATACCCTCAATTGATTATAATTGATCCTAAAAAAGTACAATGCGAACAAAATACTTGTAAAGCAGACATCAACGGAATTCCAATATACCGTGATGTAGGCCATATTACTGACTATGCGTCGTATCAATTGGGGATGCTTTATCTACAAAAATTTCCAAACCCTTTGGGATAACCTTTACTTCATGATTCAAAGAAAATTCTTTATTGACGGGTGATGTTACTCGTCATATAAAAGATTTTCCTCTATCCTTTATAAACAAATTAAATTTACATGAGAGGAATATTACATTTTTGCTCTCATCAAGTACGAAAAACCTGCCTGGAAACAGGTTACAACTACGAGTTATTTATGAAAACAACAATTACACATTCTTCTGATATCCTTTTAGAGCTCGTACGCCATAAGGAATTAAAAGGTGAATTAACGTTTCAACATATTTTACAAGTTCTGGGTGAGCGGGCATTTGGAATTGTATTGTTGTTTTTTGCTTTACCTAGTGCCTTACCTTTTTCTACGGTCCCAGGTGTTTCTATTGTGTTTAGTCTGCCTATAGCACTTTTTGCATGCCAAATGATATTTGCCAGAAAAACATTGTGGTTACCAAAAATTATTGCGAAACGCACGATTCATCAAAAGACTATTTCTAAGGTAATTCATACTACAGTACCTTATTTGACTAAAATTGAATATTTTTTGAAACCACGCTGGATATTTATGACCTATCGTTTGATGGAAATAATCACTGGCATCATTATTTTTTGTTTAGCCATTTTTCTGATGTTGCCTATCCCATTAAGTAATTTTATTTTTGCATTCCTGCTTATTATTTTTAGCCTGGGATTAATAGAAAAAGACGGGGTACTTCTTGTGGTAGGATATATTGGTACTATTGTTTATATTAGTTTTATGTATGTATTTATTGAAGGAATAATTAAATATTTGTTTCATTAAAATATCCTCTATTGTTAATTTGACTGTTATGTGGAAATTTAACTAAGGATGGGATATGGTTTTAAAGCGCGCCCTTATCATTACACTCTTGTGGTTTTATGATTGGGGGCGATCTTAGGAAAAGGAATTTATGCACTTATTGGAGAAGTAGCTCAGCGAGCTGAAAAGCTTACCCCTTTCATTAACCAATACGATTATACTTTGCGTTTTTCTCACAATTCATGCCACGCTCATTAAGATTAAATTTTCGGAAGTCCTAAAATGGGAGCTGTTTTTTTCCTATTTTTTCACTTATATCCACTGTTGTATTTTTGGATAGGAATCGTTTCTTTAATTAATTATCTCTAACTCTATATCATCCATTTCATAAGCATGCTAATAATTGAGTACATTCCAAGTAATGCGATCGCTGTTCCTGCCAGCAACATAATGAGTCGCGGCTGAAGATGGCGAACAAGGTAGGCAGCAAAAGGGGAAGCAATAGCCCCACCGGCAATCAGTCCGAGAATAATTAACCAATTGGTAATCCCAATGGTAAAAAAGAAGGTCGCAGAAACACTGATGGTGATTAAAAACTCAGTCAAATTCACTGTACCTATGGTGTAAGAAGGCGAAGTTCCCTGTACAAGTAATGTGGAATTAACAATGGATCCCCAACCGCCCCCACCTGTTGCGTCAAAAAACCCACCAAAAAAACCAAGAGGTATTAATCCACGTGCATGATTAGAAGGCAGTGCACGCCTGGTTTTTAGGCGCTTGACCATAAAATTTTTTATGAGCTCCATGATTTTTCCACCTTGGAATGCTCGGTATAAAATATAGCAACCCGTGGCGATCAAATAAACTGCAATAAAAGGCCTCGCTATTTTTTCTGATGCTTTGGTCAGGAGATACGCCCCAAGTATACTTCCCAAAATACCTGGGATAGCTAATCGTCTAAATAATGCATAATCAACATTTTTAAACATCGCATGTGATAAACCGGAGACGCCAGTGGTGACAATCTCAGCAGTATGTACTGCAGCACTGGCCACCGCAGGAGGAATACCATAGGTGACTAAAACACCTGTAACAATTACCCCATAAGCCATACCTAAGGCACCATCAATTATTTGTGCCACAAAGCCTACCAGCGCGAAAATTAAAAACTGCTCCATAAATATCCTTTTTTAACAACTAACTTATAGACGGTTAAATCAAGTTACTACAAATTTAATTTCTGGTTTTATTTCTTCGATAATTTGCTTGCAATCATTGAGCCGCTAAGTATCAAGACAATCATTGAAAGCGTCACTACTACAGGGATTTCTATGAGATCATGCACCATCATTTTTATCCCAATAAAACCTAAAATTAAAGCTAATCCATAGTTAAGATAATAAAATTTGTTTTGGATGTTTGCCAAAATGAAATACATAGCTCGCAATCCCAGTATTGCAAAAGCATTCGATGAACACGCAATAAATGGATCTTTAGTGATCCCAAATATAGCAGGAATACTGTCAATAGCAAAAATTAGATCACTTGTTTCAATAAAAATAAGTACAACAAATAGAGGAGTTATAAAATACGATTTATTCTTCTTTACAATAAAACTCTTATCTTTTGGAATTGTTTTTGTTATTGGAAAAAATTTTCTTAATGCCCTAAGAATAAAATTATTCACAATGGATTGTTCATTTTGCTGCATTGTGAAGAATTTAAATGCAGAATAAATGAGTAATAAACCAAACAGATAAAAAATCCAATCAAATTTATTGATGAGCCAAATCCCAAATACAATGAGTATTATCCTCATAGAGATCGCACCCAATACCCCAAATAAAAGCAGACGGCGCTGATACTTCATGGGTATAGAAAAATATTTAAATATCATGACAAAGACAAAGACATTATCCATCGATAATGATTCTTCAACCAAATAAGCGGTAAAGAATTCAAGTGCTTTTTGGTTTGCAATATGGACTGAATAGCTTTGCGATAGATATACCCACAAAAATGCATTAAAAAGCAAGGCCAGGATGATCCATACACTGACCCATACAAGAGATGATTTCAATGAAATCTCCTCTTCCTTACTTCTGGTCAAAAGAATAATATCGATAGCTAATACGACCACTATTAAAAGAATAAAAAACAACCATAACCACCATGTGCCTATAGACTGCATTTATCTTCCCGAAAATTAATAAACTCTCTCCTAAAAATAGGAGAACTTTTCTTAATAAACCTCTTTTCTAAGAGATAAAGATGACTAACTCATTTTTATACTAGTCTAGTGCATCATTTAATTTCGGTTCATTTTATACTTATGAAAAAACTTATAATGAACTTAGCCAGGCATAAATTTTTGCACTAAATAATCTCGGTGCAAGCGGTTCGCAATGACCGCCAGTACCCTCTTCATCATTAAAAAGAATGTATTGTTTTTTGCATTGTAACTGATCATACAGTTTTTTTGCCTGACCCAGTGTGATGTATTCTAAGGTATTATCACAAATCAGCATAGGACACTGAATCTTTTCGACTAAGCCATTCAACGTGTAAGCACGGGTTCTATGGAGCATTTCTTCTATCGTTTTAGCACCAAATCGCCACTTTCGGCTTTCTAACATAAATTGTAAGTTTTCATCTGTATTCATGAGATGTGTTAGAGCTTTCTCGAAGGGAACCTCTTTTAAATCAGGGAACTTGGTCATAAATGAATTAAATTTGGCCTCTAGATTACCACTCGCATCAAATATACCTGGATCCACAATGCAACCTGCAATTCTTTTTTCCTTGGTTACGGCGCGAGCGGCAAGATAACCCCCAAAGCTTCGCCCGATTAAGAAAATTTTATTAGTATCGATTTCTGGACGGTCAATGATAAAATCAACCACTTTTTCGATTACCCGCTCCCAATCAGGAATAAAAGGTATTTTATTTAAACGCAGCATACTGCCTTGGCCAGGGCCTTCAAAATTTAAGCAATGAAAGCCACGTTTTAAGGCCTCGGCTGCAGTACTAAAATACAATTCTTCCTTAGTGCTATCTCCCCCGCCAGTGTCAATGAGAATGGGTTTGGGATGATTTGAAACAGAATGATGCAGATAAAGATAACCAGGCAAGGTCGTATTCTCAAAAGGAATTTCTAACTTTTCCACCGGAGTTTCAAAAAATTCAAGAGCTTGATGAAAAGCACGTATACTGTATTGCAATGCTTGTTCAATCCTCGGATCCGTTGGTTTATCTTCTAGAAAAAAGAAGGCTGTTCGGTAATAAGTACAGGCTCGCAAAAAAGCCAATTTTGCATCGATGTGAAGCCCTTGACTACGACAGGATTCGGCTATCCTGTAATTGCTGTCAGCGAAGGCGGCCCAACGAGTATACCAACTATCCTTATCACCAGGTTCTATTTGGTTTGCAATAGCAAGACATTCGCCAATTTCAGCACCTTGATAGGTAGTACATCCTAAACTTCTTATTAACTGAGCATTAAAAAGTGCAGGTTTTATAATGTCTTGCATGTAAAATTTCCTTATTTCTTATTTTATCTAATTATCCACTTGCAACTTAAGGGTAAATTTACAAGTGTTTATCATAGTTATTCATTGGCAAGCTATCCTAGGAACTTTCTTCAAAATCTCTAACTGTTAAGCCATATATTCTCCCCCATCAGGATGTAGAATTTGTCCAGTCATCAATGCACTGTCTTTATTGGCAAGAAAAATGTAGCAAGGTGATTTTTTAATATATAGCAAAGAAAACAATAATTTGGGTATCTATTTCTGCTATTTCAACTATAAATTTAATTTTTTAAATTTTATCAAAAGCATAAGGAATTAATTTATTTCTTAAAATCAGGGAAATTCTTAGGCAGAAAATGAGTCAATCTCCCAAAAGATCAAGATAGTAAAGAGTGTATTTAGTTAAGAAATATAAATAATCTGCAGTTCCTTTTTTCATTTATGGGGGCATGATGGAGATGAGGAATGAGCTTCATCAGCTGCCATAACATACATAATCCAAGATTCACCTCTCCCAATTTTATCGTAGAGCGTTCTAGCCACCTGATTATCGGGTTTGGTAATCCAATATACTTTACTCCATTGGCGTAACCTGCTGATTTGTTTTAACTCCTCCATAAGCATCTTTGCTACCCCAGCTTTCCGATGTTCCGGCTTCACGAATAAATCATGTAAATAGCATTCTGGCTCGATATTCCAGGTACTTAAATGGAGGATAAAAGTTAGAAAGCCAATAGCCCCATTTTGAGAGTCACAAGCAATAAGGCAGCCTATATTTTTATTATCAGAAAGTAATGCATTCAACGTATTTTTCACTACTTTCGCAGGCAGAGATGTTTGATAAAACTCCATGTATTCCTGCCACATTATTAACCAGTTTTCTTTATCAACGGCTTGTAGCCATCTAACCTTATAGTTCTTCATTAAATTTCCACCAACATTATGAGCTGTTACCAAAAATTCCCTACCAATAAATAGAACAAATAAGAAGTGGTTCGTACATGAGGTTACGTATTTGATGCTTTTTAAATGATGCAAAATAAAAAATATCTTGTGCATTCAGCAAATAAAAAGTTTCTTCATAAATCAAAATACCACTTCCATTTAATACAATCCAAATCTCCTGTTCTTGATGATCATCCATAGGAGTTTCACTCTGAGGTAACACCTGAAAATAAGTTATTTGAACGGGTGGGTGTACTTGCTTTTGTGCAAAATCAACAGGGTTTACTACAACTCCTGAAGCAATGGGTTCTGGATTAGAAAAAACTAATCTTGGATTTGCACAAACAACAGACTCAGGCAATTGAGGCATATTGTTGCTCCTCAGAGAATAATTCTCGCTCCCAATCCAAGACAGTGCTCTCCTGATCCAGATCATAAATTGACGATTGGGTCACGCTATTAATTATTTTTGCACTCCGCCATGCCATGACATTTAAATTTGGCTCTGCGATTCCATAAGAATTACGTGCTGCATTTTGGACATAAATTCGATGTTGTTTTGGCCCATCCCATACAATGGAAAAATCCTGATTGACACAAAATACTCCGTTATTTAAAGGTATTTTTTCAGATAGCGGGGAAAGATAAGATGGGAACTCCCATTGGTACCCTGTACACAAAATAACAATATCAGCTGAGATTACTCTTTTGCTCATCGTACCAAGCTCAGTCAGTATTAACTGATATCTCCCTAAACCGTTATTCATATTTGTTAATTCATAACATGGAAAAAACTTAAAAAACTTATTCTTATTTTCCAAAAACTCAAGGCTGTAAAGTTTTTGATAAATCGCTCGCAATAAATGGGAAGAAATACCATCGCTCGCCAAGAGCTGCTCTTGCAATAAAAAGGCTTTTTCTTTCTCAGGTACATGGAAAAAGAATTCAGTATACTTAGGGGTGAAAAATTCACTTACAAATGGAGAGGTATCCATCGGTAATAGCTGAGATCTCTTTGAAATCCAATTTAACTCCAAAGGCAAGTGCTCACTCGATAAAATATGCCGCACAATTTCAGCTCCGCTTTGACCTCCACCAATAAGAGCAACTCTTTTACCCTGCCAATTTATCGGATTGAGTAAAAAATTCTTATTATGTAACACATTTCTACCCAAATACGGTTTAGCACAAGCAGGAACTTTTACAGTTAAACCATTACCCAAAATAAGATGTTTTCCTTTGATTTTTCTCTGCGATGTTTGCATGACAAAATGTGATTTATCAAAAGAAATTTCCTCAACTTTTTCATCAAACAATAAATTAGGTAACGAACGGCTCACCCAATTTAAATAATGGCTAAATTCTGTACGTAACACATGCTTAAATTGTGCATTAATAAAACGATACAGGCGTTTGTGTTTTGCAAGATAGGCAATAAAGGAATAAGAATTAGTAGGGTCAACAAGCGTAACCAAATCATTTAAATAACTGACCTGAATTTCAGCATTGGGAAATAACATTCCTGGATGCCAAATCACTTCCTTATTTTGTTCGAAAAATATGCTTGAAATCTCTTTGACAGACGATAAAAGAGCAGCAATACTCAAATTAAATGGTCCGACACCCACCCCAAGTATATCGGAAACTCCTTCATGATTCGTTTTGTTCATAACTCATTTCCTCTTCGTGCCTCTCAAATTCCGTTGTAATTCGTTTTAGGGTTAATTGTATTTTTTTCTGTAAGAACTTCGTGGGTTTAACAAAAAAATCCGCTTGCGTGGGTAACTGTTCATAACCGAGAGCATTCCAGATTATTTCGCCAAGCTTTGGCATGTAAGGATAAATGACCAAAGTAAATCCTTTTAACCACCAGAAATAATCCTCCGAGGAGCGACTTAAGCTTTTCCCCAGAACGAGCCAATCATTTAGAGATTGAACCCCAATATGAGGCGAAAAGTGATCGGGTTGCAACGCATCTTCTTGAATTGCAAATAAATCGCATAATTGATGTTGTAGCTGTTGATTGCAAGGCTGGCTCACCTTTTCAGGTATGTTTTGTATCCCTTGGATAATATAGTGTTCAAACCAATCTATAGTTTTGTTGTAATAATGGATAAAAACGTCAATGATAAAATTCCCTGTTTGACTGCGCACATCGATTGAAGCAAGATAAAGCCGAACAATATCACTGCATAGCCCTTTTTGATTGATAACCTCATCTACTCCGATCATATGCTGTCGACTTGTTGAAAATTTACTCCCATCAAGGTAATAAAAATAATTAACCAGATAATAATCAAATGACTTGTATTGAGGACATCCAGAACTAATTCCCAATGCACTGCTTAAAAAAGGTAATGAATTATCGATCCCAAAACTGGAGATGGTCACCACATCAGAATCTGCAGCAAATGCATTTTTGTTGATGCCCATGAGTTTCCCTGCGATTTCCCCAAACATTAGAAAATAGGCAAAGACAAAACCATAACTAAATAAAGTTCTTGAATGATCAGGATCAGTATTATCTGTTAAACCCCAATTACAATGTGTCGTAAGCCTGAACCGATTATTTTGTAAAACCCGATAGCTTTGAAACAATGTCTTTATTTTTTGATGAATTCCCTGCGAATTCAGTTCAATGTCGTCAGGGAGCTGTAAGAAAATATTTTCCACCGTTTTTTGATCTGAATAGCATTTACGAATCATTTCTTCTGGACGAAAATGTGCACCACAATTTTCACAAAAATAACTTACAGTTCTCTCATAACACACAGGACAGTTTCCTTGCAGCCAATATCCAGTCAGATAACGCTTATTTTTATCATCCCATGGTATGTTCTCTTTTAATAAGACTGTAACCTTATTATTCAATAATTGTTGAAAGATCTGCTCATGCCATTCTTGATAGGATATGCTCCATTGCCCATCAAGTGGATTAATGAATTGATCGTATTTAATATTCATTAACGTTAATTCATGCGCAATTAATGCATGATAATGATGACCTATTTCTCTAGGACTTGAATGCTCTTCTTCTGCCTTCCCTGCCGTATATGATTCATAACTGTCTGTACCGGAAATTATCCAAACCGAGTGACCACAAAGTTTTAGATATCGGGCGAGTATATCCACACTTAAAAACGGACCACCAATATGGCCTAAATGCAATCGACCATTTGGAGTAGGTACCGAAGGAACGAGTAAGTAATTTTTTTTATTTTCGGTCATCGCTTATTCCCTAGCTTTTTTATCCTTTAAACTATCCACCATAATTTTAATCGAGCTATTCCACCCTTTTTGTGAGATCTGCATCACTTTTTCTTTATTTCTCGTCAATACCGCAGTAACTAACTCCTCATTTTCTTGTCTCAACTCTGTTAATACTTTTTCATCATTATGATGGCGACCCAAACATAAAAAACGATAACGTGATGAATGGTCATACAACATGTCTTGAATTTTAAGTAACCACGGAGATTGGCACGCCTTAATCAGTGTGAAGGTAAATTCTTTTTGAAACGCATTCCATTCAATGAGATCCAGCAGTTTATTGGGTTGTGGAGTAAGATATTTTGCATAACGATGCCAGCATGCAATAATGTCCGCTTCCCAATGTTCATCTCCATGTTGCATGGATAATTCCAGAGCACGTGTTTCAATCTGTATTCTGACTGCGTAGAGATCATATAACTCTTCTAAAGACAAAGACGGTACTGAAAAACCACACAAATCTTCAAGGTTCACTAAACCATGGCTTACCAGCCGAGATAAAGCTTCACGCAAAGGGCTGTATCCCACCTCATAGCGTTCTTTTAACTGCTCCATTTGTAATTTTTGTCCAGGATCAAAATAGCCGCTTACAAGATCGAGGCGTAATTTCTCTAATACAGTACTTGCTTTTGATTGTTTTATTTTAATTTTGGACATATTCCGTGCATTTCACTTCAATCATGCAGACAGTATCAATTATTTTCGAAAATTTGTAAATAATCGAAAATAAAATATGTAAACGAAATTGATTCATGCTGATATATACCTCGTGAATTCAAGCCCTACTATTTATGTCAACTCCTTTAACTTATGCGTTTTTTAAAGACTCTCTTTCGGTTAATGTACACTTAGTAAATGCTTTTTCAGCAAACCAACGAGCGTACTCATTAATATCTGGTGTCAAGAATGCCTTAAAGTCCCATCCCAATTCATTGTGATTAAAAGGTCCTAATTCAATATTCTTTGCTTCGGCAAGTCCTCTTATCATCCATTCGACAATTGCTGAATTTCCTCGGCCTACAGGTTGTAATCGTGCAAGGCTGTATGCGAGTTTTCCTGCATTGACTAAAAAATCATTTATATCCTGAGCAGGTTCCCAATTAAAACATGCTTGAAAATAAGGGTCGATTAACTCAAATTGCACCTGAAAATAACTGGACTTATCACGATAATCTTCAGCAAAAGGGGTAAAACGATGATCAATCACAATGGAGGTTCTACTGTCGTCCTTACCATAATCGTTAAAAGTAATCGTAAGGACCACATCATCTTCAATAAATGGAGACTCCGAAGCTGCGTTTTTTTTATGCGCCAATTCGCGTTCATCATCAGTCATTTTAATCGTAATTGTGTATTTTGTTCCTTCGCTTGATTTATCCGGGTATCCTTTTACCTCAACGTTCTCCCTGTTTTGATGAATTAAATCGGATAGATGCGCATAGATCATATTTTTTTGGGTTGGTAAATCTTTAGATAAATTAAAATCATCTGTAGATACAAAACCTGCTTTATTAATTAATCCGAATTGATGTCTCAGCGGCCCATGTTTCAGTGCTTTGGCTACTTCACGCCGTTTATCAGCCAACCAAGCATAAGTACAACCTACTTGAGAACGCAACATATCTGGAGGACAATGAATGTCCTTATGAACTTCTGGCGGTACTTTTGGAAAAGAGGACGCTCGTTCACCCAGCTCATGAATCACTTTCTTGCTGAATTCAAGCCATGCATCCTGTTTTTTTGCATCAAAATCTTTTAGCCGATCTTTAGAGGAAGCGGTACTCGTATCTGTAGTATTTGAAAATAAAGTATTGCGATGCACTCCTAAGGGTTGCTCCATTTTTTTATCGGTCATAATAAACTCAGCATGTTTAATTTATTTTAATTATAGATGCAAAAAATACACTTACCCTTAAGGAGATTAACTGACTCATTTGAAAATTTGACATCGCCCTTCTATATTTATTTTTTACCTTTAGTTTCTGAGAATTTGATTTAAGACCCGCATTTAAAAGTTCATTGTTTTTTTAAGGCGCAATACATAAAAATAAAAAATGGAGCTTGCTTATGGATACAACTGAACACACGGAACTGGGTGATGCATTGCGATTTCAAGACTGGAATGTCTTAAAAGACAATCCATACATTGATATTGAAAAAGGCAGCTTGCATTTGCATTTACAAGGAATTAATGAGATTGGTCTTCCTGAACCCATGGGATTAAAAGTATCCTCGGGTATGATTATCGCCATGTCGGGTGATTATTTTGGCGGCAAAGAAGTTTCATTAAATTTGCCAAGCATTTGTGAATTTAAAGAAAATCCAAAGGCTTTTGATAGCACAGAGGCATGCAAAACTTTAGGAAAATATTTAATTAAGTCGCCAGTTACCGAAGACGAGGAGCAAAAATTAATTAGCTCTTATCACCGATTAGCGAATAACAAAGTCAAACAAAGTGATATTGACACGATTTATACAATTAACAATGCCAATTACATTCCGTTTTCAAGCACATTAAATTTCTACGTACAACAACTTATGTTTGCGCTTAGAGTAAAAAACTACAGTGACATTTTAAATAGAAATATAGCGCATTTTACTCCATGGTCAGTTCGTGTTTATACTATTGGCCATCATATAGCATTGAACTATGCGCGTATTTATTATGAGTTAAAACAATTTCTGGCTCATGCAGATTATCAATCAGAAAACAGCGATTTCAATGCATTACTCCAGATACTCAGACAAACTCCTAATGGCCTGGATCGTGAAACACTAGAGGATTTAGCCCATCGTTATCAGGCTTTGTCTTTGGGAATGGAGTTTTTTTGTTTTCACTATTATACCGATCATTTTGCTGCTGGCCATGTTTCATTTATGGGTGATTTACGAGCCTTACTTCCACAGCGCTTTGGTGTTTGGGGCAGCATTTTAGTTAATAACTTGCATGATGAACTTAACAGGATAGCCGTCTACACCAAACGCGTTTATGACCCAACACCCGATAAAAGCGAGCCTCCAATTGCAACAAGTGGTGATGGTGATTTTGATATTGCAAATAATTATTTTAACAAACAAGCATGTCTTGCAGGAATGACTTCCTCATTACACGATTTACATCAAGTATTTAATGGAAGCAAATTGCCTGAACAGTCACAATATGGCGGCCTGGAACAAATGCCTGATATTGACTATCAATACCGCCAACCGCAGCCCTTGCTCTTATTAGGTAAAGACAAGAAAATTTATTATCGTACTGATCTCAATCAGATTGACACCTTGTCGCCATCCCAGTTACAAGCAACATATGATGATCCATTACACCATGGATATACTGAATTAAGTAATAAATTCGAAGCATTTTCCTTGGTTTTCAAACTCCGAGCTCTGCCCTTTATTTATACCAGTCAGCTCAAAACACTTACTGCCGAACAACTTAAATTCCTGGAAACAGAAGAATTTGAACTTAATCCAGAAAGAAGACCTATACCCCAGCCACCTATAGTTCTTGGGCAAAAACCAGTTGCTGTACCGGTTTGGCAACAACCTGCGACGAATCACACCGTGATGCAGGCCTTGGCAAAGAATGGCTTCCTGTCTACTTCCGGGAAAAACCGTTCATTGGAAGAGAACGTTTTACAGATAGAGGATACATTGAGTACACATGCACTCTAAAGAAAGCATAAAGCGAACAAGTTGGGTCGTTCGGCCTGAGGTATCGTCATCAGTTTTTCATTTAAAGTTAAAGTTTCTCTACGTACCGCGCTTTATGCGCGTACGTAGGCGAAAAAATTATTGGAGGCTCTTATAAAAAAGTGACGAGCCCTCAGGCCGAACGACCCAACTTGCTTGCTTCCTTTTCATCGCATTAAATCGAATTTTCCAGAGTAGAAGTTTTTCCTAAATCAAGGAGGTGTCCTGTAGATGCCGATTTAAAAAGAGAGTATCGTTGGCGCGGTGACGGTTCATTATCATCTCTAGATATATGAAGTGGCTGAGTGACTTTTATGCTGTCTGGCACAACGTGCTCCTCTTGTTTCGAGCTCTCAACAATTGGTTTGGTCTGTTGTTGTTCTTTTAGCTTTTCTAACTCTGCTTTTAAAAGTTCAACTTCGAGTTCCGCAGTCTGTGCTTGCCGCAGGAGCGCACTATTCTCTACTTTCAATCCAGAGTTTTCTTGTTCAAGCGTCCTAATTTTCAATTGGTCTGCATCGTGTTGTTCCAGTAAGTCTATCTTAAAATTAATGCTTGTAATTAATTCCTCCAGTTCCTCTGTTTCTTTTTTCACCACGTCTGGTTTACATAATTTATCCATTTTCTTTTTATCTAATCCTCTCCAACGGCTGATCAGATTTTCAATCCCTGGACGTTCGACAAACCAGTAAACACTGAGTGCTGCCAAGCCAACGGCAACCCCTGCCACAACAATCGGCCATGCCGTTGCCGTCATAGTAGTAACAAACAAAGCCGCAATGGCCAAGGCTACTGTTTGGCCGGCAAAAAAACCACCACTAAAAAATAAAATTCCCGCAACCCCTGCTGTGATGTATTTAGCCGCTTGTAAATAAGGATTATTCGCAGCTGACATCAGATCCTGTCGAATTTGTTCTAAGTCTTTATATCTTTGCAGTAATACTGCTGCAAGCTGACGATCCTCTTCAAACTCTTCCTTCGTTTTCTGGGCAGTTTTGGCAAGACGCATGCGAATGGCTTCTATCTGTTTCACTTCATCAAGTAAAACATCCAGTAATTTTTTTGTATCTGTGGATTTAATACCCAAATTTTTGGAAATTTCTACCAAATCAAAACTATAAAATACAATCATGGAAAGAACTGAAAATAATGTTCCTGCCACAAATAAAGCAATGGTTGGGATTGAAGAAAAAGCACCCAACATTGCAGTAATACCATCAAACCCTTCGCAACCAAAATAAACAGTTCCCGCAAGAGCTAATAGTGCATATTTAGCTTTTGCAGATATGCCTCCTTTTTGAGCTTCCTCTTCTGTGTGTCCAGGATTTAATGATTTATGTATATCTTTTAATAAAGAAGTCCGCAATGAGGTAATTAGAAAAAATGCCTGGTGATTGCTTGCAGTTTTTGAGGTGGATTCCAACCATGCTAACAGAGTTTTTTTATCAATTGTTGCTTGCTTTGTGATTGTCTGAACAAAGCTTGGATCTATTGCACCTAATTGTGCAATTAAATCTTTGGTTGTTACACTCAGATCAATCGTCATCTCACCGCCCCCTAAATTACTGGACTTATTTGCTGTTAAGCAAAAATAAGGGAATATTTCATATGATACTGATTATTTATTAAACAAACCTTAAATTAAAGAGATGAATTGTAAATAAATGCCCTATTTTGTTAAATAAAAGTAAAATTGCTCCTGTTTTGGAGCGCATTGATTGCAAAGTCATGATGAATTTCTTGTCTCATTGATTTGGAAACGTATTTCAAATCGACTCTAATGATAGTTCCTTGCCTTAATTTGCACATTAGAAGGAATCCATGCCATTTCTTCCGATATACCTACTTTTTTCTATTGGAGTTGCTGCATTCAAACTATTGGGCTAGAGTGGAACTTGTATTGGAATTCCTTAAAAGTAACTAAATTTAGTTACTCTTTTGAAAGCTAGGCGAGCAATTGACATTATAAAAATTAGGGAGTTGACTATGGTGGTATTATATTCTTATCCAGAACTTTTTGGGCTTCCAGATAATAACCCCTTTGGCTTGAAAGTGGACACTTTTCTTAGACTAACCCAAATAGATTACCAGCATGAACATATTATAAATACCCAGCATGCACCACGAGGACAGTTGCCTTACCTGAATGATGAGGGACAAATCCTTACTGATAGTAACACTATTATCCAATATCTTTCGCAAAAATATGTTGATTTGGACCATGGCTTAACTACAGAACAAAAGAATATCCATTTTTTAACTACACGAATGTTAGATAATCATATGTATTGGGTTATGTCCTATTCGCGTTGGCAAGATGAGCAGTTCTGGCCTTTATTCAAAGCTGAATTTTTAAAACAATTTTCCGAGTTATCTGAAGCCACTCTTGAGCAAGTCAGAAAATATAATATTGAAAAATATCATTACCAAGGGATTGGTAGATACCCCACCGAAGATATATATCAATCAGGCATTGATGATTTACAAGCAATTCTTTTCATTTTAGGAAATAAAGATTATCTATTTGGAGATAAAGTGCATGCACTAGATGCCTGTTGTTATGGGTTTTTAGCCAATATTCTCTATTTTGAGATTGAAACGCCACTGAAGAATTTTATAGTGCAAACCCCTTTACGAGATTATACCAATCGCATCAGAAGGTTATTGGGGTATTGATAATCTAATAAATAATCCACTTAATTTTTATTCCAAATCGCGTCAAGGGCTTTGAGTTCAATTTCGGTTAAAAGTTCATACTTATTAACCGCATGAGAAGTATGATTTGGATAATGTTCAAGGCATTTTTTTATCAGTTTTAATAAATCTTTCTCATTTATCGGTTTGGTAATAAAATCAATGGCTCCAGCTTTTATCGCTCGCACAGCCATGGGTATATCCCCATAGGCCGTAATAATAATCACTTTGAGTAAGCTATTTTGACCTTTTAATTTTTCGAGTAGTTCAAGACCATCTATATCTGGCATACGGACATCGGTAATCAAACATCCTATATGTGAAGGATTATATTGCTCCAGAAAATCGGTTGCATTCGCGTAGGTTTTCACTTCAAAACTCATCGAGTCAAAAAGCCATTTCAAAGCACGCAATACGTTCTCATCATCGTCAACAATATAAATTGTCTTATTCATTGTGAGACTCCAAAAATTGATTAGGTAATCTAAAAGAACTTACAGTGCCCTCACCAGAGGTATTTCTTTCTATTTTGATGTTTCCGCCATGTGCCTCAATAATTTTTTTACAAATATTTAACCCAAGACCCAAGCCGTATTCTTTGGTGCTGTAACATGAAATAAATAGGTTATCGAGTACATTTTGCGACACCCCAGGCCCATTATCAACAATAGTAACCAATACATCCGTGTCATAGTTTTTTATCTTGATAAGCAAGCTAGGATTCACAGTTTTTGCATCGAACATCGCTTCAAAGGCATTATTAATAAGATTTAAAAAAACTTGTCGCATTTGATTTCGATCCAAATAAACTTCAGTTAAATCCTCATCAAACTCATATTGAACTGTTCCAGAAAAATTGGAATAAAATTTAGACAGGATGACTGACTGCTTTGCCAACGAAGTTAAATTAACACGCTCAAAATGTAATTCTCCATGAGTTACAAAACGCTTCATTCGCTTAATAATGGTACTTATCAATTCAACTTGTTCTAATGCTTTCTGGAGCACGCTTATAAATTCATTTGTTCCTTTATCCTCTTGCTGTAAACGCAAAATACTGCCTAGTAAGTAAGAATTCAATGCCAATAATGGCTGAGAAATTTCATGAGATAATGAAGATGCGGCTTCTCCTGAAAAATAACACCTCGATATACGTTCGAGCGTCGTTTGTTGTAATTTAATCAATTCCTGATTATGTTTTTGTTCCGTAATAAAATGCCAGGTACCAATCATTTTAATTGGATTATTCTCTTCATCACGGATGTAACGCCCCCGAGCTGATACCCATTCATAATGACCTTTGTTAGATAGAACACGAAAATCGGAATAATGATCCTCAAAATGAGTTAAAGAATTGACTAATGTATTGGCAATTTCCTCTCGATCATCTGGATGAAGTCGTATTATAAAATGATCTATATGTCCTACTTCACTGGTTTCATCTAAAACAGACAAAGATTCTGAGTAACCAAAATCAATGATTTCGTTTGTACCCAGATCCCACTGCCAAACATTTAATTTGCCAACATCTAACAATTCCATTAAGTAATCATGAGAGATTTCATAGGAGAGGTTATTCGAAAAAAGATCTTCGGAGCATTTCTTTTTTAAATCCAATGATATCTTGGAGTTTATCATCATGTCCTCTATTCGCTACAGTTGCTGTTAAACAAAAACTGTTTCTTTCACTTTTGAGAATCATACCACAGTATCTTATTCTTGCTAACTATATTCAATTATAAGATAACGCAATGATTTTTATATAATTTTTATTTTAAGGTCTATAACCACAACTAAAGGATACACGGTGAAAGTGCCCTAGGGGTATTGTCTTTTTTTTGATGAGAACCTTAAGTATTGAACCCTTATTCAAGAAATACTTTACTTACTACCTCCCTGCCAATCCCGCAAACAAGTCGAGGGGGAGGGGTAGAAATAAAAGATAATGAAAGTGACACTACTTGAGGTCAAGTGACCTGAAAGATCGTCAGTTTTTCATTTAAATTTCTCTACGTACTGCTTAAATTTCTCTACTTAACGCTTAAATTTCTCTGCTTAAATTTCTCTACGTACCGCGCTTTATGCGCGGTATCCAGAACAATATTTTAAGATGCCGCTGAGCATTTCTAGAGCAAGATCCCCTGGATACCGCGCATAAAGCGCGGTAGGTAGGCGAAGAAATAAGTACGGTATGTAGGCGAAAAAAATTAAGCGCGGTACGTAGACGAAAAAATTAGTGGAGGTTTCTCATCAAAAAACTGACGTTACCTCAGGTCAAGTGACCCAAACTTTGCAAGTCCTCCAAGTCCAGCTTAATCAGCAAGTAGGTAAGGCTTGTAAATGGGCTCCCATACATTGTTAGCAAGCTCTTCCTCAAATCCTGATTCATTAACCCCAGCAAGACCTTCCGAGATCGCCTGTTTTCCTACGGCTTTTGCAACAGCAAAACTAATTGAGCGAAGGTGTGCAAGTGGTGGCAGAAGGTTCGCTGATTTATTTTCCCGAGCAGGAGAGCATGCTGCAAGAGCAAGTGCAGCAGCCTTAATCATTCCATCAGAAACTCTTTTTGCTTTAGAAGAGATAATACCTAAAGCTAAGCCTGGAAAAATATATGAATTATTTGTCTGATCAATATAATACTCTTTTCCATTGAATTTTACGGGATCAAAAGGACTTCCTGTTCCGATTAAAGCCCGACCTTCCGTCCAATTGAGAAGATCTTTAGGTATTGCTTCACTATGAGAAGTTGGATTGGAAAGTGGAAAAATAACCGGACGATCCGTGTATTTCGCCATAGTGCGTACTACCTCTTCGGTAAATGCCCCTTGTTGTGTTGAAACACCAATCAGTGCTGTAGGTTTGACATTACGAACCACATCAAGTAATCCGATTTCCTCAGAATTGGTAACCTGCCAACCTGCCACCTCCGAACGTTTACGGGCAAAGGCTGCCTGAGCAGCAGTCAATCCCTTACCACCTTCTACAAGAAGTCCATACCTGTCTACAGCATAGATACGATCGCCTGCTTCCTGATCGCTTAATCCGGCGTCTCTAAGCGCACCACGCATCAATTGGGCAATTCCATAACCCGTGCCACCGAAACCTAGGAAAACAATTTTCTGGTCCTTTAGCGGAATTCCAGTCACATTAATGGCAGAAAGCAGAGTCCCTGTTGCCATAGCAGCAGTTCCCTGGATGTCATCATTAAAAGTGCACAGCTTATCCCTATAGCGCTCCAACAACCGCGCCGCATTAACACCTGCAAAATCTTCCCATTGGAGAAGAACGTTTGGCCAACGGCGTTTAACCGCAGATACAAACGTATCGACAAATTCGTCATACTCTGCACCACGAATACGATTGTGTCGCCAACCAATATAAAGAGGATCGGCTAATCGCTCTTCATTGTCGGTTCCCACGTCCAGAAGAATAGGCAAACAATATTGTGGTGGAATACCCGCCAAAGCAGTATAAAGTGCCATTTTACCTATTGGGATTCCCATTCCACCGGCTCCTTGATCACCGAGACCAAGAATGCGCTCGCCATCACTCACGACGATACACTTAATTAAGTCATAACGTGGATGAGAAAAGATTTGATCAATCAAATTCTTGTTGGGATAACTAAGAAACAGCCCCCGAGGCTTGCGGAATACTTCACTGAATTTTTGACATCCCTCCCCAACCACAGGAGTATAAACAATGGGCAACATTTCCTCGATGTTATTAATGATCAACGAGTAAAAAAGGGTTTCATTATTATCTTGGAGATCGCGTAAGAAACTGTACTTTTCTAAAGTGGTCGGCAATTCGGTCAAGCCATCGTGGCGGCGTTTTTGCTGCTCTTGCAAAGTACTCACCTGGGGCGGTAACAAGCCATGGAGGGAGAAAGAGTCCCTTTCACTATCGGTAAACGCAGTGCCCTTGTTCAATCTGGAATTATTCAGCAGATTATAACCTGTCAATCGTGTTTTGATGCTGCCATCTTTGAGATATTGAGTATCATGATCTGATTTTTTCATTTTCAAGGTCCTTTTTAATGAATATCTATTTTAAAGCCTGAATGGAGACATCTCCGTAAACGTTTATTCTGGCAAAGGAATGAATTCATGTTCATCGCCAGGTATTTTTCCAAACTTTCCTTCTTTCCAATCCAATTTGGCCTGTTCAATTCTTTCTTGCGAACTGGCTACAAAATTCCACCAAAGATACCGACGTTGTTCAAGAGCCGGTCCCCCCAAAATAATCATATGTACATCTGAGAGCGCCGTTACTTTGATTTCCGCTCCTGCTTTAAGAATAAGCATTGTTGTGGCATCATATTGGGTAGCCCCAAATGTTATCTTACCATTCAAAATATGAATTGCCCGTTCTTCTACTGTTGATGGAATGATCCACTTGGCATGAGCCTTCAATTTACATTCAACAAAAAGCGCCTCATTTTGAGTGATGACCGATGATTTTAATCCCATCCATTCTCCCGCAATGATTCGCAAACTTATATTTTTATCTTCATTGTGCATAGGAATGGCACTTTTATCATAATGGGTGAATGAAGGGTTCGTTTCCTCTTTGTTAAGGGGCAATGCCAACCAGCATTGGATACCAAAAAAAGGGTGGGGGTAGAAACGATCCTGGTGCGGCGTACGTTCGGAATGAGCAATCCCTCTGCCAGCAGTCATCATGTTCACATCACCAGGGACAATGATTTGATGACTGCCGAGCGTATCACGATGTTCCAGCTTTCCAGAAAATAAATAGGTCAGGGTTGATAAACCGATATGGGGGTGCGGGAGTATATCAATGCCTTTGCCCATAAGCAGTTCACTAGGCCCCGCTTGGTCCCAGAAAACAAATGGACCTACAGTTCTTTGTTCCCTCGATGGTAAAATGCGATCTACTCGAAACCCGCCAAGATCAACTGATCGAGGAATAAGTGCCATGCTCACTTGCTCGGGACATCCTTGAGTCTCACATAGGGGGTCCTTTGCATTAAAATAGCTCATTTTGGGATTCTCCCTGAATCACTCTAGAACACAATATTGCGCTGGCGTATTTGAAATAAGCATAGCTCAAATTAGGAATTAAGGAGAGTACCGGATAGATATGAGCAACCAGGGTACACAGCACGCAGTTCTCCTTATAGATGGCGTGAAACAGTATATAAAGCCATTTTAATTTTTCTTACATCTTTGCTTAAATTTTGCTGCAAATTTATCGAGCATATTTTGCTTTAACTAAGTTTTGCCTGCAGTAACATAAGTAGTGATTAATTGATTAAAACATGGCTGCAGTGAACCTTGATCGGGCAGTTCTTGGGTCTCTTCAATGGTTCCTAAATCCACATAATTTAATTTCAATTGCGCATGGGAGTTCACCTGATAATATGCTTTAGCAACGCAGCAAACGGCACATGCTGCTAAATCATCATAAGCTTTAACTTTGGGGTCTAACTTCTTGGATAGTGCCAGAAGATCATAGGCGGGGTAAGATTCTGGAAGGCTCTATGGGTTTGTTATGAAACATTAAATCCATAGGAACAGCCCCATTAATTTTTGCTGCAAATAAATAGAAAAACACAAAAACATGAATCTTCCCGTTTGCATTTTAAAATCATTCCTCAATAACTCAGCCACTCCAGCATGCCATCAAATCAATCATATTGCGAATTATGAAATTTTATTCAACGGAATAAACCATCCCAGTTTGAGCTCCTTCGACACTTTTACTATAAGCCAAAGCAACTCGATTAACTGGAACCGGTTCAAAACCACGAAAAAAGGGTGCATACCGATTCATTGCTTCGGATATTACTGTAGGACTTACTGCATTGATACGAAGATGATGAGGTAATTCAATCGCTGCGCTTCTTACAAAAGAATCGATTGCCCCATTTACCATAGCTGCAGATGTTCCCATAAGGATTGGATCATGGCTTAAAATACCGCTTGTTAAAGTAAATGAACCGCCTTTATTGATGTATTTGTGGCCAATTAATACGAGCCTGACTTGCCCCATCAATTTACTATTCAGACCAATAGCATATTGTTCTTCAGTAAAACCCATTAACGTTTCAAAGTATACTTCACCCGTTACAGCAACGACTGCATCGAACGAACCTATTGATTTGTAAAGCAATTCAATGGAACGTGCATCTCTAATGTCAACTTGAAAATCACCACTAGTATGTCCGACTGTAACCACTGTATGACGTTGTTTGAGCTCTTTACATACCGCGTCACCTATTAATCCGGTTCCACCTACTACAATAATTTTCATTTGTCTTTCCTTTTTAGAGACCAGTCATCAACCCATCATTCTTATTGCCATTGGTTTTTCTCTTTTTACTCTAAACCATATATTTGTTCCAAGATGTCATCGATACCTTTTTGGGCAGCAGAAATTGCTGCAGCAGTTTTACAATTCATTTGATTCGCGTCATTCAATAATCTGTAAGAACGATGTAGATTGGTTCTGGCATTAAACCAGTATTCTTTTAAGATAAATTTTCCACTATGTTCTACTAATTTTGCAGATTCTTGTATTATGGATGAGCAAGGATTTGTTTGATTAACATTTAATTCCTCAATTTTTTGCGACAGTTCATAGCATTGATTCGCAAGATAGGCTTTCTCTTCATCAGGCATACTGTAGGCCGCAAGCGAAAATAAGAAAAAGGAAGCACAGATAAGAAGTTTTTTAAGCATTTAATCATCCCTAATGAATTTGAGTCCAAAATGTTCACATGAAAATTTTACATGGGATTTCTAACTTTTCAATCCTCATTAAGTAATTTCATTTCATTTACAAATCGACTCATAAAGTTATTTGATGTACAATTAAAATCCATAATGTCTTATAAGATAAACTTCATGTATTCCCATATATACCTATCAACAGTACAAGCAACGGATAAGGAAGATTTACGCAGAAGAATAAATGAAGCACATATTGACCCTAAAATGAGCGATCATCCGTTACTTACGCCGGCGGCTGAATTAGCATTAAAAGGACAATTTAAGCAAGTAGAATGGTTACGGGAGCTAGGTGCAAGCGTTGATTCCATTGCCTATGCTTATGCAATAGCCGGAAAACACGATAAAGTCGATGACTACCGCAGACTGTATAAAGCAAACATTGACATCATTGCTCAAGGCTATGCTGTAGCTGGAAACACCCTGATGGTGGGAGAGTATCAGGCGAAATATAAAGCAAGCGTCCATGCAATCGCCCAAGGATATGCTTTTGCAAAAAATGATGACCAGGTTGAACACTATAGAAAAAAATTTAAAGCCAGTGTTCATGCAATTGCTGAAGGCTACGCTTGTGCGGGTAATCATGAGCAAGTGCTTTATTACTGGGAACACCATAAAGCAAACATTAATGCCATTGCTAGAGGTTATGCTTTAACGGGACAACATACACAAGTCAAAAACTATCAGACCCCGGCAAATGTTCGTTCGATTGCCCAAGGCTACGCAATAACAGGGTATCACTATCAAGTTGAACAATATCGTAAGAAACATAAAGAATGCATCGATGCAATTGCCCAGGGCTATGCAATCACTGGGGATCACGCGAAAGTTGAAGAATATCGAACGCGATATAAAGCAAGCGTTCATGCGATTGCCGAAGGTTATGCTCTAGCAGGAAATCATATAAAAGTTGAAGAATATCGGATCAATCATGGTGCAAAACCGCTAATGATTGCCAAAGGCTATGCTCTCGCTGGAAATCATGCAAAAGTTCAAGAATATCGGACAACACATCATGTAAGCCTGTTTTCAATTGCTAAGTATTATGCTTTAGCAGGAAATTACGACCAAGTTCATTACTATCAAAATCTCGCCGATACAAGCCGTGATCAAAACTTCAGTAAAGCAATGATTACTGCAATTGTTCAAGGTTATGCTTTGGCTGAAAATTACGATAAAGTTGAAGAGTATCGGAAAGACTATAAGGTAAATGTTGATGTGATTGCCCAAAGCTATGCTATGGTTGGCAATTATGAAAAAGTTGATGAATATCAAACCAGGCATGGAGCCCGAGCTAATCCGATAGCACAAGGCTATGCTTCAGCGGAAAATCATGACAAAGTTGAAGAATACCGTACGAAATTCAACGCAGATGTTAATGCGATTGTTGAGAGTTACGCTTTAGCTGGCAATCATGCAAAAGTTGAAGAGTATCGAACCAAGCATGGAGCTAGTCTAAAGGCAATTATTACAGGTTATAATCTAGCTGGCAACAAGGAAAAGATTAGAGAATATGACATCAATAAGCTTTTATCAGGCTATCTGGAAGATAGAGAAAAAGTAGTTGATTCTTCAGGAAAAATTAAGGAATATTTCCATGATTTTTTCTTTTGTGTCCAGAAAAGCCTGACGCAAAAACGCAATGCTGTTAAGGAGATCCAGCGTGCATTGCAGGGCGAGAAAGTTGTTTTCTCCGAGGAGCATATTGCCACTTTGAGAGATGGTAATTTAGGCAAAGAATTAAGGGCCTTCGTTAAAACCGGTAAAGCAAATGAACTCGTCGGTAAGGAAGTGCATACAGTTAGAGAGTTTGTGGATGCTCTGCAGAATAATTTTTCTTCTCAGTTAAAAACCTAATTACTCAAAGACTAGATTCGATAGATACAACTCATTGCAATCTCACCTATTTTTTGGGTATCTGCTAGTCCTCATTAACTAAGATACAAAAATGGATTTTTTCATCGAAACACATTATTTTAACTTTTGCTTTTCTTGATGAAATAACAATATAAATGACAAGGACTATTATGAATCGATTTCCCAATAAATTATTCCCCTGTATCTTAGTTATAGCAGCGAGTACTTCTGCTTTTCCTTCAGTGGCGCCGATTGAAATCAATCTTGAGCCCAATAAACCCATGGTTTTAACAAATACAAATAAGCAAGCAATCTCCATGTTATGTGAAGTACATTTGGTCTCAAGCGCAAAAAACTCGATTTCTATTCAGGTTCTAAGTGGAAAAGGCAAATTCAATGGCACTACCTTTAAACAAGGTGACTATTTAGTCTGGACTCTAACCAACATGCAACAAATTCCAGTATTGGCAGATCCTGGCACTAAAGCTCAGGTTACCGATTTAGGGACTCATGCAGTAAGAGCACTGTGTAATTAGATAGATATTGTAAATGGATCCCTGCCTACGCAGGGATGACAGCTTTTGAGTACCGTAACGCAGACAAGCCAGTCCAAGATTCCCTTGTTCCGGCTCTCTTTTTTTAAAACATCGTATTTAGCTGAAATTGTGATAAAAACTAAATTTTCAAAAAGTTATAGAATACCGGCACGATATTAGCTATGCTCAATGTCAAGACAGTGCTATTTACAATCAAAGGAGTGACATATTATGAATCGGTCTTTTTTAAAGGGAATCAGTATTTTTGCTCTTACAATACTGTTTTCCCTATCAGCTAATGCAGATTCTGCAGGGGGAGACCTTCAAACGCGTTGTACGGATGCCTGGATGAAAAAAGCAGATGAAGCAAAAGACAAAGTAGATTTTAAGAATTTTGGTGAAAAATATTGTGCTTGCGCGGTAAAACAGCCATTAGATAATGAAGTGGCCTTTCAAAAAGCAGTTAAGCTATGTATGTCAAGAACTTTGCTGCATGATACGATGGATTCCATCGAAGATGATGTCGGCTTGAGCAAAGCAAAAGATAGTGATATTACTGATTATTGTAAGGACAGATGGGAACTTATTCTCCCCAAACCATCTGACGAAGATAAAAAATTCATTACTGCCTATTGCGAATGCGCTAAACCTAAATTAGTCGAACTACTCAAAAAATCAAATGATATGACCGATAAACAGTATTATGACGCAATTGATGGTGTTGCGGATGTGTGTGCTGATAGTGTCGTCGCATCCAAGCCTTCCTCAACAAATTAAATAAAATTAGCCCCTCTCCACTCATGAGAGGGGATATTCCCAATCCCAATCGAAAGTACTCAACGATGCATTTACACAATCACGTGGGATCTGATACATGAACCGAAACATTCTCCAAGAATAAATAAGGCTTTCTTAGTGAATTAACCAATTTTCTACCCCAGCACATTTGGCAGGGAATAAACCTTTTGATGCAGGCAATTTTTTCTTTGGTGATGTGAATCATACAGATTCGAAACGCAATATGATATTCCAAACCTGCACCAATTTTCATTGCAATAGCATCACAATTGGGTTCGATAATCTGAGTTGCTAATGCGTCCGTTGCAAGTAGTGATGCCTCAGGTGTTAAATGACTATAAAGTTGGCTAAATTCCCTATCATAAAAAACCATCTCTTTTTCCAAACAATAAGCATATCTCTCTCGAGTAAGCGTGAATTGACATTTGCCACTGTATCTAAGATAAGCAACAGTTGCATATACCTGCCCCGAAATTAAAAAAAGACATAAAAAAACAATACGGTATGTTTTTTCCACACTACACTCCCTGTTTCAATAGTTCGGCTACATACATATTTCGAGTTAATGAAAGCGTACCTAATCCACTATAAATGTTAATGCAACATTAATTCAACTAATCGATGTGATATGATAAATACTCGCTAAAAAGAGATAGTCTGCGCATGAAATACACTAAATATGGTTACAGGATAAAACAACTCGCTGAAGAGGATGGATATTCCTGGTTATTTTTGCCTGGTGGTCCAGGACTGGGAGCGGAGTACCTCACTGATTTGTGTAACAAATTGCATTTGCCAGGGTCGATTTTTCTTTTAGATTTCCCCCAAGATGGTTCCAATACCCAAGGCGAACTGAACTTCAAATATTGGCAAAACGGTTTAATTGATTTGTTAAAATCCTTTCCCAAGCCGGTATTGGTCACCCATAGTTTTGCAGGAATGTTCGCGTTAAATTTTCCCGAACTAAAAGACCAGATATCAGGACTGGTGTTAATGAATACCACGACCAAAAACAGTTTTTTTGAACATGTAAGCGCCATGCAACAGCAACATCATTTACCTGATTTGGTTCCTGCAGCCACTCAATATCATTTAGCCCCATCAGATGAAGCATACAAAGAATTCTGGGATACTTATAAATATTATTGTTTTACTGCGGATGAATTGAAAGAAGGGGAAAAAATCATCCCTCTTTTTGCTTTTAATAATACAGCTTATTATCATGCCATTGAACATTTTTATCCGGATTATTCCTGCAAATGGTTTCCCGAATCCATACCCACAATGACCATTGCCAGCGAAAATGACTTTATTTGTCCCCCAAAAATCTTCCTGGAAAATAAAGGATTCCAAGGGAAAAACAATATCAATAAGATAATAGCTCAAGCAGGCCATGTGCCTTGGTTAATGGCTCTTAATCAAGTTCAGCATTGCTTTAATGATTTTATAATGATGCTGAATTCTGCAACAATGAATGAGTAAGAGGCGCTATTTTTTTATTTTTATTGAGGGAACACAAATGTATCCGATTACAACCCTTACCGGCTCATTATTAGCACTAGGCTATATTTATCTTTCACTTCAGGTTATTAAACTGCGACGCAAATATAAAGTTGTCTTGGGTTGTAACGAATTTACTGAGTTGGAAATGGCAATAAGAGCACACGGCAATTTCAACGAATATGCTCCCCTTATTTTAATATTACTTCTTTGTGCTGAAGCAAACCAGGCAAACTGGATAGTTCTGTTAATCTTGGTTTTTTTCTTTATTGTAGGGCGAATTATCCATGCATATGCGTTCCTTAAAGAAAAGCACCATCTTAAATATCGTATGCAGGGAATGACTATAACCTTTATCGTGATTATCTGCCTTTCCTTTTTAAACTTGAGCCTTCTCTTTCTCAAATAAGAAGGGTTACATATGTGTCTCCCTTCTTTGCTGTAACGAAACAAAACAGGTTTATTGTGATTGGCGATATCTATAATGAAATGTCATGCATCAATTTATGATTTCTACAACGTGTTATTGCGTATGAAACTCTTAATCACCGCATCAAGTTCCGACACTAATTGTTGTTTTCGCTGCGGGGTACAAAAACTTGCTTGTATACTATTTCGTGCCAATTGAATTAACTCCTGGGGGGTTAATTGGAACGTATCTGCTACAGCCCGATAATTTTCTTCTATGTAGCCGGAGAAATACGCAGGATCATCCGAATTAATCGTAACAGCCAACCCCATATTTAGCATTTTTTGAATAGGATGTTCGTTCATGGTCTTAAAAACACACAGTTTAATATTCGATAAGGGGCACACTGTAAGCGGTATTTGTTGTTTTTGTAAGCGCGCTACAAGTTCCATATCTTCTAAACAGCGCACACCATGGTCAACGCGAGATACCTTTAAGAGATCCAAAGCTTCAGTGATATAAGCAGCCGGTCCTTCTTCGCCTGCATGAGCAACGGTTAATAAACCATGAGCTCTTGCCTTAGCAAATACCGAAACAAAATCTCGGGGAGGATGATCACGCTCAGCAGAATCCAATCCCACAGCAATAAATTTATCTTGATACTTCAAGGCACTTTCTAAAGTACGCAAAGCATCTTCTTCAGGCAAATCTCTCAAAAAACATAAAATCATCTCGGAGCTTATATTGAATTGTTTTTTTGCCTGTTCCAGGGCCTTATGAATCCCCTGTATCACCACCCCAATATCAATTCCTCGAGCAGTATGCGTTTGCGGATCAAAAAAAATTTCTGTGTGACGTACATTTTGTGGGTTTATTTTTTGAATGTAAGCCCAGGTTAAATCATAAAAATCTTCTTCAGTTTGCAAAACATTAGTTCCTGCATAATAAAGATTTAAAAAAGATTGCAGATCAGTAAATTGATAAGCTGCATAAAGTTCATCAGGATTTGCGTAGGGTAATGGAATTTTATTTCGTTCTGCTAACAAGAACATTAAATCCGGTTCAAGCGTACCTTCTATATGAATATGAAGTTCAACCTTAGGCAAAGCCATAATTAATTCATTCATTTTATTTTTCCTGTTTTACCTGGCTCACAATCGGATCCAAATTAAGACCCATAATGATTTATTATAGATCGAGCTATAATCTCTAATTTTAGAAACTCATTCACACTCTCTTATTTGATATTTAAAATCGGATCAATTATTTTCTTCAAAATAAGGAATCTTATCTGGGTTAATGGATGACCAATCATCTTATAAATAAAAACGTTGATATTTATAAGTATCCAAGTGAATTCGAACACAATTTAGGCTCGATCACCCTCGGTGATTTACATGGTAACCCAATTAAACTCATCCACTTCCTCTTGCGTCATCAAATCATTCAATTTAAAGATGAAGTGAATGATGTTGAGAAAGCTTATCAACAATTTGTGACACTTTATGAACAGTATGGTGAGATTCTTCAAGAGTATCTGGAAAACCGTACACTTTTGCAATTTACACAAATAAAAATCGAAAATGCAAAAGAACGAATTGCAAATCTTGATAAACAATTAATTGAAACAAAAGAAACGCAACAATACCAAACTTTGTCCCAATTGCGGCAGCAAACACTGGAAAAATTACATGCCGCTGAAGATGAACAAAAAAAATTAAATCAAAAATTAAGCGAACCTAAAAATAAGCTGGCTGACTGTGTTGCCCAATTTAATCACTTCATGGCTCAATTGAGAGTCTCTGATAAGCAAACAATCGTTCGTCTTCTTGGTGATGAAGTTGCTGATCGTGGAAATTGTGATTATTTCACCTTAAGAATTCTTAATTTGCTTCATCGAAATCATTGCCCATTAACCATTCTTGTTTCGAACCATGGAAGTGAATTTATTTACGCATACGAGCAAATGATAGCAGGACATCCATTTGTCCCTCAGGGTTATATCGGTGATTTTCAAACTCCTTCGTTTTGGGGGCTTAAGCTTTTGCTTGATCAAGAAATTGTCCCTCATTCAGATTTAATCCATTTAGTTAATGAAAGCTATAAACCTACCTTAAAGATACTGGATTACACCATAAGCGAAAAGGGAATTACCTTATTTAGTCATGCTCCCATCCGTTTTGACGCCCTACAATTGATGGCTAAAAGTCTTGGAGTGAACTACGACGATTCTACGAGTGAAGCCTTAGCAACAACGATTGATCAAATGAATCACCAATTTCAATCCCACATTGAGAGCAATACCATTCATTCCCTCTTTCATACTGATGCGATTCTTGACAGAACGAACATGTCAGAACAGGAAAGAGCTGCATGGCCTTTAATTTATCTTTTCTGGAATCGCTGGAATGAAGCAAAGGAAACGGAAACCGCGAGACCTGCAACACACAATGGATACACGATTAATTATGTCCATGGACATGATGGATTTCAGAGCACTTTGGCCCATATTTATAATCTGGACACACTTTGCGGCAAGGATCCACGAAAGACTGAAGAGCAAAAAATCGATCAGACGTTTCGTTATATCATTGAGAATCGCGATAAAATTGGAGCTAAAACACCATCAGAATTTTATCTTCGTAATGTTTTAAGATATAAAGTGCTTAATTCAGATGAATACAGCTTAGAACTCAAAGAGCGAAAGAAACAAGAACCGCTTAAAATTTCCCCAAATAATGAGCTCGATGGCAGTATAAAAAAATTAGCTCTTCTCGGAAAACCCATTGTACCTCTTTCAAAGCCACTCATTGATTTGCAAACAGTCAAACCGAGTCCAAGAGAAATGAGCATCGCGTCAGAGGAACAAGAAGACAAAATAATGTTTTTTTCTTCTATGAATCTAATCAACTAAAAACAAGGGTTATTGTTCGCGGAATCCGGGAATTTCTCACCTGGACCCCGCGAGATACTTCTTAACTGATGGCAATGACAATAAATAGAAGCTCTTATTATCGTTGATGTTGGAAAAATAATTTCTTATCACCATAATTCGAAGCTAATAAAGGACTTTCCAGCATTAATGTTCCTATATGGTACTCTGCACCTTGATATTCTCCATATATTTCATAGAGGGGGCCCATAGGCACTTGTAAAAAGGAAACTCTAAAATCCTCACGCGAATCCTCAGCAATGAGATCTTTGACTAATTCAGTTGGTCTGAAGTAGATTCGCTCAGGAAATATTGGAATGCCTTTGTATTTACCTTCATTCGTCCAAGCAGCTAAATGCCACAGGGGAAGATTATTCGCGGGATCCCGAGTGAATTCGAATATTTTCTCAATCGCGGTTAATGTCCAACTGGTGGGATGGGGTATTTTATTTGAAAAATCTTTCGCAAAATAATTCCAATTCTCATTTTGCCCCTCAAGTAAATTCATTATATGCAGGTTTAAAGAGGGATGTTTGGAGACTAAAATTTTGATGGCCATACCCGGAATATAAGTGTCGTCAGTAGGAGGAGTCGCTAAAGAAAGACGTGCTACACCAACTCCACCGG
This sequence comes from Legionella sp. PC1000, assembly GCF_014109805.1. Classification (GTDB taxonomy): domain Bacteria; phylum Pseudomonadota; class Gammaproteobacteria; order Legionellales; family Legionellaceae; genus Legionella; species Legionella resiliens. Next base: position 3,569,277 of record NZ_CP059400.1, read on the forward strand.
ACTGGTAAATACCAGTAAAAGGATGGCCCGCAACAGGGATTAAAGCAATTTTTGCTACTGAACCATTGGCATGAATAATTTTTACTCGACCTTCAGGTATTTCATCACTGGAATGATCGAATGTAGGTTTTAAATTAAACAATCCTTTTATTTTTTCAAGGACCTCGTTATAACTATTGCCAGTCAGTGGAGGTAAAGGATCTTCTGCATTGCTTAAGGTAATTTCATTCCATAATAAAATTTGCTTTTCGGCAGCAGATAAATTCTCATAATCGCAGGGTAACTGAGCATATATACCAAAACTCATGAAAAAATAGATAAGTCCATTAATAATCAAAGTCAAACAACGGCGCATCACAACCTCCTTGTTCTTAAAGTTTATTTTTGTGACAGAGTATACGAAATAGGAAAGCTTTTCTAATGTTTTTTTGAATACAGGCCTGTGGCTTGTGCTGCGAAGTGGAACCGAAGTGAATACAGGGTTTCCTATACCCGATTCTACTTCGCTGCTGCGGGTTACTTCATAAAATGATCATAAATAGCACGACTAGCAAGAGCTATGGCGCGACTGCGTGGATAATCACTGGCTGATTGTGATTTAACATATACTGCAATCGCAATATGCCCTTTATTATTAGGCAAGGTAATAATCCCCACATCGCTAACAAAACGATATAATTTTTTAGAGCCTGAATACCTTAAATAGTCTCGTTCATAGATTGACCATGTTCCAGTTTTATGAGCCACTTTCACATTGGCAGGCAATAATCCTTTTATTCTGCTGCGCCCCGTGCGGCATTGCTCCATAATCTTCATAAGAAGATCGGTACTGGATTCCGAGAGTGCTTGTTTTTTATATAATTTCACGAGCAGTTTTGCCATATCATCCGGTGTTGTTGTATCACGTAGGTCTTTTTGAAAGCGCTGCCAAGCCTGCTGTTTTTCTTTAAGGGGGACGCGATTAGATATTTTTTGCCAGGAATACACTGGTTGACGCTTTTTTAAAAAGGAACGATCCACATGATTTGTATCTATAAACATTTCCATAATGGAACGATTAATGGAAATATTTTTGAATCCTAATGCATTCATCCGTTTTGCTACATATCGAGGTCCATTTGCCGCCTGCAATAATGCATCACTTGCACTATTATCGCTATTTTTGAGTGTATGCATCAGTATTTGTTTCAAGGAAATATTTAGTTTTTTCTTTTCGAATAAATAATGCAAAGCACCGGAACCAGGAACTGAATTACGGGAATCCATTTTAATCACGCGATTCAATGAGTCTTTTTTCTCATCGACTCGATGTAAAAAAGCCATCGCAATGGGTAGTTTGATGGTACTTGCCATGAAAAAACGTTGGTTACTGTTATGGGCGATTACCTTATTTTTCTCTATATAAATGGCAGTAACCCCCATCACGGTGTTCGATTTTTTCTCAATATCTTTTATTTTTTTAATCAACGCGGTATCACTCTGACCCGTAAAACCATTCATTGAAAATACAATACTAAAAAGCCAACACAGCAAAGAACTTTTTTTCCTTAAAATATGAGACTGCGCTAGTAATTTTATTTTCATAAGGTATTTGATCCCTTTCTCATTATTTTTATTCAATTTTTTAGCGCTAATAATCGACAATATATCCTGTTTTAAATGGGGTCGAAAAAATATACACCAAAAATGTCCCTATCAGCATGTAACAGTCCGTAGTGTATGAAGGTTTGTGATGAGATAAGGGATTCAATCTTCATTATTACACTTTTTGACAGATTTTCACTGTCCATGCAATACAAAACATTAAGCAAATTTTTATTCTATTTTTATATAAATTACAATCGATTGTATATTACAAGACGACCTGATTATTATTTGCCCTGAAGATCAGCGGTTTTTTCATGGATAAAATGATATAAGTTTTAACCCTGCGACAAAAGATATCCAAGATAAAATATGCTTAAAAATCTAGTGCTCCTACCTCAAGAAGATGAAGAACATTTGGATTAGGGTTAAACCTAGATGACTTTGATTTTTTATTCTTTTTTCTGGTAACTGTCTTTAAAAAGCTGACTTAATCCCTCACGGTAGGAAGGATAGAGCAGGTTTATCTTGAGTTCTGCTTTAATTTTTGCATTAGAAACACGACGGTTGCTGGTATAAAACTGCTTTTCCCTGGAAGACATGGTTGCTATGTCGCAGGATATAAGTGGCAGGGGAGGATGTCCGAGTAATGATGCAGCATACGCATCAACAATGTGGGCTGGTGTAGGTTCATCATCAGCAACATTATAGACTGAATACGGTTGGGGGTTTTTTATCGATGCACAAATGACGGAGGCAATATCCGCAACATGAATTCTGGAGAAGTACTGGCCCTCCTTATAAATACTGGCTTTTTTTCCAGCAATAATGCGTTCGATTGCATTTCTATGCGGTCCATAAATTCCTGCCAATCGGAAAATATAAAGCGGAATTTCGTGTTGTCTGGCAAACGACATCCATTTATTTTCGGTGCTTAATCTTGATTTACCCTGCATTCCTGCTGCTCTAGAATTAGACTCTTCAGTTACCCAAGCACCTTGATGATCCCCATAAACACTGGTAGAAGACAAGTACCCCAGCCATTGGATATGCGTTCTGTTTTGACTGATTAAATCACTAAAACATGAAAGCACAGGGTCTCCTGCTTTTTCTGCGGGGGGAATACATACTAAAATATGCGTTGCTTTACTTAGATGAGCTGTTATTTCATTCTCACAAAAATCAATAAGTTTATAATGTTTTTGAGCACTATTTATAATCTTATTCTTATCGCGAGTTGTGCCAATCACCTTAAAATTTAATTTAAGCAATTCTCTGGCTAAAAATTCGGCGGTATAACCGAAACCAAAGATAAAAAAACAAGGGGATGCAGAATAATTTTCCATAGTAAACAAACCTATACATTTTTTTCAAAATAAGAGTCCCGCGTAGCCTGGCATGCAGCACCTGAATCTTCACACATCGCTGAATCAATCCAGCCCTATGCTTACATCTCGTCCCCACGACTTGTTCGCGGGGTTGTCCACGGGATCCAGAAGATCTGCTAAGACACTGGACCCCGCGGACAAGCCGCGGGGCGTAGGCAGAAATGCGCTCAGGATACAGGTGCAGCGTAACGGAACCCGGGAACATAAATAAACTCCAATCTTTCGCTACGCACCTAGGCTACATTTTAATTTGTTTGATAAATCCAGAATCGTTGCTAGCGTGGAATATTCTTACTCCCCCGCACTAATTTCATGACCCGATTAAGAAAATCTGGTCCCGGATCCTCTTTATCCGTTTGATAATTCGGATCCCGCTCAAGCCAAAGGGGGGTATTTTTAAAATTCAAATACTCATTATGGCCAATGACATATTCTATTTCCGGATATTTCTTTTTAAGATAACACACTAAAAATGCATTTGCCTTCGTCTGTGCTTCCGTTAAATCATCCTTGCCGTCTATCCCCCCTACATTTTCAATACCAATCGCATAATGATTCAATCCTATAACATGTCTTGCCATCCAGTTTTCGGGCATGAGTTGATAAATCGCTCCATCGCGATCCACTAAATAATGGCTTGATACATTCAAGTTACCCGGCAATTCTTTAATTCTTGGTGAATTTTGCGGAAATGTAGGCGGATTAAAGACACGAAAGGTTGCCTTAAGAGTAGGAATACATGTCCAATGCAAGACAATCATTTTCGGTTCAATTTCAATTGACTTAGACTCAATTCCATAATGAGATAATTGGTACTGTCGCGTTAAAGTAATGCGTTTTTCATCAAATTGAATCGGTGCCTGATGAATTTCTTGCGCATCATAGCAAGAAAATGCATGCACCAGAGAACTTATAAATAATGAGCAATATAGGAGAATTTTCATATTATTTTTTGAGCACCATAAAATAGGCTTCCACATAATCGGGTAAGCGACGAGTTGCTTGTGAGAAAGCTTCTCTCCCTGCATAACTACCCGCAAGAAAATCTACTTGATACAAATTACTTTTGAATGCGCCACCAGTATCAGCAAAAATACCGATTCGTGTCACCATTTTTCCCTTCTGACCCGGATACTGTACCATCAAAAGTTTTCCTAAACCAAACTGTTCGAGATCGGCGGCAAAAGTGACTTCGGTATTCACCGTAATTTTATGATCCGCATCTTTTCCATAACCTTTGATACCCGTTACGGATTTAAAGTACCAGTAACGCTCTTGTAGATAAGGATTTTTGGCTTTGTCATAGGCAATATTGTTGCAGCGATGCACATTAAAGATTTGTGTCTGATGATTCGGGAAATCCGCAATAATGGTCCCTTGCATTAATGCTGCCTCCAAGTCATCTCGATTAAGATAGGCGAGCGGAGGAACATTTTTATTTGCCAATGCACCTTTTAATATGGCTTGCTTCCCATATTGGAAACGTGTCAGTCCGGGTTTTGCATCTGCCTCTTCGAGTGTCAGTTGCTCTTCATCTCGAGGAAGCCCATAAAGAGCCAAAGGATAGGCAACGCTGCGTTTCGTTGATGCTTTAGCTCGATGCACATAATACTTGGTCATTAAAATTTTATCTGAAGGTAAATGAACAATGAGTGATTTTTTCACCCTTAGAGGTTTGGCTTGTTCCAGATCGGGATACCAGCGAACAAAATCAAAGTGCTTTTTAATAAAAGCAGGATCGTTTAATTCATTTTGGTGACGGCAAATAAAGATTAAAGTTTCTTTGACTCGTGAAAGAGGTATCGCAAAAACTTTGCCTTCGTGAATGACCCGAGGATCATAGGAATTGCCTTTATTTAAATAAGCCAAAGTTTCTTTGGCTGTCGCACATAATGCAGGTCCATTGATTTCGTAGCGCGCTGCAGAAGAAGGCTCTGCAGGTACGAAATGTGGGGCAGCAAACGCTTGAATAGTCACTAATGCGCTGTAAAAGAAAATTTTTATCTTCATTGTTTACGACAAACATGGGTTAAAACAAAATGATACCATATGCATGCCGTTAACTCTAAAATCTGTATGAAGCGTTTCAAAAAAACGTAGCCTGAAAAACCAATTCAGCTTCTATTTCTACATCCCACAACTTGTCCGCGGGGCGCAGGCAGAGATGTGCTCAAAAGACTGTAGGAAGCAACCAGACTTAAAGTCCTTTACTTTAATCTATGAAGATTGAAATCATTTGTCATCCTACACTATGCCGCTTCCGCGCCATCAAACTCTGGGTCATCTGATTCTGCTGTTAAACGATTGAAATGCCAGGAGCTATAAAGAGCCCCAAGTCCACAAACCATTAGACCTAATGGCAAGGCGTTGAGTGTTTGCATGAGCAGGTACGCACTTAAGATGGTTAATACAGAGGAACCAAACATGCGTACAGTATGAATTATGGCCAGTGCAAGGCCGGTGTTTTCTTTATAATCTGCAAGCATAATCGACATAGTAGCTGGGGCAGTTAAACTAATCCCCAAGTTACAAATTAACGCCAAAGATAGAGCATACAAATTGAATTTATAAAGGGCTGCGCACAATAACATCGCAAAACCACCGAAAATAATAAACCAACTACCAAGATAAATGGTTGCAGCCATGCTGAAATATTTACGCAGCCAGATACCTAAATAATTTCCAACGATAATATTTAATCCGTTGATAATAAAAATAATACCATACACCAAGGGAGAAAAGCCGAATTGATCAATAATGATATAGGATGAATTAATCACCGAGAGCATTACTGCCGCAAAACTAAACATCATAATAAACGAACCACTCCATAAAGAAGGTGAAGGGATGATCTCTTGATATGCTTTGATTATTTTTTTTACGATAAAAGGTTCTTTGGGTTGACTCCAAAATGGTGATTCGAATAATCCTTTACGAGACTGAAGCAAGAGCACAATACCGATCACGGCCATTAACAGAAAGTTAGCTTGCCAACCATAATAGGTAAAGATGAGCGAACCAAGCACCGGAGCAAGGATGGGAGATATTGAAACAATCATAGAAACATAGGATAAAACCCTAGCTCGCTCTACAGTATCTTCAAAATCGCGCGAAATTGAAAAAGCAACCAAATTAGCGCAGCATAACGCAAATCCCTGTAAGGCCCTGCCTAAAATGAGTACCCAAATATTAGGAGCAAGAGCACATAGTATACTGGCAAGAACAGCAATCACTAAACTACCAGGCAATAAACGACGTCTGCCAAAATGATCAATTAACGGCCCCCAAACTAATTGGGTCACGCCAAAAACAACCAAATAAATACTTAAGGTTAATTGGCTCAGGCTATGCGTGGTACTAAAAAAATTGGTGATATAAGGCAACGAAGGTTGATAGAGATCAAAGGTAAGTAAAGAAAAAGCTGATAATAATCCAATAAGTAAAATAGAAGTTCTAGATTGAGACATAATATTCGTTTTATAAAAAATAGCGAAACATTATAGTCAAATCTCTTTATTTTTGCTCTAGATCCAAGAAAAAAATTGTAATGCCGGGCTAAAGAATTGAGTTAGCCCTGGGTGCAGCGCGGCGTACCCCGGGATTGAGCAATTCACCCCAGATACCCGGGTTACGCTGCGCTGCACCGAGGCCCTCCAATTAACCTTTGCGAATTAAATAGTTACTCCCTGCATGAATTACTTTTTTCATGCGATTATCCTCATCTGGATTAGGCTGACATGCTTTAAAGGCATCTTTTACTGAGGCAACACTAATAGGTAAAACAGGACGGCTGTCGGTTTCTAAATAACCCTCTTTATTCTTAAAAATAGTAAAATGATCCGTAGCAAACTCCTGGCATTCAGTTAACGTTTCATCCTGACAAATCGAAAATTTAATGGATCGTTCTACATGATATGATTCCCCTACTTCATCAGCGAAAACGATATCACCGTATACTACGCTATGGCGAGTTCCACAAAAATAATAGCCAAATTTATATTGGCCGTTTTCAATAACATCGGTACGAATATAGCGTCCATCGCCTTGAGTCAGGCCATTGAGTGTCACAATATGACGCACTTCTTCTTTGGGGGCACTTTCCGCAATTGCCAAACCATTTAGAGCCAATCCCATGATAAATAAAGTAATTCTTTTCATTTTTTATTCCTTATCTAAAAAAACATCCTCAAGGAACGTGTCTTTAAGGATCAATAACCTACTCTAACGTCAATTCGGAGGGAAAATTTTTACCAAACTGACATCGGCCCCATTATCCTAAGAAAAGACCCATTTGAACAGATAAAAAAATATTACTTTTTGCTCAAAAAATGCCTAATAAATGTGAAATATATCCCTTATAAAGACAAACTTGCTGGACAAGACACGTGTCAGTGATGATAATCATGGCTTTTTTCATTTAACATTGCACATGACAACACCACTCATTGAGATTAGGAATGTTTACAAATCATATGGCAATACTCCCATTTTGGATGATGTGTCCTTAAGCGTTAATCATGGAGAATTTTTAACGTTACTCGGTCCTTCAGGTTGCGGAAAAACCACATTGCTACGACTTATCTCGGGTTTTGAATACCCCACAGAAGGCGAAATCTACATCAATGGCCTATGTGTTAACCAATTGCCCCCACAAAAAAGGGACGTGCATACAGTGTTTCAAAGTTACGCACTTTTCCCCCATTTATCCGTTCATGAGAATGTTGCTTTTGCTCTACGGTGTAAAAAAGTTCCCGATCAAGAAATTAAAGAACGTGTTTTTGATGTATTAAAACTGGTGCAGCTGGAAGGGTTTTCAGAGAGGAATGTAAAGCAATTGAGCGGAGGACAACAACAGCGAGTGGCCATTGCACGGGCAATTATCAATAGACCGCAGGTGCTGTTATTAGATGAACCATTAAGTTCTCTCGACTACAGACTTAGAAAAGCCATGCAATCCGAATTAAAGCAATTGCAGAAAACCCTGAATATGACCTTTATCTTTGTAACCCATGATCAGGAAGAAGCATTATCCATGTCGGATCGTATAGTGGTCTTTAATCACGGACACATTGAACAAATAGGAACCCCTAAATGTATTTATGAAACCCCTAAAAATCTTTATGTCGCAATGTTTATTGGTGAGGCCAATATATTTGATGCACACGTTCATGCGCTGCATGATCACGATCTGACGACCTTTATCGAGGAAACTCCTTTACTTTGTAAAAATAGCGGTAATTATCAGATTGGCGATCGGTTGCATTTGATTGTACGTCCCGAAGATATCAGAGTCTGGAGTTTATCTGAAGTTGAGAATCCAGAAGGAATGTTGCCAGGTCGGATTGTAGATATTATTTATAAAGGCTCTACTGTTGATCTCAAAGTTGCCCTTTCTTCAGGAAAAATAATTAACGCTTCAGAGTTTTTTGATGAGGATGATGATAAATTGGAATATACTCTTTCAGAGGAAGTGTGGGTGCAGTGGTTACCAGGGTGGGAGGTTTTACTACCTCATGAAGGCTAAATCTTTTGCACTTTACGTACTGTATTTTTGGTTAACTGTTTTTGGCCTTATCCCTTTATTCATGATGCTTGTCGCCAGCTTTCTTTCTAAGGACAGCATGCATCTTGTTGCACTTCCTTTTACCCTCGAGAATTATACAACTCTTTTTACTCCAGTTTTTGCTAAAATTTATGTTCGTTCTTTATTTATTGCCTCTATTGCGACACTGTTGTGCTTGTTCATTGCATATCCATTTAGCTATTTGATGATTAAATCAAAACATCAATCCATCTTGTTGTTGTTGATTATTATCCCCTTTTGGACAAGTTCTTTAATAAGAACTTACTCTTTAATTGCCATCCTAAAGTATAAGGGCGTTTTAAACGCACTGTTACTCAAATTACATTTAATTAATGAACCGCTTTCATTGCTTTATACCAATTTTGCCGTGATTATTGGCTTGGTTTACAATCTATTTCCTTTTATGGTGCTGCCTATTTTCACCAATATGGAACGTTTTGATTTCCGATTATTTGAAGCAGCTAAAGATCTGGGGGCAAACAAGTGGTCTGTCTTTACTCGAGTGTTTTTACCTAACACAGCGCCAGGCATTCTATCAGGCTGTTTATTAGTTCTATTACCAGCAATGACTTTATTCTACATTCCTAATGTTTTAGGAGGAGCTCGTTCTATTTTACTGGGTAATTTAATTCAAAATCAGTTTCTTGTCTTAAGTGATTGGCCTCAAGGCTCTGCTACCAGCGTGGTACTCACCACCCTGCTTCTCTTATTATTTCTTATTTTTCGCCGTCAGAAGAATAGGAGTGTTCTATGAACTCCTTAATAAAACGTCTTTTTCTTTTTTTTATTTATGCCTCGCTTTATATTCCAATCGCAGTATTGGTTTTATATTCATTTAACGATGCAAAATTTTCACTCCAATGGCATGGCTTTTCTTTAAAATGGTATCATGAATTATTTCACGATCGCGGCTTGTGGACTGCCTTTTTTAACTCCATTGTTTTAGGTCTTATCTCTGCATTGATAGCTACCACTATAGGTTTGTTAGCCTCCATCCATTTATTTTTATTTCGCTCGAAACATCGCCAAATCTTATATGCCATCTTGTTATCACTTATTATTATTCCTGATTTGGTTCTTGGCGTTGCCTTATTAATTTTCTTTAATATCACCAAAGTACCCATGGGGTTTTTAAGCTTACTAATTGCCCACGTTACTTTTTGTATTCCTTTTGTCATTGTCACGATTAATGTGCGGATTAATACTTTAAATCCCAATATTTATTTTGGCGCATTAGATCTGGGGGCTAGCCGTTATATTGCATTAACACGAATTTTGCTGCCTTTATTGTGGCCCGCAGTATTAAGTGTTTTTCTTTTAAGTTTTACCTTATCTTTTGATGACGTCATCATCAGTTATTTTGTAGCAGGACCTGATTTTTCCATTCTGCCTTTGACAATTTATTCATTAGTACGTGCTGGTGTTACTCCCGAGCTTAACGCTTTATGTTCTATTACATTTGTTTTATCCATGATTTTGGTGATCATTTCTCATCGTCTCTCAGGAAAGCACGTATGAATTATTTTTTATTTGTGTTGGTCTTTTTTGCTTCTAAAGTATTTTCTGCTCCTGTTGTTAATGTATATGTTTGGGGAGGAGAACTCCCCAAACAGTTGATTCAACAATTTGAACACGACTCTGGAATTAAAGTTAATTTTTCTACCTATGACAGTAATGAGACTATGTATGCCAAATTAAAGGCAAGCCAGCTCACTGTATATGATGTGATTCTTCCCTCCGCTTATTTTGTTGAACGTATGAAACGGCAAGGTATGTTGGAACGGCTTGATCACCAGCAACTGCCCAATATGAATAATCTGGATAAACGTTTTGTGAATAATGATTATGATCGGAATAACCTCTACAGCGTGCCAATAATATGGGGGGCAACAGGTATCTTTTTTAATCATGGCATAGTGAGCAACTCACCCAAAACCTGGAAGGAACTGTGGGCTCCCCAATGGCATAATCAACTGATGCTTTTGGATGACGCGCGTGAAATTTTTGCAATTGCCTTGATGAGCCTTGGGTTTGATCCTAATGATACAAATCCAGTGCATATTAAAAAAGCTTATGAACATTTATTGCAACTTGTACCCAATATTAAATTGTTTGCCAGCGACAGCATTCAGGCAATTATGATCGATGAAGATGCAGTAATCGGTTCTGCATGGAATGGTGATGCATTTAAAGCCCATGAAGAAAATAAAGCAATTGAGTTTGTCTATCCTGAAGATGGTTTTGTCATCTGGGTTGATTGTTTGGCCATTCCTAAAAATCCGCCTCATCTGAAAGAGGCCTTGCAATTTATTAATTTCATTCTTAAAGCAGAATCCAGTGCGGAAATCGCTTTAAGAGAAGGACATGGAATTACCAATGCAAAAGGAAAGGCTTTATTGCCCACCTCCATTAAAGATAATCCAATGATTTATCCATCCCCAGCAATCATGGCAAAAGGTCAATTCCAGCATGATGTTGGCGAAGAAACCCTCATGCTCTATAACCAATACTGGGAACACTTAAAACTGGCTTTTTAGTAAAAACCGCCTTTATTTTTAATTGCTGATTTAACTTCCCCAGTAAGATAGGACATGGATTTATGAAATAAATCCATCTATATTTTTTAATGAAGGCATTTGAATTTAAACCGCTCTTGTTCTATATAGTAAAGAAATAAACCATATTGACTAGAGATTGTTATGTCATTTAATTTTTCTTCATTTCAATTTGATAAAAATTCATCAACTGAAGCAAAAGTGAAAATTACCCTTGAACTGATTAACTCTTTGATTCCCAGCAGTTCGACACGAGAATCGTTAAATACTGACGGTTATCCTGAAAGTGGCCCCATCGAACAGACTATACGCGCTTATCAGAACATGAATTTAAGTCTTTATGAACAGGGTTTAAAAGCGATGGAAACTGGCTGCGGTAATTGCCAGGAAATGGCTTATGCCAGCGGGTTATTATTAAGAGCAGGGGGATTTACAGGAACACTTCAAGTCGCCGAATTTGGTATAAATCATGCTTTTTTAATTGTAGATGATTATATCCTTGACCCCTGGTCTAAGAGCTTTTTCCCTTTCTCGACATGGAAAGATAACTTAAAAGCTTATGGCGGCTCCGTCAAAGAAGGAGTTATGCGGGGACGAGTACTCTCTGCAACTCATTACGAGCTAGAGGATGAAGTGCCTGAGGTTTCTAAAACCTTACCCACAGAACTGGATCAATGCTTACCGTCAATAGAAAACAGAACTAAGTTGACGCTTTTGATTGGAGCGTGTTTGAGTAAAACGCAGAATTCAAAATCAGATCCGGATCCACAGCAGTCAGTCACATATAGCACGTAATCTTGCTGATGTGTCATGATTTCTACTGGCTCCGACAACTCATTAAGCAAAAATTAGCGTTCACCCCTAAATTTGCCTTTGGGAGTTAAACGCTTTCATGGTAGAATAATATTTGTACATTGGGGGTGCCAATTATGGCTGAGAGGATAAACCCAACCCTTTGAACCTGATCTCATTCGTCTGAGCGGAGGAAAATGTGTCTATTGTTTTGTTTTCAGGTATTGTTGCTTTTATTACTTCGTTTATTGGTTTGTTACCACAAATTATCAAATCCTTAAAAACCAAGTCAACTCAAGATCTCTCTATGATCATGTTGATTAATTACCTCATTTGTTCTGTAGCATGGATTATTTATGGAAGCAGTACGGATTCCTTTTTTGTGATCAGTGCAAATGTAGTGGGTTTGCTTGTCAGTCTGCTCCTTATTCTCTTAAAAAGACATTATGATGCACGATGTAATTAATTTAACAGGATATCACTCTATTTTATGCCTTAATGGAGATTTACCTGAGTCCTCTTTTTTTAATAGGATGAATTTACCCATCATTGCCGCTGATGGGGCCGCAAACGGTTTATTGGATCTTGGAATCCGTCCTCAATTAATTGCTGGAGATTTGGATTCTGTCCGACCACTGATTCTGGAAAACCATCCTTTTCTTCATTCACCGGATCAAAATCAAAGTGATTTCCAAAAAACAATGGGTTATCTAAAGGATAATAATTTACTCCCCGCTATAATTGTTGGCATAAATGGTGGGTGCTTGGATCATGTACTGAACAACATGAATATCTTTATGGAAACAAATTGTCTTTTATATGCTCCACCCATAAGAGGTTTTGTTCTGCATGAACACTCCAGGATGAATTGTGTGTTACCTCCTCAGACAAAAATTTCATTGATGGGGATACCGAAAGCCACTCTATCCTCAAAAGGGTTACAATGGGAACTCAACAACACTCATCTTTCCTTTCCAGGAAAAACATCCTGTTTTAATCGAACCCAATTGCCAGAAATCGTTTTGGAAGCTCATCATGGCTCCGTTTTGGTTTTGATTTACGAACAAATGATTGAGGATGCGGGATTAGCTGCCCAATAAACTCCATGCTGAGAAACAAAGAACTCTTCCAATCTCATTCAAAATGACTGCTCATTTTTCTATTAATTTACGACAATAGAACACTGGTCCCCTGCAATCACTAAAGTCACTGTGCTGTCTTTGGTTAGCACTTTAGAACCACACAAAACATCGGGGCCGAATGCCGAATTTTTTCTATATCCAAATAGATATTCCCTATTTACTGGTCCTTTACCTGAATGAATTTTGCCCCGAGACCCGGATCTTTTACCCTCCACAGTAAAACCTAAGGCAGCCGCTGTTTTCTCATTGGTTTTTACATGAACTTTTATCGTATCATTGGCAAAAGCCTGAATTGAAAAAGAAAATAGGACCAGGCCGCTCAAATTTTTTAGAGATTTTTTTATCATAATAAAACACTCCTTGTTCTATGTACTTTTAATATAATCCATTTAATGAATTAGGGAAAATCACCAGGGATAAAATGTGAATTATTTAATCTATGGGATTATTTTTAATATATTCGGTTCTTTTCGGAGCCATGTATGTTTCAATTTTTCTCAAGCTCTTAAGACAGGATTGAACACTGCTCATGGTGTCACCTTGTCTGAATTCTTCAAGTCTTCTTATTCACCGAAATAAAATTATTGCTTACCAAGAAAAATTGTGGCTTCTGGATGCCCCTAAGAAAACTCCGTAGGTCACGCCCAATCAATAATAAAAAAATCACATGTTTTTATCTTCCAATGACTAAAAATCAGATGCCGGGTGGGCTTTCTTGAATTCTCATTGATATACACTATGATAAAAATATAGTCACAATGACTTATTTGCAATGCAATTATATGCATTCATTGAGGAGGCACCCATGAGAGTTAAAAGACTTTTGACGCAGGGATTTTCCCATAAGGTGTACCATGATATACAGCAACATCAAACTAAACTTACTTTCAGATTGGATACGACTTATCTTAAATATAAAGCCCAAGAAAGAACTGCAAAGATACAGCTGCTTCGAGATAGTATACCAACTGGCTCTAGCCTCATATATCGGGGCACAGAGGGTACGGATGAGGTTCTCGGTACGATGAAATCAAATCGCCTTGGCAGAAAATCTGAAGAAAGCAGGAAGGCGCCTTCGCATGACATTGTAGGGTATATTCGAGATAACGACAGTAGGTATTTTCTCTCGTATACACCCTGCAGAGAAACCGTAAAACCTTATACTGTGGGTTTATCATTAATTCCCAAAAAAGGCTATATTTTTGTTACTGGACTTCCAATGGTATATACGACCCCCCAAAAGCTTCTTCTTTTAAATGAAAAGATGTTTAAGCGCTACGATAAAAGAATGATCGATGCGATGCCCCAGGACGATGTCCGCGGATATCAAAGTATTGTAACGATGACTCAAAATAATAATGAAATTACCGGGATTATCGGTGCTTCAGCAAAAGACGATTGGCGATCTGAAGTTAACAAGCGCATGCATAGTGTGATTGAAGTTTGTGGTCCTGGACGTATTGTATCATCTGTTATGAGCTCTAATGAGCCTGCCCATGTGAGACATTGGCAAAATCCAGATTTTTCTCCTGAACTTGTGGCACTGGATATTGTTTTCTTTGATACTCCTGAGGAGTATGAAGAAATGAATGAAAAAGCAAGAGATATGGGACTTATAGGGAAAGACGAACGATTACCTACTTTTTCCGATGCTCAAAAACTCGTAGGACAATTAAAAGACTGGGGAGATACTTATGGTACCAGTGATACCATGAAATTCACTGCATTTCCCAAAAAGATTAAGCCAGGAGATAAGGCAACTCTTGTGGAGTTTTTGGATGAGCAAATTAAATCAAATCCATCCGTAAAACTATTAGAAGAACTGGGATCTTCTCCTACGTTATGATTATTTGAGGCAATCAGTGTATAGGCTTACACGTAATGGATTGATATAAACCTATTGGGTTTAACACTTAAAGCCTTTAAATTGATACTTTGGGCAAAATAGATTAAGGATTTGAATTATGTTAGCCAGGTTAAGATTTTTCGCAAGAAAAATGCCCTCAAGTGAAGCATATTCATCAGTTCATGATGTTTACGCATCTCATAAACCCCATTTCATTAGAGGCAGTCTTACAGGTGAGCGTTGGCGTTATCAAAGAATGGGACAAACTTTGGAAATGATTACTAATGTTCAAAAATATAAAGAATTACAACGACAATCAATAGCTAATTTAAATCTTTGGACAAAAACAAAATCTGAGGTTCCATCCTCAGTCGAAGTCGTCTATAAAGATTGGGGTGTTGCAACTTTTGAAGCAACTAAAAAGCATGGAGTAATATATTCCGTATTGAATATGGCGAATTCAGTCTATCCCGGAGGTGCTGCATTGGAGGGTGGAAGTGCCCAAGAGGAAAATATGTGGCTTCGCAGTACCTGTGCCCTTTCATTGATAGATAAATTGGTTAAGTTAGACAAAGAATATACTAATATGTTTGTTTATACTAAAGAAGGAACCGAATTGGTAGAAGCCAGAAAGAAAATGACGGCAAAGGAGTGTGATATTTTAAAAGAACGCTGCCCCATAACGTTTCCTCCTGAAGTCTTTAAAACATTCCATAGCGACGTACCAAGAATATGTTTTAGAGGTCCGGAAATATTGTTGCCAGCAACAGTAGATGACTATCCCTCAAGCGGACATGTTGCAAGCCCTGAGATGAGTTATGAGTTTCTTTCTCCGTTAAGTATTTTTCCTTTTCATGAATTAAGATCATCTGCTCCTGAGCATTTTGCTGAAGCAAAACCAAAGGACCCTAGTGTATTTAAAGAATATAAAGAGGATTTACGCCGACGAATTGCAGCGCAATTGGATACATTAATTCTTATTGGACAACCTTATGTAATCCTAGGTGCGTGGGGTTGTGGCGAATTTAAAAATGAACCTGAATTAGTGGCAGAGATTTATGCCGAAGAAATTGAAAAAAGAGCTCTTTTTTTTCAACATATTATGTTTCCCATAATCAATACCAAATCAGATTCCAATAATTTCGGAATATTTGACCGAATGCTTACTGGATTGAAGCTTGGCGACCCCCAATCCCCCAGAAGCACACCTGTATCTTAAAAACTCAGTATTCTTTTTAGCTCATATATTAGTGAAATAGCTCACTACGCCGAAAAGAATGAACCCGAGTCACATCGCTTTGTAGCACTCGGGGTTCTTCTATATTGATCCTAGTGTGTTGTGTTGCTTTTCTTATCGCCAAACAACCAATCCATACTTACCTCCAGCTCATTGGCAATTTTTTGCATGGAATTGGAATCCAAAGCAACACCATATAGCAGCGCTTCAATTTTAAATTTAGGTAATTGGAATAATTTAGAGCACACTTGCACGCGTTCTGTCATTAAGGCAGGAACACCAAGCTCATCGAGCTCCTGATTCAAACGTTCAGTTAGTTTTTTGTTTGACATGGTAATCTCCTCTTGACTTTTTATCAGTGTAAAACAAATAAGCTTAAGGATTGATTAACAAAATAAACTTTGAAAGAAAAAAATTAAACCCTTTTCCCGTAAGTGGAAAAGTGAGGGAAATCTATAGGGGCTTATCCGCAGGACGTAGTGAGCAAGGAAAGAATTTCCAGTTGAAGAATTCCCCCTGGAATTAAATAAAAATATTAAGTACTTTATATTAATAAAAATACTGCATAGGAAATTTAACCATGGGAAAAATAAATTTAGAAGCGTACCTCAAAAAAATAAAAATTAGTGTTCCTTCTTTAACTGATGCTGCACGTGAAGATAAAATTGATTGTTTAAGAAGAATCTATTCCGCTCATGTCCAGGTTTTTCCATATTCAAATTTTGAATTACGCAAAATTTCCAAACAGCATCTCATCCAAAGAAATTCATTGTCTTTTTTTAGCTATAAAGAGTTGCTTTCTGCAGAAGATGGAGGATATTGTTTTCAAACGGCTGGTTTGTTATTCGATGTATTATCACAGCTGGGATACACCGTTTCATTTTGTGCCGCGCGAGTTCTTCTAGGAGCGATTCCTAATGACCCTGAAATACTTCAGCTTCCACCTACTCATCTTATATTAACAGTTGAAATTGATGATCAAAAGTTTCTTCTAGACCCCGGGTTAGGATCTTCCGCTCCACGCTTCCCAATACTCATTACGGGAAAAAATGAGTCGATTGCTCAAAACGAAGATGAATTTAAATTTTACCCTATTGATAATATCCATGTTCTCGAGAAAAAAACAAGAAAAGGATGGTTTCGCTTAATGCAGACCGATTTGAGCCTAATAACCGAGGAACAAGCAGCTATGAATTTACTCAAATTGGAACGGCATCCAGAAAAACTTGCGATACGTGATGCCAAAACCGTTATTGGGATAATTACAGAGCATGGTCGAAAATCATTGGTTTGGGATGCGCAATCGAAACAGTTAAAGTATTCAGCAAATGAAGGGACGGAATACACAGAAAAAGCTTTGCCCCACTTTGAAGAGGGTCGCCAAGTACTGGTTGACGAATTTGGCATTGATATTTCTGCTAAAACATTAAAAGCTTACTGTACAGAAACTTTACCTCTGCCTATAAAGCCCTGGACGATTCAATTTCCTCTCGATCAATTTGAATTGAATGAAATGGAAAAAAATTTAAGGCCTTCCCTGTAACCTCTTTGAGGTGAACAACTCATTTTGACAGGAAAAAAAGATCACCTCTTTATTAGACTTCTTCGGAAATTCGCTATAGAGAGAAGTGCGAGGAGACGCGGAGCATAGAATCGGAGTGTACACATCAGTACCTGAGGATTCGAGCCCCGCGTCGACGAAGCCCGCCTCTGCAGTAGAGTTTCCGAAGAAGTCTATTGAATCCTTGGGTTATCACTCGGGTACGCGGATATGCCCTGGGGAAAGCCGGTAGTAATTCCCGGAATACTTATTTTATTGTAATCCCAGTTTTTAGCAGCAAGTTCACCAGCCATCCAAAATCCTACTGTATTGGACAACATTTGCGTTGGTTCTGCTAATGAAAATTTTAAGCGTATTAAAAAATCCTCGATCTTCGGTTGTTTTGAATAAGCATAATCACCCGGGATCGAAGGGCGGTCAGGTAAGAAGATACTGGGAATATGAGTAAAAACTTTATTGGCGATTAGTGTGCGATTGTGCCTTGATGCCCATATATTATTGTAATAGTCATAATCAGTACGAGGCATTTGGTGTTCGCCTAATGAAGATTTAACCGCTGCATAAGGAGCTATATAAATTCTATCAGATGGCAAAGTGTAATTGGAAAGTGCCTCAACAAAAGGAACCAACCAATTACTGTCTTTAGTCAGACCCGCAGAAACATTTGATCCAGCAACAAAGCGAATGATTACTTTTGCACTGGACCAATCCGTATTTAACGGAGCTATTTTACGATGAAGCTCATCCATGCTTTGTAAGGCGGTTAACATAAATGTGCCAACCATCACATTATTATAAGGAATTGGGTAGATGTTATTCCCGTCAAGAAAATTATTTTGTAACGAGTTCATATCAAATGTTTGTTTCCCACGAAGAACCTCACTCATATAATTACCGGCCATGGAACACGCATAATCGATCATATTATGAATTAAAGTTAAATGCGGTTTCCAAGCAGGCGCATTAACGTGTTCCAACCAGTTATTTTCTGTTTGCGCATTTATTTTTTTTACCGCTTTAACATCTTTGAGTAGAATTTCCATTTGCGACTTCCAATTGCTCTCGCCATTTTCCTTTATTTTTGCAAGATACATCAGCGCAGGACCAATATGGGATACTGCGGTCATTTCCGTGAAGCCCGAGTTCGGGGCCGTACGCATCAATTGCTCCAGCTCTAACTGACCATCACTGTTATAAATATACAATGTTGAATTGATAAACAGGATCAATGAACCATGATCTTGTTGCGCTAAGTTACGGTTTTTTTTCAGTTCCGACTGGAATAAAGTTTGAGAAATATTAATTTTTCCCTTAGGGTACTGTGCCTCTCCATTTCCAGTAAAATCATAATATAAACTCCAGAAAGCTTGATGTGTCACATAACCAGTATTTGCTGTGTTGCCCCCTTCATTCTGGTTAGTCAAAACCGTGGGATTTTTATAATGCAAATCAGTGCGGGCATAAGCTATTTCATTAAAACCAATGACAAATAATAGGGTATAGAACATTCTTATGTATGGTAATTTCATAGCAAAAATCCTTCTATTATTCACAGCCAATATAGCTTCCCAGCTAAGATTAAAACTATATCCTTGCTGATCAATAGAAACCTACTGAGATATCATGTCCCTTTAGGAAGATTGTTTCAAGTACAACTGCACCTTACCCTTGCTTGTTTTAAAGTTTAAGAAATCTCTTACACGAATATAAGATAAAAAGGCGATGATAATTTAGAACATTTTGTTATGCTTTACATAACGAGGAATGACAATGGATGTCTTAAAAGGAAATTTACAGCATCATGGAAGACGCTATGCCACAAGGATGTGGTTACCCTCCTCGTATTAGTCTGCTTATAAGTCTGATGATGCGCCCATTAATCAGACTTAGTTCCTACTCCATTTCCAATTATTTTACACATGCAATCGCATAACTAAAAACCCGTTTATTATCTTAAGCCTAACTAGAAAAATTGCTCTTCATTTATCGTGAAATCGCTTTTTTGGGCACTTTCTATTTCAGTAAATACTGTTGTTTACTCATAATGACTTACTTTAGAGCGCTCAATTAGCGCGTGTTGATAATTAATGATTTTTTACCTCTTCTGCGCCATAACCATTCTCTTATTTGACTTATTTTTAACTTGTTTATGTTTTTTTTCCATAAAAACAACATTTAAATATCACCGAGATCAAATTGAAATCTCAAAGTATAAATTATACCTTGACTAGAGGATATTTATGATACATCTTACCCTCATGTTACCCTGTCGGACCAAAATATGATCATAAGTGACCTGTTTAACTGGTTTCAAGGAGATGAAGAATCTTTGCATCTCGCCAATGAACACCTATCGCAAAGCCTTCTTAAATCAGAACAATCTCAAGCACAAAAAACAAACCGCATACTTTTAAGTGAGATTCGTGTTGCCAAATTTAACGGCCTTGAATCAAGCGATGCCCTAAGTAAGTTAGAAAAACACATCTTATTCATGGATTATCTTGAATTTTGTAACCAACAATTCACTGAAGATCCAACAAACTCTTTATTTTTAATCACATTAAAATATCTGCTCCTCAAGGCTCAAAAAGAAGAGCTCCACCTCAATGCTAAATTGCATGAATTATTTGTCACTTTATTGCAGGAAGACAGAGAAAATACTCTTTCTTTTTATCAAAAAAACAAACCAATATTTAAAAATCATCCTGAAATTCAAAAACGGGTTGAACTCGGGTTACGTGAACAAAAACGTGATGAAGCAGTGAAGCGAGTTGAAGGCCATTTGGATCATTTAAGCAAACAGTTATCCAATCAGAAAAATCCCCTGGGAATCATTGGATTATGTAGAGAGTGGGTTAGTGATATAGAACAGTTTGCTGCATTAATACTCTGGTTATTGCAGCGTCATGTCAGTACAAAACAAATTCTCCAAACCTACTTACTTCATGATTTTCTTAAATATCATTTATTTACCTTACACTCAGAAGACAGCGAAGTTTTTCATTTATATGCTCTGCTGAGTCGCTTCCCGGAGGCCAAAACACTTGTGGAAGCGGCCCAGCAAACAGGCAGTGATGAACGAGGATTTCAGCACTATGCACTTAATGGAATTCTAAGCGAAAAAGAACTTCAGAGCATCCCACCGAAACCGCACGCTTTAAAGTTTTCATTATCCACCGCGAATTTTTGGGCCTTACATGAGCTTTTTGGTCTAACTTTTCTAACTGCAGCGGTAATCGCTTCAGAAGGGCATAAAAATTTAAAATGGCGCGAAGCATTAAGGCAAACATTGAATTCGCCAGAAATGGTAACCAAAGAAATTTCTGGGCTCATTAATACGATTGCTCATGAATCCCCCCCTCAAACCCTGGAGAACTTAGCTGCTTTAATCGATGATCATACCGCGCAGCTACTACTATCCAGGAATGAAGGTTCGGTATTTTACCTCTTACCTTATAAACCGAAGCTTTTTGAATTCATCAATGAAAAAAATATTACCGAATTTATCCGGCACATCACCTTGAGGCATACTTCTGAGCCAGAAATTATTTCTCAATTAATGGCATTATTCTCGATGCTCCCAAAGAAAAGAAATCCGATGGCACAGCTCGTGTTCCACGCAATAATCGATAATCTTGCACAGCATCCACTTCTGTTAGATGATGAAAAGTTATTGCGTCAGTTAAGAAAATACCCTGATTGCAAGCTGATACTTTCCCAACAAAGTGAAAAAATAAAAAAACACGTTTATGATTGCATTATTGAACAAGCAGCCAAATCACCATTCAGCTGCGACAATTATCATATTATCGAGGATATTTGGGTTGATGCGACTCGAAAACTTACTGTCTTTGATCTCATTTCACCGCAAGCTAAATTCAATCTCAATCATAAATATGCTCTTCAGGCAAAAATTGCTGAAATTGCTTTCTTTTATCAGAGGGAACTTTTTGATTTGGATGCCTTCATCGAATCCTTATCCCTACCCCCCGTAATTGCAAAAAATGGAGTAAGCGAGTACGAACGGATTCTAATTGAAATTCTTGCTGTCATCGATAATGAATCGATTAGGATGCAAATTATCAAAAAACTGGAAAATCATCCAGTACACCGGCGTGATTGGGTAGAAAAAGAATATGAAGGCAAAACAATTTTCCTTAAGGCGGCAAAGCATGGCAATCTAGGATTACTCTCTCTTTTACACGATCAAATTGCGCCAGAAACGTTTAATGAAGCAATAATCACAGCGGCAAAAGCCAATCAATGGGAATGTGTCGATCGGCTTTGCCAAATTGATAAAGTGCAATTGAACGAAGAAGAAATAGGAACGCTTATTCTTCAAGCAGCGGGGCAAGGTCAGATAAAAATAATAAAATACCTTTTAGATACTTACGATTATGAACCATCCACTGCCGAAGTGATTCAAATTCTTAATCAGGCGATTAAAAATAACCAGTTAAATATCGTTGAATATTTCTATAATTTTTCCAGAAATATGCCAAATCAATCCGTGATCCATAAACTATTTAATTCAGCTGTCGAATTGGGGTTTTGGGATATTGCTCTATTTATTGCGGATTCAGAAAAACATCCTCCCTCGCGGTCCACTATTGAAAAGGCATTTACGCATGCAGCAAACACAATGCAGCTGGAGGCAATGCAAGGGTTTTGTACTTTATCAACAAATGCTCCGCAACCCAAGGTAATCCACCGAGCTTTAATAAAAGCCTGTCAATTAGGTCATTTACCAACAGTTCAATGTCTTTACGATATACCTGAAAAGTTACCTCGAGCAATTCTTGAGAAAGCAGCGGAACAGGCAATCGTGAATGGGCATAAAGAAATTATTAGCTATCTCTATAACTCATCCTTTGATTCACCCAATCAATCTTTGGCAAATCAAGGGTTTATAACTGCTGTAAAAACAGGAAAGGGGACCCTCATAGAGTTTTTTTACTCCATGGCCAAGAACAAACTCACTCAACATACTCTCAATGAAGCAATGTATTGGGCGGTCAAACACGCGCAAGATGACCTATTCATTACCCTCCGCCATTTGGAGCTGAACTCACCAAGCAAATTGGTTATAAGGCAAGCTTTCCTTCTTGCTGTTAAATGCGGAAAATTGGGTATCGTAGACTATTTGTGTCTGAATGAAATGGAATCACTCAACCAAAGTGCTGTAGAAGAAGGGCTAATCTTAGCAGTGAAACTTAAAAATCCTCAAATGGCTCGATATGTATGTGAGCTTCCAACAAACTCACCCCAAAAAAAATCCTTAAGGATTGCTGTTAGCAAAGCGGTTTCCAGTGGTCAAAATGAACTTGCTGATTATTTAAGTGAACAATTACACCGTAAAAAAAGTCCTCAGCAAACAGTAGACTCCGAAATGGACAACAGTTCAGGAACGAATCATGAGCCTGAACTGGATAATATCTCGGAACTAGATACCCTCTCAGAAACTGGCTTAGAAATTGATGACATCCCAATAATAGACACCAGCCTAACAATGGATAGTGGCACAGAAGGAGATCAGGAGTCTGATGTAAATCATCACCCTAAAGTTGGAATATCATTAAAGAAGCACGGACTTTTTAAAGATAGAATAAAACAAAGCATACCTTCTCTATCTACTGAGTTTAGTTGGAATATTTGATTTACATTAATAAGTAGGGATTTTTTAATGATCCTTTGAAAGAAGGATCCCGTATTTGCGGGTAATAGGTAGACATGGAAATCCATGTCTTGATTTTTTCACTGCATTATTTGCTACAAGTCCATAGAAAACATCATATCATCATCCTGAATAGGCTCTTTTTCTATATTTTCCTTTATCCCAGGTCGTATTTCTGGAGATGTTATTAAAGAATTCGCGCTTTTATCTAATATTGCGACATTGTTTGCCAAAATTTTTGTATGCCTTTTTAATTCTGTGAGCTCTGTTCTTATTTGTTCTTTTTGCTGAATTTCTATTTCTTTCGAACCTAAACGTTCCTGTAGCCCATTATTTTCCGATGTTAGACCTTCGATATCAGCTCTTACGCTAAGATATTTGTCATGGTCATCACATATTTGTTGTGCTTCATCGATTGATGCTTGGGGCACAAACAATAAGAAAAAACTTTTCAAATATCCAGGGTTCTTATCTGTTATAAAAAGGGCCCAGGCTCCTGGTTCCTCTGGAATTTCGGAACCTAATTCAGCTTGCTTTTGAATCATTTGAACAGAAATTTCTTCCATTCTTCTTTCTATTCCCGTCTTTTGAGCCTTTACTTGCTCGAGGTCTTTTACTGCCTCTTCCATTCTGTCTATATTTCCAGAAACCTTGGGGAGTGAATGCTTAAATTTTTCGATTATATATATTAAATCCTCGTCGGTAAGAAATTCTAAAATAGATTTATTCTCTAATTTGGCCTTATTGTTAGCGCTAGTTAATATTTTAAAAGGTACATATAAGTCACTAATAGTTTTAATTTTTTCCTCGTCTAATCTTAGAATATTCTGTATAGCATCTTCAATGGGTTGTCTTTTTACTTTTTTATCTCTAGCAATGTTATAAATAGTATCACCCATTGTAATCTCAATTAATATTGTCAACTAGTTTAATTTTAGCACATGCTAGGCATTTATTTATCATCATACTGATTAGTGTAAATAGAAATCTCTTAAGGTAACCAATACGCTCCTATGTTAGAGGATGTGAACAATGAAGTATTAGAACTCTGTTTTTAATGCTTTTTGTGGTTATGGGAAATCAATCTAGAAGTATGCTTTATTTTTTTCATCAGGAGGCATTACAATTCCAAACTAGATTTACAATTTATCCATCTCAAAAGGTAACAATTTATTATTTGATTACAGATAGATAAGCCGCCTAACTATTCCGTCAGAAATCAATTGGATTTTTAAACTCTCTAATAGAGTGTACTAAAATACAAAGAAGGGCTCTATGCTCAGCATGATGGGACATGCACAAAGAGAAGGAATTTAGGGACACGTTGAACTGGGAGATATTTATGCAAAAATATTGTATTCAAGCAGCCATGTTTCAGTTACCCATCCCCTTTTTTAATCGATTTGCCCATGATTTTTGGATTTTAAGAGAGATCGAAAGTAATAGCGTAATCGCGCAATTACATGGCCTTGCTACGTCAAGAAAAAGCGGAAATATAGTACCCATTGGCTACAATAAAGATCATAGTTTAAAAGCCTACTGTATTGCCTATGATACTGAATTTGCCGATCGATATGGTTTGCAACAAGGTACTTTTGCATTACCTATTCATGTCCACCGTACCGTGTATTTAAAAGAAGATTGTGTCCAACATTGGCTACAAGGTATAAACGCGATAAAAACAATTAATGATTTGGATCTTAATTATCCCCCTTACGGATTTACAATTCCTTTATCAGCTACCATCAACAGTAACTCCATTTATCATACTTTTGCGCAAGTAATGGAGATCCCCTTACACACCTTTGATGGTTTTTTTCATATAGGAATAGAAGGTTCTCTCTACGACCAAATTAAACATCATTTATAAGTTAACTTTTATTAGATTAAAGAGTGATATATTCCATACTTCACCAGATTCTGTTTTTTATAAAACAAGTCTTTACCCCTCTTGATATTTTCTGTAGTCTTTTCATTTTTTAAATTTAATGAATAAGGATCTTTCATGCCAAAATTCTCTACGTTCAGCATTTACGAAAAAGAAATGCGTGCCTTCATAAATAAAGTTGCCGAAACAACCTCCTTAGAACATGATAAACTGACAGAATGGTTTTATAGTGAGGGGGTGATGCAATTTCGCGGGGGGCAAGCTGCGGATTATTACCCTTACGTCAATGAGAATCTTAAAAAATTTGGTCATAGGCCATTAATATCCAAACAACATTCCATGGGACAAACACTAACTGGCTTTATGACACTAAAAAATGCCTTCATCAACCAGTTTGCAAAAGATCAACTCGAACTCAAAAATCAATTAGAACCGTTATTTACCCTTAGCTTTTATAATGCCATAGAGAATCACTTACCCTACATTATTATTCAAAGTGAAATATCTTCCGAATTGAGCGCCTATCAAGATAAAACCGGAGGTCCTCTTGAACCCGTAGAAGCACTTAAGCTCTCAATTAAAATGTTTGAAGAGAAACGCGTAAATAATCCTCAGTTGGAAGAGGATTTTAAAAATCAACTCATGCTAATGAATGAGTTTTTAGATTATTTAAGTAAGCAGGCAGCATCCTCTGGACAGCAGTTCTTTAAACCAGGTGACAATAACACGGTACACACACCTTCAGAACAACATACTCTAAAATAGTTAATCAGTATTTTTAAATCGGCTTATTTCTGTTCTTGCTCCCGGATTATAGTAATCAGGCTACGTAAGCGAAAATAAGCCAAAACCAGGGCGCAAACTAAAAAGCGGGTCCTTTAAGAATCCGGGTTTCACTACACATCCAGCATATAGTCTCTTCCTGCAGATAAAACCTCATTGAAACGATTACTTCATTAATGTTGCAACTACCCCGCCTAATTCAAAAATACCTTTAGCAAACATTCCAACAGCGTATCCTGCACTCGCTGAATTACTGGTCATGGTTAATACACCAGGGAGAGGAGATTTTGCGCTAAACGATAATCCATCTGCTACACCATATAAAAAACCCAATGAATCACAAACACGGTCGAACGTCGAACTTTTATTGTCTGATTTTTGATCTACTTTATCTGGATTGTGGCCTACAGTACTCTCGTATAAAGAAGTATATTCAGAAGCAGCTTTCATCACCTCCCTTCCAACCGCAGTAGAAGCTAACTCCTTTTTATGTTTAAGAAGATCAGAAGCAAATCGATCTCTAGGGTAGTGATCAGGCCAGGAAGTAATTTCTTTTTCGGGTAATTTAAATGGCATTGGGATTTTGCTGCGTATTAGCGTATTTAACAAAATCATAAAGTAAATATCTGCAATTTTTTTATTAGATTCTTCATCAAGTTGGATCTGATTACGAATCGATTGGGGATCATCCCCTTCAGAGAGCAAGTGCATGGTTTCCCTTTCCTCAGGCGTCCAATGCTCTGCTTCTAGCATTTCATGCGTTACCTGCTCATAATTTTCTTTAAATTCAGATACAGCGCGTATATCATCCAGATTTTTTTTCAGATGCTGAGAATTACTAGCCATAATTAGTCGCCCTCCTTATATGATTGTCGTACGATATAATTATAGTAAATTATTTGTACAATTAAGGTGAGTAAGTCTACTTATAGTTTAACAATGATATTTACTTGAGAGTCTTCAAGGAAAACTTATAGAAAAGAATTATGGTTTCATGCTCCTGGTCGCATGGATTTATAAATATAGCCGATAAAGTCCGCGCGTGCTTATACGATAGCGGTATACAGGAGTGTTTTTGTTTTAGTGAATGCAATGCATATTACTGCATCTGTTTTTATTAACGATGATGAAGAAGGTTTGCATCAAGATTATAAAAAATGGTTGGAACAAATTGCGCCACATAAACCCATCTCACATTATCAACATAATAATACTGGAGAAGATAATGCCGATGCTCATATCAAAAAACAAATAATGGGAAGAGATGTTGTAGTAGCCATTACTGAAGGAACACTTGATTTTTGGCCTTTGGGAACAAGTTTTTTACGATGAATTTGATGGTTGCCGCGATAAAAGAGCCTTAGTAAAAATAATTGGAGAATAGTTAATATCGTTTTAAAACGGTAACCCATCATTCTTTGGTATGTTCCATAGTTCACATCTCTTTGAGAAATAAACCAAAATCATGGAGGTGGTATGATTTCTTTCGATAAAACATATTGATCCTATTTCAAATGAAATTGTCCTATATTTTGATATGAATCAACTCTATGAATGCATTGATTTATTTATTGAATAACACAATTGCCTATTTTTTTCTTTTGTGTATTATCCTGGGTTATTGTGCATTTATTTTAATAAACTGGGGGTTTTATGGGGCATCTTGTTAATAATGTGTTACGTACAAAAAATATGGTGGACTTGTTGCATGCTATGGGGATTAATTTAAATAACACCAAGGTTTCCTGTAAGGATGAGCGCGTTATTTTTACCCCAGCAACCACAAAAGACGGTGAAACTCTAGCAACAAATTTGCAATCGATCTTACAAAAAGATGCGATAAAACCTTCTGTGAGACGCAAAACCGTTGCTGAGTTAATGGCTGATGAAATTGCTCAAGCGACCTGCTCCAATAATGCAATGGCTGAAACACACAAAAAATCCTGCCTGGCTGTACTGAATGTATTACAAACGACTGGGCTTGAATACACGCTGGATGAAGAACAGGAATATTTGAATATTCAACTTCCATCTGCTGCTTATGCCCCCTTATTTAATTCTTTGAATTATAAGTTCCTGAGCATCGAAGGTGAGAAAATCAAATTCAACATCAAGGAATTTCTAAAAGCTCATAAACAAGAACTTATAGTAATTGATGGAAACTCACCTTTACTTTTCGCCCACTCGGATTCCTTTGAAAAGAAAAAGGTTTTTTATGCAGAGAAAAGAATTAGCGAGGATACATTGGAAGTCACTCCTTACTTTTTCGTTCCGGATGCGCTTACACCGCCTGCCTATCATTTTGTTTTAGATACGAGTAGCAGCATGGATGGTGAGCGTTTAACTAAGCTGAAAAAAAGTGTAATTGACTTTGCTGAGGCCTTATTTGAATTTCAACCCGATGCGATCATTAATATCGCTGAATTCAACAGTATTACTCAAAAAGTGGGAATGGGTAGTTATCGGAAATCAGATTTTGCTCAGCTATCCCTAAATATTAATAAATTAAGTGCTGCTGGAGCAACCCGACTTTTAGGGACCGTCTCCGATAAGTTAACTGCACTTGCTCAATCTACACACCATAATAATATTTTATTATTTACTGACGGTGAAAATACAATAGGGGATATTGATAATGAAACCGCTACATTGAAAAGGACAGTTACCTCCATAACAGAAGGCTCTTCTTTAATTCCTGCTCGCAATAAATTTTTCATCCTGAGTTATGGCATAACTCAACCTGATATTTTGCATCAAGTAGCAGAAACATTTGGCTCTCTCGTTCTCAACACTGATACGGTTGATTTTACCGAAGCATTATCTAAAAAGGGCAAGCTGCAGGAATGGGCGGCCGCTCGCGAGTTATTTACCTGTCGACTAGAAGTTACGAATGGCTCCGACCTGGATGCCAAATCAGAGGAATACGTTCGTTCTTATGATATGTCGGGACAATTTGTTGCGCTAAAACCAAACCAGCATAAGGATAATGAAACCCTGCATTTAACGATTACCGATAGTAGTGGTAATACCCTGCTTGACGATAAAAAATCTTTTGCTAAAAAACCAATGGAGGCTTCCCTGTTAGTTGGCAGTGCCAAAGCAGCAAGCCATCATGGCGTATTTGCATTGCAGGGAACCAACCCCAAAGTAGACAGCCAAACATTAGTGCCCACTCCTACTTTCGTATAGTTCCAATGTCCAGCTCTATTCCGAGGTCCCGCCCCCACAACTTTGTTCGCGGGGGTTATCCAGGATCCGGAAGATCTTCGCTAAAACATTGGATCTCGCGTGCCCCGGGGCACTCTTTAACCACCACTGTAAACTAGAGTACCGTAATCTGGTTGCAAGAACAGGCTACGGTACTGCGAAAATTGGCTCCATTGAATATCATGACTAAGCTTAGATTCTATAGGGTAAATGGATTCCTGCCTGCGCAGGGATGACAGCTCTTTTACGAATTTAAAATAGTGTCTTGAAACATGATATGGAATACTAGAATCTTAATGCTGTATTAAAGGATATACAATTGGGCTCTAAGAATTTAAACAATAATGATTTTTTTGGAAATACGATTATTTATCGCACACACGATTCTTGGGGCGATATTTTCGTAGTGGATAAGGGAAGCATCAGAGCGTTAAACTTCGATCCAGTCTACGATCAAACTGGCATTTATATTCAATATCCTCATATCCCTGTACATGAATATACTCGTGTCATGATGTTAGTTCTTGCATTGATTAAACCAAGCCATATTACTTTATTAGGTTTAGGTGGGGGAAGTTTAATTCACTGCCTACACTTTCTTTTACCTGAGTGTCATCTTTTTTGTATTGAATTACGTGAAAAAGTGTATGACACAGCAATGGATTTTTTTCAATTACCGCAAGCCCAAAATATCGAAATAAAGATTGCAGATGCACAGGTTGCACTCAAATTTCAAAAAAGTAACAGCACTCAAATCGTGTTTGCTGACATGTATCTTGATTACGGAATGGACTTATTTCAAATCCAGCAACAATTTATCGAGCAAACTCATCGTATTTTAGATGATCTGGGTTGGCTGGTTATCAATCTTCATGAACTTCCTGAACTGGATTCCTTTTTTATTCAATGCATGCACGATTATTTTGCTGACCTGTTTATTTGTCCAACGGTGAGCAACAATTATATTTTATTTGCCAGTAAATCTTCTGTTAAAGACTTGCATTCAGACAACTATCAAATGCCCCTTGCTGAATTAGAAAATAAGCTCAACATCAAGTTACTCCGTTTATTTAAAAAAATAAGACGCTATAAGAGCGAGATAAATGAAGAGTTAGTGCGATCTTAAAAATAAAAAACGCATTGATATGACTAGGTCCTGTTGCTCATTTGCTCGATTAAATCATTGTAACTGTTCGGGGAATGTAGTCCGGTTGCAAGCAACCAGACTACAATTAGGTGATATCGGATTGAGCTCTTACGCAGATATATTTAAACCAAGTAAGCGATTACATCGTTAGGAATGCTGTCGACAAAACCTCTTCTTGCTCCTTCTGATTTTTTTCTATCTTTGGTAAATCACGCAGCTGGACAAAATTAGGTTCAACAATCAATATTGCATAATCACCAGTTGCTTGCACACGCTGCATTGTCCGATGAACACCTGTTATTTTATGCTTTAATAAATGATCAAGGATAACCCTTGCTTTATCCTCATCCTTTACAGTTAATAAAATTTGAGCTGGACGTGCTTTTTCACCATCTCGTCTAGGATAATATTTCCAGTGAGATAAACTGTCTTCAAAAAGAGAGCTTGTACATTTCTCCAACGCATCTTCATAGTCTTTTTTAGTGTTTTGGTTAATAAAACTGAATTCATTCTTAGCTAATTTCGGCAATGATTTATCATCTAAAGAGAGCGGTTTAAAATCACGTATTCCTTTTAGTTTTTCTAATATTTCGTTACTTAGAATACGAGCTACTTCTTCAATCTTAAGTACTTTTTCCTGCAAAGCATTATCATTTGGCTGAAAAAGGATAACCCCAGGATACTGTGTAGTCACATGATCGATTTCGTGCGCCGCAAAAAATGCTTGGTTTATTTCTAGCATTTTATTTGCCGGTGCAATCCACCCTATACTGGGATCAAAACAGATTACACTATTAGGTAATCTCTTGAATTTATCTATGCGTCCACCCGGATTAATACTAACATCTCCAATCAAAAGACATGCATGATTGTAAGATTCACCTGTAAATATATTCTTCTTTTTACTATCCAATGCAATGAAGGTAATCGGCAAATCAATATTTTCCGTCTTAAACTGTTTTAATAATTCAAATAAAGCGTACGTTGAAAGCTCGCCACAGGAACCCATTTTACAATAAGCAATCGCAAGCTGTTTCAGCATATGGGTTGACGCAGCTCCATTTGGAAAATCTTTTATTTTTTTTGCTAATACCTCCGAGGTATCTCTCACTAAATTAAGATTCGTTATGGATTGCAGGAGTAAATCCAAAGATTCTCCAAATTTAACTCTATATTGTTCGAGTTCATCTTCATAAACAAAAGGCAATTCAGATAAAGGGATAATACTGTTACGAGTCACCATATTTTTTTGAATATCGGCTAAAATTTTCTGAGCTATTTTGATTGCTTTTTCTAGAGACATTCCTTTTGCTTAGTGAAAAATAGATAGGGAAATATATCAATAGATGCTCTTATTGTCCATTATAAAAACAAATTTTATTTTGGCTGATTCAGTAAAGGAACAAATTTATAATTGGAGGTATCGTGCTTATAGAGTTTTTTATATGGAATATAAAAATTTCTATTTTACTAGAACTGAATCCAACATCATGTGATTACTTCAAGAGTAAAACTGCTTTACAATAATAGAATACTAATTTAAAGAGTGTTCATTTCACTCTAATCATAGAATAGGTATTATGAAAAAAATATTCTTCTCATCCATTTTACTCATTACTTTATGTTTTTTAACAGGGTGCTGGGCAGTACAAAAGGGACAAAAATCTGGAGTCATTGTCAAAGTTGCCAAAGAAGGTAACCTTTGGGGAACCTATGAAGGTGAAATGATCCTGGGCGGTTTAGAAAACGCCAGTGGGGCCAGCGGTCGCGCCTTTTATTTTACTCTGGGTCAGTTCAAATCAGAATTGGTAAAGCAAGCTGATTTTGCCATGCAAAATAATAAACATGTAATTATTAGTTATCATTGTGATGCCTATACCCTTCCTTGGAGTGGTGAAACGAAATGTTTTGTCACTAAAATTGATATTTTGCCAGATAAATAAATTGGTTAACTTTGGACGATCTAAGAAAAGATACTGAATCACTTTAAGAGATTTCTTACAAAAACTTAGGCAAGTATGGTGATGACCTTTTACAAAAATTTGTTATGCTTAACAAGAACGAGGAATGACAATGGATGTCTTAAAAGGAATATATCGCATCACGGAAGATGCAAAACCACATGGATGTGGTAGCTCCTCCTCGTATACCCCACAGCTATTTTCCACTAGTGTCCAGGCTAAGAAATTCAACTAAAAAACTATCGATGATAATTTTATGCAGAATATCTCTATGTCTCGCATTATTACTGATAAGAGAGCATCGAGACAAGAACGAAGAATATTTGTGAATTTTAGTTATACTAATGAGATAGGGATTATTTTGGAATAAGTGAGGAAACTATGCCCAAAGGTTCTGAACTCTTAGTTGCAGCCCTGGAAAATGAAGGTGTCCAACATATTTTTGGTATTCCTGGCGAGGAAAATCTTGATGTTGTAGAAGCGCTTCGTAACTCGTCCATCAAACTGGTACTCACCCGACACGAACAGGCGGCTGCGTTTATGGCAGCAACCTATGGGCGATTAACCGGTAAGCCCGGAGTGTGTATCACCACACTAGGCCCTGGAGCTCTGAATCTTACTACTGGAGCAGCTTATGCGCTTCTTGGCCATATGCCCATGATTATGATTACTGGGCAGAAAGGCGTTTTATCCTCACGTCAAGCACGATTTCAGATGGTGAATACTGTGGCAACCATGCAACCATTAACTAAAATGTCGCGCCAAATTGTCTCCCCGTCAATGATCCCCACCATCGTACGGGAAGCATTCCAGCTCGCCCAAGAAGAAACCCCAGGACCTGTGCATTTGGAACTTCCTGAAGACATTGCCGCGGAGAAAAGCAAAAAGGTAGAACTCATTCCACCGCACCCTCTTGAATACCCCATAGCGAGTGAAGCGTCGTTAAATCGCGCAGCGGAAATGATTAAAAAAGCAAAACGTCCTCTCGTCATGCTTGGTGCCGCGGCTTCACGTCCAAGAGCAACCAATGCACTGTCTCAATTTATTACGCGAACAAAAATTCCCTATTTTACCACCCAGATGGGTAAAGGGACTGTTTCTGGAGCAACCGAACTTTATATGGGCACTGCGGCTCTTTCTGAGCGAGATTATGTACATGAGGCGATAGAACAGGCTGATCTGATTATTACCATTGGTCATAGTACAATAGAAAAACCACCATTTATCATGGGACCTCATCTCAAAGTCATTCATGTCAGTTACAAATCCGCCACCGTAGAACAAATTTATTTCCCTCAGGCAGAGGTTATTGGCGATATGGGTCCCTCATTAAAATTGCTTGCAGATAAGCTTGAAGGCAAGCTTCCTCATGCGGATGCGCTTCTTCATTTACGGGAAGGGATTTTGAGTAAAATTGCGGCAAGGGCTACTGAAGATCGCTTCACCCCTCAACGTTTAGTCTATGATATTCGGCAAGTGATGCCACGTGATGGGATTCTCGCATTGGATAATGGGATGTATAAAATTTGGTTTGCTCGCAATTATCGTACTCAAGTGGCAAATACCATTCTTCTTGATAATGCACTTGCTACTATGGGAGCAGGCCTTCCCTCAGCAATTATGGCTTCACTCTTGTATCCTGATCGTCGCGTGATGGCTATATGTGGTGATGGGGGTTTTATGATGAATAGTCAAGAATTAGAAACTGCAGTCCGACTTAAATTAAACCTGGTTGTCCTGGTAATTGAAGATCATGCATTTGGCATGATCCGTTGGAAACAAGCAGTAGATCACTTCCCCGATTATGGCATGACCTTTACAAATCCTGATTTCATAAAATACGCTGAATCTTATGGGGCGCGAGGCACCCGGGTGGAGTCCATTGAAAGTTTTCAATCCATTCTGGAAAACGCATTCAAGGAGGGAGGAGTCCATCTTGTTGTTTTCCCCATTGATTATTCAGAAAATAAACGTGTTCTTGTGGATGAATTACAAGAGCGGATGCCACCAAAGAAAAAGGGAAAATAATGACAACATCACTTCGCGTGGTTCGTGCATTTGATCGAACATTAATCAAAGAAATTCCAACTGATGATGCACAAGCTCTTGCAGAAAAACTTAACAAAGCCGCATCAACTCTGAGAAATCGTAATGGTTGGCTCAAACCATATGAGCGTATGGCCATCCTGAAGCGTGCTGCCGAACTTTTGGAATCCGAGCAAGAGCGTTTTACGAAGCTGATTGCCCAAGAAGGAGGAAAACCCTTTACGGATGCAGCAGTTGAGGTAACGCGTGCGATAGATGGATTAAACGATGCCGCTGAGGAATTACGCCACTTTGCCGGTAAGGAAATTCCAATGGGACTCACCCCGGCCAGCGCGCATCGCTGGGCATTCACGATTAAAGAGCCCATTGGGGTGGTAGCTGCCATTTCGGCATTTAACCATCCACTTAATCTGATTGTGCATCAAGTAGCCCCCGCAATTGCGGTGGGCTGTCCGATGATTATTAAACCGGCTTCGGCAACCCCATTATGTTGCTTGGAACTCATCGAATTATTACGCAAAGCAGGACTTGCGGAAACATGGTGTCAAACCTTCATTACCGAAGATAATGACTTGGCGGAACGACTCGCAACCGATGAACGCGTCGCTTTCTTAAGCTTTATCGGTTCAGCTAAAGTAGGATGGTACTTAAGGAGTAAACTCGCCCCAGGAACTCGTTGTGCCTTAGAGCATGGAGGTGCTGCCCCCGTGATTGTTGATCGCAGCGCGGATTTAGCAAAAACCACCCAAGCCCTTGCCAAAGGAGGTTACTATCATGCAGGACAAGTATGCGTTTCAGTACAACGGATTTTTGTTCATAAAGATATTATTGCCTCATTCATGGACGAATTTGTAAACCGGGTCAAAGTGCTGCACGTTGGGGATCCACTTTTAAAGGAAACTGAAGTGGGACCACTTATTCTTCCACGTGAAACCGAACGCGTCATGTCCTGGATCGATGAAGCAGTAGCAAAGGGAGCAAAATTATTTGGTGGGGGTCGACTTTCTGAAACAACTTTAATCCCCTCGGTATTGCTCAATCCAGCTGCTGATGCCAAAGTATCGCAATTGGAAATTTTTGGTCCGGTCACCTGCGTTTATGAATATGAACAAATTGACCAGGCAATCCACATCGCAAATTCATTACCTTTTGCCTTTCAAGCCAGTGTATTTTCTGAGGATTTAGAGCCTGCATTAAGTGCAGCGGAAGGTCTTGAAGCTTCCGCAGTATTCATTAACGATCACACGGCCTTCCGCGCCGATTGGATGCCCTTTGCTGGATTAAAGCAATCAGGCTATGGTATTGGGGGAATACCTTGGACTATGAACGAGATGTCCAAAGAAAAAATGATTGTTTTGAAGAAGAACTGATGAATCATTAAGAAGTAAATACATTTACCCCTGTATGGAATCCTGGTTGCTTGCAATGAATCTTCTATATACCATGAAAAACAGTCCAGATCGATTCCGACGTCCCGTCCCCATGACTTGTTCGTGGGGTTGTCCGCGGGATCCAGGAGATCTGTGCTAAAACACTGGACCCTGCGGACTAGCCGCAGGGAGTAGGTATTTAGACGGTTGCTTGCAACCAGGAATTTTTTATTGCAAGCAATCAGATTAATCTATTAATGAGAGGCAAGAAATGAATGCCTCGTCATCCCACTAAAACGTTAGAGAAGAAACCCGCTTTTCTTCATCTATCTCTAACTTTGGCTTTTGCTCCCCCTTGCTTTTTTGGCCTTTAATCTCTAAAAGAGCCTCTGCAAGTCGTTTGACAACTGCATGCTGGGGATAAAGGCTTGTACAGAACTTGATTTTTTCGAGCCAGGGGGAGCTTTCAATTAAATCTTGGCTTTCCTTGAGGAACGATTTAAGAATTCCGTGCAATCGACTGTTATTTGGGTTGCTAAAAAAGGAGAGCATATATCCACCATTATGTTCACCTTCTATAGTTCTTTGAAGCTCGTTGATCTTTTGTTTACAGTACATTAATTTTTCTAAAGGCTGTATAAAAGAACTCGCTGCCCCTTTAAGTTTTCTGACTACTTGAACTTGTTCGGCCCGTCTGCCAGTACTTTGAGCATAAGTGTCTACCTCCTCCAATAATTTTTTTAAAATTGCATCAAAATCATTAGCGTCAATCCGAACCACAGGCAAGGTATCCCGCTCCACTTGATCAAGAAAAATTTTTGCCGCAGTGTTTACTACTTGCCGCCATTCGATATTCACCTTCCGTAACGATTTCCAATCCTGAAGAGGAAGGAACATAATGAGCTCACACTTTAACTCAGTAGGCAATATCTGGATAAAGGGAGCAATCTTTTTTAGAACTTCTATAAAACGAGAATCTTCAAAACTCTTATCTTGCGCAAGTGCTCGACTTAAAAAAGGATCTTGAGCAATTACAGCAACCACCATATCTTGTAAGCTTTTAGGGGATTGGTTCTCGGATCCATCCGTGGCGGATGAATCGATTTCTCCTGATACATCGTTTAAATTTTCATTATTTTCTGTATTTGTAGCGTTAATAGGCATCTATATGAACACCAAGATAAAAATAAATCCATTGTACGATATGAATTATAAAAAAACAAAGCAGCCCAGTTGCGTGTAAGGTCTCTTGATCAATCTAACTTTTTAGAAAAGGAACTCCTAAATGAGTCGCATTGATTTTAAGTGAAGCGAGTAAGACCACGAACATCATCGTAAACACGGTAATTAGGGCCATCGACGCAGAAATATCGAAATGAGTTGAAGCACCTAAAGGGTCAACTAATTGTGATAAAGCTTGTATAGCGTAAATAGCAACTGCTTCTCTCCAAAAGTTTTTAGAAGAAAAAACAGGATGCTTGCTCCTGGCCATAACATCATGCTTGGCAATGTAAACTGCAAAAATCTGATAGATGATATAAACCACAAAAAACCAACCAAAATAATTTTGCAACGGAACACCAAAATACGGTCCCCCATCCCTCCATACCCATAATGAATAAACTGTAGAGGAAAGAGGATCCATACATACATCCCACATCACCATAATAAATGCAGCGATTAAAGGCACAAGGAATATCTGCTTCCCAGCCAGTGGCTCAGCGTATTGTCCTAAAAGTATATGGGCCAGGATCCACGAAGCGTAGCCCGTTCCAAAATAAGCAAGCATAATAATAAGAGGCACTTGGAAGAACCTTGGCCCAGCTAATTTATCATAATAATAATGCCCAAAAGGAAATCCCGTCTGAATGCTTAGCGCTTCAAAAAAATGACTGACTAGCCACGTTATAATAAAAAATAAAATGAGATTCTTTAGTCCGTATCGCTCTTTACCATGCAGGCATGCTGAAATAAAAATAGTAAAGACGAGAATAATGGGTAAAAACACCACTGCAAGCGGACCATGCCAGGCAGCAGAAAAAAGAGTGGTCAGAAAATAAATAGTAATCACTGTCCATCGGATGATACTACCTCTATTGCTGGTTGCTACATTTTCGGTCATTTAACGTGTCCTTACTCGTATATCTATTTGAACAACTTACATTATAAGTTACATGATTTAAACTTCATTTAGAAGATTCGATTTGATGGAAATAATGATGCAATCTAGGGTATTTTTTTAATGATACTATTGGATACAAATGATTTATGATAAGTATTTTCACTACAATAATGAAGGATTTTATTTAAAGGGAGCGCAGGATGCAAGAACAACCCAATCTTCTAAGCCCTTTTAGAAGATTGTTATTTTTATTTTTTATAAGCTATGCAAAGTGGTCAGCTGCTATTACAGCTTCATCGCTCAATCAACCCCCTGCCATAGGGAATTTTGCTCTAGCCACGTCACAACAGCCAGGTCCCTTTTTTTCTTTTGGCCAAAATATTATTGATAAGAATCAATTTATTGTTTCGTTCAATCCCAATTACTTATATAGCCAAACCCAAAGCATTTTGGACGGAACCCCTTCCATACTTTATGGAATCACAGACTCAGCTTCGCTATTGCTCACCCTGCCTTATGCGTTTAGTTATAAAAATGGCAATCAAACTCTATCTGGCATCGGCGATCTTGCCCTTGATTTAGAATATGCATTTTATAATTACGAAAATTCAAGATATTCAGATCAAGCAACTCTTATTTTCTCTCCTTCTTTTCCAGTCAGTAATTTAGACGAAATTTCTAAAAAACTTAATCCGAGCAGCCGCGTATCAGGATTTTCTAGGAAAAGTGCCCCATCCAGTTTCGATGCGATGACTTATTTTGTTGGAGCCACTTACTCGCGTATGCTCGTTGATTGGTATGGTTTTATTGCCCCAGGAGCCTTAGTCGCCAGCAAAAAAGATTCAATTCAGCAAGGAGCACAATATTATTACAATTTGGGAATAGGACGTAACATCAAAAGCGCAGAAAAAAAATACATATTTTTTGGAGTGCTTGAATTAAATGGCCAATATACTGCTAAGACTAAACTTGACTCGCATACCGATCCTAACACAGGAGGAAATATTATTTATGCAACCCCCTCCCTCTCATTTTCTACACCCAAAATAATGATTCAGGTTGGTATTTCATTGCCTGTCGCCCAATATTGGTATGGCAATCAAAGTAATATCTCTTATTATACAAGCGGTATTATCACTTGGACTATTCACTAGAAGTCTTTTTTGCCTACTTGCCGTGCTTTATGCACGGCATCCAGTCGATCTCACCTGAAGACCGGAGCTGGATTCCGGGCATAAAGCGCGGAATGTAAGCTTTTGGATTTCGTGTTTATCCTGCCTATTTCACGAACACGCGTTAATAAAACTTTAATTCTTTTTGTTTATACTAAAATATTATTAAAGAAATAGGGCCGGGCGGATGCTATGCCAAGACACATGCTATTTTCAGATGAAATGGATTTCATCGTTACACAATACCTCGGGGAAAAACCAGAATGGGAAAAGCGAGAAGTAAATGTCCTCATTCCGAATCTGGACGACCCGGACGGAATGAATGTTACTTATTTTTATAACGAAGAAAAAAATTCTGTTGTCATTCCCAGTCCATTAGCAGTAAAAGATGGCGAAGGTCTTGGTGCTGAACCTTCTTATCAAGCAACTATAGCCGCTATTTCAGAGCAATTAGGTACTGACCGTTTTAATATTTGCAGCTCTTTATTGGGAAAAGGTTCTGGAGAACGGCATTACGTCGCACTTTATCATCCAAAAAATGAAAACGGTGAAATGAGTATTTTTGACTCAAAAATAAGTGAACCGGAACGATTTTTTAATTCTTCTGATGCACCGTCTCTTTTAGAAATGGCATGGGGTTACTTGACGGCTCCATTCAAGGCATTTGGGTTATGGGCGTTTAACATTGGCAAACAAATCAATGCTACTTTTTTAGATCAGCAGGTAACAATATACCGGTTAGAAACACAGCCTATATTGGATGCTGTGAGCTGTGGCTATCATTCTACGGGTGCATTATTAGTAATGATAGATCACATTGATAAAGGTGAATGCAGTACTGAGCAAATTTCCTCAGCCATAATAGGTACTAGTCATCATGATCGCTCAGCAGAAACGCTACTGAGCAGCGGAGATGAAATATCCTCTATTTCACCTGCTTTAACAAAAGTTTCCATCCCAGACCGAGGCTTGAAACGCGACTTACAACCAAAACAAGAAGATTTGAATCAACGCCACACTACCCCTTCACCAAGAGCAGTGAGCACTCTTGAATCAATTAATCACAGCTCACTGACTAAAGGGAACATGGAATTAAAGTAAATCTTGTCTCTTTGTATACATCACGATAAACTGGAAACGCCCCATCATCACGGCTTATTAGAAATTAATTATTCTCAAATAAACTGAGCGATAATGAGAAAGATTTTCCCTTTTAGGATTGCCGCTTCAACCTATAGCTGTGAATCAAGAATAAGATTTAATAAGTATGTTACAGGATGTTAAATATGATAAAAATCAAATGGTTTTTCTTAAATTTATTATTGTGCTCTGGCTTTTCTTTTGCAGGTGAAATGGGCCTTTCCTCTCGGTCTGAGGTACACACTTCATCGATGTTTTTTATTGGACCAAGTCGATTTAGTTGAAAATTTTGTTTATTTTATTTACAAAACATGCATCTTGTTTATCCTAACCGTTCAATTTTACTTAACTGAACCATTAGATTATTTCTGGAACATTGGTTGCGCATATCATTGATGTCCGTTAATTTTGCTACCTTTCTCTGAGCAGTGTAAGAGGGAATTATTTGGTCAATGTGTATGAATAAACGAATTAAATTAAAAATTTATAATGAATTACTCTCAAAGATTACTCATTTACATTTTATACAAAAACAATTTATTTGCGCCGCTTTGTTGTTATTGGTTGTCCCATGGTCTTGGGCAACACATTCTTATGACACCATAATCATTGGAGCTGGCGTGTCTGGATTAACTGCTGCAAAACAATTACATCAAGCACACCAGGATGTACTTATTATTGAAGCAAAGGATCGCCTCGGTGGCCGAGTCCATACAGACTATAATTGGGGGTTTGCCATTGATTTGGGAGCTACCTGGATTCATGGGATTGAACACAACCCGCTCCTCCCTTTACTAAACCAACATGCCATCGTGCCCAATAGTTATAATAACTCCAAATCAACCGACATGCTAAAAGACTTTGCTTTATATAATAGTGAAGGCAAGCCTGTATCGGAAAGCTCTTTAAAGTTATTTTCCAGTTTGGCTCATGAGTTCATCCATTACAGTAAAACACAAAATATCATGCTCTCCTTTGAGCAAAATTTTACTGCTTTTGCACAGAAAAAAAAGTTGGATACAGACCAACGCGCCTTACTGCATTATGCATTAGAAAATATTTACACTTATGAATTTGCTGATAATTTGACGCAATTATCACGTAATGTTTATTCTGCATACGAAGGCTCAATTTCCTCTGGTAAAAATGCACTTATTCCTGAAGGTTATTTTCAGCTTTTTCAAAAATTTTCACGGCATATCCCTATCCATTTGAATGAAATTGTCCAACAAATTGATTACACCTCCGAGGATGTTCGCGTCATCACTCAAAAAGAGACCTATCATGCCAAACACGTGATTATTACTGTTCCTTTAGGAGTACTAAAATCCAACAAAATTATATTTCGCCCTTCCTTGCCTAAAAACAAAAGTAACGCAATTGCTCAATTAAAAATGGGTAATTATGAAAAATTATACTTGTTGTTTGATAAAGTTTTTTGGAATAAAGACAAAGAATGGATTGGCATGTTACCTAAAAATAAGGAAGAGGCATTTAATATCTTTAATTATTACAAATATACAAAAAAACCCGTACTCATTGTATTTACTGGCGGCAAGCTTGCACGAGAGATGGAAAAAAGAGGCCATTTAAACGAATGGGCAATGCAACGCTTAAGAATGATTTATGGAGCAAATATTCCTGAGCCAATCAAAGTAAAACAATCCCACTGGGTTAGTGATCCATTTACTCTTGGAAGTTATTCCTATTTACCAATCAATGTAGATAAAAATGTTATTGCATTATTAGCTAAACCTGTAGCTGGCAAGCTCTATTTTGCAGGGGAAGCAACTTCTATAACTGATCCAAGTACCGTACATGGTGCTTATTTATCCGGACTTCGTGCGGCTCATGAAATACTAACCAAGGAGCACAAGAAATCCTTTAAATATTGAGTAAATGCTCTAAGCATTTGTACCCAAATAGGTCAGTAGGTCCAGCCGCTCCAAATAATACAACACCTGGGACTCGCAGTACCAGCAACGGAATTCCTGAATAGATTGCGTCAGTGCAAACGTTTTTGATGGTTAATCTTAACCCACTATTTATAAAATTAATCAACATTAATTTTTATTTCATAACTTCTTGTTTTTATTGATTATAAAACTGATAAGAAGACATAAATAACAACAAAAAGAATATCCAAAAATCAAAAAAATATAGTTTTTTACAAAAAGTACTTTTTTATTATAATGTGGGCAATTTTTTGTTTTAGAGGTTTTCCATGGCTAAAAATGCACTGTTTAATTTTCTTTTCAAAAACGAGAGTACTGTACAACTGCCTCAAGGATGTAAATTGGTATTAGACACCAACAAAGAAAGCCACTACTACTTCCGTATTGAATGCCCCAAACAAACAAAAGTTCTCTTAAAAGATAAAGAACATCGGTATGAGCTGGATAAACACCACATTAGTGTTTATCAAAATGAATATCGGGATAATCCAAAATTAAGCCAATATCATTACACTGCTGATTTTAAAAACCAATTAGGAGAACACTTTCGACTGCATGTTTACTTCAATGCTTTTGATCATTTGCTCTCAAACATAACCTTTGAGAAAGAAACAAACAATGGTTATGAATTGGTGGACAGCAAGGGTTTGAGGAGCCAATTCATCCTCTTGGCACTCAAGCATACAAAGCCTTTGATTAATAAACTGCGACAACAACACAATGAGACCATTAGCGGCTTGGAAGCTCGTTATAATGAGTGTGAGGAGCATCTTGCAAAACATTTTGATTCCCAAAAGGAGAATGCAGTTGAAGCGTTACAGATAACTGAAAAAGCATGTGCCATATTAAGAGAGCTCATTCCTCTTAGTCGATCGCCCAATTACCCGAAATTTCTTCGCTTTCACGATATAGCGGCTCGCGCCCTTCGAGAACGACAATCACTTCAAGTCTCACCTACAGCCACTCCTCAACTAAAAGCTTTGCATAATAAATCAACTGATACCCATGAAGACACTCCTTCAAATCCCGAAGTTGCTTCGCAGGATTCAGCCTCCTCAAAAGAAGAGGTTCCCGCAGTGGATGTCACTTTCTCAATGGTAGAAGAAGCTCCCACAGCAAGTGTTGCTATCCCAACGACGAAAACGAATTCATCAAAAAAATCGAAGACTACTTACGAATTGGAACATGAACTGGAGAAATTAAATTCCCAATTTGAAAACCTTAATAAGACAGCCAAAGAAGTACAAGCTAAAAAAATAGAGAAGTTACTGGCTAAAACATATGAAATCAGTTTGGTCTATGAACATCAAATCAAGTTAGCGGAACTACAGCAGTTACAAAAGATACGTCGAGGATTGAATACGCTTGGCGCCAATTTGTTGCCCGTTTTATTATTCAATAAACAATTTGAATTGGCTGCCTTATTAACTTCTTTTCATCATCTGTTACATGCTGAAAAATACATCAGCGTAGCCTTGCAAACTCGGAACCCTAATTTGTTGAATTTTATTTTGGAAAATGGTGACGTCGATGTAAATCATCAACCGGTCACCGTGCACAAAATACCTTATCCATCTACAGTAGACGCCTGTTTTTACGAGGATAGCCATTCAAATTCTATGACTGAATGTCTCTCTGTCCTAATTAAGCATGGAGGATCACTTTTTGCTCCAGACAATAAGAATAAAGGTTTACCGATTGCTTATTCAATACTCTCCGGCAATTCCCATCCACTGTTTAAAGCATTACTCATGAATCGCGAAAAAACCAT
The DNA here is from genome assembly GCF_014109805.1 of Legionella sp. PC1000. Classification (GTDB taxonomy): domain Bacteria; phylum Pseudomonadota; class Gammaproteobacteria; order Legionellales; family Legionellaceae; genus Legionella; species Legionella resiliens. The sequence goes on from NZ_CP059400.1 coordinate 3,613,202, forward strand.
CGATTCCCCTGATTTTTTTAAAAATTTGATTGTTCTATTGCGCGCTTATTTGGAACGAGAAGACCTCAGTACATCAGAACGAAGTGCTATAGAATTAGAATTAAATAGTTTTGAGACCCAACTGGAGGTTTTGCAAAATCCCCCATTTAGGGATTCAAGCTCACGCTATGTAAAGAAACGCGCCAATTATCTAGAAGAAAAATATTTCGGTTCTCAAATACTCCAATTGAAGAGAGATCCCATGATCCTAGCCGCATACCAAGAAGTACAAAAAGCGTCTTCTCAACTCGCCTCTAAACTCACCAAAGCACAACTGCGACAAGAAAATATTGTTGCAAATAATGATCTCGAAAATCTGGATAAACTTTTAGACGGAATCGATATCACCAATCTGGATTTTGATTTCATAAAAACTGAAGTGCTTAAAAGTTTAAACGATGACTTACAATTAATTGAGAAAAAATCTCAACTCATTGATGTGCAGAAAGAGATAACTCGCCACCCGATTTATAGTAGAAGAGGAAGTAGAAAATATCGAGAAAAACTCCAAGAACAAGATACGCTCCTGCAAGATATAAGGAAATTGGAGAACCAAGACATTGAATCTCTGGAGCATTCTCTGAAAGATCTTGAAAATATTACTAAAACCCTTGGGTCTCTACAAGGGATGAGTACCTTATTAACTCAATTTTCCAGTTTATTTTCCTCCTTAGTCAATGACTCACCAACTCTATCTACAGAAGGCAAGGTTGAAAATATAGGCTCCCGTTTGGAAGAAGAAGAAGAGGAAGAAGAAGAGGAAGAAGAAGTGCTTGACAGCAAAAAAACCATATTAGGGTAAGTCAATCACCATTAGTTACGATTCAAGTAATGCAGTCAGAATTGTAAACTAAGCGAAGGCGCAAAGCCGTAGCCCAGGAGGGAAATTATTGAAACCCTGGGCTATCTTCGCTTAACTCAGAGATACTTTTCTATTTAAGGTAATGCAAAATGCCAATTCATCGCTCTGGACAGGCCTTCGAGCATGATTTCACCACGGATACTGTTACCTTTCGCATTTACTCTGGGGCTTAATACCACAATTCCTGCTTTACCAGGAATAACAGCGATGGTATAACCAGACACACCGCTTTTAGCGGGCATGCCCGTTTTAACCATATGGGTTCCCGTTTCATCATAAAGTCCACAGGTTGCCATAATTGCTAAAGTAATTTTACAGGTATCGGTGGAAATGAGTTGTTCGCCGCTGTCGGGATGGCGGCCTGCATTAGCTAATAGCGTAGGCAGGAACAGCATTTGTTCTAACTTGGCTTCATAGGAACAAAGCGCAAAATATAAATCCAAGGTTTCATGAACATCCGCTCCAAGATTATTTCTACTTTTTAATAAATAAGCCAGAGCTCGGTTGCGGTTACCCGTGCGTTTTTCAGAAGCAAAAACCAAGGGGTTAATGCTAAGGCGTTGATTAAATAATTTTTGTGTCCAATGTTCTAACCATCCAAATTGTTGTTCCCCTTTGCCTGGAATGTGCGAACATAAGGTAATCGCTCCAGCATTCAGCATGGGATTTGAAGGTTTAGGTCCAAATTGCTCTAAGCGGGTAATGGAAGCAAAATCATCTCCAGAAGGTTCTACCTTAACCCAGTCAAACAATTGCTCTTCACCAAACTCTTCAAGAAGGCCAATTAAAGGAATCATTTTAGCTGTACTTTGTAATGTGACTGGATTCAAAGGGCAGTTGCTATAAGAAAGGGGGGGCCCACCTAATGCTTGGACCGCAATCGCTGTCAACTCCGAATTCACATTAGCAAGTTCTGGAATATAATCCGCAGTTTTACCCTCTTGATTCAACTCTGCGGCACGAACCAAATCTTCTAGCATATGAATTGTAAGCAACGGTGACATAGGATCCTTAGACTGAAAAAAGCAGCCATTATGATAAATTTAGCACATTAAAACAAATAAATTTACAGAGAACATTAATTAAAAACTTAACGAAGAAGCAGAAGCATTTAAGGAAATTTGTCCGCCCAGCGGTAACACACAGCTTATTTCCCCGTGGCTATAGGAAAAAGATTTAATGCATGGCACTTTAAAACGAGTCGACCATTCAGTAATCACCTCATCAATTGTCCCTTCTTCAGGATCTTTTGAAATGCATTGTTCAAATGTTCCGAAAACAATTCCTGAAACTTGAGCAAATACAGAAGCTAATTCTAAATGAGACAACATTCTATCTACATTAAAAGGTTCCGTTCCTACATCCTCTAATAACAATATTTTTCCCCTGAAATCAGGCTGATATGGTGTTCCTATTAATGAAGTAATCAGTGATAGATTCCCACCAACAAGACTTCCTTGGATGATACCTGGATTAACACATTCACCTGCAACAATACGATAAGGTTCATTCATCAGACAGGCCAAAAGTGTTTCTTTGATTAAAGGAGTAAGTGCGGTGGTTAATGTAAATCCAGTATAGGAAATCAATCCCGTTTTTTTTAGAATCCCCAACTGCAACGCGGTGGTATCGCTAAAACCAACCAGTATCTTAGGGTTTTGCGCAATTATCTCATAATCAAGTAAGGGCAAAAGCCGTTGAGATCCTTGACCGCCTCGACTACAAATAATTGCTTTAATGTCAGGATCTGCAAAAAAGCTCATCATGTCTTGAGCACGATCGACGTCGCTACCTGCTAAGAATCGCTCCTCGTCCTGATAATGGGCTCCAAACCTTAATTTAAAGCCCATCTCATGCAGATAATGAACGCTTAAATCAATGGATTTTAATCTTAAGGGACTGGAAGGTGAAACGATACCTAAAGTATCGCCTTTCTGTAACGGCATGGGTCTTATGTTCATGAATCTCAAGTTTTATTACTCCTTGAATACCCTTAATTTTATTCCATATTATTTATGCTGAAAATTAAGTGATGCTGGTGAATTGATTTCCATTTACCCTACGTGCCCCAGCTTGTCCGAGGCATCCAGGAAGAGCTTCATTAAGAACAAATTTTTTCGTGGAAAAATCATCTAGAGAGCTCATTTTTTAAATGCGGGTTTTAATTTGACCATCCACTGGATGCCTCGGACAAGCCCACGTGGGTAGTGAGGACCAATTGTTCAACACACCTTATAATTTTGTTAACTGAATAATATTAGTATAATAACCCCAATTATATAATGAACGGCTATCAATGGGATTATGCAACATAGAAATGTCCTTAATCTAGTGCAGCATTACAGTTGGATTGCCTCTTGAAAAGAGTATAGGCTATTTTTGTAATTATTTTGTACAATAGATTATTTTTAAAAATATAACCTTGATAATGCTCAATACTTAAGGCAAAAATAATGGAATTTCATCCCACTTATACGCGTGTGATATATGGATAATAATCATATAGTTGTACTCAACTCAGGCTCTTCAAGTATTAAATTCGCTGTATATGAATTGAGTGCCTCCTTGCCCAAACAGTTGCATGGTATTGTTGAAAACATTCGGGAATCACCTGTTCTGAAACTGTATGACGAAAATAATGTCTTAGTGAGAGAAAATCATTTCGAAAAAGATCGCGGGTACAGCTACTTTTATGAATTATTATTGTCAGCTTTAAAAAACAATCAATTTGGTTTTCAAATCAGTGCCGTAGGACATCGGGTAGTGCATGGTGGTCTTGAGTTTAATTCCCCTGTCTTTATTTCTACAGACATCATGGAAAAATTAAAAAAACTCATTCCTTTTGCTCCGCTGCATCAGCCATACAATCTTGAAGCGATTGAGAATATCAGTAAACTCCATCCTGAATTACAACAAATCGCCTGTTTTGATACTGCATTTCATACCACTCATCCAAAGACAGCAGATCTATTTGGCCTTCCAAGAAAATTTTTTGAAGCAGGGGTTAAGCGATATGGTTTTCATGGGCTTTCTTATGAATTTATTATGCATCAGCTGAAAAACATTAATCCGCAAAAACACTCAGGTCGCATTGTCATTGCGCATCTGGGAAATGGTGCCAGCATGTGTGCGATCAAGAACGGAAAATCAATAGACAGTACTATGGGTTTCACCGCATTGGATGGACTGGTGATGGGCACACGTTGTGGCACTATCGATCCCGGGGTCATCCTTTATCTTTTACAATCTGAAAAAATGAGCCCAGATGAAATTCAAAATTTACTTTATAAAGAATCGGGCTTGTTAGGTGTTTCCGGCATTACTTTTAATATGCAAGAGTTGCTTGAAGACAAAAGCCCGTATGCAAAAGAAGCAATTGAGCTGTTCGTCTATCGGATACGCAGAGAGCTCGGAGCACTTACTGCGGCACTTGGTGGGCTGGATGTATTGGTTTTCACTGGCGGTATTGGGGAAAATGCCTGGCAAATTCGTCATGCTGTCTGCCAAGACAGTGAATGGATCGGAATCGAAATCGATACGACTTTAAACAAGACAAAACAATTAATGATTAGTAGTCCCAAAAGTTTTGTCGATCTCTATACAATCCCTACCGACGAAGAATGGGTTATTGCCAATCATTGTTTCCATCTTATTAAGAATAAGGAATTATGACATGGACAACACATTACTTTCAGGAAAAAAAGCGTTGGTAGTTGGAATTGCCAATGAAAGTTCCATCGCCTTTGGTTGTGCCCATGCGTTAAAAATGGCTGGTGCTGATCTGGCAGTCACCTATTTAAATGAGAAAGCCAAGCCATTTGTGGATAAAGTCGCCAACATGCTGCAACCTTCCATTTATCGCCCGTGTGATGTGACCCAAGAGCATGATTTGGATGATTTATTTTTGGAAATTGGCAAAAAATGGGGGAAAATTGATATCGTGGTTCATTCGATTGCATTTGCACCCAAAGAAGATTTACAAAATCCTGTGCATGAATGCTCTAAAGAAGGGTTCCTCATGGCGATGGATATTTCCTGTCATTCGTTTATCCGTATGGCGAATCTGGCTAAACCGCTGATGAACAATGGCGGCTCCTTGTTTGCCATGTCATTCTATGGTGCAGAAAAAGTGGTCGATAATTATCATCTCATGGGGCCAGTTAAGGCTGCATTGGAGGCTTCTGTGCGTTACATGGCAGTAGAGCTGGGGCCACAACAAATTCGCGTCATCGCCCTTTCTCCCGGTCCGCTAAAAACCCGTGCAGCCTCAGGTCTGGAGAAGTTTGATGATTTACTTCAACTTGCAAAAGAAAAATCCCCCTTAAGGTCATTGGTTGATATCGATGATGTAGGTGCAATGGTGGTTTTTCTTGCCAGCCAATATGCTAAAAACATTACTGGAGATGTCATTTATATTGATAGTGGATATCATATTATTGATTAGGGTTTGTTGACCCAAGGTATCGTCAATTTTTTGATTAGAAACCTTGATGTATTGGATCATTAAATTAAACCTTCAATTCCATATTCAGACTTAACTTCCCAAATCCCACAATGATGCATTAAAATATAGTGAAACCACTGGTGCCACATCGCACTCCATGTCTCATGTAAATAATGGAAAACTATAATGAATATCGATCAAAAAATCACGTGTCCTATTTGTAGGAAACAAAATACCTGGTGCCCCGAGAACCAGTTCAAACCTTTTTGCTCTCAGCGATGTAAACTCATTGACTTAGGCGAGTGGGCTAGCGATTCTCGGAAAATTCCTGGAAATCCGCTTGATCCAGACCTCAAGGTTGCTGTTCATAATGGCCAAGATGAATGACTCTTCTTTCTTCTCATTCAGCGGAGATCAAAATCATATTATTTTATAGGAGCAAATCACCCAGGTAATCGCCAGTTCTCTATATTACGAGGAGACATCCATTCTATATGCGTAGGATAAAAACAGTCTACTTAATCAGCCTGATCTTTAGAGTCATCAGCGTCTTTTTGAGGATAAATTCTTACCTTAATAATTTTTGAGGGACTAACTTTTTCAATTTTGGCATGAAATTCTGGAAATTCAATGTGCTCTCCTTCCTTAGGTAAGTAGCCCAAGCGATGAATAAATAATCCATTTAAAATATCAATCTCATCGTCTATATCGATATCCTGGTTCAATGCTTGTTCTAAAGAATAGATGGAGCAATTACCTGAAGCAGATATACTCCCATCATCATTTAATACCCAATCCACTTTAGTACGATGAAATTCATCTTTAATTCGACCAATCATTACCTGCAGTAAATTATCGAGCGTAACAAATCCCAAAATACTCCCGTTACCGCGGTAAACGAGTGCAAAATGAGACATCCCTTCACGGAATTTATGTAACAAATCCAAAGCAGGTACGCGACGTGACACTTTGAGAACCGGTCGGAGAAGTGATTGCAATTCTTTGATCTCGCCGTGTTGATAAAAGATGGGAAGGAGATCTTTAACATGAATAATACCTATAACATCTTTTTTATCTGGATCATAAACTGGATAACGACTGTAACGATGCTTCATAATGATCTCGATGATTTCCTGGATAGGTTTGCTTATATTGAGCATGACCATTTCTTCGTTAGATCGCATCACTTCAGTTACTTTAAGTTCCGCTAAATCCAGAGTATGCTCAATGATTTCAACCTCCTCTTCCGTAAGCTCACCATGAAGATGGCTTGTGCCTAAAAGCAGTTTTATTTCATCTGTAGAATAAAAATACTCACTCTGATGCACTTCATCTAATTTAAAAATTCTTAAAAGAAAATTTGAGCAAGTATTGAGTAGCCATATTGCAGGATACATAAGCCAATAAAAACCATATAGAGGTAGGGCAGTCCACACAGACACTCTTTCTGACTGACGAACTGCAAGGGATTTAGGCATTAACTCCCCAACGACAATATGGAGAAAAGAAATAAATGAAAAAGCGACAAAAAAAGCAATGACCGTGATTAATTGGGGTGAGCTCACACCAATAAAAATCAAAAATGGCCTCAACAGATCAGCAAAAGCGGGTTCTCCTATCCAACCCAATCCAAGTGAGGCAATCGTGATACCGAGCTGGCATGCAGATAAATACGCATCAAGATGTTTGTGGACATGGACTAAAATTCTTCCGCGTAAACCATACATATCCTTGATTGCTGCAACACGAGTGGCTCGCAGTTTTACCATTCCAAATTCGGCTGCCACGAAAAATGCATTAAGTAAAACCAATAAAAACGCTAATAGAACCTGTAAAAAATTGATCACCAGGAATTTCCTTATCTCGAAACTCAAAAGTTAGTGAGATTTATTTTTTTCAAGAGTCTCTCTCCAAGCTTGCTCTTCAGACATAGTTTCAAAAATCTCTTTATCTGTTTTTTCTATGTCATGTTCTTCTATTTTTTCTCATGCTTAGAGCCTGCCAAATTACTGGGTTTCTTTTGATTTTTAATATTATTCACACGCTCCACTGCGTGGGGTTGAGGATTTTGATAGATTTTCATATAAGTCCTTTTTTACCAATAGCCGTAAGTATAAGTATAGTTCCTTCAGGTAAATTGGCTTATTTTTCCCGGAAATAACATACATTTGCCTATAAGTTTTTATGTTTTTTACTGCTGTAGATAGAACCTGGAGAACGAGTGGCGCAGACTGGTGCGAGCCTGTTCTATTGCTTATTGATTATATAGAGCGGCAGCATCAATTAATTCGTTCTTGGGGAGCGGCCGTTGTATGATGCGACCCGAGCGCCCCACTCCAACAGATTTTTATTACAATCATCTTTATCCAAAATCACCTCAATAAAACATAAAGCATCTGTTTTTTTGGCTTCTTTAATTGCATCGAGAAGTGCTTGATGCGTTGGAGCTCTAAAAGCTCGAGCGTTCGCTTGTTCTCCATTAAAAACATCGACTAAATCCGCATAACGCCAATTATTAATCACATTATATGGACCGTCATGAATTTGCACCTCGATCGTATACGAAGCATTATTCATTAAAAAAATGATGGGCTTGAATCCATAACGAACGAGTGTAGAAAGCTCCTGGGCACTCATTTGAAAAGAACCATCGCCAATCAAAGCAATAACCCGCTTTTTATTGTGAAGCGCTGCTTGCATACCCAGAAGTGCTCCTACAGACCACCCAATCGATCCATATTGCATTTGAATTTCAAAGGGGCAATTTTCAGGCAAGTTAAGCCGCATACCATTGAACCATGAGTCTCCAGTTTCTGCCAAAACCCCATAATCACTGCTCAAAAGCTTTTGAATTTGTCCAAATAGAAAGCGGGTGGTCAGTGGTGAATTCAGATCATCAGGTTCGTTATATAAAGGTGCAGAACCTGCGATTCGTTGATACGCTTTGACTGAAGCATCATTAAATTTTAATTTGTCCTTTAATCCTCGCAAGAACTCATTCATATACACTTCAGTATATACTTTGCCAGCGATAGAGACACTCCCATCAGCAATAACAATAAGTTTCTTAGGCTGGATATTACACACATGCCCAACAGTCGTATAATCGTTAAAATTAGGCCCGATAAAGAAATACAGGTCGCTCGATTCTACAATTTCCCCACATCCCGGGGAACTGACGGGCCCCCAATAAATACCCATGTAATTAGGATGTTGTTCTGAAACAAATCCCTTTGCATCAGGCATTGCTGCTAAGGCATAGCCGCAGGATTGGCTTAAGGTTTCGATCATAGCGGTTGCTTCGCAAGGGCGAGATTTACTGCCTGCAATCAGTACTGGCTTAACAGCAGTATTGAGCTTCTCTGCTGCATCTTCAATCGCTGCAGTAAGAGAGGAGGTATCGCTCAAACGTTTGACATTAAGCGCCCGCTGTGTGGGTGGAGAAACAGTCAGCCCCGCAATATTGCAGGCAATTTCAATATAGACAGGTTTTTTCTTTTCCAAGGCAATTGCTATAGCGGTATCAATTTGCATGGGCGCATCACTTGGCCTATGAATAAACACACTATGCGCCGTAATTTTCGCAAATATCTCGCGAACATAGCTGTAATTTTCCGTTGCCAGCGTATGATGTAAAATTTCTGCATCCTGTACGGAGTTTGTATTAGGACCGCCTGAAATGACGATTACAGGCAAATTCTCAGCATAAGCTCCTGCAACTGCATTGACCGCACTTAAGCCGCCAACACTAAAGGTGACAACCAAGGCAGAGACGCCTTTTATTCGCGCATAACCATCTGCTGCATAACCCGCATTGAGCTCATTACAGCAATTGATCATTTTCAGGGACGTATTTTTTAATAATTCATCCAATAAACCCAGATTATAATCCCCAGGAATTGCGAAGTAATCATTCATTCCTAATTCTTGGAGACGCTGTGCGAGATAAGTACCTACAGTAGCCATAAGGAATCCTTTCTTTGAAATACTGAACAGAGCATTTAAATTTATTATGGCAGTGGGTGATTCTTTCTTCAAGGAATTCTTTGCCCTTTTATTGAGCACAGCAGTGAGGTGGAAATTTATGAGACAGTTACTTTTTTAAATGCTCAACAAAATAGTCCCAAATTCTACGCCAAACATAAGCATTCATAAAATACAGAGAATGGTTCTCATTCGGAACTAACAGCATATCGAAATTTTTATCTGCCTTAATTAACGCATCAACCAATTGCAACATATTGGATGGATGGACGTTATCATCTAAATCGCCATGAATCAGAAATAGCTTTCCCTTAAGTTGAGCAGCCAAGGGATAGTTCGATTGCAGGGCATAATCTACATCGTTTGGTAAACCATGATACCGTTCACCCCAAAATGCCAAATAGCTTCGTAGATCTTGTAACCCAGAAACACAGACTCCTACCTGGTAAAACTCAGAATAATCCAACAAAGCGCGAGTTGCAGCATACCCGCCTGCTGATTGTCCGATAATCCCGACTCGCTTTATATCCATATAAGGATACTGCTTTGCCAGGCTTTTAATCACCGCAACATGATCTTCTAATCCCCCAGCGGTTTCTAAATGTTGGTAAGAATATTCATGAAATTTTTTAGAGCGCAAAGGGGTACCGCGCCCGTCCATGTTAACGACGATGAAACCTAATTCAGCCAAACTTTGCGGCCACCAGCACCCGTAGAAATATTCAGGAGGATCATAACAATAGGTTTTAGGCACACGTGTTAATTGTGGACCTGGATAGATGTCATCAATAATTGGGTATTTTTTCTTTGGGTCAAAATGGGTAGGAAAATACATGACCCCATAAATGTCTGTTTCCCCGTCTGCACCTTTGAGGCAAAAAGAGTTCGGTTGTTTGTATCCCAAGGCATGGAGCAGAGAAAAATCAGCTTTTTCCAATAGAGCAATTTCGTACCCATTCTTATCATATATTTTGGTGACTGGAATAGAGTCCATGGAAGAACAATAATCAATAAAATAGTCGCAAGAGGGTGAGAAAACAATGGAATGATCTGCAATTTCCGGGGTCAATAATTGCATCTCTTTCCCATCCAAGCGCGCTCGATATAAATAACGAAAATAGGGATCAACACCCGGTTCTTTGCCATTCCCTAAAAAATATACCCAGCGGTTTTTGGTATCAACATGAACGACTTTGCGAACCATCCATTCACCTTGGGTAACTGGATTTTTCACTTGCCCAGTTGATAAATCATATAAATAAAGGTGCGCCCAACCGTTATGCTCCGATAACCAAATAAATTCATATGTCTCTGCAAGTATTTGCGTGTAATTCTGCCACAAAATTAATTGACTGGGCTCAACATATCCTGAGGATTTTTCAGTGAGAATGATTCGATACTGTTCTGTTGTAACATCCAACTCACACAAAGAAAGTTGATGATTGCCCCGTTCTTCTTTTAAAAAAAAGATTTTTTTACTGTCCTCACTCCACCAAACATAGCCGGCTTCAATGGGGGATCCGACTAATGCAGGCAACAATGGGGGCATATCGATTTTACTCAGTTTCTGTTCAGTGACATCAATCAAACATAATTTGATTTCTGGGATCGCCTCGTCTCCTACAAAAGGAATATGCGCATCATAAACTTTAGGACGAAATGAACCGTCCTCCGGAACATGTTGCAGCAGTGCTAATTTTTTCACCAGCTGCTGATTGCATTGAAAAGTAATAATTTTTTGTGAATCGGGAGACCAGATAGCCATAGGCGGTAATGGGGTCTGCATCCGATGCAGCGTTAATGAGGTTAGATTCGTATCAGGAGAAACAGCATATGCATTCGTTGCGGTGCCGTCAGTTGTAAGTTGATACTCTTTATTTTCAGCAAATGAAAATAGAAATAAGTTATGCTCCTTACTATATATATCCCAATATTGATCTGGTGAACGAATTCTTGGCGCAATGGAAATGGGTAAAAGCCCCCAAAGCTCCATAATCGTGGGACATCGGGACATTGCAGCAGGTTTTTTTCTCTCTGGCACAAGCGAGAGCACCTGCGTCGTCCGATCATATTGAAAAATAAATTGCTCAATATGGAGTTGCAAAATATGTTCGTCAACAAAGCCAATTGTATTGATTGGCAAGGCAAAAGCCGTGATTTCCCGATTTAATTTTTCTGCAACGTTGCGCGCCAGCAATGAATGATCAAAAGCAGGTTCCTTCTTCTTGTTGTGCAGATTAAAAATAAGATATTCATAGCCTTGAATCGTATCATGTCGATAGCAAATCCGCTGTTCATCGGGTGACCACGCAATTGAAGGTTGAACGTTTTTTAGTAAAGCAACCACATTTTGCGGAAGAAATTTTTTTGCCTTCTCATAACGCTTTTCTCTCTCTTTCTCCATAAGCATCCCTATTACTTGTGACTTTGTTGCATTTTGGTGAGCATGTCATTTAAATCACTGTATACCCAAGCTTCCACAATTTGCTGATTATGATCCAAGCGGAAAATAGTAATGCCACTATAAAATACAGAGATATCTGTTGCAGGAATTCCTGAAAATTCATTACGATGGGTTCCATGTCCATGCCAGCGTGTCACCACTTTATCACCACTGACCATCAGATCATCAATAGAGTGTATTAGATCCGGGAAAGCGCGATACCATTGCAATAAGGCTTCTTTAAAATCCTGTAAATTGGCTGCTTGATCATAGCTAAAATGAATTGCAGTCTTTGCTGAAAAAAGCTCATCCGCCAATGCAGCATTTTGTTGATTCCACATCTCATCAAATACTCTTCTCACCGTCTTTTCTATTGCTGTAGTCATCTTCATTCGCTCCTTGATTCCTAGGACTTCACATGTCACGCTGCGGGATTCTGCGGAGTATTCGCTAATTGCTCGGCTTTATTTTTATATGCTTTAACTTCTTCAACTTGCTCAAACAACCGTTCATGTTTTTTTACTACAGTTGAATACAATCTGGAATTAAGTAACGCCGCAATATCAAAATCGGTAAGTCGCTCTCTTGATTTTTTATTTTCCAATGCAGCAATGAGTTTTTCTGCAGCCTTTATTTTATCTTCAACACTAAATCCAAATTTTAAGGTAATGAGATTCGTTTTATATTGCGCTGACTTTTCATTGACATGCATCCATTTTGGCAGGTTCCATTCCGCTCGACGTGTTTGACAATATTTTTTCAGATCGTCAATAAAATCATTGATTGCGTGATCATTATCGGATGAAGGAGCCTCTTTCTGAGCAGCCTTTTTATCAGTTATTTCTTTTCTTGGAGGAGGATTATTGAAAAGCTCTAAAAACTCTTGCAAATTATTTTCTTCTGCAAATTGACGTGCGGATTTTGATTCGTGTATATCTTCTATTTCGGGATCATCTCCATACTCCAATAGTAGCCTGGCAACCCCCAGCTGATTACTCTTGACTGCCAAAAGCAGAAGGCTGAAGTCTTCTTCAAATCCTTTAGGGTCCACACCATGATCAAATAGCGCCTTTAAACTTTCAATAAAACCTTTTTCTATCGCCGCTGCCATGGCCTTATTTTTTCCACTAGGGCGTTGAGAGGCCTTCCCTCCGTATTCAAGAATTAATTTTACAATGTTGTAATCGTTTAAGCTTATGGCATCTTCCATGGCACTGTCAATTATAGCGCCCACCCCCTTAGGACCTACAGGACGAGAATTAGGGTCTGCACCATTTTTTAAAAGCATTTCAATAATATGCAGGTCTTTCATTGCTATTGCTGCGCGCAGGGGGGTGTTAACACGATCATAAGGCATATTCAGATCAACGTTGTTCTTTATTAGTTCTTCTATTGCCTGTACTTTTCGATTCAAAATAGCCAAAATTAGAGGGGTCACCTTATCCGCTCTCGGCTTATTAATATCTGCTCCATGAGCAACCAGAGGAGTAATCACTTCAAAATCGTTGCCTGCAGCTGCAGCAGTCAGCCAAGTTCCCCCTTGAGAATCAGCCCAATTGGCTTTCTTTGCCATATCTTTCTGTGAGCGACTCTTTACTTCCTGCGCCCAATTGATTAGTTCTTGATTTAACTGTTCATTCTCAGACAATACAGAGACGTGGGTGTAAATCGCCGCAATGTCATTGGCAGAACAGCCCTTTATCACCGCTCGAGCAAGTTCATCATTTTCTGTGAACTTCTGAGCTGGAATCTTGTTCGCATCGATAAAGGTCCATTTATCACTTCTAGGATCAAAAGACACTGCAACAGCATGTTGTATTCCATAACCTGCTAAAGTCAAGCATATAGGCGTAGTTGGCTTTGGAATCATGGCATTAATTTTTTCTCTCAGAAGCCCAAAATAATCACTTGCCATATCTTCATATCGATAAGCACCGGATAAGGTGATTGGTACAGAAATTATTTCTCCTTGGTTTTCAATCTTTCGAGGGGTAATTAATTTAACAAAGCTATCTTGCTCGAGTGATTCTGTATCATTAAATAAATGAGGATAGAGATGGCGTTGTTGCGTCAATTCGATTCCATCCAAAAAAGCATGCGTATCAACAAGGAGATTGTTCGCCTGCAATTCATCTTCCAGTATCTTCTTGAGCAAGTTTTCTGTAGTTTCTTTTCCCTGCTGTGCGTTAAATTGAATTGTCGCAGCCTTTTTAAAATCATCAAGAGGAATATCTAATAAACGGTTAACTCTTTGCTCAAAAACATCGAATTCATCTGCAAAAATAGCTTGCATTGCCATATATGCATAGCCGTTACATATACCTCCCTCACTAGAGGTGTAACCTAATGCTTTCATTAAATCAATCAGTTGGCCATGCTTGCTAAGTAGTGGTGGTGCTTCCTCTTTTTCTTGCATAATAAAACTAAACAAAATAGAGAATAGTTAAAGTATAGCTTTTTTTTAAATTTTTATGATGCCACACCAGTCTTACGTAACATGTCGATAGCTGTTTATGCTGAACAGCTAAAAAAGGGGATTACTGTTCTCCGAATTCATTGCATCGATCCTCAATTAAATGTCGATATAATTTACGTTTGTTGATGTAGTTGAACACCACCAAAGGTTCCTCCTGCACTCCCGATGTAATTTAATGCTTTCATCAAATGAATCAGTAGCCATGTTGCTGGATGTTGTCTCAACATTTTTCTTTCATTGTTCAAAAACCGGAACGTAAAGATTATTTTGTGTATTTATGGGTCACAACTGGATCGGCTTAATGCAGTTGCAGCAAGGACCCCTACTGCAGCGATGCTGAGCGCCACAGCAGGTTTAAAAAAACTAAATTGATTTGTTTTTTTTCTTTCATCTGTTTTAAATTCCTGAAGCATAGTAGGTCCCTGTGGAGGGCTTGCATTCACAATCATTCCTGGACGTGCTTTAATTTTTACTTCGGAAAATGGTATGTTCCCCTTTTCTGCCCTCATGGTGTAATCACCGGGAGGGACGTTGATAAAAGCAACGCCGCCATCCAAAGAAGTCGCTTTTAATGTTTTGATAAAAGGATTGGTTTTGTGAATAATTGGAAAAATATCAAAATAAAAAGTTTTTGCCTCTACTTTAGGAAACAATGATACCGTAACACCCTCAACACCTTGGGGAATATCATCCATAGTGGTATTAGGCGGCGTTACCGTTGCCGCAATCTGACACGCTTGAGGATCTTCAGTTTCGCCCATTGCAAAAGAAAGAAATTTATATGCCATATTGGAAGGGACCTGAAATGAAATATTTTTTAGAAAATTCTCATTATTTATTCCTTCGGGGGGAACAATTAGGGTCGCTGTTTGTATCGTCTTATACCCAGTCCAAAAAGATCCGGGTTTTTCAAAAACCAAAGTAATAGGCGTTCCAACAGGCCACTCAATTGGTCCAAATTTCCCGGAGGAGTCCGTCTTAAATTTTAATTCCTTATTTTCCAGTACCGTAACCGTTGCATCCGCAATGGGCTGACCAGATATAAACGAACGAGCAAACCCATATATCAATGCTGTTGCCATAATAAGTTCCTTTTAAAAAATCATAAGGCAAAGAGCGCCCGATGAGGTTTCCGCGAATAATTTTCAACCCTTTAGACTCTAAATGGGTTCTGGCGAAAATAAAAATATTCAATTACATCAAATTGCTAGAAAAGTGATTACAGGGTTAATTTTTCCTTATAAAAATAACGCAAGATGATATAGATTAAAAGTGCAAAACCTTTGTACTATTAATTACTGGGTGTCAAGCTGCTTCTCATCACCATTGCACTGAGGTATAGTAATTTTAAACCATGTTCCTTCTTGAAAACATTGAGGAGACCTATCCTGCTCGCATGTATTGCTTATCGCTGGATCACCGCCCAACTTCCAACTCTTTGCTGCCTTACGGGCATGGGCCTATTTTTATTATCAATAACGTGTCATGCAGAAAGCACACATACTCCTTCCTTTGACTATATTGTGGATACAGATATTGGAGGAGACATTGATGATGTTTTTGCATTATTGCTTGCAATTAATAGCGAGCATAAGCCACTCGCTGTGACAGCAAATCATATTGAAGTTGAGGAAAAATCCCGTATTGCCAAACTGATTATGACGGAACAAGGCTATCCTTATATCCCTGTCTATGCAGGCATAGGAGTAAAAAGATCCGATCCTAAGACTCTATTCTTACAACAAAATCCTTTATGGCCGCCCTTTTATGGCTATCCTAATCCTGAAAAAGGGGAAAAAAGTTGGCATATAAAACAAGCCGTCGCTTATAAAGACTTCTATGGGGAAATTTTTAATAAACAGTTTATAGAGCAAGAGACTGCTCCAGCCTTTATTGCAAGAACTGCAAGGCATTATTCGGCCGAACATAAGCTTATTATCGTTGCATTAGGACCTTTACATAATATTCATGCAGCTCTTTTGCTCGATAACACGATTAAAGATAAGATCAAAATCTATGCAATGGGGGGAAATTATCCTAAAGGCTACAATTGGCTAATATCCCCTGAAATCACAGCAGCAGTCCTAAAAAATGTTGAAACAATTTATGTTGCAAGCGAACTTATAGAAAAGCACCATCTGTATATAACCCCAAAAGAATTCGATGATATTGAAATAAGCCTGCATTCACGACTGGGGAAGACCATTATAGAAGACTGGAAAAATTGGCATCAAATAGCTGCAAATCATAAAAAAAATACTTATTTGGCCGATCCAGTTACGTTGTATCTTGCACTGCATCCTGAAGAAATTACCCTATTAACCCCACAAAAAATTACATTTCCTTGCTTGGATGAAAAAGGAGTTTTAAAACAAGAATTTCAAGGCTTATGGTATTCCATGCCAGGTCTTGACGAGAAGCTTATTCAAATCTTGGACAAACCAATGAGCCCCATTCAAGCTGTATCCGAAATTGCAGCTCCGGACACTATAAAACAAGCAATTATGACCGCTATTTTAAGTTCAGACCGGAATTGAGTGCACGCGCATTTGATCTATTCCACACCTCCTTACTCATTGATGATGGAACAGAGTATCACAAGATAGAATTAAAAAGAGTTAAGAAATTGACCATTGACAAAGATATGGAAAAAGTTGAATCTGAGTTATAAATTTGCCGATTTACCGTCTTTGTATCTTAAAAACTTACTTGGAACTAAGTCACTATGGTCACTTTTAAAAAAATAATCTTCTTCTTTTTATATTTCCTCTTAAGTATCACTTCCTATAGCCAACCACTGAAAAATGACCTGGAAATGCTGGTTAATTATAATTATCTGGGGGCATTTTCTAAAGAGGTAGCGCAGAAGACATTAAAAAAAATGCCACCGCTTGATGTGCTCGAAGCAAATTATGATGTGGATCTTTATAAAATCAGCTATAAAACCCCAGCCCCTGATGGCCAGATGACTATTGCTTCTGGACTGGTAGCTGTACCTCATGGAACAAATAAGATAGGAATTGTCAGTTATCAGCATGGTACTCGCTTCAAGCATGAGGATGCTCCCTCCAGGATAAAAGAGGGCGATTATGTATATCCCGCTTTGTTTGCCAATCATGGCGGTTATCTGACGGTAATGCCCGATTACCTTGGATTGGGGGATAATGAATTACCTCTGCATCCTTATGTACAATATGAAACACTGGCCAGCAGCAGCGTGAATATGCTTTTGGCTGCCAAAGAGCTTGCCGCAATAATAAAAATCGAACTCAATGACCAACTATATATTGGCGGTTACTCTGAAGGAGGATTCTCCTCCTTGGTGATGTTTGAGCTCCTTGCCCAAAAGTATCCACACATACCGGTTACTGCAGTTGCTTTAGGCTCTGCGCCATATGACTGGGATGAAACGATGAAATTTATTATGCTGGATCCGGGACCACGGGCTACTGCGTATTTGGCGTATTTTTTCTATTCACTGCAAACCTATAAAAATTATTGGCCTAATTTGAATCAAATCTTTATCAGTCCTTACAATACCCTCATTCCAGAGTTATTTGATGGGTTCCATTCCACCAAAGAAATACTTGAGGGGCTGCCTCAAAATCCGGCATTAATTTTTCAACCGGAATTTTTTAATGCCATCTTAAATCATACAGACAGCAACTCAGAGAAATTGAAGCACTATTTCAATCATTATGATTTTTCCCCCACAGCACCATTATTGCTTGTTGGCACAAAAGGGGATAGAGATGTTCCTTACCATGGGGCAGAAATTGCTTATGAGCAATTTACAAAATACAGTAGTGCGGTCTTTATTCAATCAGTCAGCGACACACTGGATCATCGGGATGCGGGGCCGTATGTCTTTTATAAAATGCTGCAATTTTTTAAACGTAAAACGTACCTGCTGAATAAGAAACATCTGTTAGGGCCCCGGAATCAATGGGGCAATCTGAACCCTTAGCAATCCTCAAAAATTTTTACTCTACATACCGCGCTTTAGGCGCGGTACGTAGAGAGAATTTTTAATTAAACTGAACAATATTTCAGCTCAATCTCCCCAAGCATCTGTTAATTTCTTCCTGCCATGACGCCCCCATCGACATTGATGATCTCTCCAGTAATCCAGCTTGCTTTATCTGACAAAAGAAATTCAATAGCGTTCGTGACATCTGTTGTTTTACCTACCCTGCCAATGGGATGAAACTCATTAAAACCCTGTAGTGATGCTTCAATTTTATCTTCGGGTATAAATGACTTATAGATGGGGGTTACTACTACTGCAGGCGCTACGGCATTCACTCTTATGTTGTATTCTGCAAGCTCCATGGCTAAATGCTGAGTTAATGAATGAAGTCCAGCTTTTTGCATGGAATAAGCCGAAGAAGGAGTGGCTTTCACCGCTTGATTTGCCCACATGGATCCAATATTAACTATTGAACCCCCTCCATTTTGTTTCATCTTTGCTGCAACAGCCTGAGTAATAAAAAAGAAAGCTTTGTTGAGATTAACTTGCCGATCATAATCTCCTTCAGTATGGTCTAAAAAGCTTATGGGTTTAAAATAGCCAGCAGCATTAACCAGATATTTTATTTTGCGTACTTCATTCTTTATTTTCATAATACATTGTGACACATAGTCTTTATCATAAAGATCACCCACTAAATACTCTATTTTGCCTCCTCCATTTTGCATTATTTCGTCGACTGCATATTTCAGTTTTTGTTCATCCCTTCCTGTAATTAAGAGATCGAAGCCACCTGATGCAAGTTTTTTTGCTGTTTCCAGTCCCATTCCACTGGATCCACCTACAATAATCGCTAAATTTTGATTGAACATGTTCCCCACCTTTTTAGTTTATAACAATTTGTTCCGTGGAGTATGTGCATTATATAATTCTAAAAAAAGTAAGTACTTAATGGTACACTAGGTACTTATTGGTACACATTATTGAATTATTTGAAGAAAAAATTGAAGCAAAAAATACCCCTAAAAACAGCAACAATGGTTGAAACAATTTACGGGTGTAAGTGGTCTCTTACCATTTATGCTCTTTTGCGAGAAGGAATTAACCGCCCCGGAGAAATGGTGCGCAGCATAGACGGCCTCACCACAAAAGTTTTGAACCAATGCCTCAGAAAAAATATTGAATTCGGTATTCTTGACAGGAAAACGTTTCATGAAATTCCGCCCCGTGTTGAGTATTTTGTTACCCCATTTGGAGAAAAATTTTTAAAAATTCTTGATGAAATCGAAGAATTGAATCGTTCTATTGACCCAGACCCCAGTCATTAAATTTATTCTAACTTACAGGAGACTGGGCCATTATCCAGTTGCAATTGATTACCACCAAAATCTGCCATATATTGGCCCTCATATGTTCGATTTTGTTTGTTTAATTGCGCAGAAATAAAAATTCGCGGGCGATCTTTTTCATCTTGGTCCATAGCGACCAGCAGTAAATTTCCTGTGCGCATACTAAATCGGGTCACAGTTGCTGGATAATCAAAATCAACTGCAGGTAAATCACCGATTTTATTGGGGACTGCAAAAGAAATAGTACCTTCTAACCCTTTCATGTGACACACAACTGATTTTTGCACAGCAGATGCTGCTGCAGATCCAATTAGAATCAATGATAACGATAACATGAGACGTTGCATAGGAATCAACTCCTATAATATTTTGAAAGCGCTACCTTTTTGAAAATAAATAATAACTGAATCAATACGAATTCACCAGATCCTTTCATGAGGTTCTTTTTAGGCAAAAATTTCGGTGAGTAATTGGGGGGGAATACGCGTATTTTTTGCCAATCGTATCAAAAATACGATTGGTGAGTTTTTATTATATAAATTAGGAATTACTTGAAAAACCCATCTTCATTTTTTCCAAAACTATTTCATTTTCTTTGGTCCACTGTTTCTGTTTAAATAAGGTTATTCCTGTTATAAAAATAGAAATACGTTCTGAATTCTTTTGCTCCGGTGATGGTGCCACTTCTTCTTCAAGTTTAAATTCTTGTTTAATTGCTTCGACTAAGCTTGCAAGATATTTTTTATCAGAGTTATCTTTATTATCAATTCCTTTATTATAAAAAGCTAAACGCCCCTTAAAAAACGATTGAATATCACTGAAATCACAACCAAATAGCAAAGGGCTTTTTGTTTCAAATAGTTTACGCATCATTTCAATTTCATAGATATACGCATTGGTCTCTGTATTAGCAATTTTTGCTGCAACATTAAAAGCATGTCCTCCCTCATGAATAATCGCACCGATCACATCAATTGTTTTTTGTTCAAAAAAAGTTGTCTTTAAAGCAATGGTTTGATTCATGACCCAATTTTTATGGAGGTGTCCTAACAGTTTGTAAGTACTTTGGTTGACAAAAATCGCGGGATTACCCTGGACCCCCAAGAAATCATGCGGTGGTTTTAAAACATCAATTTGAATTTGCGGCATCGAAGCAGTTTTACCGTTATTGAGCCCGCTCCAACCCATTTCACGACATTCTTCTATAAGTAACCTGATGTGATAACTTGATATCATGATATTCTCCTTGCTTACATATTAATAGAACACAGCAAATAGTGACCAAAATGACTAATAGTTACAAAATGATTATTGCGAATTGATATTCGCCAGTCAATACATTTCATGATCATTTAGTTTATATTTGATGTATGTTGTTAAAAACCATCGAAGAAGTATCGAAAAGTACGCACGACTTAAAAATTTTGACACGTTGATTATTGAAAGTACTCGGGTGACATTTGAAGAGTGCTTACGCCTGTTTTGGCCTGATTACAGCTCTATGAGGAGGTAGGACAAAAAAATGCCCCTCCCATAAAAAAGTTTTCTATGATTATCATGTGCTGATCAAGCACCACATCAACTCTTACCCATCCCTTTTTGTTGTATTTTTTCCAGAGCCGCTGCATCAGGCAACACTTCATAAAGAGAAAAATAATCTCGAGTAATAGGATCGCGTCGTAATTCAGGGCGTTGGGGGTGTCGTTCTTGTATGGCGAGAATTTCAGTTAAATCATAAAGCTCATTCCCGACCCCTGCTTCCAAACGTGAATTAGGTAATCGCACTGGAATTCTGGGCACGCTAAAACCAATAGGAGAGCGCATAGAGTTACCAAATATTGCTGTGTTGAGTGTTTGGAGCAAACCAGCATCAGCATGAGGCGTACAACAGTGAACAATATGGTCCTGCATTGTGTCATTAAATCGATTCCAGCGTAACTTTATTTCCTCAGGAATTACATTCCATATTTTTTGGTCCACTTTTGCGGAACCGGAAGTTAATCCAAGGACTTGGGCAAATTTTGCGATATTTACATTAGAAATTTTTATGCAGGGAATCGTTGCTTTCTTACCGTCAATTTCAGCTTTTATCACTGCGTCCTTCAGTTCAAACGCCCCTTTTTCAGCTGCCTTATGAAAAAAAGCTAAAAATAACTCAACCCTTTCTTTTCTATGTGCAATAGGAGGATTTTGAGTGCTTTCACGAATAACAATCTCCGATCCTAACCGCATCACTCGATAATGCTGGGCGCAATTTATCATCTCTAATATTTTATTAGTTACCCATTCAACAAGCTTCGCACCTTTTCGCTCTTTTTCTTCACGTTCACTTCTCATTTGCATGATTAATTCTCACAAGGATCTATTGGGAATTGAATTATAACAACAAGATTATTATTTGGACATCAATCGGATTATTAGAGGGTATCAGTTTAATGGATAAAGATTAAGTTATTCCGTTTAAAGAACATGGCCCCCATCAACTGCAATGATTTTTCCTGTGATCCAATTGGCTTTTTCTGAGGCAAGGAATAAAACCATATGTGCAATGTCATCAGGTGTTCCTGGTCTTTGCAAGGGAATATTGTTCACATAATATTGCCACAATTCCGGATTACTGGAAGCCGTGTCTTCATTCATTCCTGCCTCAATAACACCGGGCGCAATCGTATTCACGCGAATGCCGTACTGTGCTAAATCCAAGGCCGCATGCTTTGACCATTTATTTAGTGCCGCCTTCGAAGCGCCATAACCAATTCCCTTGGCCATTGTCATGATGCCACTGATTGAAGAAATATTTAAAATACACCCCTTATTTTCCCTTTCCATCATATTCTTGGCACATAATTGGGTTAAATAAAGTGGGGAAACGGCATTAACCTGAAAGACATGCTGCATTTTTTCTGGAGGCAATTCAAATATCGTTTCCCGGCAAAGCATTCCTGCATTATTAACTAACGTGTCCACGCAGCCTAAATATTCTATCGCTTGCTCAGCAAAAGTTGCCACATGTTCCATTTTGGAGAAATCTGCATAAAATGCTTTTGCGTTCCTCCCCATTGCTTTAATCGCTTGAACCGTTTCCTCCGCGCCTTTTGCGTCACTGCGGTAGCTAATAACAACATCTGCGCCTTGCTCAGCAAAAGATATGGCTATTCTTTGACCAATACTGCGGTTAGCGCCCGTAACAATGACCTTTTTCTCTTTAAAATCCATGTCAATCCTTAAAAATATTTAGTTAAAATCTTTTTTTATCATTCGTGTAGTTGAGAGCAGTGAAGCAAACCACAGCACCTTGTTCCAATTTTTTTATCATCACCATAAAATAAACACAATAATTGAAAAACTCAATTTTCTTTGCGCCAATCCTATTCATCGTACTGGAACAAATAAAGAAAATTTTTTACTGCGCTGATGATTAATTTCTTTTAATAATAAAACGTTATCGAAAAAATTTAACATCTTGACACCGAACCTGCCCCCCTGTAGAAATTAAACCATCAATAAAGGACTAAATAAGGAGAAGGTTTTATGGAAGGAAAACTGGAGCTCTACCAGCAAGAAATTAAAACTGCAACTCAGCCAATTTTTGCCCGCCTGGAGCACTATCGTAAGGCCATGTTTGACATAAGAAAATTATTGATGAACTATTTTTTTAATCCAGGGCGAACACAAAGTCTCACTGAAGTTGCCCAAGGGGAACAACTCGTTTTTAGCTTTAACATGGTTCAGGAGGCCATGGAAAAATGTTTGGTCGATGAGCATCAATTAGTAGAAACTGCTCAAGCAATGCTCGAGTCAGAAAAAAATCCAAGTCTTGTAGCAGCTTTCGATAGGAATGTTTTCCAAAGCGGCTTACCGCTGGAATTTCGCGAACAAGAAGGCTTGTATCTCTTTAAACCAGAGAAACCCTACACACCTATGGCGCAAGTTTTTATGCGTCAATTTGCTTATGCACTGGGTGCTTATCGTGTGTGTCTGGGCATTTGTGAGACCTATTTTGCTCTCTACAATCACGCAGGAACATCCACCAAGCAGCTGCAGAATTATATTGACTCAGCGAATGATTTAAAACAACACATTACGGAAGAATCCGATTTAATTGCTTTACATAAACAGGCAAAAACAATAGAAAATGAAATCATAGCCTTGCTGCGAACTGAGAAAGTACATGAAGGTTTATCTCAATTTAAGCGTGATATTGACGCGCTCAAAATAAAATTAATTGCCGTACTGGAAGCCGGAGCAGTTCATTTACAAAGCTGTTATACAGAATTTCCTAACGATGCCATATTATGGATGCTGCATGATCGAAGCTGGCACGCATTAGTCAAAACTCTTTCGGGCTTACTCTACACGCACTATAACTATTCTACTCTATATAGTACATTGGAAATTAATAAAGAAGTTATTGGAGCAATAAAAAAAGAAATAGAACATTTTGATACCGTCGTATGTGCAAAAGAACCCTTGCTTAAAATTGAATTATTAAGAAAAGCAGCAAAACTGATTAGTGAAGCAAAAATTGATGTACTCGCAAAGCTTGCCGAGAATGAAATCGAATTGATTGAAGCACCTAAAATGGGTATGTTCCCCCCCCCCCCAACCCATAGTATTTATGGACTTATACTCGCCTATCAACAAAGACAATTGGCGCTTGTGAATACATTTGGAGCTGATGTTGATGAGGATGAAAAAGAAGAGTTTAAACAAAGCACTCATGATCTGTAAAAATGACTATCTATCACAAATCATAATTGTTATGCTAATTTAAGGGGAAAATGCCATAACTTTATGGTAAACAACAATTTTTTTAAGGAACAATATGTTAAGGAAAACAAAATTACTCGGTATTGTGTCTTTATTGTTAGCCAATCCTTGTTTTTCAGGGTTTTACGTTGGTGTAGGAGTTGGACCTGAAGGCGCTCATTTTATGCAACGATCTCATGTAACGAGGCTAGGAGCGATTTCCAATACAGCAGGCGAAGGAGCTTTCAATGTTTATGATACAGAGCATTTCTCCGGGACAGGAGAGTTCGGAACTTTATTTGGTGGTTACAGTTTAAGATATAGAAATTTTTATCTGGGAGCAGAAGCCAACGCCAATATAAGCTCAGTTAAATATACCCTGGTTAACGACGAACTCATACACAGCAATTTTCTCAAAACTACTTTTTCAATCCCAAATAGCGAAGGTATCGGCATATTGCCTGGATACTTTTTCTCAGACTCTTTTTGGGCCTATGGACGAGTGGGTTATGCAAATGGGCAGGTAAAAATTAGGGAATCCGATCCAACGGTTAGGAGTTCTACATCAAACCGCAACGGTATTCGCTATGGTGCTGGAGTTCGTTATAATCTGTTGGATCCGCACTGGACCTTGATGATGGATTACAGCCAAATCAATTACACCAAGATAAAAAGTCATGTGTTTGAGCCTAATGGCGGAGTAACCAAGATTGCCCACATTTATCCCAATACTGCACAAGTCGCTTTTGGATTAATCTTTAATTTTGATACTCCTAAACAAGCCTTTGTTAAATAACGTAAGGAGACTCATAATGAGTCTCCTTATCCCCTATTTCTGGATGGGAAACAAACGGTTTATTTTTCTGTAACTAGAAAACAATTGAATAAGCGAAAGCCAGAGCAATCGTATATCCCAATATCAACAGAACTTTCTGGGCTGCCTTAATGGATACGCCAAAGAAAACTAAAATCAAATGGATCAAAAATAATGCGTAAAGAACGTATTCATTAATTCTTTCCGCTGCAGAAAAAGAGTAATTCCTAAGGAACCCATCAGGAAAGGCATTCAAACGCATAACAATTGTTGCCATAAGAATAATTAAAAAAAATAAATATAACACAATGAGATAAGTGATAAAAAAAATGGGGATCTTAAATTCTGCAACCTCCTCTTCTTTATCTAAATTTTTAATAAAAATCAAAGCAATTAAAGAAACAATAATCCCGATAAAATTAAAGCGAACAAATGGGGAAGTGAGTAAAGGAAAAAAATTCACCTGGGTTAACAAGGACCATTTATACTCAGCGATTAATACGATGAATACAAGTGGAAAAAAGAATGCTGCCTTCAATAAGATAGGAGATTGGTTGTTTGTCTTACATGAATGAAATAAGGAATCTGTATATTTAATATTGAGAAAAACAGTCCATACAAATGAGGTAACAAAAGTCAAAAAAAATGCAGTAACAAGAAATAATAGTGTAATAGGACTCAGTAAAATGGATATAAGATTTTCGTGCATTATATTTCTAGAAAAATTATTGGATATTCATAATTATAGAATGCAAATCAAACTCCTTTGTTAATTAATAAATATTTAAACCTGTTTTAACTCCATCCGGAGGAGTCCATTCAAATCGATCAAAATACAATCATCTATAATATAAAAACATCTTGCTGGTTTTATTTTGATCATGAAAGAGAAAATTGGGAACATTGCTAACCGCCTCGATGCATTAGGCATTAAGCAGCTAAAGCCATTACCTCAAGAAGATGCTCATGCCTTAATGCAGTGGGCAGCCTGCATTGATCATTTAAATCATGCAGCATATGAAGCAATTGAAGCGCAATACTCACAATTTAACCCTAATGCATCGAAAGATGAGCAAATTATTTTTTATAAAAGAATTTTGGCAATAAAAAATATTTTGCGAGAATTGCAAGTAGTTCATAACGATTTAACCAAGAGTT
Source organism: Legionella sp. PC1000 (assembly GCF_014109805.1). GTDB lineage: Bacteria > Pseudomonadota > Gammaproteobacteria > Legionellales > Legionellaceae > Legionella > Legionella resiliens. Next base: position 3,639,490 of record NZ_CP059400.1, read on the forward strand.
TACAAGAAAATTCAGCACTTTATATTCCTGATGAAGCAACTATCTCCTTAAACGCAAAATATATTCTTCCTGAATTAAAAGCAAAGGAACCTAAAGAAATTGTGCGGGCCAACTTTTATCAACTGCTAGAAAATATAAGTAAAAATAATTCACTTAGCAAAGAGGAGTTTAATTACATTACCTCGCTCCTAATGCAAATTGCCTCCAGACCCCAAGGGATGCAATTGATTGTAAAACTAAATTATCTGCTCACAACCAAAAACGCCCAGTTAATCTTAAAACCCAGCAATAATTTTGAATGTTCCTTGATACAGGAAGGCCGTGCAGCAACGAGTCCAAATTATACCCGCAAATCAATAACGCCAGAGGAAGATTTTAAAACCCTTTTTAAAAGAGAGGTGCTTCGTGGGGCTGGCGCTAAAAGGATTCCTATTGGTGTGGATTATCGCTTTAACGATAAAATATCTTCTGTGGATTTAGATGCCTATGCCTCTGCTGGACATGGATTAACTGATGGCGGTCCTGCATTTATTTTATTAGCGCATGAACTCATTCATGGTTTGCATAATCTTACCGGTAAAGCACTATATAATTTCAGTCCTTTTTTCCAAGGGCCAAAATATGAAGATGATCCAATGATGCAACTCTTATATCCGAAAAATTCCGGATTTAGTCTTGGTCCATCAGCTGAAGAATATTGGACCATAGAAGGTGGCAGTCTATGCGAAAATAGCATCCGCCATGAACATGGTTTTTTTAAGAGGACAGGGCATGTCAGTGCTGAACCAGGGGGACGTGCTCTTATCGATCTCTATTACATTGGATTAGCTCGAAGTTATGAGCAGTCGGATTTGCTAACATTCGTAAATCATTTCGAGAACACACAAACAAAGCCAGATGCCACAGAAGACGATAAAGTAGTAGAGAGGCTTTTGCTACTTGAAAAATATAATTATTTTAGCTATTCCTTAACTGATCTCGTTGAATTATGCGAATACCTTTCCCCTATCCAACTAAAAAGAATAGGGCAACTTATCCAAAAATTGAGCGCCCCAGAAAATCCAGAACAGACTCTACAGGAGTTTTTAATGACGTCCCCTCCTAAAAGTGCGCAGTTATTGATGGCTATTTCAAAGAGTAAAGAAATAAATTATGACGAAGAAATAGATTCAGATACACTTGAAAAGGCATTACCTAACATTCAAAAGCTTAATGAACTATTCAAAAGCTCCGGATTCCCGGATGAACTCGTCAGCGCATTTAGTGATTTTGCAGAAAATATGGAAACAAAATCCTCTAAATCCAATAGCTTTTCCGCCTAACAATTAAAAGAAGAACTCTTTTCTTGTTATTTTGATTGCCCCTGCGACCCCAAAAGTTTCAAAATCCCAGAAGGGGACTTTGGTTTTTTTCTATTAATTATTCATCTCGGTTAAAAAGTAAAGAATTGGGAGAGATCAATATATTCGTTTCAGGAAGCTATAATAAGAATAATAAGTCAATATGTTTTAAATTGGACGTCACGATGAAAGTCTTCAATAACATGAAAATGTATACTTCTTATTTAGGAGGCCTCTACCCGCATATTTTTGGGAATACTCCCATCTCTACCTGGGGTTATTTCTATTATGATTTGAACGGGCGTTGTCTGCAATTGATGTCTGATAAGTGGCTGCTCGATGTTTTCTTTAAAAATGATTTATTTGCCACTCAAATTATCGCTAATATTACTACAACTCCGGAAAGTTTATATGCTTCAGATGTTATTAATGATGAGCTACTCCCTTATTCAATCAAAGAAATTTTAATTGACCATAAATATGCTTATTTTTTCGATATCGTCCATAAAAATGAGAATTACACAGAAATCTATACATTTGCATCGATTACCGATTCGCATCGATCTAATAATTTTACTCTTAACAACGTAGATATTTTAAAAGTCATCAGCCAAGACCTAGCCACTCGATGCAGACGATTATTAACCAAAGAAAATATTCTAATATTGCCTAATGACTTAATCATTGAGATGAATTCGCTTGCAGAATCCCATTGTTCAAGGAATTCTTTAAATTTGAAGGAATTTATTTTGGCACAAAAAGAAACAAAATTGAATGAAATGGTAAATGATACAGTTTTTGATTTTAATACGTTACCTTTTAACTTTATGTCATCAAAACAACTAACCTTGAAAGAAAAAGAGATTATTTATCTTTACTATCATGGTTTTAAGGTACAGCGTATTGCTGATATTTTGGAAATATCAAAACGCACCGTTGATAAGCATTTCGAAAATATCAAGAAAAAACTTGTGTGTGAAAGTACAGGCCAGATCATTCCTACTTTATTACGATCTAATATTTCTATAAATCAATTTATTCAAAAATCTTAAGTTATCCGACATGAGCTAATGCTCCGAGTGTTTTATTTTTACCACCACGCCTCTTGCTTGACATCTCTGTTAAAAAAATTAAAGTATTAGCGCATTTTAGGGATTTTAGCAAAAATTTAAAATCTAAGTTCGTTAATTTAACAGGGATTTATATGTTTTTAAGAGATACAAAGTATGAAAAAAAACCTTCTTCTAATTCACCAGTACAGCCAATAGCACCAAAAATTTCTTTACCCAAGCCTTATATTGATGCCAAAACTAACTTATTAAAAATATTAGCGCAACTTAAAAGACTCGATAATAAAGGAGAGTTCGGTTCGATATTCCTCTCTTTAGAGCAAATAAGTCACGATCCTGAGGATAAGAGAGATTTTGAAGAATACAGTAAGAAAATTCAGACTAGAGCGTATCAACGTTTTATGGAGGCAATAAAAAATTTTATTTGCACTGCTTTTTTAGGACAAAGCGAACTAACAAATGATCAGTCCAAAGCAATTCAACTCAATATTGATGAAATATTAAGTCTATGTAGTCCTTCGCAGAAAAAAATATTTGCTCATGTGGCAAGTAGTTTAATAGTGCTTCTTTATAATAAAAAACAAATTTTGACACATGAAGAAGTGAGCGATTTAGAAAAGCAAGATGCGTCAAAGAAATTTTCTGATTTTAACCCTTTTATAAGTCCTGATCTAAAAAAAAGAATCAGTCAAGAAGCTTATCTGAAATTAGCTAAAAAATTTATGTCTCTTTGTGCATTAAGTGAAAATAAATCAAATCCTGCCCTAAAAGATACTGTATTTGATCTACGCGAAAGAGGATTATCTTCATATTGCAGAGTTTTTAAAGAAATTCTTGTTACTCTATTTAATGAATATAAAATAACAGAACACAGTGATTTTTTGAAAAAGGTAACTGATCCTTTCGAAGAAGGACTTTCTGAACATATACTAACCCATGGAGCAGAGGTCTTAAAAAAAATTAAAGCATCTATGGAAACAAATGCAGGGGCTAATACTTTAAAAAACTTAAAAAACTCTTTAGGTCGCCGTAATAAAAGTAAAAATGATCTTACTGTTGTTGAAACACCTCAACTATATCTTGAAGAAGCATCACAAGCTTTGGTAAGTCCTGATTTATTTGCCCTTAATGCTTCTATTAGAGAGTCAATCGCATTGCTCCTGAAGGGAGCTTCTACGGTCTTGCCTAAAATAGAACAAAAGCCATATGAAGAGCAACTTGTAGCAAATTTTTTAACGAATGAAGCGGTTCTTACCTTGTTTGGTAATGAAGATAATTTAAAGCAGGTTTTCCTTCGGTGGTTCATTAAAGTTTTTTTTAGAGCTGAAAATTCTAATATCAGAAAAGAATTATTCATAAAATTAGAAGCGGATGTTCAATTACCTTCGAATGTAATATTAAAATTTTTTCAATTGACGTACGATTTTCCAGATATCATAAAATCTCAACCAACTTATGCAAAATCAAACCAAAATTCTTTTAGAAAAAATAAAACCAAAGAAAGTCAAAATGATAAATATTCGATGTATGCTGCTTATTGTTTAAAAAGTAGAGACCTTGATCCTCTTATTATAAGTTTTTATAAAAAAGCTAAGGAGCAAGTGGATTTATTTAAGGAGAAAGAAGATCAGGGTCCTGAAGAGGTCAGTAATGAGACGGTTGTACTGAGGAAATCTAAAGAACACCATCCTTCCGTTACTACAATTTTTAATGATGATAAAGAAGTAAAAGAAAAAGTTAAGTTACAAAGAGAGGATTCAAAAAGTAAACTAAAATTAGCAAAACTACTTTCATCGGTAATTGGTGGCAACAAAATGGCTTTTTTTAATACCTCTTCTATAACAGAAAGTTCTTTAACTGATTCTCTGGAAGAAGATGATAGAAATGAAGATGGAAATAATTTACCACCTACTACTGTCCCTAGATCACCTCTATCATCGGAACAAGAAAAAAGACAAGGAAACAAATTACCTCTAAGAAGACCTCCTAATAAAGAGCTACCTCCCATTCCAAAAGATAACCACAAAAAGGAGGAACCAACCTCTGCTCCAACCCTCCAAATGTAGGTTAATAGCAAATAGGACATTAGAGCGCAATTTTAAAATAGGGCACAACAACTAATGGGCATTGCCTTCTCTTCCGCTGGCTGAGCAAAATAATGATTTAGTGTTTTCTTGTTCAGCCTTTCATAATACGTAAACTCTTCATTACTTAGCAATTGATTCAACCATGATGCCTTCATATTCAGAGACGAACCATAGAATTTACCAAGATCTGCTTCAGTAAGTGAAAAAATCCTACCTATCCAAGGGTCAAGAAGAAAATCTTTTGTAATCACTACGGTATGCTCAATATCTTCGATATCATAAATAAAAGCAGGGATGTTTTGTAGTTTTAGCAAAGTGGCCAAATAAAATGCTTGGTGTTCACAGTTTCCCGCTCTATGCGTTGAAATTATATATTTTAGTGGTGCTCTCGCATCGAAAAAATCAATCTTTTTGTCCTCACGATACTTTGAAATTTTAAGTAAAAAAGATCTCACTTCGCCTACTTCCTTCACTGCGATTAAGCTATTTTCATTATATTTAGCCATCCGCTCTTTGCCTATTTTTGCTGTTAGAGGATTGATAACTAATGCAGAAGTGCTGGCAATGCACACGCCCATAGTGTGTTCTAGTGCGTCACATAAAGTTTCACGATATTGATTTGAGGTATTCGTTTCGATTTTCTTGTTTTTGAAAAATTTAACCCGCATCGCCAATCTCCATTTGGACTCAATACCCTAGTTATTGATAAAGAATTTTAAACATAGCTTCCAGTGCCAAAGCCAAAATCCTTATACTCAAGAAAAGAAACTAAAATCAATTGCTTTTCCTGTAGCTTACAATGAGTTAATATTAGGCACTATGACTATCATAACGATTTTTAAGCTTCATTTTTAAATTCCAAAACTGGCATATTACCGCGGCTGGAAAAGAAACAAAGCGGTGAAACAGCAGAAATGGATATCCCCGAAAATAGATCTGTGATTTTTGGGTATTTTCTGGCGAACTATACAAGAGAGGGACGATGAGCATTTTTAAGGATATGACACACCGTTATTGTCAAAAAATACTGGATGCCTACCAATTGCAGGCGGATGAAAAAACGTATAAAGGTAAGGAAGCTGAGTTATTAATTCAAAGAAATGAATTTGCAAGATGTTTAATTAAGAAAATTAAAGAAATAGACATTGATGGGGATAATTACACAGCTTATTTTGAAAGAATTTTAAAGGAAATTGAATCGATATCAAAGGAAGTTGTAACTGCCGTCAAAGAATATAATAAAGAACATAGCACCACATTCACAACCGATCTTTATGAAACATTCTTCACATCCAGCCTGAACAATTTTATTAATGCATTAAATGATCTAGCCCAAAACAGTCCTTCTCTAATTACTAATATTAAAGATGTATCATTATTTAAAAATAATAGAACTGTTCCCTGGGTCAATCAATTTTCATTTGTCTTATATGAATACATTCTTGAAAAGGAATTTGACATTGCTACCAATAAAGTTGAGCGAGATATTTTTGACATAAAAAAACGATTGATCCTGAAGTATGTGGAAAATGCAGGGAATCTTTATTCACGCTTTGAAGACGAGGGGGATACTGAATACCAGGAACTGATGAAGCTATTATTAACCAGTATGAGCTCCGATGAAAAGAGCATCCAACGACGTAAATCTGATGAGAATAACACAGGTTATATGTCTTATTTATCCCAAACATTTTATAAAGCCTCTGAAAAAATAATCGGAAAAAATCAATTGGGGCAAAAAATCGAATTTTTGGCGAAAGAATTTAATGAGCGAGCAGTGGGAAGCAAGGGATTAATGATATAGGTAATCCCTTGTTACCACATTAAGACAATATATTACTAATTTTTAATTTACCCGGCTCCTATTTCAAATAAGTTTGAAACGAAGAACAATTATCAAAATTGATAATCAACGCTTAAATATTATCAACTATGGGAGCCAAACTTACATCGTATTCTTCTGATTTATTATTTTCTTTAGCACCATTTAAATCGTCTTTAAAACTTTTAATTTTTTCAACGTCCTTGGTTATTAGGTTTTTATCAAAAATCGAAGCTACTTTTAAAAAAAACTCAGATAGCTTTTGTAAAAATCTAGGCAATTTGTGGTCGAGATTAGAAGCAGATTGTAAATCCACCATTTTATCATGCGGTGCGTCTTTATTCTCAATTTTATTAATTAGCAACGTACAAAATTTCTCTAATTTTTCTTTACGCATCGTTTTATGGGATGGATCCATTCTATGGACTTCCTTATCGAGTAATGATACTAAATGATAAATATCTTTCTTATATAAAATAACATTGCTCAGACTATGGACTTTTGCTTTTCCTTCTTCCTTAAGTCTGTGATTAACAACCTCTAATAATCTACTTCGAACCCCATAGGTAAAAGGGCCTCCTTTAGGTAGTCCAGTAATCTCACTTAATACACTAATTAAGTCCTTTACTTGAAAATGAAAGCGAGTATTCTTTTCGACTAATTCCTTTATATCGCTTGGAACTTTTACTCCCCCAACTACCAAACAACACCCAAGCTCCAGGCTTTCATATATTATTTCTCGATCAGTATGGCTGTAACTTTTTATATCAGCTAAAAGTCCTTTTATCTTATCCCATTGTCCTTCTTGTGCGTACAGGGGGATGAGTTGGCGCTGGACTTCAATGTTATCTTGGATACCTAAATTTTCCAAAGCACTGATTTTTCGTGCACGACAATGTATATGATGAATTCTATTAAATTCCGTTTTAATCTCTGGTGTCACTAAGGGAATAATAGAGATTTTTGAGGGAACCATGAGTGCTTTTTCTCTAGGTAATTCCTCAATGGCATCTTGTATTCCTTTTGCAGCTTGATACCAGGTTATTCCATTTTCATGTTTAAACGCCTGGTCTAATAGTTTATTAATTTTTTCATAGCCAGGTGAATCCTCAATGATATTCCTCACATACAAACAATATGCTTCTGGGGAGCAATAGGTAGTACGTTGTAAATCGTCAATATCCCGTGCTTTTACGCGAAACATAATATTCGCATACGGGTCTTGACCAACAACTGCGGTTCCCACAAGTCCTATATTCTTTTTCCATACCTCAAATGGAATTGAGGCTGATTGTTCTTTTCCCCAAGTCATAATACGAATATTTACTTTATCATTTTGTTCATCAAACTCGATATTTCTAATAATAAAAAAATGACCATCCATAAAACGTTGCACGAGATTTTGATTTTTAGGTTCCCCATCCTCTGGATCAAGAATATATGCAGCAAGGCTTCCTGTGCCGGCAAAACCCACCATATAACCATCTTGAATGAGTAATTGTAATTGCTTTATTGCCTCCCTATTATGAATGGGGATATTTCGCACATGGTTGTACCCAGCTTGTTGCATCCAGCCATTGATTTCATGATGCGTAGTAACACCAAAAAGTTTTTTGGCCAGATCTGCTCCTTCTTCACTGTAGTGAACAATAGAATTTTCTGATGAACGTATTCCATTTAAAATAATGTGATCTGCATCGTGAATCGTAGTTCCGTCCGAACTTTTTTTATTTGCAACCCCTTCCGTGACTTCGACCCGTAATACGCCTTCCTTCCCGGCAAACTCTTTAAGATCACAAACCCCTTTTGCAGCGAGTTCAGTTACTATCTGTACGTATTTTAATGGATTGAATAAGGCGATATTATGCACAAAAGCATTGACGCCACACACTTGCTCATCACGCTGATTGATATAACGAGGATCCAACACCCGAATCATCATTTGTAAAACGAGAAGATCACGATCAAAATTTTTAAATTTAAGCGGATCGCCATTATTTAGAAAGTTATTATACAGATAAGACTCATAATCACATTTTACTAATTTCAATAAGGGGAATTCTTCAACTATCGCGTTAATAGCTTCTTGTTCGCCTGTTAAATAAGCAAAAGCCTCCAGCTGCTTGGCCACTGTATATATCTTTGGATTACTTTTATCGTACCAATCACTTTTGTTTTCTCTAAGATGCTCTTGGAATTTTTGCAATAAAATTTTAGCTAAATTTTTCACATGGGCTTTTGCCAGGGGAGCATCATCCTCATGCTCACAAATACGAGTAATCTGATCTATAACTTGCAAATAACCCTCATATGAAGTGACTTTTTGGTTATTTATGTAGGCATCAAATGTTATTTGTCCATTATCGTGATACGTTAAAAGTTCTAATAATGATAAACCCATGACCACAAAGCTCCCATAACAAGTGAGTAAAAAACATTATTTCACATAGAAAAAGTGATTAGAGCTCTTTCGCAAAGTCTCTCGTTTCCATTGAATAATACAGATCCTACTCTTCACTTATATGTAAATTATAGTTTAAAGATTAAACGTATTGACGCTCTTGTGGTGTGTGGGTGGTTTTTTGGGCTACTGGATACCGCGAACACGTCGCGGTATGAGGGCAGGAGAAGCTTACCCACTATTTGTACAACACTTGCTCTATTTTTATTTAATATGCTGCTGTAGGAAATCATAGGCCTTTTTAGCATACTGAAACGGGGAAGCTTTAGCTGGATCCTGTTCTGCTTCAACAATCATCCAACCTGAATATTGATGTTTTTGCAGCATTTGCATAATGGGAGCAAATTCAATGGCACCATCTCCAGGAACCGTAAATACACCAGTGCGTACGGCGTCCATAAAGTTCATATGTTCACTCTTAACTTTGTTGAGGATTTCGGCACGAACATCCTTTAGATGAACATAGCCAATACGATCATTGTATTTATTGATTAAAGCAAGTGAATCAATATCTGCACATGCAGCATGGCCGGTATCAAGTAATAACGAAATCAATTGAGGACTCGTATTTTCCATTAAATAATCGATTTCCTGTTCATAAAAAACGCCTGTTCCTGCATGATAGTGATAAACAAGCTGCATATCAAAATCATAAGCAATCCGGCCAATAGTATGTAATCCTTGAATCAGTTTTTCCCACTGCTCTTCATTAAACTCCGGTTTATGAGGACTTAAAATAGGCCAATCTGTTCCTTGGATAGAGTGCCCGCATTCACACACATTAATAAAGGATGCACCCATAGCGCGCATAAAGCTCAAATGCTCCATAAATCGGGATAAAGTATGTCCATGCTGTTCTGGCTCAGTAAAAAAAGTACTGAACCAGGCACTTGATAAGTGTAATCCACGGTCACTTAAAGCCTTTTTTAAAACAGAAACTTCACGAGGATACTTATTACCCAGTTCTGTACCTATGTAACCCGCCTCTGACATTTCCCTAATGCATTGTTCAAAACTAATCTCTTTCCCTAATTCGGGATCGTCATCATTGCACCAGTTAATTGGTGCAATTCCCAGTTTAATGTGCATACCTATTCCTTAACCTTAATATTCTCTAACCTGTTTCAATTGCTTTTGCATCATGTGATGCGCTTTAGTTACTTCTTCAGAGTTAGATACCTCTGCCACCCCTACACGCCACCAAGTTTGATAGCCATTACTCATGGTTTTAGGCAATATGGGTAAGACAATTACTGAAGAACATGGATCACTTCGCGCAGTATCCATAGCAACGACCAGCTGCTCATAAGAATCCGCAAAAAAAGTTTTAGCACCTAGCCCTTCAGCATATTTGCAAAAATCGATTGCCAAATAATCTCCAGAAAGCCTTTTGGTTTTTTCTTCTCGATAGCGGAACTCATTGCCAAAACCTTGACTGCCCTGGCTTTCTTGTAAATTTCTAATGCATTGAAAACCATGATTATTAAAAAGAACGATGGTTATTTTCTTGTGTTCCTGGATGCTGGTAAGCAACTCTGAATGCATCATCACAAAGCTGCCATCTCCAACCAAAACATACACTTCGCCGGGAGTATTTTCTTTAGCTAACCTTACCCCTAAACCTGCAGCAACTTCATAGCCCATGCAAGAGTAAGCATATTCCAGATGATAATCTTTAGGCTTTTTGGATTTCCACAGCCGATGCAAATCTCCAGGTAAGCTTCCTGCTGCGCAGATAATAACATCATCTTCTGTCACCATTTCATTTAACAAACTGATGACTCTGGTTTGTGATAAACCATCTGTTACAGTATGCGTTGCGGTACCAATTCGTTTTACTTCTTTCTGCCATTCATTTTGATAGTACTGCACGCATTGTTGATATTCTTTAGATGTTTGATAAGCCCCTAATTTTTTCCCTAATTGTTCTAAGCCTGTTTTTGCATCCCCCTTCAACATCAAACCATTCATTTTGATTGCATCGAAACGGGAGACATTAAGATGAATGATTTGGCATGCTTCATTTCTAAAACCCCATTTAGACGCAGTAGTGAAATCTTGTAGACGCGAGCCAATCACTAAAACCACGTCCGCTTGTGCCGCCAGAATATTAGCTGCTTCAGAACCAGTGACACCTATTCCACCTACATTCATACAGTGGCTGTCTGGCAAAGCACTTTTTCCAGCCTGAGTTTCGGCAACTGGGATTTTATGGTGTTCTGCAAATTGAGATAAAACTTCTGTTGCAAATGAATAATGAACACCACCTCCAGAAATAATAAATGGTTTTTTTGCTTTAAAAATAAGTTGCACTGCTTCATCCAGAGCGCGCTCACTAACAGGCTCTCGATCTATATACCAAAAACGTTTTTCAAAAAAAGAATGCTCATAATCATACGCTTCGGATTGCACATCCTGTGGTAAACATAAGGTGACCGTACCTGTTTCAACAGGATCCGTAAGCACTCTCATTGCATTGATGCATGCTGTCATCAATTGTTCAGGCCGAGCAATTCGGTCCCAATATTTACTCACCGGCTTGAAACAGTCATTCACAGACAAGGTATAATCATGTGATACCTCAAGTTGTTGCAATACGGGATCGGGTTGTCTGCAACTGAAAATATCTCCCGGCAGCAACAAGAGGGGAATTCTGTTTGTGGTTGCTGTAGCTGCTGCGGTAATCATATTGGTAGCACCTGGACCTATAGAGGAAGTACAGGCAAAAATGCTTAATCTGTTTTTTTGTTTTGCATAAGCTGTTGCTGCGTGTGCCATCCCTTGTTCGTTATGTCCCTGATAATAAGTCAAGCCGTAATTGTCATACTCAAGCGCTTCACCTAAACCCGTCACATTCCCATGCCCAAAAATTCCAAATACTCCCGCAATAAACTGATGGGCGTTACCATCCAGCACTACGTATTGATTTGCCAAAAACCGCAATAAAGCCTGAGCCATTGTCAATCTAATTTTCATGAAAATTATTCCTTGAAATTATTATTTTTCCAGACTTGACTGCCGTCCTGCTTCCTACCTCCCGCGACTTGTTCGCGGGATCCAGTGTTACTGGACAAACTAGACTCCGCGGATAACCCCGTGACCAAGTCATGGGGGCAGTGCGTAGGCTGGTTGCAACGGCGGTCGAGGCCTGTTTTCCATACCCTGTTATTTGCCTTATGCGTTCTTGTCCATTCATGCTCTTTGATAAAAGTCGGTGTCGTATAAGGGTTCTCTTTTAAATGACGAATAAACCAAAGTGTATAAAGGGCATATCCTGGAGCAGCACAATGAGCATGGGTCTGGCCATTAGCAATTCGATACGTATCATAATTTTCAATACGTAAAACTTCTTTCCCATTCTCACCAAACGCATAGCCTTGTGGTTCTGTAAAACGGTAATGATAGATTTCAGGTTGCTCATGATAATGGGAAGGATAACTTGACCATCGTCCTTGAAAAGTAATAATTTCTCCAACGACCAAATTAGACTCGGGTCTGTTGCGCTTATCAAATACAGTCCTCACGATGCGATAGGAGCTATCGTCTAAAATGTCCTTCCCTCGATTATCTAACTCCAAAAGATTGGATTGATTAAATAATAAAGGAGCAAATGAAGCATAATTCTCTGTCTCAATCAACAAAATTTCACAATCAGTCAAAGCATCCACAGAAGCTCTTGATCCTGCAGGGCAATGCAAGACGATAGGCTCCTGAGAAAAATAATCGTATCGTGCTGCGTGTTGGCTTTGATGTGCATAATGAAATACTACTTTCCCCGTCATTAATAAGGCAGCAAATTCATAACCCTCATTAAATAAGTAGCTTTGCCCTGCATCTAATTTAATCGAACTAAAACTCATACCATCGGATAAGGAATCCAGAGTGACAATGGTATTTAATCCTTGCTTGAAACCCTGGGAATTTTTAATAAGCATCTGAGAATTATGCTGATTATGCTTTTGATGTAATTGCATCAAACGCGCACTGTTCCAAATTTGTGGTTCTTCATCAAAATGTTGAATAAAATAGTCCAGCTCTTCTTTATAGGGGATTGCTGGGGCACAACCATGGCGAGTGACTACCAAAGCTCCGCTGGCATTTGCATAGGTAGTAGCGGCCTCCCAGGATTTTCCTCGCAAAAGAGCGGATAAGAGGCCAGCCATAAATCCATCGCCAGCCCCAAGCACATTAAGTATTTCCACAGGAAACGGCTTAGATTGTAAATGCTGGCTGTTGTTGGCAAAATGAACCGCACAACCTTTCTCGCCACGCTTTATAACCACGGGTGCCTGAGTCAATTCCCTTATTTTCTCTAATGCATCATAGACTTCCTCACATCCGCCTGCGATACAAATTTCCTCCTCAGTCCCTACGATTAAATCACAATGAGGTAAAATACGTTGATAGATTTTACTTACTTTCTGGCTATGGCGATATCGCGTTTCGCCATCTCCTAATGCTGTTAATCTCCAAAGAACGGGACGATAATCCAGGTCAAGAACTATTGCTGTTTCAGCTTTTCTTGCAAGATGGACAACCTCTTCAGTAGTTTGTAACATTGCATCTGTAGATAATCCTGTACCCGTTATTAGAATTGCTTTCGCCTGTTGCAATACGTTCTGGCTTATTTGCTGTGACTTAATTTGCATGTCCGCACAATCAGTACGATAAAACATCAAAGGAAATTCATGAGGAGGCTTAATACCCAGCAACACAAGTCCTGTTAAATGATTTTCAGTGGTCTGCAACAAATCGGTATTAACTCCTTCGGCGTGTAATTCATTTTTTAAAAAACACCCCATTTCATCGTGCCCCACACAAGAAAACATCATGCATTCCAGGCCAAGACGGGCAGCGCCCACCGCAATGTTCCCTGCACAGCCCCCTAGATATTTTTTAAAGCTCTGAGCGTCGCTAAGCGATACACCAATTTGTTCCGCATACAGATCAACTGCTACCCGGCCCATGCAAATCAAATCCACGGTTCGATTTGCATCAAAGTAAAATGATGGATAAGTCATGTCATCCTCAGCTCAAAAAAACAGGTAATTTAGTAACTAAAGAGTGTTTCGCAGCTTGAGCTATACGCAAAGCTTGCAACCCATCTCTTCCAGAAACAGGGCTAGGTTTATTATGCAGCCATGCATCATAAAATGAATTTAACTCCGCTCTAAAAGCCTGATGATAACGTTCAAGGAAAAAATATTCTGGATTGGCTTGTTCTGTGCAGGTATTCGCATAATGAAGCACTGAATGTTTCAGTTGATTATTGGCCAACAACATTCCTTCTTTTCCGAACACTTCAATCCGTTGATCATATCCATAAACTGCCTGGCGGCTGTTATCAATCACGCCCATAGCGCCATTAGCAAAACGCATTTGTATGATTGCAGTATCCACATCATCCAATGCTTCAAAATCAGGATTAATTAGTACTGCACCCGTTGCATACACTTCAATGACTTCCGATTGGGTTAAAAAACGAGCCATATCAAAATCATGAATGGTCATGTCCATAAACAGGCCACCTGAGGTGGCACAATATTCCTTGCTAGGACAGACAGGGTCACGAGACGTAATCTTAACAAGATGAACTGCACCAATTTCACCTGCCTGAACCTGTTGTTGCAGTTGGGCAAAACTGGGATCAAAACGTCGATTAAAACCGAGCTGCAATAAGGTATTGTTTGTCTGTACTGTGTGTAACGCATCCAAAATTTCTTTTTCATTCAAACCTATTGGTTTCTCACAAAATATCGCTTTACCTTCTTCGCTCGCAGCTTTAATCTGCTCCACATGTAAATTCGAAGGTGAAGCAATCAGGATTGCATCCAGATGTTGATGAAACAGTACGTCTTCAAAATAAGTGTATTGACCTGTAATCGCCAATTTATCTGCCCATTCCTTATCCAGGTTAGGATCTGCAATGGCGAGTAATTCATATTGTGGTAAATAATATTTGATATTCTCTGCATGCAACTTACCGATTCGTCCTGCACCAATGATACCTATGCGACATTTTCTTTGTTGATTTGCATCATCCATTTTTAATCTCTCACTAATTCAAATTCGTTTGTTTTTATTTCTGATAATGGTTTGCCAATGTCTCTGATTCTTTTACCTGACATCAAGTTTTTCTCTATTTTTTCCAAAGAAGTACCGGTCGTCTCCGGTATAAAATGATATATAAAGAAAAAAGCCAGCAAACATAATGCACCAAATAAAGCAAAAGTAAGTCCTTCTCCTAAATTTTGATAAATCGCTAAAAAAGATATAGACACCACAAAATTAGCACCCCATTGGGCCACTGTGGCAATGCTCATCGCCAGACCACGTACCGATGTAGGATAAATTTCAGAGATCAAAACCCAAAATAAAGAGCCTACACTAATGCAATAACCCATAACGTATGTTGATAAGGAACCCAATATCCATAATTTTTGACCAGGTAATTCCGTATTAAATAACAAGCTCACTGCAAAAAGGCTCAGTGCAGCGATCATTGCACCGCTTAATAATAAGAACCGCCGGCCTAATTTATCGATATAAAATAAAGTAAGTAATGTAAATAAAAAATTAACCGCCCCCATACAAAAGGTAGCCAAAATGGCATTCGAAACTGGATAAAAACCTGCCGATTCAAAAATAACTGGTCCGTAATACATCACTGCATTAATTCCAGAGAACTGCTGAAATATTCCCAAAACAATACCAACCAAGAGAACAAAAACAATTGGGGAGCTGAACAATAAATTATGATTCGGTTGAGTTTGTTGTATATTGCTCTGAATCTCTTCGACTTCTTTTTGAATATCATAACCTGACGGACGAATACGTTTTAAAATGTGTAAGGTTTTATCCATTCCATATTTCTTCATGAGCCAACGCGGTGAATGGGGAACAAAATGCATCCCTGTAAATAAAACCAGGGCAGGGATACTCCCCATCGCAAATAAGAGTCGCCAGCTGTTTACCGAGTAGTCATGAAAAAAATAACCGATTAAATACGCTATTGCCTGACCAAAAGTAATTGTTAATCCATTAATCAACACTAAAGTTCCTCTTCGGTTGGGAGGAGCAATTTCCGCAATAAATAATGGAGCAATATAAGAAGCAATTCCGATGCAAATACCGATGATAAACCGACCAATTAATAACAGAATGAAGTCATGTGTGATTGCACATAGCGCAGTCCCTAAAATAAACCCCATAGCGACTGTTTTGAGTAGAAAACGCCGACTTAGTTTATCGGCAAAGAAACCACTTAAAGGGATACCAAGAACACAACCAAGTATACTAATACTCACTACCTGAGACCATTGCCATTCCGAAAGCAACAATTGGGCCATCACCTGATCTTTAACATCGGCGATCACGCTGGAATCAAAACCAAATAAAAAGCCGCCAAATCCAGCAATCAGGGCGACAAAAAAAACAAATGAATTGACTCCTGCATTCATAGTATCACCTTCCCTAGCTCATACTTAATGGTTGGTGATGTTATCATTCTCCATGTTGAATAAACAGATGGGAATCTCGAGAATAAACAATTTTCCAGCGAGGTATATTTAATTACAATTATCCCGACTTCCCGCGGCTTGTCCCTGAACGATCGTCAGTTTTTTTAAATTTATCATGTAGCACTTAAGTTTCTCTACGTACTGCTTTCCTACGTACCGCGCTTTATGCGCGGTATCCAGAACGATATTTTAAGATGCCGCTGAGCATTTCTAGAGCAAGATCCCCTGGATACCGCGCATAAAGCGCGGTACGTAGACGAAGAAATTAAGCGCGGTAGGTAGGCGAAAAATTTAGTGGAGGTTTCTCAAAACTGACGATACCGCAGGTATACAGACCCTGAACGATCGTCAGTTTTTTAAATTTATCATGTACCACTTAAGTTTCTCTACGTACTGCTTTAAATTTCTCTACGTACCGCGCTTTATGCCTGAGAGATGGTCACTTTTTGTGACCATCTCTCAGGGCTTGTCCGCGGGATCCAGAAGATCTGCGCTAAAACACTGGACCCCGCGGACAAGCCTCGGGGAGTAGGGAAGATGTGATCAAGAGACAGCTGCAAGCAGCTGTGCTACGTTTGCTCCCATTAATCAAGTAGCAACTGCTTTTTTATTTCTCTATAGATATTCCTTGATGAAATACCATCCGCCATGAACCATTCTTTCTTCGCCAAATTGAAATACGTCGTGCACGTTTACTTTCGGAAAAGTGGTTTTGTTGCATCTCGCTCAGGTAGGTTAATAAAACCACATCTTCTGTCAAGAATTTTGCCTCAAACTCCATGCCTTTTGCTTCAGAATAATCCTCTAATGACAACCATCGGGCTGCTTCATTTTTATCATGGATTTGGCCGTTACTCCCATATTCAATAAATTCATCATCGATTAAATTGATTAAAATATCGACCGAATCACTCTTGGCAAGCAACTGTTTTTCATGATTAATAATTTGGCTTACAATTAACTCCATGAATTATTTCCTCTCGAGTCAATTTACATAGTTAGTTAGGAATCGTATACGCTATTTACACAAATTTTTATCAAAAAATATGATAATATGTAAAAATGAGTGATGCAAAATAAGAAATCATCTCCACTATGAAATGTATTTTCTAGGATTTTATACTTTTCTTAAACACTTTATAAAAACTATATTTTAAAAAAGCCTTTTTTCCTTTACCAAGGTTAAGTTATGAAAAAAAAGCGGATTATTATCGGCATTACTGGAGCTTCTGGAATTATTTATGGGATCCGTCTGTTGGAGTTATTAAGCAATACAGAGTATGAAACTCATTTGATAGTATCCAAAGCCGCCCAACAAACTCGCGCCTATGAATCCGAACTTTCTGCAACAGACCTTCATCATCTTGCAGATAAGCATTATCCAATTCATGATATCGCCGCATGCATTTCGAGTGGTTCTTATATTACTTCGGGCATGATCATTGCGCCGTGTTCCATGCGAACTTTAGCAGACATTGCTTGTGGAACAACCTCTAATTTATTAACCCGCGCAGCAGATGTTATTTTAAAAGAACGCAGACGCTTGGTATTAATGGTTCGTGAAACTCCTCTACATCTTGGCCATATTGAAAATATGAAACGGGCGACAGAAATAGGTGCTATTATTGCTCCTCCGGTACCTGCGTTTTATAATAATCCTCAAACAATCGATGATCTTGTTACTCATAGCGTTGGACGCGTTCTTGATTTATTTGATATAGAACTCAATTGCATTAACCGTTGGGATGAAAAAGAAAAAAAGGGTTCTGAATAGGGAGATTAATGTAAGATAATTTAATTATCTTTCGTTGCAGGAAAATTGGCTTGATTTTTGGGTTCGTATTATGCAGAAAAAAACTGAGAATGTTATGATCGGGAGGGTTAAATTATCTCCTATTCAAAGTTCTGGGGATTGCGGCTATCATGTCGTGATCATTGGACTCCTTTATTTAGCCCTAAAAGCCACTGAAGATGCGAAAATAGCATCTACGATTAATTCAAGCAATGCAATAAGCAAACTATTATCGACTCACCCTAATTCGTTCAAATGTCTTGAAAGACCATTTAAAACCAACCAAGAATGCCTGTTGAATTATTTAGATGCCATGGCCGTCCCAGGTTTTGAACAACTCTCTTTTTCTGAAATTTTATCTCATGTTACATTACAATTAAAACAAATAAATTCCGGCTCAGATTGGCTGCAAGAGCGTATTAAAAATGAAATAAAAAGCGGTTTATGGTTAGAAACCAATCGAGCATGGGAAAAATTATCTTCATTCAAAAATATAATGAAAAAAATTCAAATGAAAGCAGATAAGCTTTATGAAAAAGCAACTGCAATCAAGAGTGATATTTCTAATAACGAACAACTTCTTGAAATTATATTCCAAGCACAAATTGAAGCGTGTGATGCCTTAACCGAGGACGAGTTAACCGCCTCATCTAAGGAAGTAATTTCTCATTTTTATACAAAAGATGCACCGAAAGCTTGGCTGGATGATGAGTTTCTCAAATGTTTAGTCACTCATTTATTAGGCTCATCAGATATTATGTTTGATAAAAATGCCATCCAAATAACTGGGAAAGGCCCCAGCAATAATCATTGGTACCTAGAACTTCCTAATGATAAATGGACGCAAAAATTTATTTCAATCTATAAAACAGGTTATCATTCGGGGCTTACTCTGATATTACCAGGAACCCAAGTTGAAGTTGTTTTATCGAGTTATAGTTCTCTATTTCCACCTGTATCGACGATCGATAAAAAACGTCAGTCTGAAGATCCCACAACGACTCTATGTAATAACTAAAATACATTTAGGTTGGTAGGCTTTTATTTTTATTCATTTCAAAATCATCCAGTACTTCGGATTTATCATGAGTTGCGGGTTTTTCTTTACTTGACTGGAAGGATAAACTCGAACTAATCAATGATGATGTAGATATTTTATCTTTCCTTGATTCAATCTCTTTTTCAACTTTTTTGATTTTTTCATTCAGCGCGACAATAGATTTTTGCGTCATACATAAATTGGTATAGTCCGAAAGATTGTCTTCACTAGCTGCTACAATAGGCATTAAAACCTCATCTATCGTTGCTTGAAGGGGCGGTTCTTTCTCAAAACAACTTAAGCCTGAAAGTCCAATCAATACCTCTTCCGGAAAAGAGGAATCAAGATATTTCGCATAAAGACCAGAAGCGATTTCTTTAAATTTCATGATCAATTGTTGTTGGGCTTTAAGTAAGTCTTCATGCTCTTGTATCAGAGGAGAAAGATCATCTAAGTTGCTATCTTTTACTCGATACACTTCAATTTCTTTAAGATCCTTACTCGGCCCTGAATTTACGGTTTTTAATAAAGAGTCCGATATCTCACCATTAGGAACATCGACATACCAGTGTATTTGTGAAGGACCATCACTGGTAATTTGAATTCTTTTAGGATCAAAAAACAAATTATCGGACCCGGGGAACAGTTGTTTCGAAAAATATTTTAAAAATTCAGCGTCAAGCCAGGCTTTCTCAGAACCAGGACCATAATATTTTTCAATGACTGCCTTGGACATACTTTTTAATGTTTCTTCCTTTAATTCTTTAAAAATCTCCACTGTAGCTTGGAATCGCAACGCTCCTGCCTCATCTGCGGTGACATCCTTGCCATTGGAAAGCATCAGCATTTTATCTAAAATTTTTTCATTTAAACGTTTAAATGGTGGCAGATCCATCCATTTTTGGTTATCAAATACCCACGCGCCTTCATGTATTGTTTTATTAAAATAATCCAATCCCCAATCCGAAGTGACAAGCGAGCGACGTATCCCATTACTGAACTCATTCAATACCTCTCTAAAAGAAATCCTATCCCATCCGGAAGCATTAAGCCCTATGAATATGTTCTCAATAGTTTCCATATTATTAGAACCCGTCATTCTACTGAGCAGTGGCATATGGGAGAAAATGGTCGTTAACACTTTACTATTATTAATTGTTGCGGCGAGTGCTTTATCTGTTTTAGCTTGCATTCCAAGATACAACAAACATACACATACTGCATAATAACCACAATCTCCTGCATCATATGGGGGTTCAAGTTTAGAACGTTTGCTCACAGGGAGTTCTTTTGTAACATTTGCTTTGCTTCTCATACAACAACCACGAGATGGATTACAATTATTCAAATTATAGTATAGTTGATCTTTTTGTCATTTTTTATCACAGGCCGTCTTATGGTCTTTCTTTATGGCTTATTTAATGCATGTCATTACCTTACCTTCCTTGTTGTCGCAGTTGCCTTGGATACTCTCCATGCCAACAGGAACGATTGAATTATCGGCTACAAGGACACGTCCAGTGTCGTCAATTCCTCCTTGATTGAAAGGAACCATACGGCAATG
The DNA here is from genome assembly GCF_014109805.1 of Legionella sp. PC1000. Taxonomy (GTDB): domain Bacteria; phylum Pseudomonadota; class Gammaproteobacteria; order Legionellales; family Legionellaceae; genus Legionella; species Legionella resiliens. The sequence goes on from NZ_CP059400.1 coordinate 3,660,185, forward strand.
GCTCTGAAAATGCATATTTGATATCTCTCATTGAGTTCTGTTCCCTGGTATTCTTGTGATAGAGTAGATCAACAATCAGAAACATAAATTAAGACAACGTTACAGCCAGCCAATTTTCAGTGATTTCTTAACAAGGAATGAAAAATGATGACGCGCCAATTATTTAGAAAAATTCTCACTATTTTTTATCTCTGGGCAGCTGTAATATCACTTGCTTCGTGCACAAAAGCTGCCAACTCTGACCCACAAATTGGGGAAGAATATGGTACAAACGAGCCGGGCTGGCGTTAAACGCGCATTGAACTGGAAGGGAAATTCGCATCTTATGAGAACTTTCTTGTTATTGTTTACTTTCTTATATTGCATCGCTACTCAAGCACAACCCCTGCTTGCATTTGAGCGTGATGGTTCCATTTGGACTGCCAAAATGGATGGAAGCGATGCTCAAAAAATTACCGAGGGTTCCATTCCCGAAATTTCGCCTGACGGAAAATACATTGCCTATAATGTAGTAAATAAATCAGGAAGCCGCTATCTGGCTATAATTGAACTTAAATCGGGTAAGGTACAACAATTAAAGAATATACCCTCTGCAAACAGCTTTAATCCAGTATGGTCTCCAGATGGTAACAAGCTGCTCTTTAATACCTTTATCAATCATAATTGGCATCTGGCATTAATCCACGCTGATGGCAGCGGTTATTACCTCATAAAGAATACCCAGAATGAATATAGCCCGACATGGGCGAAGGATGGAGCATCTTTTTTTAGCCAGGACCTGGATGCAATTTACTGGATGGATTTTAAAGGGAACCTAATAAAGAAATGGATTATCCATGAAATTATCCCGCAGGGCAGCATGAGCAGTGCTTCTCGCCTCCACATCTCTCCTGATGGAAAAACACTAATTATGGATGTGGATATGAAAGAAGCGATTCTGAAAAATTGGAATGAACCACCGCCCGCACTCTGGACCCTCAATCTGGAATCAGGAGAAACTACCCGAATTACGCCCAAAGGGATTCCCGCATGGAGTCCTTTTTGGATCAACTCAGAAGAGTTTATTTTCTTAACACAAAGAATAAACGAGAAAACTCCTGGGTTATATCGCGGTTCGCTAAAAAGTCCATCTAAGGTGCGCTTACTAAAGAATGTTCAAACACCAAGCGTTTCGAGATAAGAATCCATTACCATGTTTTTTCCTAGAGCTGTTTCAGTATCACCGTATTTTTAGGCCTGATACGCTACATAATTCATGGATTTTTGCTCATTTTTTAGAATATACGTACACCTGCAACTCCCCAATCCATACTCATTTTTTAACGTCTTCGTTACCAAAAAACTGACATATTTTGTACTGAATTAAAAATTTTCGAACAAAATGCGTATATAATTATAATAATATGATTAAGTTTATGAAGAGATGTATACGCTCTCCAAGCAGAATATCAAACCGATGAAGAACTCTTCGAGAATTCAGGGCTTACCCATTTTCAATGCCTCAACAACATAAGTTCATTCCCTAATATAGATTATGTTGGAAAACTCCAAGAAGGGTTGGAAATAGAAGTGCATCCAGTTAGTGCGAGGTGACACGTATGCTTACTCGGATAGAAGTGGTAATGGATAGTGGTGGGACTATTGCTGAAGCCGGGTCTCAGAAAGAACATTTTACCAATGGCTTTGGAGGATGTACTGCATTTCATGCCAAAACTGACTCGGGATTATACGGACTTTATCATCTAAGCGGAACTTCAGACCGAAAACCACAGATGGTGGAAAATGCTACAGATACCAATGAGCCCTTTAGAGATTGGATTCAGACTTTAGCTTTAGCATTAAAAGAGCATCACTCAGGACAAATCCTCCATTTTGAGATTGGCACCCCTTGGCTTTTTGGTAACAACACCAAAATTAAGGAGAGCCATCCTCAATTGGGGATGGAGCGCTATTTAAAGGGGCTCTGTGCCAAATATGGAATTGAACATTACGATATTACCTTAATTAATATGATTGGAGTTGAGAGCATCGTTGTTTCAGAAAAAGGGATGACGTGCTATGGCTCTAATGAACAAAAAACGAACGTTTGCCCAGCAAAATATCAAACTGATGCGGAGATATTTGAACATTTGGGTTGGACAAATGAACAATGCCTTCGATATGTTACTGCAGACAACAATGTAGATTTCGATGGAAAGCTGCGAGAAAAATATCAAACTCGATGCAATGCAGAACAGATGGCTAAAATGAAAAAAGAAATGGAACTCCAACGAAAAGAGATAGAAAACCAGAAAATGGAGAAAGTACAAGAAATAAAAGGATCTCTATTAAGTGAGATAAAAGTCCTAGTCAATAAATACCAACTTCAACTTGAAAAAGAACCCAAAGAAGATATCAACGCATTTAATCAATGCGTCTTCTTAGAAGAGTTATACCAAGCGGTGGAATCCAATGACTTGAGCTTATTACACGATATGAACGATCTCCCCTATTTTAAACAAGTGACAGAAGGTAACTCCCTGCTTTCTTTCTTTTCAGAAAAAACCGAAATTGGTAACCTTTTTGATAAAGCAGAGGAACAGTTACTTCAAGTTCAGGCATTGTCCTCCGAAGAAGCCACTGACTATGGTTCAAGAACAGGCCCCAATGGAACAAGTTAATAAGTTAAGTACTAACGCATCGCTGACTCTCGAACTACAGCAAGCCCAATATGGAGCAAAAAGCAATTGGAGCTTATGGATGAACTGCGTCGTACTGTGCCAAAAATTGAAAGCTCAGATTTACCCATATATACAATGTAACAACCAATAGAGCTCTAATAAAATACATAAGCCTATTTTTCAAGGCTTATGTCCTTTTCACTCTTTATTTCCTAATAAATTGAATGGTTTTTCTGAAGAAAAATTTTAAATTGGAATACCCTATCCCCAGCATATTCCCAAAAAAAATATTTACCCCTAGAATAAAGAAATAAGCGGCTATTAAAAAAAGTGCATTATGGATGCTACAAAGAGGAAAAGCATTTTTGCTGGTTTATATGGAAATACTTTAGAGTGGTTCGATTTTCTTCTATATGCCAACTTTACCCCCTTATTTGCTCAATTATTCTTTCCCTCAGACGAGTATTTTGTTTCTCTTCTCCTTACCTTTGGGGTTTTTTCGGTGGGCTTTTTTATGCGTCCGTTAGGAGGGGTATTATTGGGACATTATGCAGATCAAATTGGCAGAAGAAAAACCCTGATTCTCTCAATATCTATTATGACATTTTCCACTGCATGTATTGCTTTAATTCCCGATTTTAATTCTATAGGAATTGTTTCTCCTTTATTATTTATTTTTTTTAGATTAATTCAAGGAGTTGCAGTAGGAGGAGAACTTCCTGGTTCAACCACTTTTCTTATTGAACATATGGCCGATCATCGGCGTGGTTTTGCGGGAAGCTTAGTATTAAGCACTGCTTTTCTAGGCATTTTTTTAGGTTCATTTACTGCCTCTTTACTTAGTGTTTTATTGACTGAAGACACGCTTCGCGCCTGGGGATGGCGTCTGGCTTATTTAATCGGTGCTTTACTGGGATTAATAGGCATTTATTTACGCCTTACGAGTGTTGAGCCCGCAACCTTTTTGAAAGCCAAACATACCACAGAACTTCCTGCAAAAATTGTGTTTTTCGGTTATTCGCGCAAATTAGTGTTAGCCATTATTTTTACGAGCATATTAGCAATGAGCAATTACCTACTCATCGCTTACATAACGAGTTTTCTAGTGAAATCAGAAGGATTTTTATTAAGAGATGCTTTAGTAGCTAACTTTATTGCGCTACTGGTTTTAACAATTTTAATTCCTTTGATGGGGTTATTATCGGATTACTTCGGTAGGAAGCCGATTTTTTTGTTGGGTGCACTGGGTATTTTCATTTGTATTTATCCCATATTCATTCTTTTTTCGAGTGGAATTTGGTGGCAAATACTCTTAGGAGAAATAGTCTTGGCTATCATACTTGCACCGTTGAATGCAGCGGTGCCTACTATGCTTGCAGAGATGTTTCCCACAGCGATTCGTGCTAGTGGCGTATCCATTGGATATAATATTGGGCAGGCAGTTTTTGGTGGGACAATGCCCTTAGTTTCCTTAACCTTGGTTGAGTTAACTGGAAATAAATATGCTCCTGCGTTCTATATTCTATTTTGGGTAATTATCGCAATTATTGCCGCTCGCTCTACGCGAGAGACTTATCTGGATAAGTTAGATTAAAATGCCGGCAAGTAGTCTTGCCCACCTATTTATGCTAGCTTTATAGAATGCCTACATAATTACTGACATGCGATGAACAATTGGATTATAAAAACTACCTTACTCAGCCTATTCCTTGTTTATTCAGCTCTGGGTTTTTCTGAAATCCATAGGGACAGTGTTTCTAAAGAAGAAGTAAATGGTACCTTCATTATGAAATTTCCTGCACCCCATAACGATCTTTCCAATACTTTGACAGTTCGTGCTCTTGGCGGCGGCAAAATTAATATTTCTTTTAATTTAATCTACCCATACGAGGTAAACGGTGAACTTCAAGCCAATACAGGGGAATTATCCGGTATCGCTCACATTAAAGGAGACACGGCGGTTTACTCCTCTTCTGAATATGGGCAATGTACCATTACCCTAACCTTCATCAAACCCGGAATGTTGTCTGTCAAGCAAGAAGGGTCTGATGCTGATTGTGGTTTCGGTCATAATGTTTATGCCGATGGAACTTATTATAAAAAACAAAAATAGAAGACTTTCTTGTATCCGAAGCGGTTTACCCATCAAAGAGGATATTGATATATCATCATTTATTTTTTTAACTGACCACTTGTTCATTTTTTTACAAATAAAAATTGTGCAATTTTAAATCACCCTCAAATATCTTCTATAATAAAAAGAAAGACATTGAAGCATCCTTCGCTCAGAGCTTCACGCTATCGAATAATGGAAAGGACATAAATGATTTCTATATCCGGATATGCATTACGCGAAAAAATGCGTCGCAACCATAATATTGATACATATTATGCCCTACGATTAAAAGATAGGCGTAGAGTCCTGCTGAAGACTCCCAATAAATTTCATTCGAACTCTGAAAATTTAGCCATTTTACAACATGAATTTCATTTACTGAATATGATTGAAACGCCTACGATCATTAAAGCTTATGATTTCCTGCAAAATACCTATGCGCCTGTTTTAATTCTAGAGGATGTAAAAGGACAGTTGCTCACTTCCTATCTTTTAATACATCAATTGGATATGGGCGATTTTTTTAACTTAGCATTGCAACTCGTTGATATTGTGGGAGAATTGCATCAACGCCAAATTATTCATAAAGAAATTAATCCATCCAATATTGTTATCGACCCTGAAAACATGGTGCTTAAGTTAGTTGATTTAAGCGCTTCAACAAAGCTTACTGAAGAAACGTTTGATTATCTCAAGCTCAGCGAATTTGAAGAAGGTCTAGCTTATATCTCACCTGAGCAGACAGGAAGAATAAACCGGCCTATTGACTATCGTACTGATTTTTATTCACTAGGTATTACCTTCTATGAAATGCTGGCAAATCAATTACCATTTCAAGCAGTTGATGCACTTGAACTAGTACATTGTCATATTGCGAAAAAACCACCCACAGTATTACACGTTAGGCCAGATACACCCAAAATGCTTGCGGCGATTATCGATAAGTTATTAGGAAAAATGCCGGAAGAACGTTATTCAAGCATTATCGGATTGAAGTCCGATCTCCAGGAATGCTTTAGTCAATGGCGATTGAATGGCTCGATTAATGAATTTTCACTGGGTACACATGATATTCGCGATCACTTAATCATTTCTCACAATTTATATGGTCGAGAAAAGCAAGTTAACCAGCTAATCAAAGTATTTAACCGGGTTAGTCAAGGTACTAAAGAAATGATCTTTGTTGCGGGTTATTCTGGAATTGGCAAAACGTCTTTAGTTAAAGAGGTGCATAAACCCATCATTCAACATAAAGGCTATTATATCCAAGGTAAATTTGACCAGTTACAGCGAAGTATTCCCTATAGTGCCATTGTTACTGCCTTTAAAAATCTAGTCAAACAAGTCCTTTCCGAAAGTGAAGAGCGGTTAGAAAAAATAAGAAAACTACTCATTTACTCATTGGGTAATGTGGGACAGGTTGTTATCGATGTAATTCCAGATGTAGAGTTAATTATAGGCAAGCAAGCTCCCGTACGTTCCTTGAATCCTACTGAAGCCCAAATTCGCTTTAACCTGGCATTTCAAAATTTCGTACGCGTATTTGCCCAACCTGAGCATCCACTGGTTCTGTTTTTGGATGATTTACAATGGGCAGATAATTCTTCACTTAATTTCATTGAAAACTTATTACAAGACCGGGAAACAAATTATTTACTCATTATTGGGGCTTATCGAAATAATGAAATTAATGAGAATCACCCATTGCAATTAAGCATAAACAATTTAAATAAAAATAAAGTGAATCTAAGTACCCTCACTCTAAAACCCTTGCGATTAAATAATATACAAGAACTTTTACACGATACATTGTCCGGCTCACAAAGAAAAATCCAAGGACTTGCCCAATGTATTTATGATAAAACACAGGGTAACCCATTTTTTATTAACGCATTTCTTAGAAATATTTATGAGCAAAAGATACTTAATTTTTCTTATAAACGTGGTGCATGGGAGTGGGATTTAGCCAAAATTCAACAACAAAGTGCTACAGATAATGTAATTGATTTGTTAACTAGCAAAATTCATTTACTTCCCAATGCTACCCAGGAAATTTTAAAACTCGGCTCATGCTTTGGTCATCAATTTGATTTTAATACCTTAAAAGTTATCAGTAATGAATCAACGAGTCAAATTGCAGAACAACTGTGTCAGGCAATTAAAGCAAATCTTATTTATCCACTGGAAGAAAGTTATAAAACATTAGGTCTAATGGGACTTAATGAACATGTTGCCACCCTCGATACAAACCCGCTTCGTTATAATTTTTCTCATGATCGCATTCAGCAAGCAGCTTATGAACTTATTAATGTACAAGACAGACCAAATATTCATTTAAAAATTGGTCGTTTATTATTAAAAAACAAACCCTTAGTAGAAAATGATGAACGATTATTTGATGTACTCGAGCACTTTAATCAAAGTATTGCTTTAATTCGTGACTCCAAAGAAAAACTAAAACTAGCTCAATATAATTTATGGGCTGGTCAAAAAGCAAAGCTCGCATCTGCTTATTATGCGGCGAATGAATTTTTATCAGCGGGGATTGAATTATTAAAGCCTAGTAATTGGGAAAAAAGATATAATTTAACATTCCAGCTTCACAAAGAATTAGCTATTTGTAGGTATTTAATTGGTGATTTTAAAGCTGCAGATAAATTTTTTTCTGAACTATTAAAGCATGCAGAAAATGCACTCGATAAAATTGAAATTTATCGTTTAAAAATTGAGATGTTATCCGCCTTGGGTAAACATACTGAAGCTTTAGAAATGGGATTGAATACATTGCGAAATTTTGGCATTAAACTGCCTAAAAAACCTAATTTAATGCATGTTTTAATTGCTATTTATAAAGTAAAACTCCAACTAAGAAATACTAAAGTAGAATCTCTAAACTTACCTTTAATGAACGATGCAAAACAAATAGCACTTGTGGATTTAATTACTCAATTATTCAATAGTGCATTTATCACAAATCAACAACTGTTTGTGATTCTCACCTGCAAAAATATTAGTTTAAGTTTAAAGTATGGCTATACAGAAAGTACTTCAATGTGCATTCCGGTTTATGCATTTATAATAATGCACTCATTAAATCTTTATGATGAAGCCCTTTCATTTGTAACACTCTATAACAACCTAAAACAAAAATACGGAGCATCGAATTTCGAAGGAAAAAACCAATTTGTCTTAGGCTCTTTTATCGAACCTTATCAAAGGTCGATACATCAATGTAATAACACCATTACTAAAGCATTTAGACTGTGTTGTGAGGTCGGAGATTTAGTATACAGTAATTACAGTAACTTACTTTTGGTTCTTCATTCGCTTTCCTCAGGAAAAAAACTTGATGAGGCTAAAAAGAACGTACAGTCTGCACTGTCTTTTATGTCACGCGTTAAAATTTCTGATTTTATTGAAGTAGCAAAGTTTTGGGACTATTTATGCCAATGTCTGGAAAAGCCAGGATTCACAAAGATTAAACAAATATCCTTATTTGAAGAAAACATTATTAAAGGGAAAAATAAAACCGAATTAAGCTTCTTCTATAGCTCTTTGACCTTATTGCATTTCCTGCTAGGAAATTTTTCCGAAGCAATCAAGGCAGGAAAGAATCATGAACTTCACTCTGAATACGATAAAGGTTTAATAAGTCATTTAGATGGTAAATTTTTCTATGCTTTATCCCTATTTTGTCATTTGCCTTTTTTATCAAAATCTACGTACCGGCTTGCTTTAAAAAAATTAAAACAACTGAATCTTTTTATTAAAAAATATACCAATTGGTGTCCTGAAAACTTTAAATCCTATTCCATGCTTCTTGATGCTGAATCCTCACGTTTAGACAGGCAGCATGAGAAAGCTCTTGCACTCTATGAACAAACGATAGAAACAGCATTGGCAGGAGGGCTCATTTTAATAGCTGCCATTGCAAATGAACGAGCTGCATATTATTGCCTTAATCTTAACTTAAACCAAATTGCAAAAATTTATTTGCATAATGCACATTGTTATTTTAAAGATTGGGGAGCAAATACCAAAGTGAAGCTATTGGAGCCAATGAATCACGCAGCAACACCAGACCTTTCCATTTCGCCGCATATGCTCCCGACAACTCAAGCAAAAGCAAATAATCAAACGATTGATATGTTGACCATTTTAAAATTTACTCAACTTATCTCCAGTGAAATTCGTTTAGATAAATTATTGCAGAATCTTTTAGTTATTGTATTAGAACATGCCGGAGCACAACGAAGTATTATTTTAACTAGAAATAGTGAACAATGGGTTATCGAAGCTGAAGGTGATTTAGAACAACAAAGTATTTATCTTATTGGCTCGGAAGATACAGAGAGAGATATTAAATATCCGATTTCTATTTTAAATTATGTTCAGCGAACTCAAAAACCTATCATTTTAAATAATGCCATTCAGTCAGAGTTAACTTTTCAAGACGAATATGTTCAAGGAAAAAATCCACGCTCACTTTTAATGATGCCTCTGTTTTACAAAGGAAATTTGTGCCGAATGCTGTATTTAGAGAATCACAGTACAAGTCATACATTTACAGCAAGCCATTTAGACAGCCTTCAATTACTTGCCTCCCAAGCAATGATTTCGCTTGAAAATGCCAAACTCTATTATCAGGCAACTCACGATCCTTTAACCGGATTAGCCAATCGAAATATGTTGTATGAATTTTTTCAACACATGACCAAACAAAAAACACTTTTTAATGAGAAAGTCGCACTATTATTCCTGGATATCGATTATTTTAAAGTAATAAACGATACTTTGGGGCATGATAATGGGGATAAGCTCTTGATTCATATTGCCAAAACAATTAATTCATGTTTGCGTGAATGTGATTTTGCCGCGCGCCTGGGTGGAGATGAATTTACAATTATATTGTCCAATATTAATTCTAAAAATCAAATCACAATGATAGTAAAAAAATTATTAAGTGAAATTTCGAGACCAGTTCCAATTGATGAGCATTTAATTCAAATTTCATCCAGTATGGGAATCAGTATTTTCCCTGAGGATGGCCAAGATATTGGAACGCTTCTTAAGTTAGCCGATACCGCTCTTTATCAAGCAAAAGAAAAGGGAAGGAATCAATTTCATTATTATTCTACGGAGTTGTATGAAGAATATCAGCAAACTCATGGTTTGGGTAAAGAGCTACAACATGCTTATGATAAACAAGAGTTCTTCTTGATGTATCAACCGTTTTACACCACGGATGGACGGATCATCGGGCTTGAATCCTTATTGCGTTGGAATCACCCTGAGAAAGGAATTATAGAAGCATCAAAATTCATTCGTAGTTTAGAAAAAAGCTCATTAATGATTCCTGTAAGCGAGTGGATTATTAAAAGTGCCTGTCATCAAGCAAAAATATGGCAAGATCAAAAAATACTTCCAGGCCCCATTGCAATCAATATATCAACAATACAATTTATTCGACATTCACTGAGCAAAATCGTCGCCGACGCTTTGGCTGAAAATCGGCTGAATGGATCATGTATTGAGTTGGAAATTACCGAATCCATTTTCATTGAGTACAATGATGCACTGTATAATGAAATTGACGCACTAAAAAGAATGGGTATTCATTTGGTAATTGATGATTTTGGAACGGGTTATTCGAGTTTGTCTTATTTAAAAAACTTGCCTATTAAGAAAATAAAAATAGACAAAGCCTTTATTAATAATTGCCATAAGGATTATTTAGATCAAACGATCATTAAAGCAATTGCCACAATTGCTCATAAATTAAATATTAATGTTGTGGCCGAAGGCGTTGAAAATAAATTGCAGCTTCAGTTCTTACACAAACAGGGTATTGATTGCATCCAAGGATATTACTATTCTCATCCATTAACTGTTGAAGCATGTGAAACCCTTTTAAAAAACATGCAATTGAAAAAAAATAAGTAGAATTTTTGCGAAATGCCAAAAATATCTTTTTCAAATTGAATTCCTTTTATTCTAATGATAAATTCTTTCTCTTATTCATTAGAGATAAAATACAATGACAAGGACGCTTTTTACTCTATCACTCATCCTATTTTGGTCTATTGCTTCCGCCCAAGATAAAGTGATCCAGCATTTTTTTAAAGATGTGGACCCATCGGAAATTTCTTCTACGATAAAAAATAGCATACAGGCAAGTCATTTTCGCCTTGTTGAGATCGACCTGGGTCAACTTTATGCGGAGTTAGAGAATGCTCCTCATCGAGATATATTAAAATCAGGGGAAGCACTGCAAATTGAGCTTCCTCTGCCAGATAAAACGACGAACCTGTATCAGGTAGAGGAAAATAGTACGCTGCATCCGGAACTCAGCGCAAAATTCCCCCAAATTAAAACCTATGATGCTTATGGAGTTACCGAACCCGGCGAACTGGTCAAACTGGATCTCACCCCCCAAGGGTTTCATGCAATGATTTTCAGACCAGGACAAGACCCCGTTTTTATTGATCCTTTAAGAAAAGGGGATACCCAATATTATATTGTTTATAATAAAAAAGATTTCATTACTTCAAAACGCTTAAAATGTGGAGTACACAGTCAAAGTCCATTTGCAACCTCGCCTGTTAGTTCAAAGCATTTTGCTAATTTTAATCCGTGCCAACTCAAAAAATACCGTTTGGCTATGGCAGCAACAGCTCAATACACACAATACTTTGGCGGAACAGTAGTCGCGGCATTGGGCGCCCAAGCAACCACAATAAACAGGGTAAACGGCGTTTATGAAATCGATATGGCCATAACCATGCAAATTATTGCCAATAACTATCTCATTATCTATACCGATCCTAATAATCAACCGTATACACATGGCGATCCCGAAAGCATGATTGATGAGAATCAAGAGAATGTTAACCAGGTTATTGGTCCGCTTAATTATGATATTGGCCATGTTGTTGATTCCGCTGGAAGCGGTCTTGCAGCATTAGCCAGCGTTTGTAATAATGGAATTAAAGCCAGTGGGGTTACTGGTCAAACAAATCCTATAGGAGATCCTTTCGATATTGACTATGTTGCTCACGAAATAGGTCATCAATTTGGAGCAAATCACGTACAAAACAACAACTGCAACAGAAATGGGCCAACAGCTGTAGAACCTGGAAGCGGTAGTACGATTATGGGTTATGCAGGGATTTGTGCGCCAAATGTTCAAAGTCATTCAAATGCTTATTTTAATGGCATTAGCTTACAGGAAATGGGAAATTTTGTCTCCAGCCCTTCGCATATCTGTCCTGTAACTACCCCGATTTCCAGTGCTCCTGTAATTAATTTCGTCAATGGTGGATTTATTCCGGCGCAAACTCCTTTTGCCTTGATTGCATCAGCAACGAAAACTGGAGGTGGCATATTAACTTATAGCTGGGAACAGATGAACAATGAAGTCTCTCGCCAACCTCCAGTGAGTTCAGCAACTGGCGGTCCAAATTTTAGAAGTTTTTCGCCTCAAACTGTAGGTACACGCTTCTTCCCTAATCTCAATGCACTGAGTAATGGAGGCCCTTTTACCTGGGAAGTGTTACCTTCAGTTTCCCGTATTATGAAATTCAGAGTTTCCGTACGGAGAAATACTCCTGGAGGCTCTTGTAATGCATACACCGATACTACAGTAACCACTACAAGTAGTGCTGGCCCTTTTATAGTGACATCCCCAACGAGTCCAGGCACCATTTGGACAGGCCTATCACCACAAGCAGTCACCTGGGATGTAGCTAATACTAATTTGCATCCCATTAATGCCTTTTATGTAAGCATCTTTTTGTCTCTTGATGGAGGAAAAACATTTCCCTATCCTCTCTCAATAAATACGCCAAATAATGGATACGGGCAAATTTGTGTCCCTAATCTGAACACCAATACAGCGCGGATTATGGTGCAGGCAAATAATGGATCCTTTTTTAATATTTCGAAAAATAATTTCTCAATCATTGCTGTCCCGCCTAGAGCGCCTGTATTGACCACAGCCGAGCGCAATCCAATGAATACCGAGGAGGCATATGTCTTCTATGCGGGTTGTGCCCCCCTATCCGGTGAAGTCTATACAGTAAATGGCTTACCTGGGGCAACTGTAACATTGGATGGCAAAAACCAACGTTTCCTCATAAAAAACATCCAAACACCTAAAAGAGTATCTCAGGTCACAATTACAGCAACTGATACAAATAAGGTCAGTATAACTTCAAACCCAATTACTATCCCCAGTATTTTATAGACAAGGTTGAATATGAATAAACATTACATCTCAATAATTATCGCGTGGATGCTGTCATACAATGCTTATACTGGCATTTACTCAGGTATTAATTTAGGTATTAATGCAGTCACTATAGATAAAGACCTACGCTATCCTCTTGAGGAAACGATACCCACATCTTCCAGTTTTAACAATGCATATACTAATTTTCACGGACAATTGCTCGCAGGATATGAATATCTCTTTAGCGCAAAATTTTCTACTGCTATAGAAGGGGACGCGGATTTATTCACTGGCAAGTCGCACTATAAAATCAATGAATGGTTTTTAAATGAAGATGTTGATGCACAAGAGAAGTTAGAATATGGATTCGCTCTTTTTTTACTGCCCGCGTATCAATACAACGAGGCGGTTCGTTTCTTTGCCGGGCCAGGGATTTCATGGAGCCGTTTTGCAGTTAAAATGGACAATACCGCAGGTAATGTGGGAGTCAGCGCGAATTTCAAGCAATGGCTAACCGGCGGCGGATTAAAGGCAGGAGCAATTACCAAACTAAACAATAGCCTGGATCTGCTTTTAACTTATCAATTCACTCAATACAACAGCATTGAACGCACTCAAATTGAACCCCTATCCGGGGATACTTTACGAGGACATTATAAACCGAATGTAAATACTGTCTTAATTGGCCTTCGAATCAATATGCCAGAGCAAATAGCCAATATGAACTATTTTGTCCCTAAATAAAAGAACATAGGGTTGGGAGAGCATCGACATTTAGTTCCCTATGAGAACAAATTTCGAGAACTATACGATGAATTCGAGATGATATATCACTTTTTCCTACCTAAAAACCTTCTTTATGTATTTGTCTCTCATATTTTGCCCTGAAATCAAAAACCAAACATTAGAAGACATTGAGAAAAGGCTTCATAATGGAGCTAAATTAAGAAACTTAGGGGCACATTAGGCTTCTAGGGAACCTACTACAGAGGAAAATTGCTTTGTTACTCAAATCCTCACGTACTGCGTGTACACTCCGGTTCTGTGCTCTTTCTTGCACCTCTCTCTTTAGCGAATTTCTGAAGAAATCTATTCAATCGTCCTTGTACAAGCACTTGCACTTTCGCAAAACATTCAATATAGTGAAATATCAAGTTGGTATGTAGTTCCACATTTAGACTATGGATTTAGCTTTATAAGGAATTTTACATGACAAGACTAGAAGAATTACTTTATTCTTTGACTGCTGTTGTAGTTCGCTATCACGACAGTCAACCCAAAGTGAGAAAATTGGTCGTTGCAACTGATGAAAATCTTCTTAGAGAAAAATCACTCTCTTGCGCTAAAGAAATAATTCAGAATCAAAACATCCATTTTAAAATACGCTTGAATGATCTCATTAAACAATGCTCAGACAGCGGCCGAAGACCGTTCTTATATTATATTTTGCATGAAATAACTTCCCTAAAAGAACTACTCGACCAAAAAACTTCTTTTGAACCCTCAAAATTAGAAGAGAACAAGAATCAAATTTCTCAATTATTAATCGATCTTAAGTTTCTTTTAGATACCCCAAAACACAAAACTTACAGAATAACCTACAGTAAACCCGAAGATACCAAAAAGACTACCCTTGATTTATCAGGCTTAAAAAGTGATAGTTATCTTGGCGGGGAGCTTTGTAATTCCGGGGAAATTTTAAATGATGAAGTTTTAAGGCGATTTAATATATGCACCTACACTTCCAATGAACGAATTAAAGATATTGCCGAACAAATTTGCACGGAACATCAACATGCCCTTTTAGTACCTGAACTAATAGAACAAAATGAAGTTCAAAAAAAGATAAATTCAGAACAAGAGCAGGAACTGAGTTCATTAACAAACCAACAAGAAGAAAATCAAAAAAAATTGCAAACTACTTCTACAAAACACTATGCGGCTCTTTATGTGTTTTACATTCTCTTTAAAAGACTGCAAGCGAAAGAACAACAGCAAAAAACAGTAATTGAGCAACAACACGAGAAAATTAGCGAACTGCAACAAAAAATCAGTGAGTTAACCCATGCAGCGGATTCAAAACCAACGAGTTATAGGTTTTATCCCTCTTACTGATGGGTCTTTATATGCACAATGCAATTAGTGTAACCACCAGGAGCTTCACAGGTATATGGCACCCTGTTAGATGCTGCACACCCATATTAAAGACTCACACTAATTACGCCCAGTTTCTGGAAGTGAATCCTTAGTCTTCTTAGCCTTTAACTGAATCAATAGATAACCACCAACGACTGCAATAATTAATAAGCTAATGGAGAGGAGCGGTCGGGTAGCAAACCAGGCAATTGCAGTGACAATGAGCCACACACACAAACCTAAGAGGAGCGCTATAAATCCAGTGCCAAATCCTACAATAGTTCCTAAAAAAGGTATGACATCAGCTAAAATAACCAATGGTTTCAGGATTAAAGAAAATCCACCTATCAACAGGAGTAAAGAAAATACACGCAAACCCCATGCAAGGAGAGTATTTTCTGATTGAGCCTGAGCAATCATTTCATCGGATGAATGTTGCCCCGTTGATAAAAGCATAATACTTTGTCCTGCAGGGGCAAAATAAGGCTGAAAAGTCTCTCCTGTTTGCTGCGCAATAATACTCACTGTTTGTGGTTCAATCACCGATAGAGTAATGCGCAGGTCTCCCAGCTGGGGATTTTGATAATCTTGTCCCAAGTATAATTCATTATTCCTCAGAGTGACTGGCTTATTCAATTTGTTCTTTAGAGTTTCTTTATTAACCTTAGTTAAACTTACTGGTTTACTGACATCAATTTGTTTAATTAAAGCTTCGGGCAGCAAAAAATCACCTACGGTTACGGTTTTTGCATAGTTCGTTTGTGACTGAATAGGCATGGTTGGATTTTGATGTCCTGTGGGATTTTTAAAATTAGAGCTGTCGATTGAACTTTCCGACCAGACTTTATCATAGGTATAGGTTGTTACATGTTTTTCTGATCCGCCCAGTTGCGATTCAGTTCTCGTTTCAGTTTTTTGTTTCCATTGATACATTTCAACCTTGCGATGGAGATTGATGGCATTTATTGATACGCCTAACAGGGCGTCGACTAAAGTATCTCTGGTAGTCGCCAAGCCGCTTAAATAAACCACTTTAAGATTATTTTGTTTATTTATAGGGGTATTAGGTACTGAAATGAGAACGCTTTTGGTTTGCTCCAGAGATTGCGCCATATGCAAACTGTGTCCTTCATTCCAAAACACAAGAACAATAGCACCAATAATCAAGGCAATTCCAATAAAAATGCCAAGAAAAGCATCTTTTAATCGAGAAAACCATGAGGTTGTTGTTATTTCTTCCTCTGCCATGATTATAGCACTCCTCGATTACTTATTATTTATAAATAATAGTACTGATGAATAAAATTGACAGGAATGAATTATCTTTTCGATATCAGAAAAAATTAATTATCCACCAGGATTGATCGTCGGCTTTATTGTAATTGCTGTAATTTTTATAGTGAAAGGCTAACTTCTTGAGTCCGCTTACAACGGGCACATAAGCCCTTAATTTCCACTGTACAATTTATAATTGAAAATTGAATTGAATTCGCAAATTCTGTTAGGGCAGAGAAATCCACAACGCATTCTAATTCTTTGACAAAACCACATTGGCTGCAAATGAGGAATTGGGCCTGCCCTATATGATGTCCATGCAAACACGCAACATAGGATTTCAGACTATCAATACAATGAATAAATCCTTCTTGATGCCAAAACTGAATGGCTCGATAAACCGTGGGCGGCTTGGGGTTTTCAGTTTGTTCGGATAGTTTTTGCAGGATTTCATAAGCCCCAAGAGGCTTTCTCTCTTCCACTAAAATTTTGAGGACACGCTCTCTCGGTTCTGTAAATCGATAACCATGCTTTATGCAATGCTTATAGGCCTTGTCCAACAAATTATATTTCATCAATCATTTTTAGGTTTAATAGATCAAATACTATTGTATCACAGTCATTATTTTACCGAAAAATAATTAAACAAATACCTCTAAATATTTAACAGAAATCCTATTGGCATAAAAATTATTAAATGTGACTTGTTCTTTGGCAATAGAATGTTACAATGTAACACTTTCAAAGGGTTGGTTTGCAAATAATTAATAATCATTGTCCTATAGGATTTAAGGACAGGAAAATCTTCTTTGCTTACTGGATCTTATCTAATTTTAAGGTTTAAAAGTTACTGTGACTATCAATGACTTATCTGAAATTCATATTGATGTACAACTGATTAAGTCAGGAGAGTTCGCTTTTATTGTCCTTTAAATGGAGGAAACCAATGTATTTTTATAATTATAGATTCCGCCTTCCAGATGACATCCAGCTGCACAATCCTGAGCAAACTGCAACACGAATTGAACAGATGTTGAATCATTCCCAATGCCCGGGCTTAGTACGTATAGCATTCGATTTGACCAGCCCTCATAAAAGCATCAGTTTGCTATGTGAATCCAAAAATGCTCAAGCCATAGAATCAGCAATGACCCACGTTTTGTGGAAAGAAGGAATTACGTTGTGCGATGAAATGGAGGAAGAAGCACTGTGGTTTGAAGAGCAAATGGCGCCTAACGATCAGGTAACTAAAACGAAGCCGGAGCTTACTGGCAGCGTTAAAAAGAGAAGAAAAAAAACGCATCATAAGCCTTCTCACGACCATTCTCACGACCATTCTCACGACCATTCTCACGACCATTCTCACGGACACTCTCACGGACACTCTCACGGACACTCTCACGACCATTCTCACGGACACTCTCACGGACATTCTCATGGGCATGAAAATCATTGGGTCAAAGCTGCATTAGGTTTGATTTGGGGAATAGGCATGCTCGTTCTTGCTGTGGGAAGTTTTAATATTCCTCTTCTTGCCTATTATGCCTTAACCGGACTGACTACTTTGATGACCCTGTATTTGGGTTACACTGTTTATCAATCATCATGGTATGCATTGCTTGAAAAAAAATGGGATACGACAACTTTATATACGATAAGTACTTTAACCATCGTTGCCGTATCTATTGCTAGTATATTTATTCCCGGACTGCCCATGATGTTTGAGGCAGCACCTTTGGTTTTAGGTTTTTGGCATTTAGGCGAAGGCATTGAACATACCTTAATCGGTAAAATCACTAAAAAATTAGATGTTCGTGATTGTGTGGATCCATTAGTTCAATTAAAAGCTTCGAATACAGAGATTTCAGTTAAGCACATCATTCCAAACGATATAATTCTCATTAAACAAGGACGAGTTATTCCTGTTGATGGGGTATTAACCACAGAAGCGTTACTTTATACCACACGAATCGATGGTTCACCTGAGCTCAAGAAGTTTAAACCGGGAGATGAAGTCAAAGCCGGCATGCGTTTAGCCGATCATATTCCTTCATTGGAAATGCGGGTTACAAAAACCTATCAAAACTCGTACCTTTCATTATTGGCAGAAAATATTAATAAAGCGAATGATGAGAAAGCTCCTGTAGAACTCTTTGCAGATAAGGTATTGAAATATTTTATTCCTAGTTTGCTTGGAATAGCGCTGCTCTCAGGCATTATTATAGGATCAGTGTTTAATCCCGCGCTTGCAATTCAATGTGTTATATCGGTTCTTGTGAGTGCATGTCCATGTGCTTTAAGCTTGATTACACCCCTAGCGGTTAAAATCGGTATGCAAAAGGCGTCTGAAAATGGAATTATTTTTAAGAACGGTAAAGCATTACAATCAGCAGCTGATATTGATACCGTTGTTTTTGATTTAAATGGCACGCTGACTCAAGGAAACGTTCAAGTAGTGAAGTTTAAGATTGATGATGAAAAGCTCTGGAGTCGTGTCGCGTTATTAGAAAGTAAATCTGAGCATCCAATAGGAGAAATTATTAAGAATCATATAGAATCTCGAGGCTTCATTGCAGATGATCAATTATACATAACTGTTGATAAAGAGAACCCCCATCATTCAGGCATTAAAGCTGAAATCAAGGGTAAAGGTGAGATAAAGGGTGAAACATTCATAATCGGCAATAAAGACATGCTTGCTGCGAATCATATCACAGATTTTGGAAACTATAATAACCCTGAAGACGGTTCTATCTATATTGTTCGTGAAAGGAAAGTAGTAGGACAAATCGCCTTAATGGATCCATTACGTGAAGATGCCATTGCTACAGTAAACGAATTAAAGCGTCTGGGTAAAACGGTACATATTTGTACCGGTGCAGATAAAGCCACCGCAGAAAAATATGCAAAATTATTGCGTATCCCTAAAAAGAATATTTTTGCGAATACTGTAGGTGTTGTCACGAGAACTGGCGAGATATCTAAAGAAAGTTATATTGAACAGTTAAAGCATGATGGCTATAAAGTGGCTATGGTAGGTGACGCGCTCAATGATCTCACAGCCATTAAGCACTCCAATCTCGGTATTGCTGTTCAATCGAAAATTGGTGATGACATTACACAGCAATATGCAGGCATAGTGGTTCAGCAAGGAAGATTATTTTCTATTGCAACTGCATTTGATGTCGCAGCAAAAACGAAGCAAAACATTGTCCAAAATTTATGCGTGAGTTTAACCTATAATTCAACAATCACTTTAGTGGCAGCAGGATTGTTTGTTGCTTTAGGTTTTGCCCTTAACCCTGCACTTGGAGTAGCATTGATGGTGCTTGAATCGGCGATTGTTTTAATGAATCTATATCGTTTTAAACAACAAGAAATTGTAACTACTACATCAAATAACAATACAGAGATGGATGTTGTTTCTGAAGATTCAACCTCTGATTTATTGAATAGTTTAGGTTATCGTCCCCAACCTAAATCAAGTCTGGACAGCACAGAAGCAGAACCTTTCACAACGGGCTTTCAAACGAACCCTTTATTTATATCCTCCAAGCCTAAAGCGACGAAACAAACTTTCCCCACTCAAAATCTCCCTGCATACGATGAATTCGATAAAACGTGTCAAATCTTTTGATTAAATTTCTTGCGAACTGAATCGACTAAAATAAATATTTAGAAAATTAAAGCTAGCCAAAGAATTTACAGAGAAAGTATTCAACCTCATATAAGAGGTCCTGCGATTAAGGAGTGCCTGGCGTATTCTCGATGGTATGAAGCAACAAAGACTCATTTTCAATCTTAGGTTCACCTGGTGTTATATTGGCTTGCCAAAAATAGACTCTACTGTCTATGCGCTCTGAGCTGAGATGAGTTAAAGGACAATGACTCTCAGTAAACTCTTCCCAAGTCAAATAACATGGATCCACCAGTTGATAATCAGCTAAATGAGTTCCAGGGAGCAATTTATTTTTAAAACGATCCCCATATAAAAGACACTCATATATTGAAATGAATTTTTGATACTCATTAAAAGAAAAACGTTCGTAAAATTTACCCCTATAACTATAAAGAATGAATAACAACTCACGAACTCCCGTTGTTGCATCAAGATCCAGAGTGATTGACTCCATACTATTTTTTTTATTAATTATAAGTTTCATTAGTGACCATTAATTAAAAATGAGCCATAACTTATTAATATATTTAAAATAGCGAGAAATCAATATGGTTCTTCACTTTAACCGTCGCATCGACTAAAAACTCATAATTAGTACTGGAACCTGATTTCACTGCCATGCTTTATTATTGTTCCATATCTGTTTCACCACAACCACTTCATATGGATATGGCGTTTCCTCTCTTCTTAGAAACTCCAGCGCAACATTTTCGGTAAGAAAGAATAAGATCATAAAAAATTCTACATTGTGATCAGTTGATAATATTTTTATCTCATTTTCAGTTAATTCCTTGTTGTCTAACGATTTCTTTCTGGAAGTTATAAATTTTTTGATATGATTAACTGACCTTCGATCGCATTTTGCATTCTTTGCAAGTGAGAATTTTGATTATGATCATCTATTGTCAGGATGTTCATACACTAGGACACTCATAGTTATTAAGATGAAGAGAGCGCATATTATTAAAAATCATCAGAATAACGATACAGTACGTTTAAGAGACATAATATATCACTATTTAATAAACTGGATATTAACATGAAAAAACTGTTTTACAGTCTGTTGGTTGTTTTGGTGAGTTTTGGATTATTGTACTTGTTTCAACCATTCCTGGGATTTAATATTTCAATTTCTGAAGTATTAGGCGGATCTTTTCCATTTTTAAAACCTCAACCTCCTAAAAGTATTGATCTAAAGAATGATTTTATACTTAAACCTTATGTTCAACATTTGGATAGCCCCCGATTTATGTACGTTACTGAGTCTGGAGATTTGCTTGTAACTGAACCTCCAAAAGGAAACGTACTCCTCATACCTTATAAAAAACCAAACCAGAAACGAGTACTGCTTTCGGGGTTGAACAATCCTCACAGTATGGATGTTTACAAGAACTACTTATATGTCGCAGAAGAAAATGCTATTGGACGAGTCGAATATGATGCAAAAGAGGGGCGCACCATTGGTCGTTATGAACGAATAATTAAAAATATTCCGGATGATGGCGGCCATTGGACCAGAACCATTAAGTTTGGTCCTGATGGATATGGCTATGTATCTATTGGTTCTTCTTGCAATGTCTGTATTGAAAAAAATCCCTTAAGGGCCTCTATCTCTCGGTTTAAGCCAGGAGAGGATCATGTGACAGTTTATGCAACAGGGCTACGAAACGCCGTTGGATTTGATTGGTCACCCACAGATGGAGGACTTTATGCAACCGAAAATAGTCGTGATTATTTGGGCGACAATTTTCCCCCCGATGAACTAAATCTAATTCAGGAAAATCAATTTTATGGATGGCCTTATGCAAACGGTGATCGCGTGCCAGATCCAAAATTTGGTAATGGGCAAGAACAAATGATTAATCGATCACAAATTCCTGTTTTAAAATTTGCTGCCCATCAGGCTCCCTTAGGCATCACTTTTATAAAAAATCCCCAATCCCCATTGTATAATAAGGCAGTGGTTGCCTTTCATGGCTCCTGGAATAGCTCTATTAAGGTCGGTTATAAAGTAGTTAGTTTAACTTTTGAAAATGGAGTTATAACTCAAAATGATTTTATTACTGGATTTCTCAAAAACGGTAAAGTAATTGGCAGACCAGTACATGTCGTCGAAGGTAAAGAGGGTGAATTGTATCTATCCGATGACTTTAATGGGGTAATTTATGTGATCGAACATAAATAGGGTCTGTTAGCAATTCTACTATATTGGCCAAAATGATGCATGCCAACTGTTTTTGTGTTAAATTGACCCTAATTTTATATTTATTGAGTAGTTAATATGTTTTTTATTCGTTTAGACGCATTATTGATCGCATGTTTTTTAATGTTATTTCAACAATCAGCACACAGCCACGGACTTATAGAAAAACCAATGTCTCGTGAGTATTTCTGTGGCAAAGTGACTCAGCCCCATCATATTGAACCTGGCAACAAACTTCCTTATGAAGAATGCCGCCCCATTTTAACAAAGGAAGATGGCAGCTATAATCATGATGTCTACCAGTTTATGAGCGTATTAAGCCATACCAGGGGTTATTATCAAAATGACAATCTACCAAAACACGTTTGCGGCTTTGGAAGCGAAACATTTAAAGGAAAAGCTTCTCCCTGGGATGCTGCCATTAATTGGCCAACCAACAAAATAACCTCAAACATGCAAGAATTTGTCTGGGATGTTTCTTATGGCCCCCACTTTAGTGACACGGAACATTTTCGGTATTGGATTACCAAAGCGGATTATCAATTTAATAGAAATCTACCCCTGAAATGGAGTGATTTTGAGGCAGAACCCTTTTGTGAACTCGCATGGGATGATAAAAATCCGCCTCAAGATAAGAATACCATTTGGGCTGATAAGAAGAGCAATAAATTTCATATGACCTGTACGGTACCTGCACGTGCTGGCCGCCATGTCATCTATGCGGAATGGGGAAGAGATCACAGCACCAATGAACGATTCCACTCATGTATTGATGTTGCCTATTAACTACCATCACTAAATTATAAAAAGGCTGTTGGAGAGGCACTAAAAAATAGGGCGTGTGACCATCCATTCCCAGGCTTTGCGCGATACATAGATGCTTCATTATTGTTGTAGTGAGCAGTTTATGTATGTATTCAGAACTATTTTAGTTATTATCTATCTGATTTTGCAGAATTATTTTTGTCTTTATATTACAAAAGATCAAACCATTAGTCTCACAACCTTATTTGGTTTGATTTCAGTTTATTTATTTATTTATTTATTGGACTCACTTTTGCTTATTTTTTTACTCTTGGAATTGTTAAGTCCAGGTTCGTTTTCTGGTTTAATCACCAAACATGAATCACAAGCAATCTATTTTTCATTTATTACCTTAACAACCGTAGGTTATGGTGAGATTGTACCTCTGAAACCAATTGCTCAAACGATTACCTGGATTGAATCTTTAATAGGACAATTTTATTTAGCCGTTATTATTGGACAAATGGTCGGACGTTTTGTCGCAAGAAAGGAATCCAAGATGTAGCCATCCGAGGTAATGAAACAGGCTCGATTGATTTTTAATACCTAATTAAGAATCAATCGGTTTCAAACTGCAGCCACTGCATTCTTAGTATGAGTTGCTGGGCTATCATGGCATTATTTTCATTCACTCCTGTTATCCTAATCTTTTCCATACATGCCAGCATAAGTTCAGAAAAACTAATTTCTTTGTTATCTGCAATGAAATTTTGTCAATTCCATTGTCTTTAAGGGCCACAGCAAAATGAGTGCTGTCAAAAAGCATATGCGACACCTGAGGATCTAAAATTGCAGAAGAAGAGAGAAACTTTTCTATAAGTACCTCCAAAGTAGGTGGGGTACTATCCAATTTCAAATACTCGAGTAAGGTTTTCAAACCACGATTGACCTCAGAACGAAGTTATATGAAACAGAACTCTGTTTCATCATTTATCCATTATGGGGTTTTATTAAAAAATAAGTTGCCATCTCACCAACTCCTTTGACCAATATAGTTCCTCTCTTTTCAAATTCAAATCGATCTTTCAGGATTTGGTATGTTGCTTCACTTACATGGATTCGACCTGACTCGCCATGAGATTCCATACGGCTTGCTAAGTTGATGGTTTTCCCCCATAGATCATAAGAAAATTTTTTCTTTCCGATGATACCACCTACTACAGCTCCAGTATGAATCCCTATGCGTACTTGGATGGGAAAATGAAGGATTTCATTCATGCTATTTATCTTTTCAAGCACACTGCATGCAAAATTAGCAACGACTTCCGCATGAAATTGATTGTTTATTGGAGCACCTGCCACCGCCATATAGCAATCGCCTATTGTTTTAATTTTTTCAAGACCGAATTGATCAGTAAGTTCATCCATGGTTGAAAATATAGTATTCAACATTCCGATCAATTTACCCGGACTCAGTTTATCTGCCAAATGAGAAAAATTAACAATATCAATAAATATGGCGGTTACAGAGGGAAATCGCTCAACGATTGTTTGCTCACCTAGTTTTAAACGTTCTGCAATAGCACTCGGCACAATACTGAGCAATAAATCATCTGATCTTTTCTTGGCTTCTTGTATTTGGATAAGATAAAGTTTTTCTTTATCCCTTAGTATCTTTTTTTCTATAGAAGCTTCGATTCGCGCTTTAAAAATAACCGGATTAAATGGCTTAAGAAGATAATCATCCGCTCCCAGCTCAAGACATCGTACTACGGCATCAATTTCTTTGAGAGGAGAAATAACAATTACAGGAAGATAATAATAACGGCTGTCTCCCATTATTCTTTTTAAAACATCAAAGCCACTTACTCCTGATGTGATAATTGATAAAAGTATTAAATCAAAATCACCAACACTTAGTTCATCAAGTACTTTGGAAGCATCACTACAAGGTGTTGCCTTAAACCCATAATGCTTTAGGCGACGTATTAATAAATCTCTTGCCATTTCATTATCTTCAACAACAAGAATAGAACCTTTGGGAGGTATAGGCTTATAGGTAATTTTATTGTCAAGTGGAGGAATAGAGATAATCACATCATGAATTATAATGTTCGATTTTTTAAATTGTGCTAATAGATCGGTGCCCTTCCATTGTATTTGGGCTAATTTATCTATTTCATTTATGTAAATAATGAACAATTTCGCGGCTAGCAGAATTTTTCCAATATCATGAATAAACTCTTGTTGTTCGTCTGTGAGCTCTTCATCCAAAAGCAGTTCACAATAACCAATAACTGAATTAAGTGGCGTAAGCAAATTAAATTGCAATTCGCTGCTGAATGATTTCAAATTAAACGCTTTTGATTTTCCAGCAGTAGTGCTAAAGCTTAACACCTCATCTACACGACTTTGTAAGAGTTTCCCTGATTGTAAAATCTTCTTAAGATCATCTTCATACGTTTCAAGGTGATGGAATGCAAGTTCATCAAGTAAGATTTCGGCATAGCCAACAATAACATCAAGAGGCGTGGAAAATTCACTACGTAAACTAGCAAATAAAGCCTCTCTTTCACGCATCAAGGTTGAATTATGCTCCTGCTTTGCCTTTTTATCGAAATCCATTAATGATTGTCCTCATTGAGTTTAAATATACTATGGCTCAACCGGTTTTCACTAATCGCTCAATCTTTTCAAGAAGACGAGGAAGATCAATGGGTTTCACTTCATAATCATCACAGCCTGCTGCTACCGCTTTTTCCCTATCCCCCACCATGGCATGCGCTGTTAGAGCAATAATTGGGATCGAGTTGGTTTTTTGATCGGATTTAAGTTGCCGTGTCGCATCATATCCATCCAAAACAGGGAGGCTTAAATCCATTAAAATGAGATCGGGATTTTCAGCTTTTGCCATGCTCACTCCTTTTTCCCCATCAACTGCACTCATGATCTCATATCCTTTACGTTGCAAACGTCTTGATAGCATATCGAGGTTTAATTCATTATCTTCTACAATTAAAATCTTTACCATGACAAAATCTCCTAACGATTTTTAAGCATTTGTTCAATCTGATCCGTTATCGTTCCAATAAGTTGTTCGCGACTATAGGAATTTTTTTGTAAAACAACTTTGCTCGAATTGATTAGAAAGTCCCGTTCTTCCCGGGTTAATTCTTTTGCTGTTATGATAACCACAGGAATTTGAGCCCATTTCTCATGTTTTTGTAATTCTTTAATCACAGCAAAACCATCCATTTCTGGCATCATTAAATCGAGGAGAATAATTGAAGGAGTGTGGTGCGCTAAAACAGCTAAAGCATCACGGCCATTTTTAGCTTCCAGCACGTTCCAACCAGACTTTTTAATCGATCGTCGAATAATATTTCGCGCATCCTCTTCATCATCCACAATTAATACCGATTTGATAGCGTCCTGAGGCAATACGTGTTCAATTTTCTCCATAAGTGTCCTAGGCTCAATCGGCTTATTGAGATAGTCCACGGCACCTAAAGCAAAACCCAAGTCCTTCTCTAGCAACATCGAAACCAAAATCACGGGAATATTAGCAAGATTGGAATCAGACTTTAACGCCGATAAAGTGGCCCAGCCATCCATCATAGGCATAATCACATCAAGAGTAATCAAGTCAGGTTGATATTTTCTTGCCAAAGAAAGGCCTTCTTCTCCATGGAATGCATGCAATACTCGTATTCCTGCCTTATCTAAAGTTTTTTGCATTATCTCATGTATTTTAGGATCATCATCTACTACTAGAACCGTTTTGGCTGCTATTTTTTCTTGAGTTTTCGATTCCGGTAATTTTACCGGAGATATTTTCTCAACACCAACTGTGCTGATTAGTGGCAACATAATAGTAAAAGTAGAGCCTTTACCATATTCACTATCGATACTCACATCGCCTCCCATGATTTTAGAGAAGCTTTTGGTCAGATACAAACCTAATCCGGTACCACCAAATCGACGCGTTGTCGAGGACTCAGCTTGAGAGAATGCCTTGAACAAGGTACCTAATTGTTCTCGGGTCAGACCGATCCCGGTATCACTGACAGCAAATTGTATGAATGATTTACCATTACTCGTTATCGGTTTCACCGATAACGTAATTGTACCCTCTTTAGTAAATTTAGCCGCATTGCTTATTAAATTTAATAGACATTGCCTGACTTTCACGAGATCTGTATGCATGACATCTACATTAGGATCAATCTCACATTTAAATGTATTCCTATTTTTATTCATCAAGGGAGTGATTATGCCTTCCAGCTCCTTAATCATATCGGGAACTTTGACATCCTCCAGGAAGATATCCATCTTACCCGCTTCGATTTTCGATAAATCCAGTATATCGTTGATGAGGAATAACAAATGTTTGGCGGAAGATTCTATTTTTTTGAGGTCCTCTATATACATCTCATGACCCTCATCTTCCATCTCTTCATGCAATAATTCGCAATAACCGATAATGGCGTTAAGTGGTGTGCGTAATTCATGGCTGGTATTAGCAATAAATTCAGATTTCGCTTTATTGGCCACTTCTGAGTCTTTTTTGGCTTCATTTAATTGCACCACCAACTGTTCCAGATTCTGATTTACATTTTTCAGCTCTTTAGTTCTTGACTCCACTAATTCGTGCAAATGATCTTGAGTATATTGCAGGCTTTCAGCCATACTATTGAAGGCTCCAACGACTCGGTTAAGATCATCATAGGGTGTCATACTTAAACGTTGCTCTAATCCGACTTTGTCTTTGGTGATCTTATGCATTGCAGCGCTTAAACTTCCCAATGACCTGGAAATGGCGTGATACAAAAAGTATCCTACGATACTGATGAATAGAAGTATGCCCAGAGGCAAGACAATCATAATATTACGATTGGTTGCAATCAGTTTATGGAAAGTCCGTAGTGATTGATCCTTTAAGTTCTTGGTTATTTCATCCAAGTTTTGGAACTGTTTTGAGAGCGAAGCTAAATTTTCTTTTACCTCCATATGATTTTGTTGTAATTGCAATTGGAGATCATTGAGCTCTTTTCGCAGAGCAAGGATACTTCCTGAACCTTTGGTTAATTGATCAACAACCAAATTAAATTGATTGCCCAAGTTCAATGCGGCTTGCTGTAGTTGTGGATTATACTGTAATAAATTACTTAATTGTTGCAATTTACTGCGCGTTAAAGGAATGAGCTGTAAGAGTTGATTATCTTTTAAATTATTTAACTCATCCGAATTTTCTTCATCGGCAATTTCTTCGATTAATGCCATGAGCTGTGACAGCTCTGTATTAATTTTTTGGTCAATGCGATGGGCATCAGCAGCATTACTTAAAATCAGATTCTCCAATGCTCCTTTAAGCAAGTCGCTTTGTGACAGTTTTCCCTCCTGGAAATAAGCACGAAGTTGACGTATGTTCTTTTTATATTGATAGGTTAAAATACCACTGATATTCTCTGACTGATTGTGAATATTTTTAATTTGCTGATCAATAATTTTTTTTTGATTCGCCAACTCATTTTTCGCTTTCAAAAGCGATTGGGTCAATGTCAATAACCGATCATCAATTTTTAAAAATTCCTGATAGATCACTTTAAGATTATGCATTGCCTGCAAGACAGAGGAAACTTTATTGGTAACAGAAGCTAAATTTTCCTCACCCTCAATAAAAATTGCCTCTATCGGTAAACGAGGCTCCAGTTTAGATAAATCATTTTCTTCATGTACTGTTAAAATACTTTGTTGTCGTGCCAAAAATTGAGCTCGTGCATTACTCATTTTAAATCGCGCGCTTTCAATTGAACTAACTGTTAATAGAAGGTTTTGATTCTGAAGCAGTCTATGATTAAGATAGAGTGCAGCAAAGCTAAGAATCATCGTAAAAATAACGGTAAGAATATAAAATAACAGAAACACATTGACCAATGATAATCTTAGTTTTCTGTTCATTAGTAATCCTTCCACTTATTCTTTAACTAACGAATGCAATTCAGTCCATTCAAAAGAGATAAATCTTCCATTTCTTAATATAGTAGGCCAAACCGTATGCAATGCCTGATGATTGTTTTTATCATAACTGATGGGAATACCGATGCCTATATCCACATCACGCATATTTTGCATCACATCAATAAGCCCTTCCCGTGTCAATTGATTCGCGTCCGCAGCTCGTTGTAATCCCAGGACAAACAACTTTGTCGCAAGATAGCCCTCTAATGAGATATAGCCTGGGCGGGCGTCATTTGCATATTTTTTTAGACTTTCTCGATACTCTTTGACAGCAGGAAGATCCGAATCATAACTAGGAACAACCTGCGTCACTATCACGCGGTTATCTCCCAATACCCCAAGCTCCTTGATTAAGGTTTCACTTCCCACAAAAGAAACATTAAGAAACAAGGTATTTGGCAGATCGTCAACTGCCAACTGAATAAATCGGGCAGCTGGCAGATAAGGGGCTACTATAATAACCGCCCTTGGCATTTTTTTTGCGTCCAGTATCTCGGATAGCCCCTCTTCCACATTTAATGTATTTCTGGTGAATCGGCCATGCGTTAATTTTTCTGAATCTTTATACCCTTCTTCTTTTAATGCTTTTATAGCGCCAAAATAACCGGAATCCCCAAACGAATCATTTTGCGTAAAAAATGCAATTTCATCGGGTTTAATTCCTGCCTTCAATAAACCTTTTACCATAGCCGCGGTTTCTTCCGCATAGCCTGCACGAAAATTAAAAACGTACCGATCGGGTGGCCTTTTACGCAGCACTTCTGTTCCAGCATAACTCCCATAGAGCAGTGTTTTCAATTCTTCCGCAATAGGTACCGAAACCACCGCAGTTGGTGATCCCACATTGCCGATGACAGCCAGGACCTGATCCTGCATAATTAATTTACGCATGTTTGGTGCAGCGAGCGAAGGTTCATATGAATCATTATAGACAATCAATGTCAATTTTTGACCGTTGATGCCACCAGCAGCATTTATTCTGGAAAAATACGTTTTTATTCCAAGGGTCATGCCTTGCCCTAGAGTTTGCGCTGGTCCCTCTAAAGCAGTGCTGCTTCCTATTCTAATAGGTGATTGATTAGCCGTGGGCTGGGCAAATGATAGTTGAGCAAAAATAAGAAGTATAAAAATAATACTCCTCCTGAATGAAAATGAAATCCATTCCTTTATCATTTATTTACCCAAAAAAATTTATTAAAAAAATTATAGTTGATTAAACGAACGTAAGCACCTCGAATAAACATATATTCGCGAAATAAATTTATTCTATCCATAGATCCCATATATATATACCATTCATTAATGTTCCATACTCATAGTGGATTACCACATTAACAATGTTGTTGAAACATTGAGATGCAGCAACCCAAAGCAAAAGGAATAACAAATTACTCCGGATAATAATTAAGCATTAACAGAGTCACTGCAGCACCTTTAGCGCTTCTGTTGTAAGTCGCAAAATCATAAAACTCAACTGCTCTCAGCGCAAATCTAGAGTTAATTTGATAAGATAATGAGCCGCCAAGAAAAGGATCCACGTCAACAGAGTTTGTGTTCTGAGAAAAAAATTCACGCGGAGCAACAGTAGTCGCTGTCAGGTATGTCGAGATAACTGAGGCGCCACCAACCAAACTGGCTCTTAATCTATTTTTAGGATTAAGGGTATAGCCTATGATAGCTACCAATGACTTACTTGATCTGGAAATTTTTAATCCATCTTTTGTTTTTGAATGAGTAAAAATTTGATTGTAATCCAATTCATAAGTGAAGGGTAACTTGCCACCAAAGCCTGATCCAAACCCCCAACGCATCCCGTTCCCATTGTTAGGAAAAGCATCCTGAGGTGTAAAATTAATTTTTGGTTGTTCAGGGGGGGATAATGACAATTGATTGTCATTGAAAAAAGTATGTACAAATACATACCCGCCTGTTAAGTAAAAAGAACCATGGCAGCTCCAATCTGCTTTATTACAGTTTTTTTCAGTTCCTGCTGCACAAGTTAAGTTGCTTAGAATCATCGAAAAGATTATTGCTACTAGATGTTTAACCACATGCTTGTCCTTAAAAATTAATCCATCCTATTTTATATAAAGCTCAAACTATTGGAATACTTAATTCTGCCTTTTATGTAACGAACAAAAATACATCATACCAATAAATTACGTAATTTATGACCCTAGCACTTATATAAATAAAATGAGTCAAAACAATTTATTTTCCAATTAATTCCGTATATTTCTGAATTGTATTGGCTGTGATTTCTCTAAATCGTTCCGCTGTTAGGTCATCCGCAAGATGACTGGAGTTCGTGCTGTGAATTAAAAATTTTTCATAGGCATTTTCACCGAGGAGCGTAAATAAATTATTTAATTCTGGAATAGTAAAATTTAATAGAACCAAATTTTCTTCCGGCATAAGCGGCAGAATACTTTGCTTCGTCTGCGTCTCATAAGCATAAGCAATCTCAATTAAAGTTCCTTCTTGATATTGTTTACTAATTAACTCAACGCCAATAGGCATATGTGTATCGTGACTATAGCCTACATTAATACTGAGCGCAGGTAATCCAGAGTTAGATGAGATTGGGGCTCGCCAAGTATTCACCTTCATCGCATCATACGTCGCTGATCCATTCGAAGTAATCGGCATGAGTAAAGCATCCAGCTGATTTTTATTCATAACCTGCTCCACATATGTCTTATTTTTTTTAAAATTTTCTAAAGCTTTTTTGTAAGGTACGCTGAATTTGCTTGCAGTGTTTTTCATAAAATGCAGGCAATCTTTAATCGAACCAAAATTTCTTGTACGGTTCGATTCACAAATATCACGAAAACTCTTTCTCGTCGATGGAAATGAGGCGAGATATTGATTCACGTCCTGGATTTCCCCAGCTTGATTGAATTGTCGATCATTATTGAAATCCGGAAGTGTGATATCGATGAGCGTCGCTCCCATTTTTTGCATATCATTTGTGGCCTTTTTTATTATTTCTTCAATGTGTGGAGACATCTTATTAAATGGATTAATACCATTTACATTATGTACAATGCCAATTTTCTTGTTCTTTAAGCCATTGCTTTTCAAAAAAGTAGAATAAGTTTTTACTCGGGGAATATTGAGTGTTTTATGATCCTGAAGATCAGGCTGGGCAATCACATCAAGTAAAATAGCCAAGTCTTGCGTAGTACGCGCAATCGGCCCTGCTGCTCCATCAAGATTGCCCATTGGAAAAATCCCGTTCTGACTGATTAAGCCAGTACTTGGGCGCAGTCCGACTAAGCCATTAAATGCAGAAGGTATTCTAACCGATCCACTATTATCGGTACCGATACCAAGCAAAGCAAAATGTGCACTGACTGCAGCGGCTGGTCCACCACTAGATCCCCCAGGATTTTGGTTGGGATCATAAGCATTACCAATTCTGCCGCTACGACTGCTGATGCCAAACATTCCCCAGGCAAACTCATCCATTCCCCCCTTTCCCAAAATAATGGCGCCAGCATCGCGTAATTTTTTCACTAAAAAAGCATCGTGTATCGGTTGACTCCCCAATAAAGCAAAAGACCCTGAAGTAGTGGTCGTATCAAAAGAATCAATATTATCTTTCAAAATAACAGGGATACAATGGAGCGGCCCTAATGTCTGACCTGTTTTTTTATAATAATCATCTAACTGCCGTGCGTACATTAACACCGAAGGATTAAGTTCGCTAAAAGCATTAATGGGTGCCTTGCTCTTTACGCTTAAGTTGTATTTTTTAATACGTTCCAAATATGCATTGGTTAGCTGTAAACATGATATTTGATGTTGTGCAAGCGCATTATGAAGCGAATGAATGGTCGCAACCTCTAAATGAAGAGGAAACACTTTCGATGGGCTTGCAATGGAGATCTGACAACTTAATAAAGTTGTAAAAAATAATGTAATCAAACGACTTGGCATAATGATATGACTCAAATAGAGCGGCAGTTTTATTACACCATATTTTATCTATACTTACATCACCACACAGGCTTGATATACCCGTTATTTACTCCGTGTTGCGAAGACAGTGGCACAAAGTACCATTTAAAATAGATTAGTTTGATAGCCAGATGGAAACCAATAATATTCGTTTTGCTAATCCTCGCACGACTAAGAGCTCTACTTTTGAAATGGAATTACGTGATTTTACAGAGTCATTTGCTTACGTTGATAAAGGAACATCTCTGCGAAATGCCGATTTTATTCCCGAACAGAATGAAACACCCACGCTCACTTAATCAATGAGATGGATTCAAATCATACTTTGAGTTTTAGCAAAAAAAATAAACAAACTGCCCTTTTTTAATAATTCCTTAATGTATCCAAGCTATCATAAGCAAAAAATTAGCTCCAATATGAATTACAATGAGGAAAATCCTGTGTTTAGTAAGCCGTTAAATACAACAACAGATAAAGTAAATGAAAAAATTGCTGGTATTACTCGTGCCACAGAAGTACAAGACATCCGATCTCTGCCAAATTTTGATGAAATTTTGAGTAAAAACCCGCACCGTGAAAAAGTTCAAGGTTATTATGTTGAGATTCCATTATCTCAGTATAAAACATTTGTTCCTAATGGTCCTAAATTTCCCGATCGCTATGGCAATAATTATACAGGCGGTCAATTCGATGCACCATTATTCACATTAAAAGAATGGCGTGACAACTGGACACAAGGTCACCCTGGTAGTGATAAGCCCGATTTATTAGTCAATGCGAACTGGTTTAATGTGTGGACAACGGGTGTACCCAATGTGGGAGAAAAAATCAACCCTAGAACACAACCACGTACCTTTCTTGCCGGATTATCGGTAAGTAATGGGGAGCTGGTGTCCACATATAAAGTGCTTGATCAGAATAATGTTGGGTTAGATACCATTGTTTTTGATACTACACATAAAAAAGCAGCAATCATCTCACATAGTGATATTGATGACACGTTACAAACAAATCCCAATTTTTATGATGATAAAAATGCCGTCTCCGGATTTATTATTCTAAGGGATGAAACGAGATTAAAGACACCCGATTTAAATAATAACCATGGAAATCGATTGCCACGTACTGGGGTTGGCTACAAAAATAATGGCGATAATATTGTTGTCATGGTCATTCATAATCCTGATCGTAACTGCGGTGTTACTGCAGAAGAGTTTGCAGATTTATTTGCAGCACTCGGTTGTACTGATGCCATCAACTTAGATAATAGTGGCTCTGTAGAGCTTTATTACCACGGATTAGGTGAGCTTGGTAAAAAAACTGTCACTGTGCAAACAAAAACCTGCGATTTTGGGGCGCCAACTGAACGACCCAAGCCTAATTGTTTGGGCTTTAAAAATGTAAGCAGACATACATTATTTGCCAAGGACGACTCCGATATCCCTACAAGAAAGCAACCAAGTTCTGATGTGGAAAAACCATCAGCCAAAACTGATGATGAGATAACGTATACTTATCATATTAAACGCTAACTTAAGGTCTACGAAAACTATCATAGGCAATGTGCATTTTCTCATCCATAGAAATTGTCTCAGATGAAGATACATCCGAGGCAATTTTTACTGCCAACTCAATAGGAAATTGAGTCTGACTAAAAAAACTCGTACGATCTCGATATGCTTGAGCAAGCATATGAGATACATATTGTATTTTAAAGCGTTCGGCGAAATAGGGACATAGTACTGCGATATGAAACTTTGAACCAGTGTCATGTATGCGTCTATCATTGATATAGAGTGTGCAATCGTCGACATTAGAAGCAACAAGCCTAGCTTTATCTAAATTAAGTAGATAAATAAAGTTATCTTTAGATTTAATCGTCGGAAAAGTAACGGCTAATTGCTGATTTTTTGACAAAAAAGCCGGAAGACAAACACTGTTTCCATGAATGATTATTGAATCGGTTTCTTTATTTAAACCGGATCGATGCAAAAATATATCGCACATTTCCTTATCAGGAAACTCAATTGCCAATAATTTATTTTTGTCTCTAACGCGCTCGGATAATTTGATTACTGGACCAATTACTTGCTGAGTAAAATGATTCAATCGTTGGTACAGCACCTGATCACCATAGCAATAACGCTCAATAATTCGGGTAAACCAAGTAGTACCCTGATTATTTTCAGTCAGTGCTGCACGAAATTGTTCATAGAGGTCATTAAGTAATTTTTGTTGGGCTGCTGTCTCCTGTTCTGATGTCAGGGAACCTGGTGATGATATTTGGGCACTAGCAATTTGACGAACAATATTGAGAAGAGAGCGAATTCGCGAATAATTTGCCGATTTTCGCGATAAACCATGTAACAAAGCGAAAAGATCGTTTTCGCAGGTAGTTATCCAATTTTTAGAATAAAGTTTTATATCATGCATTAGATTTCTTATTACTTTAATAGGGTTGGATCACTCTATCAAAATCAACTTGATTATGTCTAATATTTTCCATTGTGTGACTTTATTTGTCATATTTATTAGAAAACACCGTTTAGCAATTCCCGCGAACTAGTCCTGAGGGGCCTCACAAGATTCAACCAGGTAGAATTCATTGGTTACTTGAATCCATCCAGTCTAAGGAATGGACACCTATCTCGAAGTCAAAAGGGCTGTCATCCCTGTAGATGTAGAGTAGGTGTTTTCCTGCTTCGATTTTGTGAGGAATTCTCAGGAACAAATCGCGGGACGTAGAGGTAGAACATAAAGTCCTTCGTTATTAAGTTAAGAAAAGAACATTCAAGCGGGCTGAACGCAGATACTACCCAAACCATAAAATTAAACACCCATCTCCGAGCAAGACTTATTTAACACATGATCCTCCTTTATTATATTGGCTATAAAGGATACAACCACCTCCGATCAAAATGATTCCTCCGGCAAATAAAGAAAATTTGGCTAAAGGACTCCAGCCCTTTGCAGATGAGGGCTTACCTCTCTTCGCACAGGGGAGATCTTCAATATCCTCATCACTTTCTAGGAAGTCGATCGCTTTACTCAGCAATTTGTTGAATTCGCTTTTTTGGAGTTCATCATGACACTCATCTAATGAAATACCAAAAATACTCTCCGGTTTTTCCTTTCTCAACCGTGTTACTATGTTTAAGCTTAATTCATATTCATCCTCTGCAGAATGAGTGGGTAACCCCGTCTCCTCTTCATTTAATTCTAATCCAAAGTGCTTTTCTTTATTAGAAATACAAATTCCTGTTGGACTTGGCGCCTGGGAAACTTGAGGAGCTCGCGGAATTGTTTCAAAAAAATCACAGGAATTTTCTTCACTCAATACAAACGATACGGTATTTTCAAAAAAATTAGTCCCGCCTTGGGAAACGGTGGAAGATAACATCACACCGCATTGAGGATGAAGCAGGCTAGAAAAGTCAGTTGCATAAGATGCACTAAAGCAACTTCCAAAGATTATGCTGTTGATCACAACTTCCCTTTTTATGAGGCAATTATGGATTTCCTCAACATGTTGTGTTTTCAGAGCAGATAACATGCCATTCCATTTATGCTTAGGCCATCCATGCCCTCCTCCAATATAGAGTACGTGTAACTGTTGGTCTTGGCTTAATTCTCTTTCCAAATTTTCTTTAACATACTGACTCTCTTTACGTCCACATGAATCCTCATCTACTTTATTCGAATAAATAATCAGTGAAGTATTTTGCTCTTTGGCCTTTTTATTTAAGTACCTACGAATGTTTTTGATTTTTTGGTTTTCCAGGTCACTTTTTGGGGTATCAAGATTTGCTCTAAGTAGATCACCTATTTCATGAAGAGGATTGGGATGTGAGAAACACTTGGATTTCAGTTTTGGCCACAATTGATAATTGAGCGTATCTACTGTTTGGTGATTTAAATGGTTTTTTAGCTCAGCTAATTTTACCCCACAAAGATAGCCTTCTCGCGCTTCATCCTCGGTAATTTTTGAAATTTCTTTTTCAAAACGACTTCCATCGGTTTTTTTTGCAACAAGATACCATTTGTTTCCATCCTGTTCATCACACACGAGTCGTATTTCATTTTTTACAGCAGGAACATCCTCAACGACACATTTCTCAAAACCAGGCCTCACCGCAAACTTTGCAATAGAAGTACTTGTTTCATTACGTTCATAATATATCTTTGCAAGTTCAAGAAATTGTTTCACTCCTGCATGTGCTTTTGCAATCGCTGAATCAAAATCCATCCCTTTCGTAATTCCTGCCAACATCAAAATACTTAAAATATCCTTATCTTCTAAACTCGCCGTATTTAACAAAAATAAATTACTCATACCACTATTGCCCCTCTATACTTCTTTTTTCTATTAAAAAAACACAGGTTAACAAAAAAACATTAAGGGTTTATTAAACACAATAAGAATTATAATTAAGCACAAATGGGTGTGTAGTTTGGAGTACCGCGGGAAATTGCTGGAGTAAGCCAATGCCTTCTAATGGAGCAAAATGTCACGTGTAACCACCCTGGGGGGTTAAGCCGTTTGTCCAGGAAGATAGTCTTCAATAGTCTGCCCTATTGTTAATTTGGATAATGCAGGGAAGAAAACTTAATCCGAACTAAGTTTTTCAAAATAAAACCATTGATTGCTAAGCGGATTGCTAAAAACTTACCTGCCCGGCAATAATCTAAAATAATGAGTATAATTAATAAATATTCACTGCAACAAGGATGTTTTTTATGTATGAAGATCTGACTGTTCCTTATCAAGCGCCCAAAGATGTAGCTTCGTTACAGCTGGGAGGCATTCTTGCTGAGGATAAGGTGTTAGAAAATGCCCCCGTTAATCTCGTACTCAAATCATTTAACCGCCATGGCTTGATTGCTGGAGCAACCGGTAGTGGGAAAACAAAAACCATACAAGTGCTTTCTGAGCAATTGTCCTTAGCTGGAGTTCCTTGCCTGGTGATGGATATTAAAGGTGATGTCTCTGGTTTGGCAATGCCAGGAGAAGTCAATCCAGGTATTGAGAAACGGTGTAAATCCTTGCACTTATCCTTTACTCCCCGCGCTTTCCCTGTAGAGTTGTATACCCTAAGCAGCGTTCCAGGAGTTCCTTTACGTGCAAAGATTTCTGATTTTGGTGCCTTACTCTTTTCAAGGATGTTAGGGATTAACGAAACTCAGGCGGGTGTTGTCACGATTCTTTTTGAATATGCTAAAGACACCGCGATGCCGCTCATTGATCTGCAGGATTTTAAAGCTTTATTGCAATACGTACAAAGTAAAGAAGGTAATGCAGAAATAGAGTCACAATATGGCAGCGTTGCTGCAGCTTCTATTGGTTCCATTATGCGCAAAATTGTTGAATTGGAATCACAAGGTGGTGAAGATTTTTTTGGTGAGCCCGCATTTAAAATTGAGGATTTATTACAATATAACGGAAACGGCCAGGGAATTATCTCCGTTATTCGTTTAATGGACATGCAGGATCGACCCCAGTTGTTTTCAACATTTATGTTAAAGTTGCTTACCGATATTTACCGTCAACTACCTGAGTTAGGCGATCCCGATAAGCCAAAATTAGTTTTATTTATTGACGAAGCACATTTGATCTTCAAAAATGCCAGTAAAGCCTTATTAAGTACATTAGATACCATTGTTAAATTAATTCGCTCAAAAGGCGTAGGCTTAATTTTTTGCACGCAAACACCTAACGATATTCCCGAGGCTGTTTTAGGGCAACTCGGATTGAAAATTCAGCATGCCCTGCGTGCGTTTACAGCAAAAGATCGGCAAGCAATGAAATTAGTTGCGCAAAACTTCCCTCCATCAACCCATTATGATACAGAGAATATGTTAACTTCTTTAGGCATTGGTGAGGCTCTTTTGAGCGCTCTTGACGCAGAAGGAGAACCCACTCCGTTAATTCACTGTTTGATGCGGCCGCCAGAGTCAAGAATGGGGGTATTAACTGAGGTTGAAGTCCAGCAGTTGCTTAACAAATCTCTTTTGTTTCAACGCTATTCTCGCCGGGAAAACTCTCCCTCTGCTGCCGAAATGCTTGCAGCAAAAAAACAAAGCACAACAATGGAGATGCCCCAGCCTTCACAAGAAAAAACCACACCATCAGAACCTTCTATATTCGTAACAATGAGTAAAAATACTCTAGTGAGACAAGTCATTCGGGATTTTTTTCGGTGGATACTAAAAAATTTGACCAAGCGTGGACGCTAACATAAGGTCGAATTCCTCCGCCCCATTTATTAAATAAGAAATTAACAGCAGGATGAATCAAGGCCCAGCCTGCTACTGGATTTTTATTGCATGTTCCCTTACTCTGAATCAAAACACAAAATAATTTCAGGGAAAAGCATGAAATCGATAATCATATTTGGTGCAAGTGGGATGATTGGGCAAGGAGTATTACGCGAGAGTTTGCTAGATAGCCAAATCGAGAAAGTCATCATCGTTGTGCGAAATCCTTTAGGTCAATCTCATCCTAAACTGCATGAGATCGTACAAAAAGACTTGTTCGACTATAAGAATATCGAGGACCAGTTGGTTCATATCGATGCATGTTATTTCTGCCTAGGCACACCTTCGGCTGGAAAAACAGAAGCAGAGTACGCGCGGATCACCAAAGAGTTAACCTTAATAGCCGCACAGACCTTATTGAGATTGAATCCTCAACTTACTTTTATCTACGTTTCTGGTGAAGGAGCAGATAGCAGTGAAACGAGTCCAATGATGTGGGCGCGTGTCCGGGGCCAAACTGAAAATGAATTACTCAAGATGCCCTTTAAGCAGGTTTTCATCTTTCGTCCGGGAATAATTCAACCCCTGGATGGAATTCAGAGCAGAACTCGTTTATATCGCTTAGGGTATA
This sequence comes from Legionella sp. PC1000, assembly GCF_014109805.1. Taxonomy (GTDB): domain Bacteria; phylum Pseudomonadota; class Gammaproteobacteria; order Legionellales; family Legionellaceae; genus Legionella; species Legionella resiliens. The sequence continues at coordinate 3,700,098 of NZ_CP059400.1, forward strand.
GTATGCTAAAACCTCTATTACCCATTTTGCGCTATTTTTTACCTGGATTTATCTCTTCAACCCAATTGTTAGGACAGGCGATGTTAAAAATCACCCGCAATGGCTATAACAAATCTATTTTAAAAACTAAAGACTTTTACCTTCTGAGTTTATCCGAATAGAAAAATAAGCAATCGCAGTACGTAGAGAAACTTAAGTGGTACATGATAAATTTAAAAAACTGACGATCGTTCAGGGTCTGTATACCTGCGGTATCGTCAGTTTTGAGAAACCTCCACTAAATTTTTCGCCTACCTACCACGCTTAATTTCTTCGTCTACGTACCGCGCTTTATGCGCGGTATCCAGGGATCTTTCTATAGAAATGCTCAGCGGCATCTTAAAATATCGTTCTGGATACCGCGCATAAAGCGCGGTACGTAGGAAAGCAGTACGTAGAGAAACTTAAGTGGTACATGATAAATTTAAAAAACTGACGATCGTTCAGGGTCTGTTTACCTGAGGTATCGTCAGTTTTGAGAAACCTCCACTAAATTTTTCGCCTACCTACCGCGCTTAATTTCTTCGTCTACGTACCGCGCTTTATGCGCGGTATCCAGGGATCTTGCTATAGAAATGCTCAGCGGCATCTTAAAATATCGTTCTGGATACCGCGCATAAAGCACGGTACGTAGGAGTAAAGCTGGACTGGTTTTTCCGATGTGTAGAAGATTCCATTGCGACTAATTAATCTCCTAATTTTATTTCCTCCTTTACGCGTCGCTTTTTACCCAATCTGTTCTTAAAAATTTTCCTTAACTTAAATTTGCAAAAAATGTATCATCAATGAAAATTTAAACAGAGCTTTTTAAGAGAATACGATGTCACTAGCAGAAATATATGCAGAAGAATCCAAAGATTTCGAACAAAGAGTGAAAAAAATATCGAAAACCGCAAAAGAAATTCTGTCAAAATATCCCCATGATTTTGATGAGGGACTCGTGATCTTTGCAGTTCGGTCTATACTAAGAGCTAATAAGATAGATGCCTATGACGAAATTCCAGAAGCCAGGTTGTCAGAAATACTTAATGCGAAAACACTCTTTAATGCAATTCTTGCTGACTATTTTTCAGCGCTTGATGAGCAGCTCTTTCGACAGTCAAATTGGCTTCAGAAAAATGATGTACCTACAGAAAAGGATTACATTAATTTACGTAGCCAATTTTTAAGTGATTTGTATGCTGTTCGGGAAAAAAAATTTGAGGGGCATTCTATTGAGGAAGCAATTCGATTTAAGTTAAAACAAGTCCAAGAATTAAGTGATGTAATAGTAAAAACCGATATAGAAAGCCTTAAAGATCATCAAACACTAAAGACCATGGAAGTTATTTCCAGCTTATTAAAATTATTTTGTATGGCCATTTTTTCTCCGCTTTATTTCGATCCCATAATTGCAAACAAATGCAGTATGGGAAATGCATTCGGTACCATTTGGTCAGGAAAATCATTAAACACGATTCACATGGAGCATTTGAAAGCCAAATCTGAACAACTGGAACAAGCATGCAACATAGTAAGTAAGGCTTTAGCAATTTCGCCCGATAATCTTAGTGAAGATACCGTCTCAATAATGCGTAACTAACAGGATTTTACTCAATTCCTGTCTGTTATTTATCAAAATCATGATAACAACATTCTTGAATAACTCCAGGATGGAGCACATTGATGCCGTCAAGTGAATGTTCTAACGTTAAAGCAAGAAGATGGAACATACCCAATCTTCTTGCTTATTTCTTACTTCGGACTCAATACAGAAAAATAAGAACTATTCGCTATATGATGTTCCGTAGCCTTTTCTAGATGATGCTCACTTGCATACTGAGCAATTTTCATCATTGCTTCATTTTGTATGGCGGCCATTTTTCGATGCGTCGTTTTTTCGAAAGATTGGATCTGTTTGGGTTCTAGCTTAGGAAAAAAAAGTCCTTGCCGCTGTCCTGATGCTAAGATTTTTGCAGCTTTTCTGATTGCTACAAAATCCTTAGCACCTTCATCAATCATCTTGGGCAATGAAGGCGAGCAGGGGGTTCCCCCTAAATCCTCTGCTAAAGCTATAGAATTGATCGGATCGCTGATGATGCTATCAAAATTTAATTGATCCAATTGCTTACTATTCGCCAAACATCGTGCAGCACTAGTCAGCGTTTTAACATATTTCAACTTGGGTATTACCTTATGAAAATTAGATATATCCAAGAGATTTGTTGACTTCATTATTTCGCATAATTGAAGCAAAGAATCATCAGTTAATTCAGCTTTACACACTGCAGCAACAACTGCATCAGTAGGCAGTTTAATTCTGCCGTTAGCCGCTCCAAGTTTATTATTTGAATGATGTATTAGCGAGTTTTCTTGTAAGTACTCAATAACTTTTGCTACCTTGTCAGCACTTTGAGGATATTGATCTAATCCGTCATAGGCTGCATCAACAGTGCAGTTGAGATGGCTCAATTGAATCATGGCCTGTGCTAACCCAATAGCATGTTCAGGATGAGAACAAATAACATCTGGTGTTTGATTATTGAAAAGCTTTGCCTTTTTAAGCAGCACCACTGCTTCAGCAACTCGATCAGGATATTGAGTGGCAAAAGCCAGATTTAACGCATCCTCTTCCAAACTTTCTTGATTTAAGATAGCCACAGCATTGACTAATGCCATGCCCTCATTGGATCGGACAAATAGTGTTTCTAGAATCAGAGGCAGTAACTCAGGTTTGATGGTCATTTCTTTTAGCTTATCCGTAGCACACTTTATAGCGAATCTATCTCTATCAACACTTAAAATATAGTGCAAATAAGGCTGCAGCTCCCAACCTGCATATTTAAAATTGCTGATAATTTCTTCGGCAAAAGCACACTTATCGAGTATGCCATCAACAGCAAACAACCGATTTAAGCTATCTTGCGTATCAGGAAGACGATCTAACAATTTATAAAAATGATGGGGATTTTTTAATTGGATAATGTTAAGAACATTATCATTATTGAATAATTCCGGGTTAATCCTATATAACGTTTCCAATGCCTGTTTCATACTAAAAAGCTGTTTCGCTTTGCTTAATAGCGGCACCACATCATCTGTATTCATGCCGTGACGATTAAGTAGGCTGAGTGTTTCAAAAAAAATCAAATCATCCCCTGCGGATGCAAACTTCTCAAAATATTGGAACATCTCTACTAATCGCTCTGGTTTTGCCATCATTCCTGCTGCATGCAGTACGATTGTCATGTCAGAAGAGGAAAGTTTTTTGCCAATAGAGGCCAATAATGGTGCGATTGCTTTGGCGTGTGTATGATTTTTCTCCAAAAACGCAACATGTTCAGCGGTAAGTTGTTTCTGATTGTTTAAACTGTCTAATGCTTCATAACCCCCGAAATAACCAACAAGCTTTCTAAAGATAATACTGCTCAATGAGTCGCCATCCCTATCCTTCTTATCAAGCAAAATATTGGCTAATTCTAAAAGTAACGATGGGGATAAGGTATCGATACTCTCAAGTTTTTGGGTACAAAATTCACGCAGCACTTTAATATGCGACTCATCCATCAACACCCTAAAATATCCTTTTTTTCGATCATAACGACTCATTTGCTTCTTTACAGTTTCTGCCTTCATCGACTAATCCTTTTGTTGTTACTCCTGTTTTACCCCTCGACATCATACTGCAGCAATAAATAAATAAACAGGCAAAATGCCTATTCTTATCAAAGATCAACAACAAAGCTTAAAGGCCACAAAAAATAAAAATGACTAATAGAAAAATTGTCTCTAGTGTACGCAACTGTCCCTTATATTGATGCAACGATAGCTTATTTAATAATCATAAAAATAATTTAATAATCACTTAATTATAATATTGTACAATTATGTAGTGCTCAAATTTTTTAAGCCTACACCATGAATAGCAAGGAACAAAAACACGAAGTGATTTCAACCGATGAAAAAAAATTAAGTGATTTTCAATCAATAGCACCAAAATCGGAAGGCAAGAGATGGGGGTTTGTTGGAAAATACAGCAATGGGGATGAAAGCACGTATGTAGTTAAACGTGAACTCGGCGGTTATGAGACTGTACTCACAAAAGCTGAAAATGACATGATCGTATTAGAATGTCTGAGCGCTACTTTAATAAAATTGATTTTAGGTGATACTTTTGCAGCAGAAACATTTCCCATAAAACTTGATTGTGAGTCCTTTCCTCGCCATATAAAATCAGGTGAAGGGGGTGCATTAGTTACTGAAACACTTCCTATTGATCCTTTATCGAACTACGGATTAGCATCGAAAATACTGAGTGCTACTGGTTATCAACGATCTAAAAAAGTAATTTCCAATGAAGAGGAATTGGTAGCATTATCCTTAGTAGTTCGCATACTTGGTGTCACCGATGTGAAACAAGAGCATTTAATACCTCATTATAGGGAAGAAGGTCATTGCTTAAAGAAACATACGGCCATTATTGATTGTGCTGCAGATCTAAATGGACATACCTTATCTTTAGATGCTCTCTTGGCTGGTAATAAAAAAATTCATCCTATTATACCCAAAGATTATGGCATCGTTTTAAAAATACTTAATCATATAATAGAGATTGAGTCTGATTTGATTCACGCTGTAGATAATTATAAACACATTCAAGTATCTGAATTGTGTGAAAATTCCATCTTAAAAACTAAGTTACACCAGACTGTTTCTCATATAAAGGAGTGCATACCGCAATTAGAAATGATAATTCAATCTGCCATCCCAAATGGAGATTTAAAATTAGACCACTATGCTTACAAGGAGTTAGCTCGATTATTGGAAAAATTTCCTGAAAAATATCGACTTCAAATTTTAATTAGCAATTTAGATGTTTTTAAGAAAGAAGATGAAGAGGAGCAAGAAGACATTTTAAAGCTTCTTCCAGAAGAAGATCGTAAAATTTTTAGAGAATGTATAAAAGGTGAAAATCAACCGACACCATCAATTACCACAAGTCATTATTCTTTTTTCAGCAATGACAAAAATGATAAAACATCGCCTTCCTTCAGTCCATCGGCGAGTATCTGATATTCAAACTAAAATAATGACTCATTAAAATAATGAGTCATTATTTTAGTTTAGAATTTTATGCCAAGCTGATTACCAAGACCCCAATGAAAATTAAAAGCCCACCAATAATGACGGAAAAATTCACATGCGCTTGATTAAACAAAAACCAAGTAAAAATAATGGTAAATAAGGGATAAGTTAATTCGACAATCCCTGCAATCGTAGCATTTTTAAGAGTAATGGATGCAGCAATGAAATAACTGGCGATGAGTACAATTGCAATCTCGGCTATTGTTAATAAAAGCAAGCCAGAGTCTGTGCTTAATACCTCAACGTCTTTTTTCATCGTAGTAAAAAAAGAAATGCCGGTAAACAATATAGCCCCAATGGTCATTTCTAATGCCAATAAGGTAATAGGGGAAATGCTGCTTAATATTTTTTCAGCTAAAGCGTAATTAAATCCCCATAAGATGGCAGCAAAAATAGCAAAGGTGAACCACATGATTTACTCCCTAAAGACAAACTTTCTTTGATTTTTTTTATTTTGAACCAGAGCCAGCCTTACTAAGATCGAAGCTAGATCTCAAAATAATCTGGGTATTATAACATCAAATAGATAAAAAATCAATCACTTATCGAAAAATACATATGGAGAGGGGTCTTATGCCCTGTCCTAATAAATCAGAAATAAGTAAAATATTAATAACACTACAGAGGTAAATTGCAGGGAAATTATAATGAGTCATGCCTTAAAAATTAGATTTGCAACAGCATCGGATACACCTTTAATTTTAGAGTTTATTAAAGAGTTAGCTGAATATGAGCGATTACTGCATGAGGTAGTCGCTACTGAAGAGCAATTGTTGAAAACTCTGTTTGGTTCTAAGGCTTATGCTGAAGTCATTATTGGTTATCTTGAGAAAAAACCAGTGAGTTTTGCTTTATTCTTTCATAATTACTCAACATTCTTAGCAAAACCAGGTCTTTATTTGGAAGATTTATATGTTAAGCCCGAAGCACGCGGTCAGGGCATAGGACAAATTATGCTGGCTTACCTGGCTAAGTTAGCTAAGGAGAGAGGTTGTGGACGTTTTGAATGGTGGGTATTGGATTGGAATGAAACTGCGATTAAGTTTTATGAAAAGCTTGGTGCCAAACCTATGGACGAATGGACAGTACATCGAGTTAGTGGTCAAGCATTAGATGAGTTAGCCGCCAGCTATACGTAATTGGCGCCGATGCAATGCTAACTTGAATATTTTATTCTATTCAAGTAAATTGCCTTAACTCATTGGCTAAGGGCTTAGCAAGAAATATGCATCAAATTATTCAGACACTTTTTTTTATTGGATTTTTTGTTATAGCATTCATTATAGCATTACCTTGTAAGCGTCTCTTTAATATAAGTGACGCGAAAGATCATCGATATCAGCATTTAGATGGCGTAAGAGGGTTGGCTGCATTGGGTGTTGTAGCATGTCATGTGAATCATCATCTACTTGCTTATTTTGGTATCGCTGGCATACCCCTAATTGGAAATCGCATAGGGTTTATTAGTGTGCAGTTATTTTTTGCTTTAACTGCCTACTTATTTACTAAAAAAGCATTGGAAAATAAACTCGACCCCGCTTCTTTTTATATGGCAAGGGTAAGACGAATAGCCCCTCTTTATCTTTTTGTTGCCTCAATAACCATTCTTGTATGTTTTTACCTGTCCGTAAAAACATCGAATGACTTCTCTCTGCATTTTAAAGGAATTATCGATATATTTTCATATGGCTTTTTAGGTGAGGGGGTACTCCATTTTGGTAGTATCAATGCGTTGGCCTTTATTGGTATTGCATGGACTTTAAGTTATGAATGGAAATTTTATTTAGTCCTCCCCCCTTTATATTTTCTATATCGTCAGTCCACATTCATGGCGATTACAATCGTTTTATCTGTTCTTCTATTGGCTTTTCGTGATTTATACACTTTAGGCAATGCGTCATGGCCGTTTTTTATCATTGGTAGTTTTGGCGCATGGTTAATGTGTCATTATCCAAGCTTACGGAATTCAAAGATAAAACCCTTTTTAGGGACTATTATACCATTGTTAGCGCTTCTCTTATCTCTCATAACACCCGGCCAATTCGATTTCAAACACTTTTTTCTAACAGGATTTTTATTTCTCAGCATTCTCATCGCAGAACCTAAAATATTAACTTACAAGCCTTTACTCTTTCTTGGCCGGATAAGCTACAGTATTTATCTTCTTCAATACCTTGTAATATTCCCCGTTCAGCTATTCGCCTCAATGCATCCTATGGCACTACTCGCGCATCCAATACAAAAATTTATAGTATGCTTTAGCATGGGCATCGCCTTAATTCCGGCAGCTACTTTTACTTATAAATTTATTGAACTGCCGGGGATGGAGGGGACTTTTTGGAGCCAATTTGCTTTTATAAAAAATTTATTGCGGAGAAGAGACAGGTTGCTCACTGAATAATTCAACCCTAAAGGCTTATGAATAATTGAACGAACATGCTATGAGCAGCAATAACATTGCCTGGCTGCTTACAACCAGGATTGCAACTTAATCTTTTCAATGCAACTAAAATAAAGAACTCAGCAGTACCTTACTGGATACCGCGCATAAAGCGCGGTACGTAGAAGGGTTTAAATGAAAACTGACACCCATCAGGCAAGCTCTCCCAAATAAACACGTTTTAAACCTCTTAAAATTTTTGCTAAGATGATTTCATCTTTTTTTAATGTATCCAAATACTCTTAATGCCTAAGCAATCAATTAAAAAACCCTCATTTTTTGGAATGAATTTTGAAGATGTATTTACTGAAGAAAATATATTTACACAGGATTTAAAGAAAAGTGCATTAACAACAAATCCCACCCCAATTCCTGAAATTGATTTAGTATACGTGCTCGCCGCCAGAACAACTGTTTTAAGCCAGATTGCTGATGTGGAATTAATTCAACAAGGTAAAAGAAAAGAAGAGGAGTTTGATCGTGTAGATGACATTCATCGCATGAAACTTGGTATTGAGATTGCAACGCAAGTATGTGCGCTGCGTGCCGGTAAAATGCCTGAAGAATTAAGCGAAAATGATTACGTCATTCCTATTTTTTATAATGGGAGAAAAATCCATAATGAAGACTTAAAAAGAGCCTTAAGAGATCACAAGCTTCAGAAAAAATTAGGTCGCGAACCACTTCCTTATTATCCGGCGGGATTATTCACAATCGCCCCCCTTTATAATCCCAGGAAAAATAACATAGGTCAAAATACTGTGGCACAAGCGCAATCGTTTCGCCATTACCTCGAACATCACGCTCATAAACACATCGCGGTTGTTTCCAGTGCCTTCCATTTACCCCGCGTCGCCAGAACTTTGGGCCTGGACTCTCCGCAAATGGATGATTCTTTTATGGATCAGGAAGCAGAATTAAGCTCGACTCATTCTCTGAGCGATATACAGTTGTACTTGTATGGTGTACACAAAAATGAAGCGCGAAACGGCATCAAGCTGGATCTTATCGGAGAAAATGATGCCATGCAGAATTATTCTTCTGGCAATAATCCATCGATTTCCAGGGATCTCAGCAGGAATGTATTTTTTACGAATGAGGAGATTCTTGCATATAAAAGTTTGGCTAAAGCCAGATTCTGGAGCAAACATACACAGGGGGGCACTCATCAAATCACTGCAACTGAAGAAAAGACTGAACCCTGTAAGACAAGCTTATAGTTAGTTTCCCCAAGTAACATTCAATTCAGGTAAATCAATTAAATCAAATCGTACATAAACTAAAGTATCTGTCACTGCTCCTGTAACGGGCTTTACACGATTTGATTTCATAATCGATTCAAGTTGATATCCTAAACGCTCTGGAATCTTCTTACTCCGTTCATTATCTATATCACAAGTAATTGTTATTCGTTTTACTTTTAATGCGTGAAAAGCATATTGGGTAATGGCATTTATTGCTTCGGTCATTAATCCCTGCCCCGCATATTTTTTGCGGATCCAATATCCGGTTTCTACACAAGGAACGTCCCAATTTATATCATGAAAACCCGTTGCGCCAATGAAGTCATTGGTTTTTTTATCTAAAATTAATAACATGAGTTCAGGATCTTCCTTTTTTATAAATACCCAATTTGCAGCTTCCCGTCTTACAATTTCTTCAGAGTCGTCTCGTGATGGTTTTTCATTTGCCCAAGGCATAAACATATTTAATAAATCGAAACTCTCTAAAACTGCAGTATTTAACATGATGCCATCACCTCGTTTGGGTGGCCTCAATAAAAGTCTTGGCGTCTCGATTGGTATTGGTAAATCAATTAATGAAGGATTGATTTTTTTCATATCAGAACTCACTCTTAGGAAATTATTTGGCTTTTCTTTTTTAACACAATATTTAAACGACAAAATATATCAACACAAAAAACATGATTTTATTAACCAACAAATTAATAAATATAATTCGTTTGATTGAAAGGCCTTGTTTATTACACGTTCTTTATTTATTAAAGATTGGATACCAAACAACAGCAAGTAATGCTTATAACATAGGGCATAAAGGCGTATGGTTTGAATCTAAAAATAAAAATTACTTCTTTTCACTCACGGGTTAAGTATGGGAAAACATTCCTTTACCCACTTACGGGAATAAAAATAGTAATCCTTATCAAAAACCCGTTCTGCTAACTACGGATAAAGTTACATCCCTGCGGATAGATCCCTCCATTTTTATTGACCATGCACCAGCGGATCATTCTATATTGGGAAAACACTTAAAAACTTTTAGCGGCTAGTCAGAAATTAAAACGATTCATGTAAATACAAGATGTTGAGATTTTTTATGCCATCGAGCATGAAGAAAGTAAATAAAAGACGCAACTGTTATTTTTAGACATGCCCCAAATAAGAAAGGTCAAACTCCAATTAACCAAGCTTCTTTAGGATTGAAATAAAAACTTAAAAATAAAAACCCACAAAATAAAATTGAGGATTCATTAAAAGAAAAACGACTCCATATCTGTAAGTAATTTTGAGGTTTTGTGAAAGGCAGTAATCGGGGCAATAAAAATGAAGAAATAAGAAATCCAAAATAGTAGCCTGCATAAGGCGCTAAATACCATTTATTATTCGACGCTCCTTCAGCCAAAATCGGCAAACCAAAAGAAGCCAAAATTAAATAGATAAGAATTACTCCCGCAGCCCTTTTCTCTAAAAAGATAACGAGTATTGAAATGCTTAAACTTTGTAATGACATCTCGATAGAGGTTGCAGGAATCGGGAGTTTCTTTAAGGCCATTAATATGACAAATAACAATCCCATTAGGATTAAAAATAAATTAGACCCTTTGTGAGAGGACTTTTTCATTCACCGTTACCTTTTTCAATGCTAAATGTAATCGATTTTAGACTAAGGGAGTTAACATAGAAAGATTAATGAGTAAGATGATTATCGTACCACCATCCGACCTTCCTACGTACCGCGACGGGTTCGCGGTATCCATAGAGGATGTAATGGAAGAAAAGATTCTAAACGCGGCAGAAGATCGTTCTGGATACCGCGCATGAAGCGCGGTACGTAGGCAGTGGAGTCAGAAAGGCTGAGGTTTTTTATAATAAATCCCCAGTTTTTTTGCCATCCACCCATTATCGGGAAAAGTTGTTCCCGGTACTTCCCAAACTCCTGTTGCAAAAGCGCCTGCGCCCCATAAAATTGAAAATACATGAGCATCAACAGCTGCTTTTAATTGGTCGGAATTATTATGAGCCCAATTAAAGTTGTTTAAAGTCAAACACTGAATCGCATTTTTACCAGCGCACAAACTATACCCTTTGGATAAATGGGCAATATCGACATTAATCCAGGAAGCAATATTGCTTAAATCCGCTTGCAAGTTTTGGTCACCAAAAAAATACACCGGAGCAGAACCCTCTTCATGAGCTTCTAAAACAGGCTCATTCTGGGTAGGTATATGGGCTGCAGGGATTTGCCATAACATGGCAGGTATATAATTTTTGCCTGCTTGTTGTCCTAATCCTTCACTAATTTGTTTGGTCATTGTTAAAAAATTCTGCCAGGCAACATCATTGTAAAACGTTGCCTGATTCATGAGTAAACTGGGAAATTTACTGCTGTAATCATCAGCGCCATAGCGATCAAAATAAATAAAATCAGGTTTGTATTTATTGGTAAATAATTCAAAACTCTTTAAGTCGGCCAGAACCTTATCAACATAGGGCTGTACAGCAGTTGGGCCCTGATGGATCCACCATCCCCCCTCTGGCACTGCAGAAATATTTTCATGAACGCCAAGTGCGACATGCGGTCCAAAGTATTTGGCCATCCAGTTTTGAGCGTGTAACCAACCATTAAAATTATCTGAGAAATCAGGGAAGTTACTATTTGGGGTTGCCGCGGAACAAAGGGGCATCACATAATCATTAATACACGTGGAAAAAGCTTGGCCCGCAGTATAATTATCCGTTTTCGACTTTAACCATACCAACAAATCAGTTGGAGTACCACGAGCTATTACCTGTTTATTATCCCAGCCATAAGTGCAATTGGGTGTGTTCAAGGCATTGTAGTCCATTTTTTTAGTCATGATGCAATAAGCATTCGAAATCGCTTGACCAACGGGTATGTTTAAAGACTGTACTGTTTCTACACGATTTGTATTCCCGAGGTAGCCAAGCATATCTGGGTTTAATAATATGGTTCCATAGGTTCCTGTATTGCTATATGCATTATCTTCCAACGTTTTAGACAAGAACATGAGATTAAAGAAATGTTTTGTGAGATCGTCTAAATGAGTCACGCTGTCTGTATTCCAGCCTCCGCTGAGTTGCCAGCCGTATTCAACTAAAACAGGATTAACAGGATGGCCGGTATTCGTTTTTATATTTTTGGCCATGTTCATCATATTCCAAATTTTATAAGGGGTTTCTATTTTTCCAGGATCCCCGTCACCTCCTGCACCATTATAGGTAAATACTGAATCAATTCGAATATTAGTCGGTTCTTGCGGCGCTCCATTCGTTATGGTTCCCATGGCTAAGTAATTTGGCCAACCCGAAACCGTAGCCTTATTTTGGGTCTGGCCATAAGAAGGACTTGAGGTGATGAAAAGAAGCAAAAAATTAAGAACCATTTTTTTCATTGAATATTTCCCCAATACTTATTCATTAGAGAAAACAGCAGTGACAAAATATAATTTGTTGATGATTTCACTGAATGAATTAATAATTAAAAAGATTCAAATTATACTATAATTAATCATTTTGATCCAAAAATGATTCTTTTTAAATGCTTACTGTCCCTACACTGGAGATTATCCCGCTCTTTTGCAGTATGTTCTGGCATCCTGATTGCTTGCAACTGAATCTTCTACACATCGCTGAAAAACCAGTCCAGCGCTACTCCCGACGTCTTGGGGGTTACAGGATCCAGAAGATTTGCACTAAAACACTGGACCCCGCGGACAAGCCCTGAACGATCATCAGTTTTTTAAATTTATCATGTACCACTTAAGTTTCTCTACGTACCGCTTAAATTTCTCCACGTACTGCTTTCCTACGTAGCGCGCTTTATGCGCGGTATCCAGAACGATATTTTAAGATGCCGCGGAGCATTTCTAGAGCAAGATCCCCTGGATACCGCGCATAAAGCGCGGTACGTAGACGAAGAAATTAAGCGCGGGGCGTAGGGAGAGATAGGATCAATTAAAATTACAAGGTTCTTTCAGAGGTCTTGTTTTCATTAATTGTCTTTTTGAGGATTTCTTTTTTATCTGGCCATTGCTGAATTAATGACTTATTCAACTGGGAACAATGTTCAGCAAACCAAGGCCCTACTTGTACCAAGATCAAAGGTATTTTAGGTTTGATACAGGTTTCAAATTCTTTCCGCGCCTCTTTTTTACACAGATCCTTGTTGTCGAGACAGCTTTTTATAATATCATCAGTTAATTGCTGCCAATTTTCTGGTGGGGCCACTCCCAGAAAGGATTCTGTCATCATTTTTGACAGGATATTTTGACTGATCGATGCGAATTTTTTGGGATCAATTTTTTCTTCGCAAAACTCATGCCGTAAGAGCTCATTGATTTGTTTCCCAATCTGTTCAACTTCATTCATATTAAAACATGGGGTTAAGTTAGTACCCGATTGCGGTGCAGCATTTGCAGTGAGTAAATTGCTGCTGAAACCAAGAACTAAACCAATTAATATCCTTATCATGTCTTCATCCTTAATCGTTTCCTTAAATAAATATAGAAGAAAAATCAGGAACATTCTATTTCGGGTAGCTCCTGATGGCACGCAATCAGGGTACGTTTCTGATGAGGTATTCATCTCCATACATCAGATTTTAGATATTAAATGTTGGATATTTATGCATTTTTAAAAATTATATTGGTTTCATAAGCATGGATATCAAGATTAAAGCCAATTACTTCAACACTCTAAATTACAATTCAGAAGAAGCTTTCATCTCCTGAGATTCAAGATATTTCATCAGTGAGGTATAGCGTGGTAAAACATAACTTAAAGAATGCATTTTAGAAGATTGAAAGAAAGAGTGATGATGCACATCTCCTTTATTTAAAATTAATTCTACCTCTTTATCTAATTTCATTTCCGTTTCATGCCAACCGGATGCATCATGCACTAACATGGGTAAGGCGGTAGCCTTAGAAGATAACGCCTGATTTAATTGACGGCTGTATACTCTTAACTGGAATCTTAAAGGGTCAGCTAAACATGTTTCAGCGCTATAACCTAAGGTATATAACTTATTTGTTTCTTTGGGCGTTACGCCTGGAGTAGCAATTTCTTTAAAATCATTAAAAGAAAAAACCTGAGGTACTTTTTTTAAATAATTATAAACTACTGTCCCTTCATTGCTCTCAATAACTCTATGTTTACCGGATGAGGGAACTTCAGAAAAACCCATTTCCTCCAAAGCCGTCAGAATTTTTTGATCAAGCTCTCCCTTACCCGGTTTTTTTATTAAATCAATGGTAAATTCGCCATCCATAAGAGCAACTTCACCCTTAATGAATGACAAATCAGTATCTGAATCAACATGAGTTAAACTGACATTGCCTTTTTTATCAGCAATAATTATTGCCACACATCCTTCTAACCCGACGGTAGCTGGGAATCCTTTTTGAGCCGCCATTTTTCTCACTGTTTCATTTTGCCCCGCAATCCACATCACTCTAGGCTCACGTTCAGTCATTTTATTTTCATACATTTTTATCTTCTCATAAAATTATTTAGATATGCTTAAGCATACTCAACCTAGCCTTTTATTTATTCATTATAGATAAAAATAAATCTCATATAAACCTGAATTCAATTCCCTAGTTCGCTTATTCTGGTCTGCTACCAATTTGAGGCGACCCGTTCGAAAGAAAAGGAAACAGACTTACCATAATATGTACACAGTGGCATAAAAAATCAATACGTTGGCGCGGTACATGATGGCTCAGAAAACAATCATATCCAGCATTTCGCATGGGTTCCAGCTAACTGGTAAACTCATCTGCGGAAGGAGGGTTAGATGACCACAACATTTTTATTTTAAAATTACCATGCCCAGGATCAGACGATATCGCTAAACTGCCATCTTCCAAGGTCTTAAGGCTGAACGTAATTTTGAGTTCCTTGGGTTTCTTCTTTGTCGGTATTTTATCGACTGAATCAACAAAGGTACGAATGACTTCGGGTAAGACGGATAAAGAGTCTTTGAAATTACCGCTCCCTTCTCCAGTGCTTCCTTCTTCTACTTCAATGAGAATAGAAGTATTGCTTCCAGCAAATGATTTATATTTAGGCATTGTCGTCGTCATCCTCAGTAGTTCCGGCTTCAAGATCCGGCAATTCCATGTCACTTTGCAACCATACAAGTGTGGTTGGAACCTTAAACATCCAGGCCTCAGGGTCATCTGGTGCGATGACTATATCCTCATTGATATCACCAATCATACTTTCATTTTGTAATTCAGCAACGTACTCTTTATAGAGTTTAAATTCTGCATCTGTATTATCTTCTACACCCGGGGCAACAATCGTTCCGGAGGGGTCAGGCGGATCAAATTGCGGCATATCACCTCCAGGCCACATTTTACCGGTCAGTTGGTAAAAGAGGACTGCTTTGGTTGCCTCAATACGAACAGGGACAAGCACTCGGGCAGCACCAGCACGTAAAAAATCTGCAAACAAGGGGTCGTTATCTTTAATTGGATAAATATCAAGCCAATATTTTTTCCTCCCCCAGTAATAGGGATAAAACTCATAGCTCATGTTCTTCCAATCAAAGGATTGTTCCAAAAATTGAATTTCCGGAGTCATTTCCAAAGCATTATCTACATGAATTTCCGGATAATTATTTGGGACATTAGCATTGGTATTGTGAGTTATTCCGGGTACGGCATTGTATTTAAAACCGGTCCACAGGGTAATACATCCTTTTTTTAGTTCTTCTCTTTCAATTGTACGATTAAGAAGTGGATTGTTTCCTCCAATTTCAACACCCTCTTGCACCTGTGCTGCTGCAAGGCGTTCTTCATATTCAAGTCTTTTTTTGTTGTAGGCAGCAATAATCGTTTGATATGTTTTAAGCCGCCATTCATCTTCATATTCCTGGGTTAATTTGCAAACAATCGCAATACTTATCATCAAAGAACCAATTCCATGCCCCCGCACACCAACAGGAAACATGCCGCTGATCGCGGGTATGCTTACCCCATTTGAAGTGGACTCCTTCTCATCACGACTGAGCACATGTACCGAGCGGTGGATTGAAAAGCGATAAACGTCTCCTGCTCCTCCAAAGGTATAATACCAAGAGCTGCTGCCGTAAACGTATCCGGGAGGAATTTCCAATTCATTGTCTGTGAACACCCATTGTTCTTCTGACTTTAATTCACGTCCTATGACCCGAGAAGCAATTATTTCTTTTCTCGGCGGGGGGGCTATCCCATCCGCACCATAGCTTTGAGCTAAAGCAAGGTAGTTGGTACGGGTAATATGGTGAGGACCTAACGGTTCATTTGTAACTGGGTCGGCTGGTGGCAAGGGTTCTTCAGGCAGTATTTCATTATCAAGCGTATGGTGGCGTGAAAAAATATAAAATGCAGCAGGCTCAGGTATCATAAATTCATAATATAAACGTTTTCCATAGTTCACTACTTTGGCCCGGTAATATTTATCAACCCAGCGATAAATACCACTTTTATTTTCGCCGTCCGTATTCTCAAACTGATGATAATTTTTTTCTTCAAATTCATCTAAAGTTCGGATGACGCGTTCCTCCCGAACACGTTCAACCAAGCTCTCTAAGGAGTGTTCCACCACTTCCTTGGCGTAATTGATTGCATTAAGATCAGATTCGGTTTTAGAGTTGCTTGTAGAAAATTGTGTTGAGACACCGATTTGCACGGGTCCAAACCCAGCCGAAATTTCGGCACCTATCTGAAACCGTGTTTCAGATTGAATGGTTTTTTGAGTTTCCTGCTGCATCTCAAATCGCTCGGTCGTTTGTAGATCCCGTTTACTCTCTTCCGTGCGTTCAAACTCACTGGTAATCGTTTCTTCTGTTTGTCGTAAACGCCGATGATGACGGCCACGGCTTTCGGTCGCCATAACATTCTCGATATGAGCAACTTCTCCTGCAGCATAGCGAACGAGCGTTTGCTTCACTACTTTTAAATCGGCAATGCCAATGGGTTTAATCTTTGATTTGGTCATTTGATGCATCCTTTCTTCGTACTATTACAGGGACACCCCTAACCAAGGTAACTCGTTTTGTATACTCTAATTTAAAAACTTCACTCTCCAGTTCCGCTTCTTGTCTTTCTAATAAAGAACTGAGTTGGGTTGCGTCATGCGTATCCAAAGAGATACCCAAATGTTCCAAAGTCTTTGCCGCATCGCTGCCAATTTCTTTAGCCGTTAGGATCCAGGGTGCTTTTCGAGTGCTGGTTGAGCCCCCAGAATCTGGAATAGGTTTGGTTTTTTCTGATTCTTCTTTTTCGGTAACTTCAGCCAGTTTGGCATGAAATACTTTGACGATTTGTGCGCGCGTAGCTTGCAATTGTGCGATTGTCTTTCTTGTCTCAGCAATTTTAGTGCTGATGCTCGCAGGGATTGAACTACTGCCTGTATGCTGCTCCGATTCTTCGGTATCTTCCGTTTTTACTGCCCGCACCAATTGATTGGGCACGGCAAAAGACCACTTATTAAAACCATCGATTAAATCCTTAAATTCATCTCCAGCCACCAGCCGTTCTAAAAAATGCCAGAATCTAAGCCAGAATTCGAGTACAGGACGATCTTGAGCGCGTCTCGTGATTAAGGCAATATTACTGTAATAACTATGCCATAATTGTTCTTTGAGCTGCTTAAATTCCTTACCCCCTACAAAATGTTCCAAGGAATTAAAACTCGAATTAATTTGTTTTAATAAAGGAGTAAAAAAGGATTTAAATTGGGCTTCGTTTTCAGAGATTTTTAAAAGACGCTGAATTTCTGCCTGTCGCGCTAAAAAAGGTTGCCAATTGGGCGAACGCAGAAAATAAGTGGATGAATCCATAAAATCATTGGAAACACGACGCCGTGCGTCGTCCAAAGAAACATCATTTGTGGCGAGCCCTGTTATGCGATTCACCCATTGATGACTTTCAAAATTAATGGTCCGCCCTGGGGTTGATTCCTCAACTTCAGGATTTCTTATTACAGCAAATTTGAATAAAATTTCTGTTTTCATCATTTTGATTTATGTCTCATCCTGAGACTTTATAGTCCATAATAAAACAGTATAGTTCTTGAACAGAATTTTTCAAACAACAGGATAAGGATATGAGTGTTTACGAAAATTTCTCTGCCGAAATAAGTAACCATAAAATCAAATTGATTTTTACCTATATTTTAAGCGGGAAAAAACTGGTTATCGAACTCAGTGATTTACGTGGCACACAGGCTAAAGGACGAATGCCTGCTCATTATCAATATTTGGAACCCACATCTGAGCGACCTTATGCTATTTTTAAACTCATAGCGGGACCTGGAGTAAGTATTACGCTCAACGGATATCCACCCGAGCCTTATGCACCCAGTTCATTTTACCCTTTGGTTGAGATCATTAGAGTACAAGATCCCGAACTCGTACCCATCATTGGCACTGATTTTAATACCCATAACCTGCTTGGTGAATTCCAGGTAAATCCACCTGAACCTCCGCAAGGCAAAGATGTTGGGGATCTTAGAAAATGGTATCTGTATTCAATTCCCCCCAGTAATTTTTTTATGCTTTCACCGCTTAATAATGGAATTATTATTCGCCACCTACAATCGAAGCAGGATTTGATTGTTACCGTACCTCGTCATAGCGGTGATATAGAATTTTTAGATTTATTAAACCAGGTTGATCAAATACATTCAGATGCACAATTTGCGTTCCAGATTAATGCAGAAGGAAGCATAGATGCCCGGCGCGGAAATAAATTCAGTAATCTTCCATTGCTTGAAATAGTGAAGACACCCGCGGTTAAGGTCGAATTGGTACGAGAACCCATTTATTATACTCCTGGCAACGTATTACTCGGTGGCAAAAAAACCTCAAGTGCAGTGAATTTTTTTGAAATTTATGAAACAGAAAAAATAGCGAATGTACCCATGCAAGGGCTGAAATTTAATGAGATCAAATCCTATTGGCAACGTCTTAATCCAAAATCAATTCCAATTATTCAACCCATAGTGCTTAGTCCTGAACTAACGGCCATCGATTTAGCCGTTCGTTTTGTACCCGCTATAGGCGATGTAGTTGATATTGCTGAATTTACTAAAGGTTTGTACAGCGGTCGTGATTTATATGGCCGAAAATTATCGAGTACAGAAATTGCAATACTGGGTATCGGAGCGTTGCTTCCATTTGCGGCAAGCGGGGCTGCCCGCAGTGTGTCGATATTAAGACGTTCTTTTGGCCGTAGGGCAGAAAAAACGGCGCGATTACTTGAAAAAATAAAAAAAGGGGGAATCAATGCGGAAGATGCAAAACTGATTCGCGAAACTGAAAAGAGAATTAAAAAAGGACTAGCAGCTACAGTACAACAAGTAGAGGAACTGAGTAGAATCTATAAAAAAATTAAAAGCGAACCACCTACTGTTGATGATCTGCTTAATGTGGACGGTACGGGATTTATGCATGCTGAGTTACAAGAGGCTTATCGCGCCTACACAAAAGGTAAATCAAACCCAGAAAGCCCCCGCAAATGGGCCCTGGGTAAAACGCGCAATCCTGAAGCAATCAAATTACTTAAAGGTTTTTTAGGCAGCGACTATATAAGGCGCGCCAAATATAAACTAAGACAAACACAGCATCTTATTAATAATTTTGAGGTTCCACGGCCAATGGACCTGTCTGATGACGAAGCCATGCAATTGTTAGCGAAGTTCTTTAAGCAACCCCAAAAACTTACAGAACGACTTGAAGATTTTTTTCCAACTACCTTTGCTGGCATTAACCCTAAAGATGTATTAAAAACTTATCGAATTCGCACAGCCACTGTCACTCAGGGAAGTTTCAATGTTCTTAAAGGCAATTTAGCTGAAATACTTTCAAAGGAAATCAAACTCAAACATCTGGATGAAATTCGCAAAACCGTACCCGATGCCAAGCTGATTAGCGGTCTTAAAATTCAATTAATGGAAAATGGGAAACTCAATCCAGAAAAATTATTTGCTGATGATGTCATCGCTGTCATGGAAAAGGGTAATTTAAAAATTCTCAAATTGTATGAGGTAAAATCAGGTTATCGAGGGGGGCACGAAGCAACCGAACAGATTTTTGATTGGATAGAAGGACGTCTGCCTCACGCCGAAGGCAGTAGGCTGCTTCTGCCCAATGGCCAACATTTTACCTACGATCCGGGCAGCATGGGTAAAGGTCGGGTCATTGGACTAAACAACGCCCCTCGTTGCATTATAACCGCTAAAGGAGCTTCGCATTTAGGGGTTGATTCCAGCATGCAAGTGGCTGCGAGAACGGAGCGTATCGAACTTGAAATAACCTCAGCACAAATGGAAGAAAAGTTAAAAAAGCAATTTTTCACTGAATATCTTGAAGAAGTTGCGCGCAAGAAACAGTTAGCTGATTTTAGTGAGGAATTTATGGATGAATTAGCGAGTAGAAAGATAAGAACCGAGTTCAGTAAAGAATATCAGGACCAATTGGCACGTAAAAAATCAACTGAAATCTTGGTAGATATTATTCCGACACCGCAAGTGGAATACCTTGAAGAGGTGACCTCGTCCCAACTTGATTATCTTGTTGCAGAAATTTTCAGCAAGGTCACAATAAAATAAAGCAGGACACACTTTGGTTCCCAAACCTGCAAATTCCGTATCCAGCTGAATTAACGAGATATAATGTCGGTATCATCCGATTTTATTCCGCGAGTAGAATCACCCTCGTGACGAAGACCGCAGAAATCCTTGGCCTGTTCCTTTAAACAGTGTGCTTGACTAAGCTTTTTTTGCAAAAACCGACTGGTATTGATGGCTTCTTTCGAATTGTCATGTAACCAATAAGCCATAGTCATTAGAAAAATGAGCGTCAACCCCGTCTCTTCAATGGCGCGGTGGTAATAAGTTGCTGAGCGTTTGGCTGCCTCCCGCCACCATTGTACGGTCCTGCTCACTCGCAAAAGCGCAGGAAATTGCACATGAAGATGCCCCATCTCAAGTTGTGACCAAAGCATTTGTCGCACCACATTGCGATTGCTTTGCAGCACGTGAAACCAAGACATTAAGAGTTTATGCAACCGCTCTGGGGTGTTGAGTTCCATCATTTCTGTCTGCTCTGCCATGGTTAGCATTGCTTTGTCCGCCCTATCGAAAAAAGCATCTACTAATTCATTTTTTTCACGGAAACAATAACGAATATCCTCTAGATTAACGTTAAGCCGCTTGGCAATCTCAAATAACCTCACATTCTCCCATGAGGTTTGTTCAGCAAGAGAGAGCGCAGCATTCACAATTTCATCCACAGTCAGTTGTACTTTTTTCATGGTTAAAATCCTTTCCTCAAACTCTATACTCAGTGGAGGTATTTGCTTTTTATTAGGTTATGACTAAGATGGGGGGTTGGGGGCATCATGAATTTGTAATCCCTCAAATAAGTCGAGCACTGGTGGAGCATCCCTAACTGCCCATCTCATGCTTTGAGCATGAGTAGCTACCTCGCGAGATAGAACGTTTGCAATGATAACACCAGGTACACCAGTAAACATGGGATCTATCCCTTCTTGAGCACATTTAGCTTCGTAATCCTCAATCGCTAATCTCAGGATTACGACTTGGTCGGCAACTTGCTCTTCAATGTCTTCTGGACGTGCTTGTTGGAGGTCTGTTCCGCTTTTTTCTTTTCTTCTTAATTGGTTCACAACATTTGCCATAAATTCTATATCTAATTTATGGGGTCTCTCTTCACGACCCTCTGGAACGTTTTCCCCGTAACCTAACGTAATTTCAGTAGCTTCTTCGTGACGATCTTTAAGATAACGAGTAAGCAGGCCTCCAACTTGGTTCGATGTTTGTTCTATCCAGTCTTTTGAAATATTCATAAAGCATCCACGCAAAATCATTTTTCCTGCATTATTGGGGCCAATTATATGTTCAGGTTGGATTCGACTAGGCATAACTGCATCCCTATAGTTATGTATTTAGTAAAAGTATAGGGATGATTTAAAAGAAATCAAACTGCTCTCTTTTGTTTCTTTTTAAGTTTTTCAAATAAAATCAGGGTTATGCGCTAAGGGATCAAAAAGTAAATTAGAGGGCATATTTCCCATTGACTGTTTGGTAAGAACATTTCAATAAAGAAATACGCCATAAGGTTCCTAGACTTATGAAAAAGACTTATGGGGATCAATAACAAATTTTTTCGGCGCCCCATGGTCAAATTCAACATAAGCACGAGGTGCTTCATCTAAAGTAATCACTGAAACATTGACAGCCTTTGCTATTGGAAGCCGGTCGTTTAAAATAGCCATCATTAAACCATAATTATATTTCATTACCGGCGTCTGGCCTGTAGCAAATGACAGTGATTTTGCCCAACCCGTCCCAAGGTGCAAATTCAAAATACCTTTTTTTGCAGCTTTATCGACAGCTCCTGGATCTGCTGTGACATATAAACCAGGAATCCCAATGGCGCCAGCCGCCCGGGTTACGTCCATCAATTGATTGAGCACCACAGCAGGTTCCTCAATCGTTTTTCCATCCGCATCATGACCTCTCGCTTCAAACCCAACGCAATCAATAGCGGAGTCGACTTCAGGTACTCCTAAAATTTGCTGGATTTGTTCGCGCATAGATACGTCCAGGGAGGGATTAACCGTTTGACAGCCAAAGCTTGTGGCATGAGCTAACCGCTCTTCATTAACATCACAAATAATCACAACAGCTGCGCCAAGGAAAAATGCAGAAGCAGCTGCAGCAAGACCAACAGGACCCGCACCGGATATAAATACAGTTGATCCTGATTTAACACCCGCTTTGATACAACCATGATAACCTGTTGGTAAGATATCAGAAAGACACGTTAAATCACGAATTTTTGCTAAAGCCTGATCTTTATCAGGAAATTTTAATAAATTAAAATCTGCATACGGAATCATGACATATTCTGCTTGACCACCAATCCAGCCTCCCAGGTCGACATAGCCATAAGCACCTCCAGCACGCGAATCATTTACATTGAGACATACATCCGTGAATTGTTCCTTGCAATTTTTACAACGTCCACAGGCAACATTAAAGGGAACGGAACAAAGATCACCTACCTTTATAAACTCGACATCAGATCCTGCTTCAATCACTTCACCTGTAATCTCATGACCTAAAATCATTCCTACTGGCGCTGTCGTTCTTCCTCTCACCATGTGTTGATCACTACCACAAATATTAGTAGATATCACTTTGAGTAGTACTGCATGATTAATTTTTTTCCCTTTAGGATTAACAAATTTTGGGAAATCGATTGCATCCACCTTAACCGTTCCTTTACCGGTATAAATAACACCTCGATTTGTTTGCATTCCATGCTCCTTAAAAATTAGGTAGAAACTTTTTTCTGACAAGAATCGAATCAAACACCTTCGGCTACTCATTTAATTTTAGCTCTTCTTGTCTTATTTTCCTGGCTAAACTTAGATGTACCTTGTAAATGAATCCCTGCCTACGCAGCCATGACGTCTTTTTTTAGCCCTGTAGGCTGTAGAATACGTATTTTTTCTGTTTGTGAAGATCGCTCACCCTTTATGCACAGTATCCAGCCTGGCCTTCATGCTGGATGCAATGCATATGGCGAGTAGGGTAAATAACATGATATAAAATCAAAATACCTGCATATCGAAATATCAAAAAGCCTACGTTCCGCGCTTTATGCGCGGAATCCAGCTCCAGTCTTCAATACACAATCGACTGGATGCCGTGCTTAAAGCACGTCAAGTAGATAAAAAAGATAATTATTGCACTCAGTGTACTAAGATATATATATACCCTCCACTGCAGGTACGTTATGGAAAACTATCTGATAAAAACCCAACATCTTGGGATACGCTTAATTAAAAAAGGTGATGACAAACATTTAAAACTTATAGAAAGAGATCCAGAGGTTAAAGAGTTTTTTCCTGAAGGTCTTTTAAGCGATAAAGACATCAAGGATTACATTAATGAATGCCTGGTTTCGTATAAAGAGAAACATTTACCCTGTTTTGTTATTTTTAAGTTATCTAATGATGAATTTGTAGGAGAATCCTATTTCAACGAGCTCGAAACTGGAGAAATAAAAGTAGGGTATCTCTTACATCAAAAATTTTGGCATAAAGGGTATGCTACAGAAATATTAAAAGCGCTTCTGCGCTGGGCAAGAGAGAACATAGAAACAGATTATATTATCGCCTATGCTGATAGGGAGAATACCGCTTCATTTCGGGTTATGCAAAAATGCGGCATGAAGTATTATAAAAAAGGGCATTATAAGGATATGGCGTGTTATTTTTACCGAATTCGTAATCAATAATCTAAACTTTGTCATTGCACACAGAAAAAAGTGATCACATTCCTCATTACTTTTTCACAAAGGTTAAGTTGTTCTATCGTTATAAATTCGTTAGGATTATGTGCTTGTTTAATATCACCAGGGCCACAAATCACTGTAGGGATATGCGCATTTTGGATTACTCCTGCTTCCGTTCCATAGGAAACTTTTAATCGTTCCTTTATTCCAGTCACTGCGCGAACTATCTTCGTGATGGATGAGTCCTCTAAGGCACGAAATCCAGGTGCATCAGAGGTTTCATCAAAATAAATCATTGCTTCGGAATAGGTTTTTCTCATCTCAGGCAGTAGCTCATTATTAATATAATTTTCAATTTGACTGCAAAAATTTACAATGGGAAATTGATTGATATAACGTACTTCAAGAATAAACTCACATACTCCAGGAATTACATTCGTTGCATTGCCACCACTGACAATATTGACAGTTATCGTACTGAATGGACAATCAAAATCATTATCAAATGGCCCATTTTCTTTTACATAATGAGCAATAGAATTAATATAAGAAATTAAACGACTCCCATACTCGATTGCATTACATCCTTCAAAAGCAAGAGAAGAATGAACTGCTTTTCCCTGTATCTGACAATGATAAAGTTTTCTGGATTTTCCACCTATTATTGGTCGCATGTTGGTAGGCTCACCAACAATACACCCCTCGGGTCGAATTTCATTTTTTTTTAAAAAATCAATTACATAAGGTATGCCAACACAACCTATTTCCTCATCGCACGTAAATGAAAAGTGAATCGGCTTCAATAGGTTTAACTTTTTAAACTCAGGAGCAAGAGCAAGAATAACTGCAAGAAATCCCTTCATATCACATGCGCCGCGACCATAAATTTTATTATCACATTCTTTGGCTACAAAAGGATCTGTATTCCATATTTGCCCCGCTACAGGAACCACATCAGTATGACCTGACAGAAGAATACCTCCTTCTGTTTGACCATTACGTGCAGGAATTGTTGCAAATAAATTAACTCTTGATTCTGTCGGTCCAGGTATAATTTGAGAATGAATATGATGTAATTTAAACCAGTCATCTATTGTTTCAATAAGTTCCAAATTCGCAGTGTTGGAAATCGAATTGAAGCTGATGAGATGAGCTAACCATTGTAAAATATCCATTGCAGTCCTTGCATGACCAATTAGTAATCACTTTGGACTACAAATTATATAGTGTCAAGACGCCTGGGCTCGCAATGATTCAAGTTTACTTAACACAGGCTCGATATATTTCGAAATAAGAGTGGATTAGAAGCGGGACATTAGCGTTAATCTAGAGCGAATTTATACGGGTAATATCTCAATAAATCCCAGCAGTATCTTTTATTTAGATTATAATTAACCCAAAGGATTTATTTCTCAAGGAGATTTTATGAGAAATCTTCGCTTCAAAAAATCTTCTGTTGGAACAATTGGCGTTGAATTAGAACTTCAACTTATTGACCCCAAATCTTTTTCATTAATTTCCAAAGCCAAAGATTTGATTCGAAATATTAAAACCAGCCCGAACCAACTAAGAATAAAACCTGAGATAACCCAAAGTATGATTGAAATTAATACTTCCATTCATCAGTCACCCCAAACAATGATACAGGAATTATTTGAATTAAAATCCTATTTGTTAGAAGAAGCTTCGAACCTTGGAATTGTAATTTGTGGTGGTGGAAGCCATCCTTTCCAAAGCTGGGCCATGCAGAAAATATTCCCTACGTTAAGATATAAAAATATTTCAAGAAGGTATCGTTTTTTATCCCAAATGGCTACCGAATTTGGTCAACACATCCATATAGGCTGCGGAAACTCAGAGAATTCACTTTATCTTACGCACGCACTTTCGCGATATGTTCCTCAATTAATTGCACTGTCAGCTTCCTCGCCTTTTTATCAAAGTGTGAATACCAGCTTTTGCTCGTCCCGCTCTATAATGTTTAATGCATTTCCACTAAGCGGTGTTATACCTTATTTAATCAATTGGAAAGAATTCTCAGAATATTTTTATAAAATGCGGCATTTGGGTATTGTCACCTCCATGAAAGATTTTTATTGGGACATTAGACCCAAACCCGAATATGGCACGGTTGAAATTAGGGTTTTTGATGCCCCCTTAACCATGAAAAAAGCTATTTTAATTACCGCTTATATTCAGTCTCTGGCCATTTACTTATTGGAGGAGCGGCCTACACAAGTAGGAAATGACTTATATTATCTCTACAACCAAAACCGATTTGAAGCATCCCGCTATGGGTTCGATGGTACTTTTATTAATCCATATACGATGAAGCGAGGTTTAATTATTGACGATATATTTGAAACGGTTGAGAAAATAAAAAAATATACGCGTCAATTAGGGAATACAGACTATGTGGCTCAGTTATTGGATGACGTAACAAATAATATTAATGATTCCTTTATATTATTACAAATATTGAAAAAAGTAGGTTCCTTACCTAAAGTTGTTGAAGAGCAATGCAGAATATGGTGCGAAGAAAGGAAATAACAAGAATATCATTACTGAGGATATATCAATGGATAACATGGTTATTGAATCGGATGAGAGCGAGTTAAATCTTAATAAACAGCTGACTCGTAGCATAGGTGACTTTCTGAACCCGCTGGAGCTGGAACTCCTGGTTAAATACGCTAAAACTTCTTCATTCACGGAAGGTGAAACCATTGTGCATCAAGGAGAAAGAGCAGACAGTGTCTATCTTATTCTTGAAGGTACAGTCCTTGTAACTGCACGAGTAATGAGCGAGAGTGTCACTAATATGGAAACGCTTCAGCCAGGTATTTTTTTTACAGCAAGCAGCTTTATTGAGGATGAACCTTGCTCTACCTCATTTATCGCATCCAGTACAGTTCTCTGCTTAGTCATACCTAGAAGTTACTTTGAATTACTTTCTGCTGATTTTCCGGAAACACGATATAAGCTGTTACAGGTTATTGCACAACAGATTTGTAACCGTTTAAAAACCGTACACGATATCATTACTTCTTTTATTTCTGATTCGGATATGACGAGCTTGTCATTTTTTGAAAGAATGATTTACTCATTAAATCAACCCAAGAAAATTATTTTTGAAGCAAGTACTATCGATAAGAGCGAGATAGAAAATCTACTTTTATATAAATCATTTACGCAAGATGAAATTGATACCCTACTCAAACAGTTTGTTATTCTGAATGCGCCAAAGAATTGTAAACTGGTAAATGAAGGAGATAACACTGCCTCATGCTACCTGGTTATTTATGGTGCGATTCAATCCTGCATCATACAAGACGGCAAACTCGCTAAATTATCGGTGATTGGTCCTGGAAGATTAATTGCCAGCATTGGTTGTGTTGAACATGATGTCCTATTTAATTTTACCTATGTGACCTGCGAACACACTATCTTATGCAAGCTTTCTGAATCAACCATACAACTGATTCAAAAAAATAATCCTCGACTTTGGTATAAGCTATTTAATTTAATTTTTGAATCGTTGGTAGCACTGAAAAAATCCATTTATAAACTGGATATAAGACTCCATATAGAGAACTATAATAGGTAACATGATATGTGCAGAATATTGACCTACCTTGGTAAACCGATTGTGGTTGAAGAACTGCTCTATAAGCCAGATAATTCATTTATCAAACAAAGTTATAATCCAAAATATATGTCCCATTTACTTAATCTGGCAGGGTTTGGTATGGCAGCTTGGGACCTTACCTCACATAACCCCCACTGTCCTTATCTATATAAAACAACGCAATTGCCTTTTTACGACGGCAATCTGTATAACCTTGCCTCTAAAATTTCGCCCTACTGCCTGCTCGCTCATCTACGCGGAGTTTCTTATCACGAACGGCAAATCATCTCGAACCAAAATGTGCATCCTTTCATTTTTTCGGGTTCGAATGTAGTGCTTGCTCATAATGGTTCGTTAAGCGATTTTGAAAAGATGCGTTATGATTTACTCGAATACATTGATCCTAAATATAAAAAACACATTCATGGAACTACGGACAGTGAATGGATTTATTCTATTTTTTTATCCCAGTTACCCAATGCCATGGGAAATTATCAGACTGAGGATATCATTAAGGCGATTATTGAAACTTTAAAAATACTTCATCGTATCCGTCAAAAACGAAATATAAAAATTAATTCACCGGTTAATCTATTTATAACGAATGGCGAGTTTATTGCTGCCACCCGATTTGTTCTGGATTATGGATGGCCAGAGCCCGATGACCCATCTCCTTCTGCCCACTCCGGCTATCATTCGTTATGGTATACCTATGGCGACAATTATGGGTTGTATGACAATGAATACAAAATGAAAGAAGGGACTAAAAAAAGCATTATTATCGCTTCCGAACCTTTGACTGAGGACACAACTACTTGGCTTGAAGTTCCCGAATACACTCTTGTTGTCGCAAGACAATCTGGAGACGAAATTAAAATAACCTCTCAAGATATTAATTTATAATTTCAGACCCTGCGACTTTGCTGAAAATTATACAAATCCTAGTTGCTTGCAACTGAATCTTCTACACCTCTCTGAAGAATCAGTTCAATTCTACTCCGACGACCCGTCCCACGACTTGTTCCTGAGAGTTCCTCACAAAATGGGAAACCGGAAAATACATATTCTATATCTACAGTCCTGCCTGAAAGATTGTCATCCCTGCGGAGGCAGGGATGACAATCTTTTTGACTTCGAGGGTGTCCCATTCCTAAGACTGGATGGATTCAAGTAACAAATGAATTCTACCAGGTTAAATTTTTGAGGATCTCTCGGGACTTGTTCGCGGGCTCCAGAAGATCTGTGCTAAAAATACTGGACCCCGCGGACAAACCCTGAACGATCGTCAGTTTTTTAAATTTATCATGTACCACTTAAGTTTCTCTACGTACTGCTTTAAATTTCTCTACGTACCGCGCTTTATCCCTGAGAGATGGTCACTTTTTGTGACCATCTCTCAGGGACATACCGCGGGGAGTAGGCAGAAATGTGGGACAGTTGCTTGTAACCAGGCGTTATAAATCCGATGCATTAGATGAGCAGCGGATTGGGAGTTCCAACTAAAGGAGTCTTATCAGTCACACTTGTTTGCCCCAAAGATGCAGGTTTAAAGAACCTCTCTCGGGACGGAGAATCCGATGGAGCGAGGGTCTTTAAGGTTTGAGCTTCTGCATTAATCAGCAAGTCAATTAATACATCATTTGCGCTTGCCTGTGGACGACGCAAAGCAGCAAATTTGGAAGATTCCCTTATTTTTTCATTTAGAGGTTTAATCTGGCTCTCGTAATTTTTTAGTACTTCTTCAAGATCAAATGTGTCGTTTAGAGCGGATGATTTTATTTTTATATAGTTACTCAGGCACAGATCTGAATCCAATTCCAGAAACACCCTGACATTAAATTTATTGCGTAGTTTTTCATTCAAAAAAATATCTGGACCAAAAATTATGATATCACCCTGCGCACTCTCTATAGCAGATAATAATAAATCGATAGAATTATAAGCGGAACTATCAATTAACGTAGCGTACTTTTTATTTAATAAAGAATAACATCGTTCACTGAACGCCTTGTAATCACTACCTATAGGTCCACAAACAGCCAATATTGTCATCGCAATCACCATGGTGAATAAAAAAACGGCAATTATACGGCTTTGCTAATCAATTTGAAACTGTTGAATCAACTTATAATCAATAACGGGTCATTTAAACCCTATATGAGAAAATGAGAAACAGGATTACCATAGCCTGATTGCTTGCAACCAGAATTCTATAAAATTTGAATCCTTAACCAATAGTCCTATAATAGAAACAAACCACCCACCCACTTTTAAAAATGATTACACTCATCACTGGTGCTTCAAGAGGAATTGGCCATGCGTTAGCGTTTGAGTTTGCACGCCACGGCCATGATCTAATTATAACCGCGCGAAATCAGAGTTTATTGGAAGATCTCGCTAGTCAAATCAAAGAAAAGTATTCAGTCCAGGTAAGTGTCATTGCATTGGATTTAAACGAACCGAAAGCAGCTGCTGACTTAGTCAATCAAATCGAGGCACTTAATATAGAAATCGATTGTTTAGTGAATAATGCAGGCATAGGTTACCTTGGTGATTTCATCTCTATGGATGCAGAGTATTTAAATGCATTGATGCAACTCAACATGGCGACATTGACGATGCTCACTTATTATTTTGCCAAAAAATTTGTTCACAAAGGCCAGGGTAAGATACTCCAGGTTGCTTCTACTGCTGGATTTCAACCAGGCCCTTTTATGGCAGTATATTACGCCTCCAAAAGTTACGTGGCTTCTTTTTCGGAAGCACTGGCTTATGAATTAAAAGGAACAGGAGTTACCCTTTCAATTCTCTGCCCAGGCCCTACGCAGTCCGATTTTTTTAAAGAAGCCGGAATGGAAAATAGCTTTTTAGCTAGAGGTTTTATTGGGATAAAATCTACTGAGCAAATCGCCACAGCTGCCTATCGCGGCTTTAAGAAAAACAAACTATTTATTATTCCTGGTATCATAAATAAAATACTTGCTTACTCTGCTAAATTTACGCCTGACGCACTAAGTATCAGAATTACCGCTTTTCTCCATAGACGCAATCAGGAAAATACCTGATAAACCTAATTTTTTCTTCGGGTCATGCCTAGTGGTGTACACTTTTCCAATCGGTTGATTTGCCCTCCAAAACCTCTGCCAAGATTTCGTTGCAGGCAGAGGTTTTTTGCATTTGTTCTTCAGTTTTCTAAACCAGAAAGAACACCAAAGCGTAGCCTGCGTTCATCAACTTTTAATGTTGTTCAAAATAATCGGGAGGTACGCCGTAGATGGAACAGAGCATGGGCTTATCTAATTTTTTTTCCCAGACAGGATTTTTAAGAATCTCCATTGCATTTTCATAACCTGTTTTCATACGATAATTAACTGCGGAGCGAACGAAGTTATAGTCTTTGAACGAATGAGTAAAATGAGAACCCCGATAAATGATATGCACCACACTGAAATATTTGCTATGACCCAATGCCAGTATTTTCTGAACATCAGGATCTTTCTTGTCTTCCGGACTTAATTTTTCGCCTAAAAACTGTATGGCCGCTTGCAAGTTTTGGCGGCTGGTATACACATTAGTCAGTCGGCGTGAGTGACTGGCATAACGGATGTCTTTTTGCCTTTCTTCCAGTTCATCCATAGTTTGCGGCAGCCGTCCTTGCAGACTGAAACAATCCACCACAAAACAGAGAGTGTCCAATTCAGGTAAGGCATCGAGCACCGTCACAAGAGGCGTGTTTGCATAGATACCACCGTCCCAGTAATAATCATCACCAATTTTAACTGCCGGAAGACCAGGTGGAAGCGCCCCGCTTGCCATGACATGCTCGGGGGTAATGGTAATTTTTTGATTATTAAAAAACTCCATTTCTCCGGATACCACATTAACCGCACCCAAACATAGGGTGACTTTTTTATCATTAATGCGATCAAAATCAATTAAACGTTCCAATGTTGTTTTAAGAGCGGACGTATTATAATAGCTGAGTTTATCCGGTGTATCATAAGTTAACAGAGTCGGTGGAAAGGGACGGGGTTTAAAAAAGCCTTCCAGACCATTGAAGATCGTATGCATAGCACCCACGCGATTATGAAAATGATGCAATAAATTTGGAACTTCAGCCTCATAAAATACATCCGTCCATATTTGGGGCACAATAGTTTCCCAAAATGAGGTTAATTTTTCAATTTGCTTGTTTCTTGGATTTCCGGCAATAATCGCACTGTTAATAGATCCTATAGATACTCCCGCCAGAAAATTAGGATGGTATCCTTTTTCATGGATTGCACAAAATGCACCGACCTGATAAGCCCCCAAAGCACCGCCTCCTTGAAAGACACAGGCAATCCGGTCATAAGCTTGTTTGGTGTTGTTTAAAGGGGCTGCCGGTTTATTTATGCGGCATAAAGGGCTTTTATGATGTTTTGATGTTTTTTCTTTAATTTTCCTGCCCATGCTTATCACTCCTTACCGTCCTTGTTCTTTACAATTATAATCGATAGCTACAGAATTGTTACAAGAAAAACGATTCAAAAACAAAATCCGAAAACATTTAGAATTCTTGCATAACCTGTGAATTTTGCTTTAATGTAAGGGCGTAAACATTTCGAGGAGTGGAGTTTCCATGGAGTTAAACGATGCAGAAATGTTTTGTAGTAAGTGGCTGCCGTCATGGACCGGTGGAGTAGAAGCAGTGGAGCATCTGCTGTCTTTTTATAGTGAAGACACCTTTTATTTGGATCCAGTTATGAAAGACGGGATTCATGGAAAAGAAAGACTGTCTCAATACTTTAACAAACTCCTTGCAAAGAATCCTGACTGGAAATGGCACGCAGTAGAACTCATCCCCACATTAAAAGGTTTTACCTTAAAGTGGCAAGCAACATTTCCCAAAAATGATAGTGAACTGATTCTCTTTGGACTTGATATTGTTGAAATCGAAAACAACCTGATTAGCAGAAATGAAGTTTATTTTGACCGCACACACCTTCTTACATAATCAATACGCTATAACCTGGTGCTTGCAACCAGGGCCCCTCCCACTTCAATGATTCCCCGCTGCAATTTTCGTCAGTATGGTTTGTATTTATAGTATCCATAGGATCTGCTCTGCAAACCAGATAAGATATATGGTGCACATCAGATTAGAGGAATGACACAACAATTCTCTAATCGAATAATCATTTGAATGGAATTCAGATTAATTAAAAAAGGAGTTTGTTATGAAAATAAACTATTTTATAGGCGCTTTGTTTTTATCCCCCCTTCTTGCTTTTGCTTATTCTGACAACAGTGCAGAAGGTCTCATTTTTTCCCCCTTGCCGAAGAATAAAAATACCGTAATCAGGCATTATAGTAACGAACAGGAAATGCCTGATCTGAAGCAAATGCTCCACAGAACCGTTGATTTTCCAACTCAAATCGTTCGCGTCAGCGGTAATGTTGCAGGATTGAAGCTCAGTTGCGAAGAGGTGGGAGATAAAATCGATCAGGTATTTTCAAAAAAAATTTCTCCCAACCTGTTTACCTACAACACTTATGTCCATTGTGGCTATGATCAGGATAGCCCAGAACAATATGCGGTAAGTTTTTCGATTCAAAGTTATTTTGATCCATTAACAGATAAAGCCGTTGATTATTTAAAAGCCTATCTGCAAGAATACAATGGATACAATTTATTCAATGCTACAACATTACAGATTGAAAATGCCAAAGGAGTTATTATATCAATGAACCTTAATGCGGGTTTAAAAAGCAATCCTGATAAAACTCCATTTACGCTGTATCGCCAAGATCGAAACAATCTTTATTTCAAAAGTAATTTCGAGATGAGAAAGGAATTAATTGCCGATATTTATCAACGATTTTATTCTAATGATCCCGAGATGATTCTGCCCTTTTTAGACAAATGGATTTTCTCCTATGCAGGAGCAGTTTATTACTCTATTTTAAAGGCATCCAATTATCTGGAGTTGCAACCTGAACGAATATTTGTGATGGAAAATGAAGGGGATATTTTCGTATCCGATTTAAGATACTATTTCGCCAACCTGTGTATGAAGAGAAATCCCAATAAACATTGTTTGTAACTCACTAAAATCATTAAAGCAACAGTCTGGGTGCATGCAACTGTCTCACCTATCTGCCTACGCCCCGGCCCCACGACTTGTCCGCGGGGTCCAGTGTTTAGCATAGATCCCCTGGATCCCGCGCACAAGCCCTGAGAGATGGTCACAAAAAGTGACCATCTCTCAGACATAAAGCGCGGTACGTAGAGAAATTTAAAGCAGTACGTAGAGAAACTTAAGTGGTACATGATAAATTTAAAAAACTGACGATCGTTCAGGGACAAGCCGCGGGAGATTGGAATAAAAGCTGGATTGGTTTTTAAGCGATGCGTAGAAAATTTCGTTGCATGCAAGCAGAATTAATTACCACTTCGAACCCATGCGTAGGTAGGGCGTCGCCCAACATTATGCTACTTGCGCCCTTTGTGCTTTGTCAATGTCGGCCAACCGTTCCGTTCTTAGGGTTTCAAAAGCTGTTACAGAGGATGTGGTTATACCCAAAACCTGCATTGTTGTATTTTGGGCCTTGGCGAGAATATCATATCGACCATCTGCTTTATATCGATTAACAACATCATTTACATCTTTTGCTGTCTCAGCATTTTCTAAATCCTCATAGAAATCTTTGAGAATCGTACTTTTTAAAAAATCTCCCTGGCGTTGCTTATATCTTGATTTAAAGCTTTGATCTAAATTGTCACATGTAGCCACTGAAACAACCTCTCTATTTTCATTATTCGATGTTGCATAATGCTGATACCTGCCTTTCAATACTCCATTTTCCATTGCTTCAACTTGCGCAATAGGTAGCGTAAGATAAGCTTTTCCTGCCTTTCCATTCCTCTCCATTGCCCCATTCATATATTCGCTGTATAAGGCTTTAAAGTTATCAAGGTATCTTTGATTTTTAAATTCAATTTTAACTCCACCTTTTTCTATCAGTGGCTCTCTTTCAACTCCAGGAGCATGATGTTGGATAAAATGTTGAATAAATGCATTATGTTTTTTTTCTTCAACAAGAGTATGGATTGGTTTTTGGAGAAATGAGTGTTCCACAACATTCTCGTAAGCTTTAGGATTTAAATGTCGACTATTAAGCGGGGCTGTAGACATTGCTCCTATGTGTTCTTCACCAACATATCTACTCCCTTTTCCATTTTTCCAATATTCACCAACATCATAAATTCCAAGAACGACATCTGCATCACTTGGGTTATGGAAGGCGCAAGGTTTATCTTGTTGGGTTAATTCATGAGCAACAATTAAAACATCCCTATCCGTGCGCACTATATTTGTTGGCTTGTATTTATTTAAGACGGTATCAAATAAAGGAGCATTTTTAGGATCTCCTGGATTATAAATGATATTTAGTTGAGGGAATTCTTTAGCAATCTTCATTAATGATTTGAAATAGGTTTCGGGATCACCACCAAAAACGCCTAGGCCAGCTGCAGGCAATGCGATGTATTGTCGTCCCTCACTGACTGCAGCATGAAATAAGGTACGGTACATACTTTCGATATATTTTTCTTGTTCTTCTTTTGTTAAACTATTGCCGCTGCCGTATGCCAAATTTAGAGCTGGGGTAGAAAGCAAAAGTAACGCTGGATCATCAACATTAATTGTTCCAGTTCTTGGTCCTAAGATTGCTTTACCATCTGAAGTTAGGATTGGTGTAGCTAATAAATCAATCTCTTGCACATGGCACACCCCCACAGCCATATTTTGTAAATGCACCCCTGTTTTGGGTGATTCCTCTTTTGTTTGTTCTTTTAGTGTTCCTGGAGTTACGATTTCCTTAAAATGTCCTTTAGGGAAGATATCTGTATTGACATAGGTCTTGGCACTTTTTCGTAAACGATCAATACGGGCGCCAGAGATCACTAAGCTAGCTTGTGATTCTGGATCAAAACTTTTGACGGTAACATCTTGATTACCTTGCTCTGGGAGAGGTTTTCCATCGGCTTTTTTAGACAATGGTGCAATTTCATTTTTAACCCCTAATCCATGTAGAAATTGTTGTGCAGGTTTACTTGTAAAGGGGATGTTTTCTCCAGATCCTGCTGTGGTTTGATACTTTGAAAATTTACCAGTTTGAGACTCCACTGATTTTAATACTTCAGTTAGAGGAGATGAGGTAGATTGGGGTGCCATTGTGCCTAATGGCTGGGGGATAGACGGAGACGGATGAACCACTGTACTTGGTTGTGGAACACTTGGTGGGTCCATTGGAGATTGTGGAACATTTATGCTTGGTTGTCCAACTGTAGCCTGATGCCCAGGGCGATCTGAGATAAAATCTTCAAGGTTGGCGTATGTAGAACTTTTTTTGTATCCTTCTTGGTCGGCAAAAACATCGAACCACAGACGCCTAACTTCTACAGGATATTTCTGTTTGCTAAAGTGTTCCTCAAGCCTACCTCTGATTCCTTCCTTATATACAGAATTGCCCAGCGCTCCCATTTCCTGAAATAA
Source organism: Legionella sp. PC1000 (assembly GCF_014109805.1). Lineage (GTDB taxonomy): Bacteria > Pseudomonadota > Gammaproteobacteria > Legionellales > Legionellaceae > Legionella > Legionella resiliens. The sequence goes on from NZ_CP059400.1 coordinate 3,736,450, forward strand.
GAAAGCCCATGCCTCCTCAGCGTATATCATACCCGATGCAGTTTTTTGTTGGCCTGAAGCCATCCATCCACCACTTACTTGCGCATTAATCTGCCTTCCATCGATTAATTGACCCGTTTCAAGAGCCTCACATATTGTCTTAAGCGACTCTTCAAGCCTTGATGATCTACCACTAAAAATGCCAGCACTAATTAAACTTCTCGTCGTTTCAATGAACTCCGCTCGCGATAATTTTGGAGGCTCTCTTGGAAAAAGAGCAGCATCAATACTTTTTATAGCCTCAGGCTTTACCAGAACAATCGGTATAGCGTTGCCTTGTATGTCTCTCTTTGTAGCTGTTAGATCTCTTGTAACCGCTGAAGGAGAAACGTTCTTTATCCTCTCGTAAAAAGCGTCTCGCTCTTGTAGCGTACGAAATTCAAATTGAATAGTCTCCAGCGGTTGCCTGGCATTATGCGATGGATCATGTGGATTAAAGTTTTTAACTCTGAACTCGACATGTGACGCCCCCAATTCTGAAGCAATCACTTTTGATTTTTGTACTGTATCACTTTTTTCAGCTTTAGCGGCAGCAATGTACTCCCTTATCTCTTGTCGAAAATTAACTATGTTTGTTTTTAGCTTATCAAGATTCACCCCAGGAAAATCGTTTTCTATATTTGCCTTATTAGTATCCCCAAAATATGTGTTTATAAATCTATCATCAAAAAAATCTACAAGAGCGGGCACAGCTTTTTGAGGATCGCTATTTGCCTTTCCCATACTACTTATACCTGTCATATAGCTAGTAGGTTCAAAAGCTTTTCCATTTGCTATGCAATCTAATGCTTTTAGCAATTCGGGAATAAATTGACTATCACTTCTTAATCCTAGAGAAGTACCACGTGTAATTTTTTGTAAATTTTCTAAATCCTTTCCATATTTTCTCAGCAACTCCGCAGCTACTTGTTGGGAAAGCATTTTAAACACCTTAATACTTTGTTAGCCATAGTAAAGTATAGTATATGGTGTCTCTTTTGTTCATAAAATGCACATTTCAAGCAAATCCTGGTTGCAGCGCAACCAGACTGCAGACTATGGGTTGTTAAGTTTTTCAGTCAGACTTCCTATATCCCTTTCAGGCTCTTTTTCCTTTTGTTTTTTGAAGAAATTATTTAACCCGCCAATGAATGTATTACCGGCAGAAAATAGTTTATCGAGTAAACTAAAATCCATTTCCATTTCATAACATCTTAGGAGGTTGATATCATTAAAATCATTCACAATCATTTGCGAGAAACACAAAAGCATGTAATTGAGAACCGCCTCATCCTGTTCTTTATGCCCCATCTTTTTAAACTCAATATCATTCTCTAATTTTTTCCAGGTGTAAAAATTAATACTACGCCCATGATTGGGATCATAAAAATAAGCGGTTTTTCTCTTTGGATCATAACGCAAATAAATTGCATGCCCCCATGATTCATGCTCTGTATCTTCGGTTCTATCTTTTTTTATTGAGTGGTGCCCAATGGATAGTTTTACAATTCCATAATTTTTTAATTTTGACATCTGTTGCCGAGTAACTGCTTGAAACAGAACTTGATAAATGGCGTCCGAACTCAATGCGGGTTCATCTGCAAAATACAACGCTTCATCTAGTTTTTGAATTTTCTTAAGATGAAGCCGTTTTAGCACTGCCTGGGATAAGCCATTGTTCGTTTCATCTCCTAAGCGTACTTGATACAAAGCTTGATTGAAGCGATCTTGCGGCGAGATTTTCACTTCCGCTTTCCATTGAGAATCGGAGAGGACTTGATTTCTACCTAAACTGGTCATTTCTCGGGTAATTAACCTATAAGTATTTGCTTGACACGCTCCATCTCCCAAGACCTCATCACTGCCCCCAATAAATCCTTGAATGTTTTCATACTGAATGGGATCGCCCCACTGATTAAAAAATTCGATCTCCTTTTTAACATCACCTAACAACTGTGCATGCATTTTACTTCCAGACTGTTTACTGAGGGGTGAAATAAGCTCTTTTATTGTATCATACTGATCGGTTAATCCGGCCAGACTCTCTTTGTTGTCTTTAATTTTTTGATCGATAAAACGACTAAGAGAGCGCAACAATTTACTTTTTGATCGCTTCAAAGCACTGTCAATGTGTTGAGGAATATTTTCATTAGAGTCACTCAGTTCCTTTTTGCATTTCTCATATTCTTGCTCTAACAAAAGAGTTGCTGTTGCAATAAGTTCTTGTCTTGCTTGGGTCACTACGTGAATCAGAGGGGCTAAAGAAGGCTCACCACCGGCAGCAATAATTTTTTCCTTCAAAGCCATCAGTTCGATCTGATCTTGCAACTCTTTTAATGTAGGGATCTCATTTTCTGCCTGGCCATTGAGCACTGCGTTTTGTATCACATGCTTGATTTTTTGCTGGACAAGCTCTTTATTCATTTTAATTTTGCTAGAGTCTAGGGCAAGGGCGGAGAAAACAGCGGCTTCATGAGGATTCTGGAGGAATTTTTCGGGGTGGGTAATTTGCTGGTGTACGAATGCTTTCTTTAACACAAGAGAAAAGTCCTGCAAATATTCTTTCGGTAGCCGAGTCAGTGCCTGCTTTAGCTTAGGAAACATTTTAATCACTACTTCTTCTTGAGCCGTGACCTCACCTCGTTCAAGTTTTACCCTTAATTTGGACATTTCCTCATCGTATTCCTGTTTTGTCATTTTCCCTTGCGCATATGCGACAATTCGAAGTTTATCAGACTCCGTCATCATGCGCGCACTATCGCGAATATCGGTTCCAATCACATCCCAATTGCCAATCATTTTTTCAGCTATTTCCTTATTTGTAATCCGCTCCAAACGATCATAAAGATCGATAAGCGCTGCACGATTACATGCCGAGCGAACACTCACCACAAACTGGTCCAATGCCTCAACATTCTTAGTATGATCTAGTGAGGTAGGCTTATCAGGCATATGCTCGATCACATGCTGAATATCACGAACGATCACAGGAGCTAACGTGGCGACATCATCAACCCGTTCGTGCTGCAGCACCTGGCTTACGATTTGTATAGGGTTTGTATTTACCAATGAAAGTGAGGCGATAACATCGTCTTCGTCTGCAATTTTTTTCAATTGCTCCGTAAGTATTTGCATAAACTCTTCATTAGTTGCTTGTTTGGAGCCCAATAAAGATTGGACTCGCTCCATTGCAACATCAAAGCCGGCTGGTGAACCGTGCCACTCGTTCCTCTTTTCTTCAATCATTCTTTTTCGTTGGTGTCCGGCAAGAACTATTTTTTCCATAAACTCATTTATCTCAGAAATTGAGCGTAATGGCGGGGTATTGTCATCAAGACGCCTTGGGGTAGGCCAGTATGTTTTATACACCTCTTCGAAGGGTAGGTTAGAGTCATATTCGGCACATTTTTTTTTCAACTCATCAAGGATAGAACAATTTATATGAACAATTATTTCATTAATTAACCTTTGATGCATGTGTTGCCAATGTTCAAAATTATTCGCATAAACAGTAAGTTGGATGTCATCTGGAATTAACTCTTTTTCATGGAGGCTCTTTGCAATAACAGAAACATTAAAAACATCGAATTTATTGGGGCTACTACCCGGGTTAAAGATGTGCCAAAAGTTAACCAAGTATGTATTAAGGTTTGCTTTCATTAAATAGAGGGCATCTAAAGCGAATAATTCTTGCTTCAATTGCTCCAGATTCAAGGCCAGTTGCATTTTATATTCATTTAAACTGGGAAGGGTCTCTTGATTCTGAGCATAAAAATGCTGCGCGGTTTTCTGAAAGAGCCACGTTCTTAGAACTTCGATGTTAAATGCTCTTAGTTGTTCTTCAGTTACATCATGTGGCCAATCACCATTCTTTTTCCAATATGCACTGGTATTAAAATACTCACATAATTGTCTCAGAGAAATCACATCTTCTAATTCTTCCAGTGCAGCGGGAACTGCACTCATCATCCATGCCATTTTATCGTCACATTGAACTTTTATTTTCTTTACATACTCAGCGAAGCGTTTCTGTTCAACGGTATAATCGTCCTCGTCTGAGGTCACTATAGGATATGTCTCTTGATGTGCAGGTGGCCCCACACTTAAATCAGCATGAGTTGGAAAATCATAATAAAAAACATATTGACCACCAAAAATAGAGCGCATAATAATCTCACCAAAATATAAACACTTTGCGCATTATATACCAAGCACTTTATTATGCCATGCGCAATGCACTAATTTTTTAAAATATGTATAAAAGTTACTTAGTTTATCTCAGAACCCGATCAAAGTATAAAGAGTAGATACACCTCGCCCCCACGACTTACTCATAGGAATCCAGTGTTTTAGGGAACAGATTCTGGATCCCGCGGACAAGCCCTGAGAGATGGTCACAATAAGTGACCAACTCTCAGGCATAAAGCGCGGTACGTAGAGAAATTTAAAGCAGTACGTAGAGAAACTTAAGTGGTACATGATAAATTTAAAAACTGACGATCGTTCAGGGTCTGTTTACCTGCGGTATCGTCAGTTTTGAGAAACCTCCACTAAATTTTTCGCCTACCTACCGCGCTTAATTTCTCGTCTACGTACCGCGCTTTATGCGCGGTATCCAGGGGGTCTTGCTATAGAAATGCTCCGCGGCATCTTAAAATATCGTTCTGGATACCGCGCATAAAGCGCGGTACGTAGGAAGCAGTACGTAGAGAAATTTTAAATGAAAAACTGACGATACCTCAGATCGTTTTGACCCAACATTAAGAGTTTGTTATCAATTCTTTATATTGATCTTCGTTAAAACCCATTGCGATTGTTTTGCCGTTTTTTACCAAAATAGGCCTCTTGATGAGTGAAGTATTTGCGATAATAAAATCTATTTTTTCCGACGGGGTCAACGATTCATAATGGTCTTTATATTTTCGGTACGTCGTTCCTTTTTTGTTGATAGGAAGCTCACCTAAATAATCACTCCATGCTTTTATGTGTTCTTTTGTTGGTGGGGATTTTTTGAAATCGATAAACTCATAATTAATTCTATTTTTCTCTAAGAAGGTACGCGCTTTTTTTACGGTATCACAATTGGGGATTGCAAACATTGAAATCATTTTTGTTTCCAAAGGACTCGGTTGTTCTACATCGCTACATTTTATAATGTTGCACTAATTTCTTCTAGAAAATATTGAGTCACACCGAAATGATTGTTTGGCACGAATCAATTCTCGCTAGATTCCTCCTTTTTCTAGATTTGTAGCTTTCCTAATGATGCTGATCAAAAGGATTAGGACTAACAGGTTTCTCTTCAGGATTCGATGTATCAACCGCTGGCCGTTTACTTAGATACTCTTCAGACTTAAAAAAAGCGAAAGGATCAGAACTTGTTTTTGCCGGTTTATTTTGTTCATATTGCTCCAGTAAATTACTTATTTCAGTATGACCCAACACAGTTGCCAGTTCATGCAGTGTTACAGAAACCGCTGAGGAATCATTGGGTTGACCCAAGGCAATTTTTTTCTTAATTAATTCATCCATGACGTGTTCATCTACCTGAGCATCACGAGCAAATTTATACAAAGAATCAACTTGAACATCCAATGACAAAGTTATTTTGATTGGGCATGCAAGCAATTCTTTTAAAACATCGATGTGGTTATAGCACACAGCAGTTAACATCGGCGTATTCCCTTTTTCATCTGCTACGAGCTCAGGATTAACGCCCTCTTTTATAAGATTTTTAACCATGACGGGATCATTATCTGATGCAGCAAGGAGAAGCAAATTTGAGCCTGCCAGTTTGGCTTTTTGTGCATCGATTTTATGGATTTCTTGAAATTCAGGTTGCTTTTCCCATGCAGTCATACGGGTTTTAAAGTCTTCCTCATTCGCTTTATTACAATAAACACTGGTTGCAAAGGCACACTGACTGCCGGTCGAAAATGCATTAAAAACTCTCTGGGATATTTCTTGCACATTATTCCCCGGGATACGTTCAGGTTCACGACCACTATTAACAAATTGCCATTGATCCACCGCCGGATCATATCCAACTGTAATGGCATGATCAGCACTACCAAGAATAAAGACAATAGGTTTTTTGCTTCCCTGCAATTCATTTTTAAGCGTAGAGAAATATTTAAATAACTCATCAGAATTATAGGCACCGATGAAAGTGCTTATTCTGCTGATGCCTCCACTTTGCTCAAGTTTTTTGGAAAGAACAAGAGGAGCACTGAGTAGCGTATCTTGCTTTAGTTGCGTTGCTTTTTCAAATAGAGGACGGTGCAACCCAGGTCGCTGATATATTTCCACTCCTTCAAAAAATGCCAGATAATCACCTTCTGGGTTGGTAAGCTCTATATTAAGTTTTTCTAATTCATTCCTACAGTTTTCTAATTGTTGGTCTAAAAAAATAGCGTATAAAAATTCATTTTCTTTGTTGGTGAGCTCCCCTTTTAATTTAGCGAAATCAATCTTTTCTACTTGAAGTAAATGAACCCTCCATTCTTTCCTCATTTCGCGAAGTTTGTCTTCAAGGTTTAAAGTGGTGATTAACGATTTTTTTGCATCATCTTGTAATTGCTTCGTAGGATTTACCCGTTCTTCTTTCACCATATCGATAACCTGGCGAATACCTACACGTTCACTGTAAATCTCGATAAGATCTAGAAAACGGGTTTCAAATAGATCGAATTCTTCGGCGAGAATGGCTTGCATACCCATATTGGCAACGCCAAAACACATTCCTCCTGGATCAGGGTGATATCCTGTTTCTGTCATTAACTCAATGAGCCAATCTTTATTCTCTTCATCTCTCTCTTGCGGCATAGCTGCCTCCGTTATTTACTCGTGGCACATCTGCCTACTTTTTTATTATAGTTGAATAAAAGAGGATGATCGGTATCGTTGTTTTTAAACCCGATATTTACCCAGGTTGAGCTTTAACAGTTAGGAACCAATCAGGCTGGTTTGCTTATGATTTATCTTTTTTGAGTATTTCCATTAAAATAGACTTGCCCTCTGGCGTGTCTATGATACCTATTTCATGAAATCCCGCTTTTTCATAACAACGCTTTGCGCGTAAATTATTTGGATCCGCTTCAGTAATAATTTTCTTAATAAGCGGGTTTTGAAATAAAAATTGAATGAATTCTTTCATCATTAAAGTGCCGAAGCCTTTATTGATATAATGTTCCTCGCCAATAAATTGATCTAAACCTACTGTATTTGCATCTTCATTCGGCCACCATCCCTCTCCTACTTTACTCGCCCAATAATATTGAATAAATGCAATCGGCGTGTTTTTCAAATAAGCAATATAAGGACAAACAACATCATCATCGAGGCGCGTTCCATATTTCTCTTTAATTTGCTCTGGTGTAAGGTGATCATTCCACCATTCCAGAACATGTGGTTTTTTAAACCATCTGCATAATAGATCGAGATCGGAAGGAGTAAGTGGTTTAAATAGAATTTGTCCAGTCATTTTTTCCTCGTAGATACAAGCCTGGTTGCTCGCAATCAGGGTTTTCTATTGAATCCCTATGTGTTCCAAACCGCAGGGAGGCGGAACTTTGACTTAACGTTTATACCTTTATTAGTTAAGAATTTTTTCCAATAATAATCCCTAACATAATTACACATTTTTCTCATCGGCACATAGCAGTGTTTCATTGTTTCGGGTAAATCCAGCTTGCAAGCACCTGATACTTTGCAGGTATTAAGGACAAGGGGATATGAAGGACTAACAAAGGATGTTCAGAATAAATCCCTTGAGAAAAGACAAATTTTATTTCGAATCTTCCACTAAAGCACCTATTTATTCTGTAATTTTCCTGGAATCGGCTATATTTTAAAGAATGGTTGTCTTATTTTTAGTGCCTGATATGAGAATGAAAAAAATTTTAAACGGGTTGAAAAGTTCTAGCATCATCGATCCTGCTCATCCTAAAAATAAGTCTGAAAAAAAACTTATAGGTATGTTAATAGCACAAGAAGAACAAAAACATGCTGAGAAAGAACACCATAAAATTTCCAAAACAATCACGGGCAAAACCAACAAAAAACTTGATCATAGTGGAGGCGTTACCGAAATTCCCATTTTAAAAACAACATATGAAGTTCAAGGCAAAAAAATACAATTAACTAATGCGTTAGTTAAATTTAACGATGAGTATTTAGTAGTTAAAGATAAGATTGGCGAGGGTTCACTGGGACATAAGGTAAAAGTTCTTCCTGTAGTTTATAAAAAAGATAGCTCGGGTCAATATGTTTATCAGCCATTAGGAAAAAACAATGAATGTGTCATTAAAGTTTGTGCACCTCATTTGGATCATTATAGTGAAGAAGCTCCACAGCAGGCTTGGGAGAAACTAAAAAAAAGCGCTCAACATGAATATGAGATGCTTCGTGCTTCTGGGGATAAAAATGCCGGTTTATTTATCGACGAAGACAAGCAAAAAGTTTATATTAAATCGACTAAAGCACCTGGTTTACCCCTTGATAAGTACTTAGCGAGTAATCCTGATCTCCCAATTCAAGAGCGGCTTTCATTAATCCATTCAATAAACCAAGCTGTACTGAATTTACATGCTAAAAATATATACCATCTGGATTTAAAACTAGAAAATATATTTTTTGATCCCACCACTAAAAAAGTTACATTGATTGATTTTGGTTCATCCATACGGTTAAAACCACACGAAGTTTCTAACCCCCTAGGAGAATTAACTGACGATATCGAACTTCACGTGACCACACCTTTTCTTGAACCATCAGATAAAAAACAAAATTCAGCAGGGCAAATTGATTCATTTAGCATGGCGGGGGTACATGGACTGATTTTATCTGATTGGTCGAATGCGAAAGGCTGGCCATATAAATCAGTAATGCAAAAAAAAGGAAAAGGATATATTCTATTTGATACTCCAGAAGACAGGCAGTATGATTTTAATTCTTTAAAAAGTGAAACGCCTTCTTATATTAAAGACGACGCTGATCATAAACTGTTAGCATCCGTTGTAGATGAACTCAATAATCTGGGTCATGTTGATAAAGAAAAACGCATGTACGTTCAACAATTCCAAACGCAAATAACAGAATGTTTTGAGATAACCACACCCCAGCAAGAATCTTCACCTGATTTACCACCAACGGATTTATTAGATCAAGTTTCGATACAATCTTCTCTATCGAGCATTGTTACAAAATTTAAAGAAATAAAACAAACTTTAGGTAGGTCATTAGATAAATCTAAAGATGAAAAAGACACAAAAGTAGAATTACCTAAATTTTAAAGATAGAAACATCACTAGCAAGTGTGGCATTTCCCCATTCTCACCTAAATGATACATAGGTTGAGCTTTGGTCTCACATTTATCCTACTACTTAATTACAAACGCCTTTCATGTAAATTAACTCCATAAAGCAAGATAACAATGCTGCCAAGCCATATATAAAAACCGATTAACAATTTTACCACCAAGATAAAAGGGGAAAATAAAGCAAGAAAAAAACTTAATGAAGCAAACACATAGCTCTTTTTGGAGCCATAAGTGAGTAGAGCCATTACATAAAATGGGTTTGCTAGCCAGGCTGGCTGCCAGGATATTAAACCCAACCAGCCGAAGCAAAAAATTTCATACCCGTAGTTTATTTGGTATAGACCTCGTTCAATCTCAGGTATAACAGCTGCAGGCAGAAACAGAGAAGTTACAAATAGCGTTATTGATAAAAATAAGCAACATGTTTTTAATAAATTTCGATTCATTTAGGGGGATTTCTCTAACTGTAATTTACGCTTCCAGGAGTCACGACGACTCTGGGAGCATTGTGTACAAATAGATTTCTCTTTTAGTTAATGACTTAACTCCAGGTTTCTTGGAACTATTTAAAGATTTTTATCCGGCCTCATTAATTCGAATATTAATAAACTGCCAAGGATCACTTTGATCAAGGTCTGTATTTGAATTATTTTTGTCCTTTAGAGGAGTCCAATCTGTATAATAACCACCAACGTAACCAAGGTAGGGTAAAGCTAAACTCAAAATATACTCATGATCCATATCTTCAGGCTCTATAATTCCACATTCTGGATTATTAATGGCCCAAATCATACCCGATAAAACACCTGCGGCGACTTGTAAGCTTGTAGCATTATTATGGTTCGCTAATTTTTTAGCTTCGTGTATGGAGAGACGAGAACCATACCAATAAGCCCCTTTTTTATTTCCCATTAATAAAACTCCGAGCTCATCAGTTCCATCAATAATTTCTTTTAAAATAATTCGTTTTTCTTTTTGCGGGATGTATTTTCTTTGTACAAGCTCTTTTAAAGATAAAATAGCATCGGAGCAGGGATGATAAGCATAATGAACGGTTGGTCTGTAATACACTTTATTATCTTTTTTTAAAGTTAAATATTCTGCAATAGATAAAGACTCTGTGTGAGTAATTAAAAACCCATTAATCGGGCCAGAGGGGGTCCAAGTACGGACTTGGGTCTCTGCTCCCGGCTGACTCAGATATATTCCACAATTTGAACCGAAGTTATAATGATTTGCATCATGCGGCCAATGCCGCTCATGACTTCCCCAGCCTAGTTCAGCAGGTCGAAGCGCTTCAGAAATTAAAGCATCTACTGACCATGTATTTATAAATTCATTCTCTTTTTTAACTTGAGAGGAGATTTGCGTATCACGTTCAGAAATATGTATGGTTTTTATATCAAGATCGTGAGCCAATTGAGCCCATTCCACGGCTTTTTGTGGTAAATCGCCTTCCCACTTATTATCTTTTGCCACGTTCCATAAGGCTTGTTTAAGAAAATGGGATACTAATCCAGGATTGGCACCATGTCTTAATACTGCAGTAGGCCCGTGCTTTTTAAGTTGCAGCGTAGCATCACGCAAAGCATAATTAGAAAGTAGTTGACTATTATCACTATACCTTTCTTCCCAACATTCAGCGGCGGCATCCAAATATAAGATTTTATTTAAATGGCAATATTTTATTAAATCAATACTAGATACGCCTACGGATAAATTTAACAAAAAATCACCAGGTTCAAGAATAGAGGACAAGAGTTCTTGATAGTTCTTTTCTGTAACCGCAATTTCCTTGAATGAAGCGTTATATTTTTGTGCCACATCGGCACCAAAATTATGTTTTGATAGGATGTGAATTTGAGACGGATCTAATTTAAAATATTGGAATAAAAGAGGTAATATTGCTTGGCCAATACTACCGAATCCAAGAATTAGAATTTTATTTTTATATATTATTTGAGTCGCGGATTTATCCATAAATCACCCTTCAAATAGAAGCTCAATAGGAGCTCTATTGATAATTGTTTAAAGTACAGGTATTAATAACTAACTTCAGAGTTTTTATTGGTTTAAATTTAATTACCTCACTTTTTATTTTAAGTATAGTTCACAAAAATAATCTGATTTGAAATTTTAACTTAATATAATCATAGGATCAAAATAATCAGGAATGTAAAGTCGGAGTTATAATGATCTTATGACACTCAATAAAAGGGACTTAATAAATGAAACGTTATGAAATGTATATTGATGGGAAATTTACTTCAGCCAAAAGCGGAGCCACTCGCGATATTATTGATCCAGGTAATGGGGAATTGATTGCAAAAGTTCCAGAAAGTAGCAAAGAAGATGTTGTGATTGCGATCCAGGCTGCGCGAAGAGCTTTTGATGAAGGTGATTGGAAAAAAACCTCAGCGCTTGATCGAAGTAAACTTTTATTCAAGATTGCCGATTTGATCCGTGCCAATGCAAAAATGCTAGCAGAACTGGAAACGCGAAATTGTGGAAAACCTTTGGCAGAAGCTGAATATGATGTAACCGATGCAGCCAATTGTTTTGAATTTTACGCAGGCCTCGCTACTAAAATTCATGGCGAAACGATGTCGGTTCCAGCGAACTCTTTTAGTTATGTTGTACGTGAACCTATAGGGGTGTGCGGACAAATCATTCCCTGGAATTTCCCCTTACTTATGGCTGCTTGGAAGCTTGCTCCAGCCCTTGCAGCAGGAAATACCGTAATATTAAAGCCCTCAGAACTGACACCAATAACGGCACTTGAGTTATTCAAACTGATTGATCAATGTGGATTTCCAGCGGGTGTAGTGAATCTCGTTACGGGCCCTGGTGTGGGAGTAGGTGAAGAATTATCAACCAATTCAATGGTGGATAAAGTTGCATTTACCGGCGGAACCGTTACCGGCAAAAAAATAATGCAGGCCGCAACGGGAAATTTGAAACGAATATCATTAGAACTGGGTGGAAAAAATCCAAATATTGTATTTGCAGACTGTGATCTGGAGATGGCAATTGATGGTGCTCTTTTTGGTGCGTTCGCCAATCAAGGCGAGGTATGTTCTTCTGGCTCCCGCTTAATCGTTGAGCGTTCTATTCACAAAAAAATCGTGGCTGGAATGTTGGAAAAAATCCCAAATATCAAACTAGGTCATGGTTTAGATGATGGAGTAAAAATGGGCCCACTGGTTTCACGCGCTCATCGTGAAAAAATAGAACATTACATCAAGATAGGGATTGATGAAGGTGCAAAATTGATCTGTGGCGGAAAACGTCCTACAGGTAAAGCTTTTGAAAAAGGAAATTTTTTTGAGCCAACTATTTTTGATGAGGTGATGCCCGTAATGCGCATCGCTCGAGAAGAAATTTTTGGTCCGGTACTCGCAGTCATCCCTTTTGATACTGAAGAAGAAGCAGTTCAAATTGCTAACGATACCGAGTATGGTCTAGCAGCAGCTGTGTGGACTAAGGACCTTACTCGTGCTCATCGCGTGACCTCTCAAATTCGTGCCGGAATTCTTTGGGTAAACCATTACCATCCAACCCATAATGAAATGCCTTGGGGTGGATACAAACAAAGTGGGGCAGGTCGTGAGTTAGGTTTATATGGAATTGAAAGCTATCTTGAAATCAAGCAAGTGAATATTAATCTAGATGATGCACCAATTGGATGGTACTAATGAATCAAATAAATATTAAAACACAAATACCGGGACCAAAATCAAAAATATTGATGGAACAGCGTTATAAACATGTGGCACGGGGTCCGTTTCACGCGACTCCTATCTTTGTTGAACGCGCAAAAGGATCATTTGTAGAGGATGTAGATGGAAATGTATTTTTGGATTTTTCATCTGGAATTGGCGTGGTAAATACAGGGCACTGCCCTGATGCGATAGTCAATGCAATTAAAGCTCAAGCGGAAAAATTCATGCATACGAGTTTTAATATTCTTCCTTATGAGGGCTATATCAATGTATGTGAGAAATTAAATTATCACACTCCCGGACGATTTGAAAAAAAATCAATCCTGTTGAATTCAGGGGCTGAAGCTGTAGAAAATGCGATTAAAATTGCTCGAGCTTATACCGGAAAGCAAGCAGTGATTTGTTTTGATCATGCATACCATGGCCGCACTTACATGGCTATGGCACTTACAGCAAAGAATAAACCCTACAAGCATGGATTTGGTCCATTTCTCTCAGAAATTCATCGTGCGCCCATTCCCTATGAGTATCGTTGGCAGGGAAAAAATTGTGTCGAAGAATGTTTCAATGATTTATCCGAACTTGTTAATTTTCGTGTGGGTGTTGAAAATACCGCCGCAGTGATTTTAGAACCCGTTTTAGGCGAGGGGGGATTCATACAGTTTCCAGTTCCATTTTTACAAAAACTTCGTGAATTTTGTACAGCAAACCAAATTGTTTTCATTGCAGATGAAATTCAATCTGGTTTCGGGCGTACTGGGAATCTATTTGCAATGGAGACAATGGGAGTGGAGCCTGATCTTACAGTATCAGCAAAGGGGCTCGGTGGTGGAACAGTGATCGCTGCTGTAACAGGCAAAGCTGAAATGATGGATGCTGCCATGGTAGGCGGGTTGGGCGGAACTTTTGGAGGAAATCCACTAAGTTGTGCAGCAGCTCTTGAAGTATTCAAAATCTTTGAAGAGGGGCGGCTTTTGAACCATGTCACCAATCTTTCAAAAGTACTTCATTCCAAGCTTTCTAGATTTAAGGAAAAATATAAAATAGTAGGTGATTTTCGTGGTTTAGGTGTTATGCAAGCGATCGAACTGGTGGAAGATAAAAGCACAAAGAAACCCAATAAAGTAGCAGCAGACAAATTAACACGATTTTGCTTAGAGCATGGGCTCGTAATTCTCAGCTGCGGAGGATACGGAAATGTAGTTCGTCTTCTCATGCCGCTTTCTACTGCTGTAAACGATTTGGAAATTGGACTTTCTATTATTGAGGAAGGACTCAAGACATTATAAATGTGGAACGTAGATGGGGTCAGGCCTTGAATTTTGAATGATGGTTTTACATCCAGAATTTTTACTCGATTCAAAATTCAGGGCCTGACCGTAGATATAGCCAAACTCATTGCTTACTGCTCGTACCCTTCTTGAGTAACGTTATAGTAAAGGGTAAAGAGCCCTAAATATTAGATAAAAGTCCAGCCGTAAAGCCCATTATTTGAGTGAACACACACCGTAGTATCGTATCGCTTAAGGGATATTTTGTAGCTTTTTTAATTAGAATGCCCTATTAAGACAGATGCACGCTCTCTCCATCTTCATCACTGCTTCTGTCTATATCTTCATCACTGTTTTTGTCTCTATTTTGTGATTCTCTGAATGAGGTTAACGTTTGCCTTAGCGTTTGGCAGTTTATTTTATCTGTTTCAGGTGCTCTGTTTTTGGCTTGCACTGGATCTAGCGAAGGCTCAACTGAATTTATCACTATGTCCACATCACCTATTTCGTTTAATACCTCATCTACAAGTTTGCTCTTCAACTTGGTTTCAAATTCTTCAGCCATGGAAATTCGCTTCAGAAAATAATTAACACAATCTTCTTTATTAACAAATTCCATGTCATGATTCATTTCTGAGAATCGTTCAGCGATCTGGTTGAGAATATTCCGTCTTTCTGTTTCATCTTCTGGCATCAATTCATACAGAATCCTGTCTTCCATAATAATCATATTATTCATTGTGTAATTAGAAAATAACAGATCGAGTGCATTCACTTTCCCATCATCAGAACTAATATTTTTAATATAGGGATCAGCACCAAGCGATATGAGTAGTTGGACCATCTCAAGGTTTTTATTTTCCACGGCTTTTTCAAGAGGGGTGGTATTAAAAATGGAACTTGGCTGATTGATATCAACCCCATATTGGACCAATAATTTTACCATTTTAACATCAGCATTTTCTATTGCTTTCAATATGGGCGTATTAGTTTGATCTTCTAGCTCTAATAATGCCCCATTTTTAAGGAGCATTTCTGCAAGGGAATGATTACCATTACTCACAGCAATCAATAAAGGACTTTCCTCATCTTTGTTCGACTTATTGATATCAGCATCATAGCTTAATAATAATTCTACCATCCTGTTATCACCCCTTTTTACTGCTTTTAATAAGGGGGTTTCAGATTCCTTATTGGCACTATCTGGATCAGCTTTTTTTTTCAAGAACAGCTCAGCTAATGTATCGTTACCTAGTCTCGCCGCAACGAATAAAGGACTCTCTCCATCCCCGTTCACATCAGCCCCATTCTCCAATAAGTAAGTGATAAGATTTAAATCCTCTCTGGCTGTAGCCAAAGATAAAATATTAACTCCTTTTGAATCCGTTAACTTATTCATTTCCAATAGTTTATTTTCTTCTACTCGATTTAGCTCCTTTATCTCTTTTGGCTTTGTAAACAGCCCAGGATGAAAGGTCATAGAGAACACTGCATTATTATTAGTAGATAATCGCTCTATTATAGCCTGCGCACATGCTTCATTATTTTCAAAGGATATTATTTCATCATGATTAACGAGTGCCCATTGCCCCTTATTTCTAACCAATGCCATTCCATGTTGATAGGCATTTAACCCTATCGCCATTCCTTCAATGGAATTATTTTTTAGGGAGCATAACCTATTCAAATATTCTGTTAATGAGGTTTTATCATGAGCAACCATTATTTTATCAAATGGTTCCATTTCCTTAGAGTTTTCAGCAACAAGTTGACTTGATATTAGAGCATCTTGTTTTTTTGGAGCCTGGTTAACCTCAAACAATTCGGGATATAAGTAGCCTTGCATGTATGACTCAATTCCATCAAAAAAAGGGCGAATACTGCATAACATGTCTGCCTTATTCGCTTCTAATTGTTTTTCATTCTCGTTTAAAGTATTCCATTCCCATTTCCAGAATTTTTTTGATATTTCGTGTTTCTTTAATCTCACTGTCTCGGCAAGATCTACATCATTAGAAAAGGACAAATCATCCTCATAACTATGAATGAATTCCATCCGTTTTTGAAATTGGTCAAATTTCCCCCTCACTGCTGCCTGGATCGCCATATTTTCTATGCCAAAACAGACACCTTCCTCATTAGCAGGGTATTCTAATATTTGCATTGCAGGAATTATTTCCAGTCTCATTTTCATAATATCATCCATGAAAAATTGATTATTTGTATTTATTCTAGTTGATTTAAAGGAAACAGCTATTCATCGTAATGGAGTTAATTCAGCTAATAGCATCAGGGAAAACACCCCTCCATGCCTATGTGAGCAGATCGTTTTTAAATATCTTGCTATGAAATAGAAAGATTTATTATTGTTACATAGTAGAACTAACTGAAACGGCTGCTTTTGCTTTTAGACTATAATTGTAATCTTCCTGCATCTGTGCAAATTTAATTTCCAAATGCTGCGGTATGTTACTCGAATATATCTTCGTTCCATCTGCAAAGCTTTGCTGCTCTTTAGCGATATCAGCAAGCTTTTTATTTTTTTCTCGCAGCATGGACGCTTGTATGTCAGGAGTATACGCATTCTCAATTTGCTCATTAAGATTCGTTAATTCTTTAGACCAGTAGAAAGTAGATTTTAATTTATTAGGAGATGTATCTTTATTCCATAAAGTCCTAAGTTTTACAAAATTGATGGAAGGATCCGCATGTTCAAGGAGTTTAATGTACGTTTTAAGATAAGATCTTGGAAAATCTTCATTTTCAGTTACTCTATCTATCAAGCGCAAATTCGTAATCACCAGAAAATATCCCTCATAATTATGCTTTTTCCTTAGAGCGATTGCTATATCAATCCATCGGCAAAAAGCCTTAACTTTAGCGTCTCCTTGAGCTTCCTTTATTTCCCTTTTAAGATGAGCTTCTAAGTACTTTCTACCCTCTAAAAATGCTTTAAGGTTTGGACTAGCCTTTCCGCTCTTGGAAAACCCGTCTGGGTTTGCAAAATCGTTCAGAGGAATTTTGCTATAATCTGCTCTTAATTGTTCATCGATGAGTGTCGCATCGACTTTTACTAGTTGATTGTACATTTTAAGATAGGGTTTAAAAGCCTTATTTTTTGTTAATTGGCTCACTCTATCCATTTCCATTAATGTATCGCGCACTAAAAAATATCCTTCATAATTATGTCTTTTCCTTAACATGATTGCAGTATCAACCCATCGATGAAAAGCATGAATTCGAGCGTCTTGAGAACCGTGTTTGCTGATATCCTGTCTAACAAAATATTGCAAGGTTTCTCGAGTTTCTAAATGTTCCCCCGCACTTGAATTTGCCTTCCTTAATTTGACATCAAAGAGTTTGGCATGGCTGTATGCAAATCGAAACTCAATGTAAGCAAAGAATACGTGATGGTCTGGATCCCTTTTTATTTTTATGCGAGTCTCTTTTTCAGCAAGCATCTCATCCCACTCAAAGGCAGCATCGGGCTTAGTTAAAAACCGTTGCTCTTCTATGAGATGTTTAAAAAAAGAATTTCCAAACGCAGTATTTTTTTTAGGCATAGAGATTTTCAAAAACCAAATTATTTAATTACAAGTCTTTCCGCTCATTTTAATCAAGAAATCTGATTACTTACACCATTACATATTTATCAGGGAAAAAGAAGTCACCATAAAATCTTTGGGGCAATATGAACCGGAGGGATCGTCAGTTTTTCATTTTAAATTTCTCTACGTACCGCTTAAATTTCTCTACGTACCGCGCTTTATGCGCGGTATCCAGAACGATATTTTAAGATGCCGCTGAGCATTTCTATAGCAAGATCCCCTGGATACCGCGCATAAAGCGCGGTACGTAGACGAAGAAATTAAGCACTACGTAGACGAAGAAATTAGTGGAATTTAAGCCTTACCTGGGCGATAAAATCTTTAATTTTATTTGGTCGTCCTATATATGCAGCGAAGCTAACGACTCTATTAGGAATATTTGTCCTGTTCTTTTTTTATGTATTTCATAATAAAATTATCCGATTTATATAAGACGAGAAGCCTATTTTTTTGACCCCGCTCATTTTAACTTGGCTCAAACCTTTTCTACTCCCTTCAGCACCCAACCTAGCATTGAAAGTCAATTAGAAAAGCTTCAAGAATGTTAGGCGCACGTAGCCTGCTTGCAAACAACCAGACTCCAACACACCAAAATTAAGAAATATTGAAGGA
Organism: Legionella sp. PC1000; assembly: GCF_014109805.1. Classification (GTDB taxonomy): domain Bacteria; phylum Pseudomonadota; class Gammaproteobacteria; order Legionellales; family Legionellaceae; genus Legionella; species Legionella resiliens. The sequence continues at coordinate 3,755,001 of NZ_CP059400.1, forward strand.
ATTGAGATTGTCAGGCTGTTCAATCATATTGTGTTGCTCCTGATATTGCACATATTTTATATAGTGAATGCGGCGCGCTAAGGAACCTGTAGGATTAAAGTCCTTTTGCGTTTCAATTTGGTTGAGACGCACCAACAAATCATCTAGAGAGTTACTATCTTTCAGGATTTGATTGACTGCATCCACATGATGCCGCCGCCAATGAAAAGTAGCGAATAGAGTCAACCCGGGGACGTTGCTGGTATTTTTTGTGTAATCATTTAAAAGATTTTTCGCTTTATGAAATAAATCTTCCGTAGATGAGTGCGTCAGTTCAAAATAGCTTTCAGGGAAATACTCTTTTTTTCTGTAGTCATCCAGATTTATTTGTTTTTCTTCTTGATGATTGAAAACACTACAGTCGCCGCTTGGAACAGAAAGGGTTTTCACAGAAAGTGGCAACTTGATAATCAAATTACGTAATGCCCTATCTCCAATAGCAAGATTGTTATCACAGATATCACCTAAAAGGTGGATTTCTTGCATTTGCTTAGGGAAACAGCTAAAAAATTTTAACAGCTCATCAAAAGTACAGTCTTTAATCACATCCGCATTCACTTTAAAATAAGTAACATGCGCTGGAATAGCCTTAATCACTTCATCTGCATCTTTCCATTTTTTGCCAGTACAAATTTCAACCTTGGTTACATATCTGGGCAGCTTTTTTAAAAGCGCAATACACGCCTTTTGGGATTGCTCAGCCAGCTCTTCCCTGACTTTCTTACTCAAATCACTCGAGCTGTTAATGTAGCTATCCCAATAAACAACTGAAGTAATGGATTCGGGAAGCAGGGATACGTTTTCAGCGAGTTCTTTGGTTTTTATATGAATCTCATCGCTCTTTGGGTTCAGTGAGCGCATCATCTCAACTGCTTCTTCCAAAAGCTCTTTCGTTATGGGGGTTTCTTTCTTGCGAAAACAGAGACTCTGACCTCTGTCACCATCATATCTTATTTCTATATTGTCTGATTCTATTACCGGATCTTTTGGAGTACCGTTGAATGAAAATAGAAATTTTATTCCCATAATTTAGACCTTCAAAAATTGCTTAGGGTTTGCCTGCTAAGGTCTATTATAAATCTTATCTATTTTAGATAGGCTTAATTGCACTACGTAAAATTCGCATTGTTACGTTTTTTAGGATATCAGCGGTGCACCTTATTGGTTTTATATTATCTTGAAAATAAAAAGAAGCCGAAAGCGGCTCCGGATATGAATGCTGCTTAGAATAAATTGTATTTAATTAAAAGAATGGATAGGCACAAGCTTAGTCCTTAAATTAATAATATACTTCCCTGTAGATCCCATTATGATGTCATATTCTGTACAGATCCGCTTTGAGTAAATTGCTCTAATTCTTCTTCTAAATCCAATACTCTTTTATTTGCACCCTCAAGCAGTTGTTTTATTGACCCGAGAAACATAAAGCGATCAAGGCCACGATCATCATTACTGGAAAATTCTTTTTCCAGATCCTCAAGATGTTTCCTTGCTCTAGTTAATTCGGATTCTATTTCTGTTTTTAATCTCATCGTTCCTTTTCCATTAAATTAATATTACATTGCTATCAAATGGTTATAACGTATTACCCGTGTCTTTTACACTATGCATTCACCTTGAGTCAATTTTTAATTGATTTTGAAGTCAAATGAAATTTGCTAAGGTAGGTATATTCTAAATTGAAAAAGGAAGAGCATTGACTGGAATATTCATTGCGGCTGGATTTGCACTCATTTTGTTTTTTTTGGAAAGAATATTTCCCCTCAGGAAGCGCAAAAGAGGCATGCTTTCCCGCCTGACTGTCAATAGTGCTGTTTCCATTACTACCTTTACTGTCGCCTTTCTGCTGATACGCCCGACAACAAGTTTTTTTCTCGGCTGGACAGCCAGCACGCCGTTCGGCGTGATGCGCTGGTTTAGACTCACGGGTCTTTGGGAAGTTTTATTCGGTTTTTTACTGTTGGACCTGAGCTTCTATTATTGGCATATTGCCAACCACAAAATTCCGTTCCTTTGGCGCTTTCATAATGTACACCATATCGATCCCGACCTTGATGTTTCCACAGGTTTCCGTTTTCACCCAGGCGAAGTAGCACTTTCCACTTTCTTTCGCGCGATTCAAGTTGCACTCATTGGCGTATCGGCGAGTACTTTTGTGATTTATGAAGTCCTATTTCAGATGGGTACTTTTTTTCATCATTCAAACCTGCGCCTTCCATTGCGTTTGGAACGGGTACTGAACCTTATTTTCGTAACTCCACGGATGCACGGTATTCATCACTCTAATTTCAGAAAAGAGACGGATTCGAACTACTCTGTTGTTTTTTCGGTTTGGGACAGATTGCACCGAACAATCGGCTTGGGCATCCCCCAGCAAGAAATCGATATCGGTGTTCCCGGATATACTAAGAAAAGAGATAACTATTTAAAGCAAGTACTGATATTACCATTTGTCCAACAGCAGGAATACTGGAGGGATGAATCGGGGCATAACCAAATATCCCGAGGTGAAGAGAGACGGCGTCGGACGCAGTGGTTAGTAGAATAGCTCTATTTGCCCCCCCTCTGCTTCCTATGATGCTCCCTTGCGTAATTCTATAGTTGCAGCAAGCCTGCTTTGCAAGCAACCAGGCTTTGCTGAGCGAAGAGCACTTATATTGGGAATCAGAGTGATTTAGATCTGCGTAAGGAAATTGCTATGAAAATATAAGTCCAACCGCTGATCATCATATCGATCGCAATAAACAATCCAATGACCCATAATCCACTCATTGGCCAATGCAACAGAATCAGGATACCCAGTATTAGGGAGCATATCCCGGCAAATAAGATCCAACCCCAACCCTCTGTGTTCCGTAAGGAGATGGACATACTAATGCGGACAACACCAATAACGATAAGCGTCCAAGCCAATAAAGCAGTAATGATGGTCGATGCTAATAAAGGATCATATAAGACAATACCTGCGCCAATAAGATAGAGTATTGCAACGAGAATTTGCCAAACCGTACCTTTCCATTCTTTATGTTTAAACACGTCGGCAAAGTGCGATAGTCCTGAAATCAGGAGTAACGCGGCGAAAAAATACATGCTGACTATGGTTAATAAGATATCCATTCCTAAACCAATAACGCCAAAGATCAAGAGAAGAATGCCAAAACCCAAAAACCATCCCCAGTGACGTTGCATGATTTCTGTATCGGGATGCGTAATATTTTTTTTATTTTCCATATCAGTTCCTTTTGATATATATAATTAACTATAGCTGATTATTCGCAATCCGTTCTTTAGACTGAAAAAATTTCCACTAGGCCATCTAAGAAAATTTAATGGCCTCCGTATTATCAACCCACCTGCCCCTTGTATTCCTGTCATTACTTAAATTTAAAACAAGTGAGATCCTGTTCCTCTATATTGCCTAAACCAATGGCTGGCTGTATGCTCACATTATCATCAGAATGATTACGAGTTATTGTGCCTATCTCTGTTTTATTTGCCTCTTTCTCGACCTTAATAAAAAGAGTTCCTGCCCGTGTCACTGAAGTAGATTTTTCAGCCCCATCAGCGATAATCAGCTGTACATTTAACGATACATCGTGGTCATGAACAAAATCAGATAAAGTCCTTTGCACGCTATCATAACAAATTTCAATGCCGAACCTCATCCCGGAAAAATCTTTAACAATGCTATCTTGCATTCCTGATTTGAAAAATCTTCGGCGCTCATCCATGAAATTTAAAAAACCTTCATCAGCATAGTCAAAATCATAGTTTGTATGAGGATGTCTTTTTTTATATTTTTCCACATGACCACGATGAAAAAAATAGGCGGTATTTCGATAATAATTGTTTGAATCATTCTTTGCCTTTTTATACCAACAAAAGGTTCCTGGAACAATTAACATGTCGGTGTCCATAGAAAGTTCTTTTAATTTATTCTTGAACGTATTCTTTTGTGTTTGAGAATAATATCTTTTATAACAGAGCTCAGATTGATCTTTAAATAAATATTCAGGTGCTACAAATATCGCTGTTGGTGTAGGATACTTCAGCTGTTTTTCTTCATTGTGTTTGCGGAGAAAATTTATGAATTGAAACTTTGATTTTTTGTTTTTATTAGATTGATTATTCGTTTTAGTTTCAATGTTGTCTTGCACATATTTTTTAGCAAGGACAATCCGTCTTTCTAAAATGTTTAAACGCTCTTCGAAAGAAGAAGAAAAAAAATATTCATCCGGTTGAAAAACAAAAACTTTAAAATGTGCTGGCTCACTCGAAAAAGAGTCACTTTGTTCCGGTGTAGTTTTAAGATTAGCAATCATATCAAATAGAACGCGTTAAAGATAAATGATCAGAGAGCAAGTGTTGTCTTTTGTGCTTCGTTAAAAATATTCTACTGGATTACAGGTGCCATCATCACTATCTTCGTCAACTATATGAATTAAAATCATTGGCAATGTCCTCACCCTCATCATCCTCACCTATTGGATTGCCTGGGTCAGCCTTATTAACAACAACATCTGCAATTTTATCAAGTATTTGACTGGACTGTGTTTGATGTACAAATAGAAATGGATTATTAAATCCCCAATTTATCAAACCTTTAATTCCTACCCCAATTCCTACCGTTAAGACACCAAGAGCGAGGTTTACTAGAAACTCTGACCAACCTCGATGCGCATCAAGCACACGATGGGCATCACGAATCAAAACTAGAGATTCCCTTTTAAATACTGCGTAGCTCGCTTCGTCTGGAGCTGCAAAATATAAATCTGCTTTGTTCTTAAGCTCTCGATGAAGTGATTGAGCACAATCCCAAGCATTATGAAGTGCAAGATAGTCTTCATCACTTTCATCACCATTTGCTTCAGCCAAGGCCTTATCTTTGCGCTCTTTCAAATCAGTGATTTTATTCTGGAGTAATGCAAGGTTTTTGTAGAATTTTCTCTCTCCCTTAATTCCATAGGGAGTAGGTAACTGGTTTGGCTTAATGAGGATCGGGGGTTCGGCCAGTCTTTTGGCTATCTCTTCTTTACCGGCGCTTAAAACCGGCTTTAAGAATTCACTCCCAGCACTGAGCCAGTCTACGATTCGTGGATCAAACTCATGTGCGTCATATTGGTAGTGTTCAATGAATTCCCTAGCATATTTATTGCGTTCTAACGCAGGTCTTAACAACCTTATTGCCACATCTTGAGGCATATCTTGAATATTTTTTAGATACTTTTCAATGAGAGTAACCGCGTTATATAAGGTGCAAAGCTCATTATCAACCTTTTCCCCTCTAAGCCTGCGTGCGGCTAATTGGACATGTTCTCTTAAAAATCCAAATCCAGCACGATTTACTTGAGGGTCATTGCCTAAGAATGTTACGTAATGATGCAATTGCGTACTTTTATGCCCTTCATACTCAATTCGTTCTAATGGGTTAACCGTCCTTTCCCAATGTCCGCCATGTCCAGCACCTAAATGGCTTCCAGTATGGCAAATCGTTATAAGTTTTGGTTTTGGCAGTGGGGTATCTGGATCAATTGTCATTTCAAATCCATGCCCTGCCTGTGGAATATATTTTAGGCTAAATCCCAATGGCTTACATACGAGAATTGCTACATCATGCTGATCTAAGCTTGAAAAGCGGGCAGTTCCCGGATCAATTTCTGTATATTCACTAATAACATCTTCTTTAACTCTATGTACTCCGGGAGCAAGTTCTGTATATATTTCCGGCTTATTTAGTTGAACTGCCATAAAGCGACGAAGGACCGGCCCCATCAGGATTTGAATATCATAAGGATTATACTGCTTTAGAATACCGGCAAAGTGTTTCCAGGAAAAAGTGTGCGGATCAAATCCATAAAATTCGGCAAAATTATTTTTTAGTACTGCATAGGCATCGTTATGGTGATTATCGTAATGCTCATCCTTTGCAAAATAATATATTTCCTGCACTAACTCAGGAGTTATCGCATGAAGTGGGCAGTTATTAAGCGCTGCTGATATTTTTGGAAAGGGCATTAGGTAATTCCACTTTATTACATAAGTAAAATTATAGTTCTAATTGATTAAGGAAATATTAACTTTTCGTGCAGTGCATGATCTAATTGAGATGCCATTAACCAATAAAACTCCTGTTACTCATGTGTATCCTTGATAAATATCACTTATCTTACAAAATAACAAACACCTGGCGTATGAAGTCGGGCCTCTAATTATAAAAATATCTCCAAAATTCAAAAACCTGCCTCTTTTGCTTTACAGCAAAAGGCTACGCTTGAATCGAACCCGTCATATTAGTATCATTATTTGTAATTCGTTCCACAGGTTACATGAAGATTTGCCTTGTTCGTTTTTTAATTTTTAAAAATCTGAGTCGTTGTATTTTTCCAGAAAGGGATTTTTAATGAAAATATTTGGTGTTTATATCGTATCGAATAACAATGAAATTATTTTATCTGTTAATAATGAAACAGACTCTATCTCCAACTTCTTTCCTATAAAAAAAGATGACCCTTTTATTACATCTACTACATTAAAATACGCAACTAAAAATTCGAAACACTTTCCATATAAACACGAAAAAAAATTTTACTATGGAATAAACGATGGGACAGGGAACGCGTACTTTCTTGTTTCAGATGTAAAAGATGATAAATTAGTTAGGACTTTATTAGCGCAAATAAAGGAAATTGATTTAACCATGGAATCACAGCAAAACAAGTCAATTGCCATTAAAAATAAAATCTCAATGTATGCAAATGAATCAACTACGTCTTTGCCCGCCCATATTATTTTTCGTGAGCTAAAAAATAGGTATAATAATCTTTGGTCTTAACTGTGTTCTCCTTTATCATTGAATAGACAGATTTATCAAAAGCAGCGAAATAATAACCTATGAGCAGGTAGGTCAATCTTTGCCCGGTAATTAGATTGAAATCCTAGTTGCAACCATTTCCCTATTCTATTGATGCGCTCTGAAAAGTTCTTACCACTTCGTGGGTATTATTATTGATAATAGAACCATTATAATGCGTGATTTGATCATGCGCCTCTGTCATCATCCAGAGATATAGCTCCTCTAAATCATCACTATTCCTTTCATCTATAGTTTTCTCTTCTATGTATAATTTTGCAGTATAAATAAACATAATTTGTTCCGGTTAGATATTAATATTAAGTGATATCAAGGAAGAACAATTGTTTATTTTTTTAGATTTATTCAAAATTGATTTCGCGTCCCTTTCTTATAGTATGGCATAAATACTGATTTTAGAATGAATCAGACCTTATTTAATTCCCATAATCCACTCCTCTTCTATCTACTCACTTCCACAACAAGGTTATGTTTGCTCCTGTTTCACGTAATTTATTCTCTCTCTTGGTCAGCTAGAATCATTTCATCAGTAAATTCGGGTAAAAAACCTCCCACCTGGGCATCCCAAAGTGTTTTGTACAACCCATCACGCTTCAACAATTGGGCATGTGTACCGTCTTCAACAATATGGCCTTTATCGAATACTAAAATTCGGTCCATATGCAATAGGGTAGATAAGCGATGCGCAACTACCAGGGTTGTTTTCCCCTGCATTAAATCCCAGAGACTTTCTTGAATGTTCGCCTCGGTAATGGAATCCAGCTGAGACGTGGCCTCATCAAGCATTAAAATCGGAGCGTTTTTCAATACAGCTCGGGCAATCGCAATCCGCTGGCGTTGACCGCCTGAAAGCTTTACACCACGTTCACCGACTAACGTTTCATAACCTTCAGGTAAAAGGCTTATGAATTCGTGAGCATGGGCCTTCTTGGAGGCTAAAATGACCTCCTCGTCTGTTGCCTCTGTCCTGCCATAACGAATATTGTCCATAAGGCTTCGATGAAAAAGGGTTGGGTCTTGGGGAATCATGGCAATAGTTTGCCTGAGACTTTCTTGAGTCACTTCGGATAAGTTTTGCCCATCAATCAAAATCTGCCCATCCACAACCTCATAAAGCCGTAAAATCAGATTCACAAAAGTGGATTTGCCGCTGCCTGAATAACCTACTAAACCAACTTTTTGGCCTGCCTCAATCGTCACAGACTTATTTTGGAAAAGAGAATAGCCGCCATGGTAATGAAATTTTACTTTGGAAAATTCAATTCTCCCTTGAGTGACTATTAATGGGGATGCATTGTTTTTATTTTTGATTCCATGGGGTATAACCAATGCATTTAAGCTTTGTCTTGCCTTGCCCAAGGCTTGGTTAAATTGATCTACTTGATACATGGTGTACCACATCATATGGCCCAACTCCATAGAGAGTCCAAGAATCAAGGCAAAATCCCCAATACTCACAAGACCCTTGCCATATAAATGGATTAAAGTAATCGATGCCAACCCCATCATTACCGCAATCATTAAACCTTGTGCACAGCATAACAAAACAATAAAAATCTCTTTGCTTTGAAATGCTTGCTGCACCAAGCGAAAGAAATAGTTCATGCGTTCCACTTCGTAGATTTTTCGTGAAAAAATACGAATATTGGATTGATTCGCCAGACTATCTACCAATTGACCAGAAAGCTGGGATTCTGAACTTGCATGATCATCAGACAATTGGACTAATCGTGCCGACATCCAAATACTAAAGGAGGCAAAGACGATGAACCAGAGGAATAAAATATAAAAGAACAAGGGATTAACAAAATAAGCGGTAATAAATGAAACCACCAAGAGTGACGCGCCGCGAAGAAAATCTACAGACACTCGATGCAAAATAATCTCAAGATTATCAGCAAGAGTTTTAATTTGATCGGCAATACGCCCCGAGAGATGATCCTGAAAAAATTGATGGCTGCCTCCCAATGCATACTCAAACGTTTGGCTAATGATTTGATTCTTGATGACCGCTTCGTATTTATAGTTCAAATACCCGAGGGTTCGCCACGTTACATTATCAAAAACAATAAAATTCAACACCAGTAATCCAGCTATCCAATACAAAGAGTTCATATCCATACCCATACTGGTCTTTGCAGCCAAAGTATTAATGAAGGACTTAATCAATAAGCTATTCAACGGTCCCCAAAAGCCAGCCAACAGGGCAAGAAGGATAAATAAAATAACTATGGCTTTATACGGTTTTAAAAAATGCCACATAAAAGAGCCCATGTGAGCGGGCAAACGATGAGTCATGATGGGATTACCTCTACATGTGCCTCATTGAAACGAGGTAAGTTTCCTCGAAGAAGCAGATTCTTGGTTTCAATGTGGATGGAACAATTATGATCGAAGCCTGACTTACCTGAGCCATAAGGACCAATCAGCGTAATGCAATCACCAACTTCACTACTAAGGAATTCAAAACAGGTTTTATGCGGGGAGATAAGGCTTAGGTCTTTAAATTGAATCGGTTTATGGTTCATGATTTGCTCTTAAGTATGTCGTTTAGGACAGTAAAAAAATTGGAAGTCAAACTGACTTGCTCTCTTTGCCCTATAAATGGGCGTACTTAAGATGTAATTTTCATGGCGCGTTTAAACCTACTTTTAAATACTTTCTTTTATCACAGTGAATTTTAAATTAAAATGATTGAATATGTCAATCATTTTAATCAAAAATCCTGCTCTTTGTCTATTATTGAACCATGCAATCAGTTCTATAATTGCTTAATTCACGCAAGCAATCTCATATCTTTTGTTTGATTTATAACAATACATCAGATAAATTTGCCTAATGTTCCAATGAAAATCTTTTTCCATTCGCTTACACAAAAATAAGGCAACTCGAAGATCTTAGGATTAATATGGATAGCAGGGTTATAAATGTTGCTCAAGCGCTAAAAAAAGTGGATGTACTCATCATTGAAGACGATCTGGCCGTTAAAGACGCCATGGCTTGGTTTATTAAATCACAAGGTTATAGTGTTTTTAATGCTGAAAATGGACGGCATGCTTTAACCGTTTTAAAAAATCATTTATGCCCCTCAATAATACTTCTGGATCTAATGATGCCTGATATGGATGGACTTGAGTTTCGTGAAATTCAAGCCTTCTCTCCTTATTTAGCCTCCATCCCTACAATTGTTATGTCGGCAAGCTCGAAAATAGATGGAATAAACAAAAGAGATAACGAGTATTTGCTAAAAAAACCCTTAGACACTCGCTCTTTAATGACTATTTTAGAATATTGCATTAATAGTAAAGCACTATTTAAAAAGGAGCCTTTTTAGAAATGAAAACCTTAATTGAACCCACTCATTTTAACTGCCCACCTATTGTTCTCGATGAGGCGCAGGCATTTACGAGTTCAGGGATTTCTGTGGTTAAAAAGATTAATTGGGGAACGCATTTCTGTAAATTCTTTAATACCTACCAAGACTTAATGGACATTTTAATCCCTTATTTCCAGACAGGCCTTGATCATAATGAGTTATGCATTTGGATAAATCACGAAGACAAAAATCCTGTTTACACGTTGTTATTACAACATATCCCTGAGCTAGAGGCAAAAATCGAAAAAGGTCAAATGCTCTTCTTCGAAAGGGAAGTATGTTTTAAGAATGCATGTGCAAAAACAGCGGCACCGCTGCTCGCTGATCTTCTGGAGTTAGAAAAGAAGGCCTTAAATCAGGGATATAATGGGCTGCGCATCGCCGGAGGACCAACTAATTTCTCAACACATCAAGCCAAGAATGATTTTTTAAATTTTGAAAATGAAGTATGTTCCACTTTCTACAATCATAAAATTATTGCTTTGTGCTGTTACCGTACTTGTGAATGTGATTCACAAGTAATTTTTAATGTAATAAAAAGCCATCAATTCGCTTTAATACTCCAAGATGGACAATGGGAAATGGTGGAAAATGCTTCGGTGAAACTGTTAAAAGATGAATTACATAGGCAAAACATAGAATTAGAAGCTCGAGTTAAAGAGAGAACAAAAGAGTTGGAGCACGCATTAAAAAGTCGAGATGATTTTTTTTCCGTTGCATCTCATGAACTTAAAACTCCAATTACCGCTTTAGCACTTTATCTTGATGGACTTTTATTAAAAGATAAAAATTATCTTCTGGAACATTTCGATGAGTTCATTCATCTCATTAAAAAAATTAAAGAGCAAAGCATTTGTCTTGAAACATTAATTGATAAACTCCTAGATGTAACTTCCGTTTTAAATGAACAAAACATCCCCATAGAACGTAGTTATTTTAATTTGTCTGAGTTAGTTGCCTCCATTACAGAACGGTATAAAGAGAATTGTCGTCTTGCAGGTTGTGACATTAAAACGAACATTCAACCCTCAATTTTTGGCTATTGGGATCCCATGCGGATTGAGCAAGTTCTTGCGAACTTGATTACGAATGCGATTAAATATGCTCCAAGATATCCCATTATAATAGTCCTGAAACAAGAGCGGGAAGAAATAACCCTGGAGGTAAAAGACTACGGAAATGGAATTGCGAAAGCCGAGCAAGAAAAAATTTTTGATCCCTATGTGCAATTATCTTCAAAAAAAATCCCAGGAGGATTGGGTCTGGGTTTATGGATTGTCAAACAGATTGTTGATGCCCATCAGGGAACTATCTTTCTTGAAAGCGATACAGGCAAAGGTTGTCATTTTCATATTCGCTTACCTATATGCCCATAAGATTTAAGAGTGACATGTTAAACATTTTTAATGCGAGATTTGCTTCGTACGTATAGCACAGGGCCTTGAATTTTATTTCTATTATGATTTTTTGACCCGGGGTTATTACTTATTGCGCATTCAAAATTAAAATCCCTGGGTTATGGGTTATTTTCATAACATTTCCGCAGCACTGTTATTTTTTTACCCACTCTCCTTCCGAGTTCTTTTCATATTCTTTTTTCACTGCATTCCAGGCAACTGCATGGGCTGTCTCTTCCCTGCTGCGACCTCCTTGCCTTTCATCCGGATCATCATACTGCTTCCATGCACTATTAAATGCTTCTTTATAAATTTCCTGTGCGTGATTAGGTAAGTTATCCTTAACACTATCAGGTAGTTCATTGACTTTTTTATATGGCATTATAGTCTCCTTTCTCTCAGCAAAAATGTATGTGACTAACCTATAGTTCACTTTTGTTGAAATAGCAAAATCAATCAACTCAAGTCCATTAGCTGCAAAAACACATATAAATTGCGTGGCTTTAAAAATTCTAGAACGTATCCTCCTTCATCATAGAGGCTAAACCTGTCTGCAAGTATTGTCCTTGGAATGTGTCGGTATCTTAGCTGAAGACCTGCCTTGGCTAAAGGGAGAACTCACATCACCAAGGGTTATTTTAAAATCAGCTCCTATTAAGTTTTACGTAATAGTTACGTTATATACTTATAAATAGGTCGGGGGAGAAACCTAACTATTTTGTTGTTGGGATCAACACTAACTGGAATGGGAGCGACGGGTTATGAGACACCATGTTGATCAAAATCAGGTAATCCATAGATTAAACCAGTATCTTAAATGGCATAATATGCCCGTACAAATGAATAATGAAGGGATTTGTAACGGTCTTGCGACTATGTATGCAAAATATGTTCTGGAAGGAAAGGAAGAGCAATTTTTTAAGATACTCGAACAGATAGTAAAGAAAAGCCCTGATTCTGCAATGGAATCTGATATAAACCAATTTGTCTATGATGTGGTTTTAACTTTATTTCCTGAGCAATTTGATAAAGAGTTAAGTCAGGTCAGTTCAATCCGCGCATTGACTATCAACAATAAACCAATGAAATCCTCCTTTGATTTTGCCCTAACGACCAGCGATAAAAATTGGGAAGAAATTTTTAAAACACTCGCATTGCAACAAAATGAAGTAATACGTATTGGAGGTACTATGCATGCTGTGTCCGTTAGAAAGGTAGATAATAAATATGTTGTGTACGATCCCAATTATTCTTCAGGTACGAAGGAGTTTGGAAGTGAAAGAGAACTGATTGCCGAGTTACATAATAAAGTACTTAGATATCGGAATGGGAAAGCTTTGGGAATGACGCTTAGTGTCATCCGACATCCAGAAAACAATGAACCTAGAGTTTTCCCTAAAGTTTCCGAACTTTATGATCGTTATTTAACTCAAGAAAATATTAATGATGAGGCTGTTTCCCATTTTGGTGGAAGATTTAATACTCTGGAAAAAGCAGCTGAATTTAATGATGCCGATGTGATTCAGCATTTACTAAAAATCGGGGCAAAAGATAAAGAGCTTCGGGCTGTAAGAACTGCTGTTACCTATAATAACCCAGATGCTTTAGTCGCTTTACTGGGTAAAAATAAGGATTCAGCAATTTTTGCCACCCTGTTTATAGATGCTCTGGCACATGGGCGGGAAAAAATTTATGACAAGTTACTCGATCTGAAAGGAGCTTTGCCATTTAATAACCCAGTTCATGTAATTCAAGCAGCTGCGAAGGGGGGTAATCCGCATCTACTCACAAAAGTACTTACTTATTATAGAGGTTCCAAGTTAGAATTTGATGACCTGCACAAAGTGATACCTGATGCCATTCACAGCGGGAGTACAGCATGTGTCAGGATGCTTGTTGAACAATTCGTTATTAGAAAGCAACCTTTAAGTGTTGAAAAAAACATGGAATATTTATTGGAGTCGATCAAACATAATCAACCTCATATGGTAGGCTATTTTATTAAAAATATTCCGCCAGAATATTTAAAAACAATTTCCATGAGTGTTTCTGCAGTTGAGAAAACTGATTTGTATGTGTTACGTCAGTTACAAGCTCATGGTGTTCCTTTTTCAGAAACAGCCAAGGTAGCCATTGATGCAAAGGAGCATCAATCGGTTAAATTGGGCCTTAGGATTAGTATTGTTTTACATAAATTTACTGATTTAATACACAGTGGAGTGACTTATGATCACGCTCATTTTAAGGAAATAAAGGATAAGCTTTCTACGGTTAAAAATGAACTGCAGGAAAATCAAAAAGGTGATGAAGAGATCCCGGTTGGTAAGACATTTTGACCTTATTTGATGTATTTGTGTATTTAGATGATTTGCGCGTGTTTTATGCGCTATAGTATAAACAACATCATGTTAATAGAGATTGCTATGGTAGACGTCATTAATCTTAATAAAAAAAGAAAGACTAAAATTCGCTTGGAAAAAGAAAAAAAAGCTTCTGAAAATCGCATTAAATTCGGAAGGACAAAAAAAGAAAAGCAACTAGAGAAACAGGAAAATGAACGTAGTGAACGCCATCTAGATGGTCACAAGTTGGAAAAAAAAGAAAAAAAATAAAGGAGCACGTTTTTGCAATAGAATTATTTTCAAATCCATTTTTCATAGAACACTTATTCAGTGTTACTTTGCCGAAACATTTTTATTTGATAAGCAAACCTGGCTATTCAACTGGCAGTTGCGCAACCAGGATTTGTAATTTTACCCCAATAAATCAAATCAACAACTCATTGCGAGTAATTAACCTTCTCAAGGCGTGTAAATACCGATATAATTGCACCGCGTATTTAAGAATGCGTTCTGCTAAGACGATACAATCGCCTATTGATCCTGATTAAGAAGAAGTCATCATGTTATCCAGAGTATTTCCGCTACCCCTTGTAGCCCTCATCGTTATCTCACTATTAGGTTGCTGTATGGAGATTGATATTTCCTTACCCAGCTTTCCTAGCATTATGACTTATTTCGGTAGTACCGAAGCACAAGTGCAAAACACATTAAGTCTTAATTTTTTAGCATTTTGTATTTCCGGTTTGCTGTACGGGCCATTATCCGAAACTTTGGGGCGGCGTGGGTTAATGATTTTTGGAGCAACTTGTTTCTTAATTGGAGCAGTTGGCTGTGTGTTTTCATTTTCCATATACCAATTGATGTTTTGGCGTTTTATTCAGGGTTTAGGCGCCAGCAGCACTTTAGTGATGGGCTTTGCCATGATTTCTGATCGGTATAGTGGCGAAGTGGCTGCAAATTATATTGGTAAAATTAACGCCTATGTCACTATTTTTATGGCAGCAGCCCCTATTTTAGGCAGCGCTATTATCAATTATTTTACTTGGCGAGCTAATTTTACCTTCATTGCGATTATTGCTTTGATTTCATGGCTTTTTCTGATAGTGCAATTACCAGAAACCAAAACGGAAAAACAACCTTTAAATATTTTGACCATATTTAAAGACTATCGGACAATTTGTTCTCATGGTAAGTTTTTAATTTATGCCGGTATGCCCAATATGTTAGTTACGGCCTATTTAACTTTTGTAGGGAGTGCCTCGTTTTATTATATTAATACCTGCAAATTATCTTATTTCCAATTTGCTATGCAACAAGGGTTAATTGTATTGTTGTTTTCGCTCACCAGTTTTTATGCCGAGAAAGTGATTGCACGAATCGGTGCTCGAAAAGCAGTTCATTTGGGGATGGTGTGTTGTACCATATCCATTATTCTTTTCACATTTTTTGCTTTCCAATATCCAGATTCTCCACGTTGGATTACATTTGCTATGTGCTGGATGGCAGTAGGTTGCGCATTTCCAATGAGCGTCACTTTCGCCCAATCATTGGAAATTTTACCTAATCTCAAGGGAACGTGCTCTTCATTCATTATGTCAACACGCTTGTTTATTTCCTCCGGAGCTGTTGCTTTAACAGGCCTTTTATTTGATGGTTCGATGCGGCCAGTTGCCCTTGTTATTGATGGAGCGATCATTTTAGGAATTGGCATGTATTTCGTAATTGAACGCATGATGCTTCCTGAGGAAAGCCTATTGAAGGTAACTTAAGTTCCGTAAAAGGACGATTAAAAATCAACTGCGTCGAAAACGATCCTCGCTTCGCGCACAATATGAGTTGCTTTAGGTAGTGCTTGTTGCATCCCAATTATATGTTTATCATGATATTTTATCTGTGCATTTCAAAATGCATTGTGCAATGCAGTACGAACTAAATAATGCAGTTTACTTATAATTACAAACAACCTGACGAATATCATTTTAGTCTTGATTCAATTCACCTGGCGAGATTTGTCGCAACACAATTGAAATCCCACACGGATCTTGGTTCATTACGCGTATTAGATCTATGCGCAGGCTGCGGAGTGATTGGGATTGAACTATCGTGGCATCTTCACGGAATCCGGCAGATTGATTTTATAGAGATCCAGGATATTTATACTGAATATTTTTATCAAAACGTGGCTATCGTCAATCGCCCTGAATTGCAATTTCGCTGGCATCTTTTAAATTATGATGAATTACATGAGAAAAAATGGGAAGGCCAATTTGATTTAATTATCAGTAATCCTCCCTATTTCCAACAAGGGCACGGAATGCTTTCCCCTTCCAAATTTAAAAATCGCTGTAGATTTTATTTAGATAGCTCTTTTCAGAGTTATATTCGAGCGCTGGAAAATTCGCTGGCAAACCAAGGCAAAGCTTATTTTTTATTACGCCCATTACAACATCATGGTTTTGATTTATTTTCAGATATACAAAAAATACTCCAGGAAACAGCAGTAACAGCAAAAAAAATATCACATACCCGTGGTACGGATATTATTTTATTAGAAAAACTGAATTGACATTCTTTTACTCGAAAGATTAAGTCAAAAGCATGGCTTAATGGAGTAGCCACTGACGTTGGGCCTGGGGTTTTTGACACTGCGGCAAAATACTGAGATTCCTTTAAGAGAAACTTGAATAAGGCCAATCAATAACTACAGAGTTTTTTAATTCAAAAACTTAGAAGTAATTTAGGCCTTAAAGGTATCTTTGAAATACCCAACTCTTAAATCATCTTCAAAATCAGTTGGCCAAATGCTTGAGTGCCCTGTATTGTAAGTTTTCGTTATATCAGTGGATTTACATCTTATGCTAACTTTTCCCACTGTAAAATAAGGATCTTGTGTATAATCCGTTTCATCTTTCTCAGTTAATTCAAAATCATTCTCATCATACCCATACCGGGAAAGTATGTCTTTATATTCATCAAGAAGGTCAGCTTCCATTAGTTTTAACTCCTAAAATTAAAATTATAGTAGGTAATAATATTAATATAATCGCTAACGAATAATGTAGTTAATGCAAATACTTATTCTTTTGATTTTTAATTAATTTTATGGATATACCAAACAAACTGCCCAGGCTTAACCGGTGAAAGTCCAGCATTTTATCGTGTGGTAAAAGCGGTAAATCCTGGTTACAAGCAATTAAATATTCGATACATCGCTGAAAAACCAGGCCAGATTTACTCCGACGTCCCGCGGAAACGCATTGAGAGTTCCTCACAAATCGAAACAGGAAAATACCTATTCTACATCTACAGTGATGCCTGAAAGGTGAGACAGTTGCAAGCAACTGAACTACGCTTGCTATTTCCTCTGAATCTTGGCTATTCTAAATAATATTAGTATTGGGGAAACACAATTGTTGTGCGTGTTCCAATTCAAGGAGGAGACCCTATGTCGCTATTAATCAATTACATGAAGACGTTACGCTTCCTCATAAGACGGAATGACTTGAGTTCTTTTGTCAAAGAGCACGACCGCTTGTTCTCTCTTGCGAAGCAGACTCATAACCATACAGTCGTTGCTACCCATTATTATGACCTCATGGCTGAGGTGATTGAAATTGCTTATGGCAGCAGTTGGGTTTTTTATCCGCCCGATCATGAGGGACAATCACGCGAGGAGACCATTTCCAACTTGCATCAGCGGATTAATTCCGTACTCTGCCTTTTACCCGGGAAAACAGCCCTTGATATGGGTTGCGGTCTTGGTGGCGCGGCGCGCGATATTGCCCGGCTTTCCCAGGGGAAAGTGTTGGGGGTCACATTGTCTGAGGCCGAAGTAGAGCGGGCGAATGCCATCAATCGTGAACAAAATCTGGACCACTTGTGCGAAGTCACCCAAGGGGATTACATACAAAATTTGCCGTTTCCTAACGATTTCCTGGCCTCAGTTTACAGCATTTACTCACTTAAATACATTTCCAAGGATTTGCTTCCACAAGTATTTGGGCACGTCCATCGTGTCATGGAACCCAATGGACGCTATGTAGTCTATGATGCGGTTCTGACACCTAAATACGACGTGAATAATCCGCAGCATCGCGCACTGGTTGAGCGGATTGAGTTTGTGACCGGCATGCCGCCTCTGCACACAAGTGAAGATTTGCTAGATGCCGCTCGCAGCGTGGGCCTGAGCCTGGTCTCTGAAACAGAAATTTCAACAGATCTTGGATGGAGCTACTTTTTTACCGAAAACAAGCTCCTGGCCGGCACGCTTCGTTCTCGGGCAGTAGGCGGCGCGATTTTAGGCCTTGAAACGGTTCGCCTCTTTCCAAAAGGATTTACAGATTTCTACAACATTTTCATTGCCGGGACTGTGAACGCCCTGGTCGATGCGGACCGCTTGGGCATTGTGTCGTTCTCTCGGTTGTTCGTCTTTAGCAAAACTGGCTCCTGATGTTTTAAATAAAGCTAATGTGGTTAAGCGCGTTAGCTGAGAAGCTGGCAATATGTTATGTAGCGATATTAGGACTCGAACTTTAAAATGCTGGATAGGAAGTTAAAAAACCATGAAAATCTTGGTCACGGGAGCTAGTGGACACATTGGAAATAACCTCATTGCTGAGTTTATTAAAAAACACTATGATGTCCGAATACTGGTGCGGGGCGAAATACCCAAATACCTCTCTCATTTTCCTTTGGAGGTGTACCAAGGCGATATTTTAAATCTGGAGTCTTTGTATCATGCTACTCGAGATATCGATACCGTTTTTCATTTAGCCGCAAAAATTGCTATTACCAATCGAGAAGAAGAAGAAGTCCGTAAAACAAACATCCAAGGCACCCAAAATGTGGTCAATGCGTGTCTTAAAAATCACGTAAAAAAGCTAGTTCATTTTAGTTCCATTCACACTCTAATGCAAAGCTCTAAAAAATCCAATATTTCTCAAATTTTAAATGAAAATTGCCCTCTTGCTTTAGAATCCGTGAATCTTTACGATCAATCTAAAGCCCATGCCGAAAAGATAGTACTTGATAGTTGTGAGCAAGGATTAAATGCAATTGTGGTTAATCCCACAGGAGTAATTGGCCCAAATGACTATAAATTATCCCTCATGGGAACTGCAATCATTAAAATATATAAAGGGCACATCCCTTTCTTGGTCCGCGGGGGATTTAATTTTGTTGACGTTCGCGACGTGGTTCAAGGAGCAATCACTGCTGCGGAAAAAGGCAAATCCGGGGAACGCTATATCTTGGGAGGCCACGACATAAACATGCATCAGTTGGTCAGACTGATATCGATTGTAAGACAAAAAAAAATGACTCGCTTGTTTCTTCCCCCAAACATGCTTTACTTTGTGGTGCCCTTCATGGAGTTTTTTTCCAAAATCACAAATACAGAGCCGCTTTTTACAAAATACTCCATCGACACGTTGAAGTATCCACCAACGGTGGATTGTACGAAAGCTGAAAATGAATTAGGGTACAAAATAACGGAAATCGAAACAACAATCCACGATACTCTCCATTGGTTTTCACAGAGTGGAAAAATTAAATTATGACTCAAAACAATCTCACCTTATTTCTTTATTTCTGGAGTGCCTTGGCTATTGTGGTATTTTTCACCCTTTTTTTCAAACGAGCGCCTTATGGGCGTTATGACCAAAGGGACACATGGCTTAAAATCCCTGCAAAGATTTCCTGGTGTTTTATGGAGTTGCCCTCTGTGATCACATTTCTGGTTATTTTTCTGATGGCAAGACCATCTGCTTCTACCTGGGTATTTTTTGGAATGTGGCAATTCCATTACGTCTATCGCTCCTTAATTTATCCGTTTCGCTTGAACAATGCAAAGCAGGTTCCAATTTTTATCACGATATCGGCCACGTTGTTTACGACGGTGAATGGTTTTGTAAATGCCTATTGGCTCACTCATTTTCAAGAAATTACCTTTTCAACGTTACAAACACCCCATTTTATCGTTGGTTTTATACTTTTTGCTTCAGGATTTATAATCCATCAAAATTCGGACAACCTTTTGTTTGATATGAATAAAAATAAAAAACCCGGAGCCTACAAAATACCCTACGGAGGAATGTTTCGTTTTTTGAGCAGCCCAAATTACTTTGGCGAAATGCTCCAATGGATTGGTTGGGGAGTGGCGACTTGGTCCCTTGCTGGTTTTTCTTTTACTTTGTGGACCATAGCCAATTTAGCTCCGCGGGCGATCGCGCATCATCGTTGGTATCGCTCACATTTTTCCAATTATCCTAAGGAAAGAAAAGCGCTTATCCCGTTTCTTCTTTGAAAAATTCAACTTATTGCGTAAGGATAATGCTGCAATGTGGAGGCGTATACTATAACTACAGTTACGTACCTGAAATGGGCTGTCATCCCCCTCAAAATGGTTGCCTAAAATTATTCCACAGTGCGGCGACATTGGATCAATAGCTAGACGATACAATAGGCAGCCTGAATTCGCTCATGGGCTTTTCCATCGTGTTTAGGTGCCAGTCTAGAGGTTAAAGTTTTTAATTTGCGACAACTATCAAGTACACTGTCTGCTGCTTGAAGTGCATCAGGAAAACAATAGTTGATTTGTTTGCATTGATTAGCAAGTACAGGGATATTCTTCCAATAGCCAATATTTTTTGTATTGATTTTTTTAGAATCGAGTAATTGTTTATAACAGAACAGTTCTAAAAATCTTTTTACCTTATCTTTGTCCGCTGTACGTTCAGTTATTTTATCAAAAATTTTACCTATATGTAGTTGCAATTTTTCTTGTGTCGAAGGCAATTCTGTATGTTCAATAATAAATTCCGCTGCCGCTTTAAAAAAGGCAGAAAGCTCAGAACTTCCTTGAGGTTGTCTCTTCTGTTTGAAAAAAGTGGAAACTGGAGGCTTCTTTTTTCGCACGAATAAATCTAAAAACTCACTGTTTTTTAGAGTGGAATCTAACAATAATTTAAGTGTTGCATATTTGCTATCATCGTTTTTGCTCTCTTTCATCGTAACAGAAGCGGCGATGTATAAAGTTGGATCTATGTTGGTCAAATGAGTCTTTGTTAATAATGCAATGAATTCTTGATCACAAGGAACTTTTTCACATTCTTTTAAAAGTATTTTTCTTAGCGAGCCTTGGAAGACTGCAATGTATTCTGGATCATTTAAAATAGAATCATCCGTGATGATTTCTATAGATTGGGTAAATACTAATTTAAGTAGCGCGCTGCTGTTTTCTTTTTTTTCTCGGTTAAAATAATCATAAACATCACTAAAAAAATTGGGGTTGCTCGCCGCTTTTCTTATTAAATGGTTGAAAAATTCTTTTTTACCCGGGTCTTCGGAGGATAAGGCAACGATTTTCTCCGCCTCATTCCTCAGCACTCGATAAAATATCTCAGGTTGTCGCATTTCGGCATTAATTGATATTTTTTTATATATATCTATTCTTGAATGAATATAATTTTTGATAGCAGCCCTATTCGCCTTACTCAACGCTTTATTCTCGTTAATTATTTTCTCGTAATCCCCTATCGCCTTGAATGCTTTCTGTAAGTTTTCAGATTTCCTGGTATTACCGAAATAACAGTTAACTATTCCTTCCACCGATTTATCAAAAATATAATTAATTAATTGTCTCAGGTGAAAAAAATCATCGTCAGTATCTATATTGAATGGTTTATTTTTTAGATCTTTGCCTGATTGCAGCATAGGATTTATCAAATGCTGGATAGTGCTTAGGTTCCTCATTTCTATGGTGCACCATTTATAGACCTCTTCAGGCAATCGTTCTTTTAACAGACCTTTTAAATTTGCCAGGACACAATTACCTATTTTTTGGGATTTTGAATGTTTGCCCAAGCTAAAACTGAAACCCAAATCTTTTAGGGTCTTATCATATTGATCGTAAAATTTCTTATAGTCCTCTTCATTACCCTTTACTACTTCCAAGCTAGTAATTGTTTCAATGGCTGTTTTTAACTTATCTAAATCCAAGCCAGCGATATTGATGCGATAAACTAAATTATAAGTCGATCTTTGACCATTCCCACGGTTGCAATGTGTAATGACCAATTGATTTTTTTCTTGATATATTTGGGTATAGATTGCATGGCCAGTGCAGTTATGCTCAATCGTTAAATCATTACCAGAAAGGAGCTTTTTAATTCGTTCTGAAGTAATTTCATTTTTATCCTCGATAACGATTTTTTTAATTGACTTATGAAACCGATTAAGAATGCTTTTGTATTCCTTTAACTCCGAAGCAGTATATGTTTTTCCTTCTATTTTAATGTCTTGTGGGAGAACTTTTAGCAATAGTTTTACAAATTCTTCACTAGCTGCTTTAACAACTAACCCCTGTCTTCTAATATGTTCTTTTTGATTAACCACTAAATCAATCCGATAACCATGAAACATAGTAGCCCAGAAGGCCAAGAAGTTTTTACTTTCGGCATCATTTACATCGCTTACCCATTTTTTCTTTTGAGTGATCGTTTCATTTAATGCAGCTTTCTTTTTCGCTTTGCCTTTTTTTGTTTTTATTTTATTTAACTCTTCTTCGGCGTCAGTTATCTCCTGCTTGACCCGGTCATAAGCCCCTGAAGCCGGTTTATCGAGATTCTGCCGTGCGAGATCTGTCCGCATGAACTCCTCAAATACATGAGTAAAATCTACTATTTTTCCTACCGGTGGATTGGATACAACACCGGTCATCCTGCGCCTCTTTTTTTTGTAAACATCTTTTTTTGATTGCATATACTGACTCTCCCAATGAGTTGTTTTATAGCAATACATAGTTAATAGATATAACACATACAGTTACATTGTAAATCCAATTTCACGAAGTTCAATCATGTTGTACTAATACTTTAATTAGAAATTTGAGTGCATGGGGTCAGGCCTTGAATTTTGAATTAGGTAAGCACAAGAAATAAAAGAAAGCGTAGGTCGGGTCGTTTTGACCTGAGGTAGCGTCAGTTTTTTGATGAAAACCCACACAAATTTTTTCGCCTACGTACCGCGCATAAAGTGCAGTACATAGAGAAATTTAAGCAGTACGTAGAGAAATTTAAAATGAAAAAGTGACGATACCTCAGGTCAAAACGACCCAACCTACTTCGCTAAGGAAAGAAAAGCGCTTATTCCGTTTCTTCTATAATCAGACTTTAAGAAGAGTGGCATTATGACAATGCCACTCTTTTCATAACTACCTCTATTTCATATCCTCTAATCCCCTATCCAACTCAGCGTACCTGATACCCCATTATCTTCTACTTCCCTGGCGAACTGCCCCATGTAGGCAAGCCTGAAATTAAGGTTTTTACGGGGGATGTCCGTATCTAAACCAACATCCAGCACGAAGGAATCTTTGGCAATAGGGGCTCCTTGAATCACAAAGGGGATGCCGCCGCTGACAAAATTAAAGGTCGACTTAATTGCAGTGTCGTCATAGGCGTGGCGCCAGGCGAGCATGGCTCGTTCATGAATCGCAGCTACATCAATAAAGGAGAGTAACATGGCTTGTCTGGCGCCCAAACTTGAGTAAAACATATTCGCTGAATTATCCCCTCTTAAGGCCGCAGCGCCTCCGGTTTCTCGCCATGCACCTGAATCCACATCCACATAGGCAATCCCCACAAAAGGTTCTAGGTTCATTTGCCTGAAATGGGTTTGATAACCAAGTTCCGCAAAGCCCTGGGCGGTATGGCCATTGACGTCAGACCTAAGGTTATTGAAAAATCCGGGAAAGCTTACATCCCGGGTCATATCCAGCTGATGCCAGGTGTATACCGCACCGGCTTTAGCGACCCATGGGTGAAATTGCTTACCAGCATAAACTCCTAGAGAGTAATCATCACTACGGGCATCAGATGCTCGATGATCAATATCGACCTTGCTGCGGCTATAGCCTCCTAATACTCCTAATCGCACAGGGCCAAATTCACGGTCTGCACCGATAAATAAGCCGCCGATATTTCGCGATACCTGCGCTGCATTACCATCAGACTCAATATGCCCCCAGCTGCCAAATGCCTGGCCCCACAATGCCGTACCACCAGGAGTTAACACCACAGGGTTGCCAAATTTGTCTTTTTCTGCAGTCACTTGGGGCATAAATGCTTGGGTTAAGCGGTTTAAAGTGGCGTTGCGTACATACCGGCTGTCTTCTATCCAGGAACCCAGGATAGAGGCATGTGCTTCACCGGAAAGAGCATTAAAAGCTTGTTGAGCTTGAGAAGCACTCGTTAGATTTAAGATCGCATTATAGACTGGATTACCCAATCCTAGAGATTGGGCGGCATTGGCTACGGCTGCTTGATTAAGCGTAGTTGCAAAGTCGGCAAAGGCAGACGCCAATCGGGATAGTATCAAATATACATTATTGCTATCGTAATCTAATAAATACGCTAAAAACAAGGTTGGAGGTGGTAATAGGGCATCATAGGTGCCGCTTAAACCACCGGCGGCCGACAAAATCGTGTAACGAAGCCCTGGAGTATAAGTACCCGGTTCTTGTATGACCAGAACAGTTCCACCATTTATCAAAGCACTGCCCGTAACCGCAATGAGGTCGCTATTGCCCTGAGCATTTATTTCCACCTCATAGATAGATCCCGTACTTTGACTATAATTGCCATTGATAGATAAGGTACCAATAGAATTTCCTGGGGCAATAGTGCCATCCACTTGCAAAGAACCCACACTCCCTGTTCCCATCAAGCGGCCATTGCTGCTTACCCGAAGCGAACCGCCTAATTGCCCATTCACTCGCAAGGTCCCTTCCTGTATGGTAGTGTGTCCAGCAAAGGCACTGCTGTCGCCAGTTAATGCGACTTCACCGATACCTTGCTTGACTAAATTTCCATTTTGCTGAAACATTCCCTGAAACACCGTAGAGTTTTCTGTTCCAAAAGCGAGGCTGCCCAGCACGTCCACAACACTGCCCGCCACGCCACTTAAATCTTGTATCGTTTGAGCACTCAACAAGCCAATATCTAACACCGCAGAACTGCCAATTAAGCTTACGCCAGAACTTGAAGCAATGCTGCCCGTAGGCCCTAAAGACAAGGTGCCATCCGCAATGTATGTTTCTGCAGTATAGGTATTGATGCCATTGAGCACCAAAGTGCTACCCCCGATTTTAGTAAGCAACCCATTGCCACTGATAGTCCCGTTTAAGATCAGGTCAGCTTGTGTATCAAAGATGCCGCCTCCGGCTCCTAAATTGACGTTACGACTGCTGGAAAAAGAAAGCGTATTGCGCAAAGCGCCGCCATTCATTGATAGATTGCCTAAAGCATTTCCTAAGTTTGCATCCTGGGAGACTGACAACACGCCGCCTTGAATACCTGTGCCTCCTGTATAGGTATTTACTCCCTCGAGGACTACCACTCCATTGCCGTTTTTTAAAATGCTTCCAACACCAATGCCATCCCCTAACACGGCATCTAAACCAAATGTATCACCCACATCAAGGGCCGCCAGAGTCACTTGGCCATTGAGTGCAACGCCATTATCTGCCGTAATCGTTAGATGAGTACTCCCTCCGTTTTCAAATAGACCAGAACCACCCCCCAGAGCCTGACTGCTGCTACCGCCGCGAATGATGCTGCCATTTTCAAATGTAACAGTCGATGTTTGCGCACTAATGGTATTATTGCCCCCCGCCACCAAAGAAGCGCCCATTCCCAAGGTAAACGAACCAGTGCCAGGAAGGGCAATAGTACCATCCGTCACTCCTAAACTGCCGTCAGTGTTGTAGAGATAAAGCCTGCCGCCATTGATAGTGAAATCCACTTCGAGCGCCGAGGTAAAATTAGAATCCCCACCCAGTGCCCAAACACCAGATCCAGTTTGGGTTATATGGGTAGAATGGGTGGGGGAGAGAGCCTCCCGAATAGGGTCTCTCATGTCAAGTAAGGCGTTATTTTGGTTATCGATGTTCAATGTGGTGAGACCCACCCCAAAAAAAGTAATGGAGTTTCGGCCCGAGTTGTCAGTATTGCCGTTAAAGAGTGAAGTATTACCCGTGGTGGTATTGAGATTAACTGTACCATTAAGGCTAGCTATCGCTCCGCCAAACGACGCATCGTTGTTGGTAAAAGAGCTATCGGTAATAGTGAGGATTCCTGTATTATTAAAAATCGCCCCACCCGAGCCTGTTGTACTATTATTGTTAAAAGAACTATTGTTAATAATTGCGGTGCTGCCTCCATTAAATATTGCCCCACCAGAGCCATTCGTTGCAGTATTATTGCTAAAAGTACTATTGTTAATAATTGCTAATGCATTGAAGCCTGCATTAGAAATCGCTCCACCAGAACCATTTGTTGCGTGATTATCGTTAAAAATACTGTTGTTAATTAATGCAGTGCCTGCATTAGAAATCGCTCCGGCAGAAGTGCTTGTATTCATATTAAAATTGGCGACTCCACCATCAATACTTTGAATTGTCAGCATTCCTCCATCATTTACACGAATTGCTCCGCCACCGAGGTTATTAAAGTTAAGAATCTGTAGCGTAATCCCATCAATGGCGAGAGTGGTGTTCTGTCCAGCATTGAGGATCAGCTTGGACGTACCTGGAACGGTCGCATCAATATTATCACCCGCTGTATTATAAATCGCATCAGTTCCAGGCGGAGGAAACGTTGCGGCATGAACATGAAGAGAAGGAAGAGTGATTAAAGATGCCGAAAAGAAAAGGCAGAGAGGTATTCTGTTTTTTTTATATGAGGATAAAAAGGGTTTTTGATGGCTTTGAATAAGACGAGTTATTGTATTTAATGTCAATGTATTCATAGGGGGCCTATGTCCTTATAGTATTGAAATGGTCACCTTGTTTGTGCATTGTTACTGGCTTTCGATGTTATCCCTATGACCATACTTCATGCATCGAATGGACGTCATTGACCAACAAAAACAATGCAGTATTACAGTCGATAATATCACTATTTTTGGAGCTCTGTCGTCTAAACTTTTGATTTGTTTGAACAAGTTAGATAGTACCTGAAAACATTGACACATAACCGATTCAGAATACACTGGAGATACAGAATCATGAGGAGAAGAACTCGAATGGAAACCCTGCATTTTTCAATTAATATTAATGCCTCCAAGGAAAAAGTCTGGAACATACTTTGGGGAGACAAAACCTTTACGGATTGGACTCATGTTTTTGCTGAAGGTTCTTATGCTGTGAGTGATTGGCGGGAAGGCAGCAGAATACAGTTTATTGATCCAAAGAGTAACAATGGCATGTCGAGCGTCATTGAGAAAAAAATTCCTAATGAGTTTATGTCGTTTAAGCATCTGGCTGAGATAATCAATGGGGAGGAACAATCCCCCAAAGAATGGTCCGGAGCTTTAGAGGATTATACCCTCAAAGAAAAGGACGGGGTGACCACATTGACTGTTCGTTTAGATACGTCGGAAGAATGGAAAAAAATGTTTGAGGATAAATTTCCAAAAGCATTGCAGAAAGTAAAAGAGCTTTCAGAAAAATAATTGAGAAGAATCAGTAAGCGTAGGTCGGGCCTTGGCCCGACGATTCCTTTGATTTAAAAAAGTGAAGAAAGAGATACATAAAGCATTTACTTAAGACTCAGGCTGTATGTCATCACTACGTTCAAACCCCAATACACTTCGGCCACCATACATCCAGGAGACTTCTTTTTCATGCTTAATGATGTCTTCTACTGAGGGTCCACTGATAATATGTTGTTCAAGTTCCCGAGCTTGTTGATCCAATCGTTTAATCGCATCTAATTTTTCTTTTTGCCCTAGGGCCGCTTTTTGAATCGCCGTTTTTAAAACCCCTATCGTTTCGTCATACACTTTAATGGGAACAGGAAAGGGATGGCGGTCTTTCCCTCCCAGAGCTATGGAAAATCGAGCTGGATCGGAAAACCGGTAAGGTGCCCCATGAATGACCTCAGCTACCATCGCTAAGGTGAGAATGGTTCGAGCACCGACTTTAGGGGTTAAAAGAAGCTCAGAGAAGTCTTTGGGGCCACACTCGATAGCTGCCGCAATATTACCATGCAAACGTCGTAATGAAATATTTTCAGGGCGGACATCGTGATGGGTTGGCATATCGAGATGCGGCACGCTTAAGCACTGAGGTAAAGGTTTAGAAGCTTCGGCTATAATGCGTTCCGGCGAAAGTGTTTGCAAAATCTCAAGCTGCTTATAATGGGAGAGTTGAGCCCGCTCATCTGTCAGGTTAATGATACTGCCTTGAGGGCGTCCTTCTATAGCTGCATGCGGAGCAATAACAAAACTTTGTAGTCCTTCCGATAGCCAATGATATCGTCGTGCTTGCTTATTAGCCGTATTCATTCCCTGCTGAATAACCGTCCATTTTCCATCATCAGCTACTATAAAGCTATGCAAGTAAAGGTCGTAGCCATCTTGAATGGCCGCACTATCTACCTTTGCTACTAGTCGACTGGTCTGAGCGAGTTCCGTCCCGTCAAAACCCACATCCGAACCAATCGCAACAAGCTCGTGGGGTGTATTGCGCGAGTATTTGCCTCTTCCACCACACACGTGCAATCCTAATTCTTTAGACAAAGGACTTAATCCTCGTTTTAAAGCGCCTATCACACTGGTGGTAATACCTGAGGAATGCCAATCCATGCCCATGAGACTACCAAAAGACTGAAACCAAAACGGGTTGGCTAAACGACGTAACAATTCGTCACGTCCATAATGGAGGATAATGGCTTGGCTTATGATAGCACCCAATTTAGTCATGCGTTCGGCGAGCCATGTTGGCACACGACCATAATGTAAGGGTAAATTAGCAGTTCCAGTTTTTTGAGTCATAATCTTTATAAGTATAGTGCTTGTTACAATTGAGCATTTTGCTCAATTAAAATTTATATGATTTATTTTAAAGCATAGTGGATGTATAAGAAAGGCGACCTGGGTTTCAGTAGAAATCAGGGGCTTGGGGAGTAATGCTCTACTTCTCAAGCGTAGGTCGGGCCTTGGCCCGACGATTCCTTTGATTTTAAAAAATGAAGAAAGAGATATATAAAGAATAAAATTTATTGAAAAACACAATCAACACGATTCAACGCAGACTCAGCCAAATCTAACGCCATTTGAAAGGATTCGCCCTCAGTTATAACCGCGCACAACAGGTTGTCATAACCTTGAGGGGGAACTTTAACCACATCATTTACCTGTCGTAACAGTTTAAAATCCATTCCAGAGGCTAAGGGTAGAAAGGTATTTATCAGAATTAAGATGAGCTGAGGGATTGAGTTGTCATGTTGTTTTCTATTACAGAAGAATGAAGTGTCGCAACACTGATGCGCACTTAATATGACATAGATTGCTTCTATTTAAATCTGATTATCACAGTAATCAGACTTAGTATACTTTCCAGCGCGCACCACAAATGCCCTACTCTCACAATATGAAAATATCTTTGGAACGCTGTAATCCTACTTGATATTCACCTACTTTTACTAGAACCTGAGTGTATAGAAATGTTAATTAGCACCCAACTTTAGTCGAAAGACCTCGCCTTTCAATTCAATCGTATCTCCTGCAACCATCTTTTTTCTTTTCTGTTTTTCTATTATGCCGTTTACCAAAACAGAGCCCGCAGCTATCATATCCTTAGCTTCTGCTCCACTCGAGGTGATACCTTCAAATTTAAGAATTTTAAAGAGTTCAACAGGTTCTTTATTAATGAAAACATCTTTCATATTATTTTATTACTCCAGTAATTATGAGTTGTCGCAATTTTTATCTTTTAAGGAAGCAAGATAAAGGGTTTCAATTTCCTTTCTTGCCCATGGTGTTTTGCGCAGGAATTTAAGGCTTGATTTGATACTGGGGTTGGAAGAAAAGCAGTTAACTTTGACTCTTTCCGCCAGGCCTTCCCAGCCATAACAAATTAACAAACTATTTAAGATAGCCTCTAGGGTAATGCCGTGCAGTGGATCATTAGAAGTTCTGTCCATCAACTATACCTTTTTTGGTGCACATTGGGGTGTTTAGTCTAGACTTCGCTAAACTTTTTATCATAATAATATAATATGACCATTAAAATTGCTCAGAGATTTATTTATGAATTACAGTTTTGAGTCTGAGATTACAATTAATCAGACTTTATAGTGATTATTAGTGGTTTAATCCCAGCCCTTCCCTTTTAGAAAACTATAAGATTTAGTCCTCACGTAGTTAGAAAATATTTAATTCACCGTGGCTAATAGAATAAACATTACATAATATCATTCGAAGTGGCTATTGCTTTGGCAATAAAAATACCAATAACTTTTAAGGCATTATCAATCTGATGAATTTTTATTTGTGCAGTTTTAAATGTTGTACCGGTAGTTAATACATCATCAAAAATAACAACACTTTTATTTTTAAGTTTATTGATAAAACTCTCGTCAATTCCTAAATTCTGTAGTTTTTTTTGCACATCTCTTTCATTTGTCTTATGGCTTTCGTCCACCGATTTTTTAACATAAAGTGCATCAAAAAAAATAAATTCAGGAATAGCAGCACTAACCAACTCTAATATTCTAACTAACCTATTATCATGATTTTCATCCCCAGGTGCTTTTGATGGAGGAGCAGGGATCCATAAAAAATTAGTTAATTCAGGATGTTTCTTAATTGTCTGTATTAACCACTCAGAAATAGTCGCTATACTCTTTGTTTTGTACTTTTCTCTCAGGGGATTCTTACGAATATCTTGGGGGGAAATTTTTAAATTCGAAACGATCTGTTTTTGTTCATTATCAAATATACTAGACCATGAATCGTATGTCATATAATAATAACATTTATCAGTTTCTTCTAGGGCAAAGCGATTTCTTTCTAATTCCCAATTTTCTAAAGCAAGTATTTTATACATCAAAGTAAATGATCCAATATATCGTTGGTGCTTTTAACACGAATGGCGCCTAATCTCTCAAATTTTTCAGGCCATGTTAAGTTTTTATTTTCAAAATTATTGTTAAGAATAAATAATTTTCTTTTTTGTTTAATTGCTGCTGTTGCTTGTGTTAGTGAGCCCGAAGTATTTCCAGCTTCTACAATGATTGTTGCCTCACTGATTGCAGACATAGTTTTATTTCTTTCTGGAAAATTAAAGCGATTACTTTTAGGATTTCCATTCTCATATCTAATAATTGGAACTTGCGAGATTAACAAATGATCCTGTGCAATCAATTGTTGAAGAGATCTATTTTCAGGAGGATAAAAATGAGTAATTGGTGTTCCTATTACAGCGATAGTTCTACCTTTTAACTCTATAGATGTTTTGTGTGCTGCAGTATCTATTCCAGACGCCAATCCAGAAATTATTGTTAAATCCTCAGATACTAACTCTTTAACTAATTTCTGTGTTCTTTTTATACCAGTCTCAGAGGGCTTTCTCGATCCTACAACAGCAACTCCCCTAGTATATAGATAATCAAGATTACCTTGATAATATAATAGAGGAAGAGGATATTCAGCATCATTCAATTTAGATAAATAATCTATAGTACCTCTAATAAATACGTTTAGATTAGGAATAGGAGCTTTATTAAATTTTTCCAAAACAAGATTTAAATACTTTTGTGCAATATCCTTTTCAACTAAATCACTCAAGCTAGTTGCATGTGATTTTTCAATTAAATCAACAAGTTGCTTATAGGAAGATACCCTCTCATTTAAAAGATATTCATAGGAGCCAATTTCGAGAGAAGGAGATAATGCGAACATAATTACTCTACGTTTCTAAGTATAGATATAAATATTTCCTAAATAGGACAATCAAATTTATTGTTAATAAAGTTTATTAATCTAACCTATTAATTAGATGTATTAACATTTAATAATGAAGTGTACTAAAAAAATAGTCAAATAGCGATGAATGAGAATTTCATACTTTATATATATGACTTCGAAAATCTTTCTGTCCTCTTTTATTTCATGAGGGATCTTATGTAGTTAAATGTGAAGTAAAAAAAATGGGGGTTTTGCGAACGTTGCCGCTTATGAGGCTAAATAAATCTGTTTTTCAAGTATTCGTCTATTTAGAGGCCAGTTTTCTGCATAAAGTCTACTGTTCAAAGTAATCAGAATTTTTAAATGCTATTAAGCTCCCTGCTTCTTTTGATTCTCAATAGAAAGTTCTATTACTTCCAGATGTCTTTTTGAATATTTATATCTTCTTAGATTATGAATCTATATTATGTAAAATATTAAGTTAGGTTAGAAAAAAACAGATATTGTATTAGAAAAAAATTGAAGTATTTTATAATATGCCTTATTTTTTAACCCTAATAATATATCCATCATTATTAAGGATTTCTTCAAACTCTCTAAACTTTCTTTGATTTATTGATTTTTCTAATTTTTCTTTATAAGTCATTCCCTTACCCTTATAACCATTTGGTTCCGAGCGCAGTGTAAATTTTTCTTTGGTTAATTTAATTTGTTTTTTCATTAATAACTCCTTAAAAAGCTAAGAATATCCCTATTTTTTATTTTCTTGATTCTATATTTAGAGATCTTTCTCTCTTTATTATTATTAAATAATTTTCTTGCGATAGAGTCTCCCTTATGATTTATCTCGAGGCTTATTATATGTCCTTCATTAATTTTAGTCCATTTTTTGATCGATCTGTTTTCAAAATATTGCCATTCAAGCCAGTTCTTATCAATATTTGAGAGCTGATTACAAATATCGTTAACAGATTGATATCTATCATCTGGTGATATATTTAAGCATTTATTGATTATCTTTTTTATTTTAGGTGGTATGTGTAGGGGGTATTTATTCCTATTTGGAAATTGACCTTTTAAAATTGCGTTGTCTAATTGTTCTCTATTATTAAATTGATCAAATTGAATATTAAATTCCTTGTTGCCTACACACATCCTATACAGGGTTAATCCAAATTGATATACATCATAAGCATAGGTATATTGGGTCTGTTCAATGTTTATTGCTTCAGGTGGAATTTGTTTCAAATAAAGACGGCTGGGCTCAGAAAGTCCAAATTCATTCGTATAATGAGCAAGACCAAAGTCAGATAGCATGGCTATGTCATTAGATAATAAAATATTATCAGGCTTAATATCAAAATGAATAAAGCCTTTTGAATGTATATGACTTATTCCTTTCGTTATTTGTCGGGCATACTTAATTATTTCTTTAACAGTTAAAAATCTGGTTTGCATCAAACAACTAAGAGAACCTTGTGGATAATATTGCATTGCAATATAAATGTAATCTTCATCTTGAGATGCATACTGGACGGATACGATATTTGGATGCTCTACGTTATATAAAATCTGAGACTCTTGAAAAAACCGCTCTTGATCTATAAATGAGGATTTTTTAATTTTTTTAACCACTAGCGTGGCATCCAGAGCAGAATCATAACATTTATATACTCTAGAGTTTCTACCCTCCTGACCAATTTCACATTCTATGGTAAATGCTAATACAGTTTTGGTTTCAATTTTAAGCATTTATTGCTCCTATAGCTGTGAGCAAAGCTTCCTTTTCATTTTCTTTAAGAGAATCCCAATTATTAACTTTTTCATAATTTAATAATCCTTTAGTGTAAAGCTTAAAATTTTTCTTTGGGATTCCAATTTTTGAGGAAATTGTAGCGATTGGACCTTTATAGTATTTTGTAATGTTACATTCCGCAAAAGACTCTAAAATAACTCCTTCAAAATAAACTCTATTTAAGTTGATTTTTGCAATGGGTTCGGCAGTTCTAATACCAGCATGGGTTATAATATTCTTTTTTATAATAGTTATTAATTCAACGCGTACTTCATGCAGTTGCTGAGGCAATGAAAATGCATTGGAAAGTTTTATTGGTTCTATTGTTATAACTTCGTTTTGTTCATTATCATAAACAGCAAATATTATTTCTTTGGTAGAACATCTTAATCCTAATGCCTTCATAATTTCTTCCTTGATTTATTTTAATTGTAGACAAATATTTGAATAAATATTGAACTAAATATAAAACTAGCCGGCATTGAGGTAATATCAAAGACAAAATACATTCCTATGTGATCTTATATTCACTAATCGTATTAAGGAATCAATACTACTCTGAAAAATCTTTGAGTGAGAGAGGAGTTTTATGCGCGATATAATCTACTACTTTTCGTCGTTCTAATTTCGACGCTTACGAATAGCTGAAACCCAATTTTCTAGTTGGTCAATGTCAGCCTTTAAGACATTCGGTTCCGGCAGTTCAGCTCTCGCTGCAGGTGCCTGATCGTGGCCGGGTAACCATTTTGAACATTTTGTCATGGCCTCACTTAAGGTTTTACAATCCTCTTCTGTTATATCCGCAACTTGTTTAACTTGTTGTGTCTGGATACTAGGGCGATATCTTTCAACTACACCGCCCAAAAGAACTTCTTCAAGTGCTCGCTCCCATGCTTCCCGAAGCATACCGTAGATGTAACTAGCCTCCTTTTCGTAGGCTGCTTTGTGACCTTCGCGGTATAGCTTTTCTGAGTCTTGGTATAGTTTTTTAAGGAAACCAATCTTCTTCTTTATAGGTAATGCAACCCAAGGTAAATCTTCAGCACACACGCCAGCGCCTATGTAAAGTTG
The DNA here is from genome assembly GCF_014109805.1 of Legionella sp. PC1000. Lineage (GTDB taxonomy): Bacteria > Pseudomonadota > Gammaproteobacteria > Legionellales > Legionellaceae > Legionella > Legionella resiliens. The sequence continues at coordinate 3,789,643 of NZ_CP059400.1, forward strand.
TCTTATATGCTGATCTAATTGCTTAACACCCAAATCTTCTGAAAATTGTTTAAGTTGAAGCAAAAATACAATATCATGAGTGAATACAATAACTTGTCTTTTCTGCGACTCTAAAACAAGTCGTTTGGCAACATCTTCGCGCCATTTATAATCAAGCGATGAAACAGGATCATCAAATATGATGCCTGACGAATCGTCAGCTGTACTAAGTTCTGCAAAGAATGCAGCTATGGATAAGCATCGCTGTTCGCCTTCACTGACAACGCGTGGCAATTCAACACCCGGCGCGCGAGTAAGAATAAGTTTGTGATAAAGTACACCTTCCGTTCCACCTGCTTCCTTCAACTCAACCTCGACATGACGAAAAGCCAAATTTTCGAGTTCATCACTAAAACTCTTCTTGAGCTTACGGGTGACATATGATTTTGTAACGGAAGTACTTTTCTTAGTAATTGACTCGGTCTTTGTGTCGTTTAAGCATAGCTCATACGCTGCCAACTTTTTCTTTCTCTCAATTTCATTCAATACGAGTTGCACATGCTTAGCCAGTATTTTTCGTGCACGGAACTCTTGCATCTCAGAGGACATGCGCTTCTTTTCTTCGTCGTTAGCACTATTGCTTAAAGCTTTTATTCGTTCTTCAAGCTGCAGGGCTAATGCTTCAACCTCACTAGATATCAACATCAGTTCTGGACAATCCGCAGAGATATCCTTATTTTCATTTAAAGCAGTTACAATCTTTATACGACGGCTTTCATTATTATTCAATGCAGTGGAAACAGCATTAGCAAAATCTTCATCCTCGATACGAATTTCTTTGAGGGTATCTTGGATTGTTTCATTTAAAGTCTGAAACTCTACGAACTCTTTTTTTATGTTAACATACTCCTCACGTAATTTACGAAGTTCACGTTCAGTTGTAGACGCAACGAAAGTCTGAAACTGCTTGAGTCGGTGGACTGCTTCATGATCTATATTTTGTTGACATAAAACGCATTGTGCATCATTTTCAACAACCGGAAATTCTTGCCCCTGATAAGCCAATTCTTCAGAGAACCGTTTTGCTGCCTCCCATAATTGTGACCATACTTCCGATCCTGTACCATCAAGCATTCCTTCGGGAAAGGTTACTTCGCGCAGCCTTTTCGCTTCTTCCTTTTTACGGAGTCCCTCCGCTCTAGCATCAAAAACGGCAGATACAGCTTTTTTCGAAAGCGTTGTTTCAACTAATTGAAGATGTTTAACAAGGGTTCGAATGCGGCCTGTACGAAGTTTCATTTGCTGAGCCAACTTTTCTGTATCATTGGCCTGCAAATCCTGTAAAGACTTTTCCAATAAGGAAAAACGAGACTCTTCTTCCTGTGAGAAGCGAGCAAGGGACAGTACTGTTTCTGGTTTTGTCAGTGATGAAATGCCCGCTAGAAATTTCCCAACACGCGATCCATCTGGAACTTGACTCTGAAATAAAAGCAATCTATTTGTACTAATATCACGCTTTTCTCTTTCCAGATTTGAGCGAATGGTCTTACATACTTTTACAAGTTTGTCGAAAAGATCAAGGCCAAATGGCCGGAATGCAACATCAGTTTTTTCTGTCAAATAGACGGCGGCTGACTGGGTATCGAAAACACTTACTCGGGAGATAAAATCATCCTCTCCTTCTCCGGCCCATTCCTGTAACTCAGATTCGGCTCCTACCTGGTATTTTATTGAGACAGTTGGGGTGTGGGGAGTGCCTCCAGAGATGACGTTACCAAGTATGCTTTCTTGGCCTCTAGCACGGCAGGCGCTTTTCAGAATCCTGATGTATCCTGTTTTACCGGCCGCATTATCCCCATAAACAACTGTAAGGGAAGAAGAAAAATTCAAGGTTTGGCCTTCCGCCAATGCATTGACTCCACGGTGATGATAGATTGAGTGGAGGATAACTGGAGATGTTGTTTTATCGAATGAGGGTATATGATCTTTCGTCAGTGGCAAAGGATCCCGTTGTTCACTCAGACCATGAGAGCTTTTGCAGATTTCTCCTAGTTCCCGTAGATCGTCCTCAGAAAGCTCATCATTGAGAACAAGACGACGCAAAGCATCCCGTTGCCAAGCCGGGCGCTCCTCCGACCATTCGAGTATATCTTTCAAGACAGACACTATTTCCTCTTCAACCTCGGTTCACAATATATATTAAAAATCACTGACCTGTTTTTCATCAATAAGCGATAATAAACCATTAAAACAATACCTAACCTATGGTATATTTTTAACTATACATCATTATGCCTTCTATTTTTTATAAGTGCACCAGTAAAGATCTTACAACTACGCAGTTATTTCTTATTTTTTTTTGTTTCTTCAAGTGCCTCTACTTATAAATATATTTATATAGCGTAGTTTTTCCTATCCCAACCATCTTACAAATTACACCTATTGGGTGTTTCTTATTAGAATATAAAGTCTTAACAAGCTCTATTTGCTCTGCATTTAACTTAGTTGGTCTACCACCTTGTCGCCCTCTCGCCCTAGCTGCTTCAAGACCCGCGCATGTTCGCTCTTTAATTAAATTACGCTCAAACTCAGAAAGAGCACCAAAGACATGAAACATAAACTTACCTGAGGGTGTCTCTGTGTTGATAGCCTCGGTTACACTATGAAAACCGATTCCGTTTTCTTCTAGCTTGCTCACATAAGAAATAAGATGCTTGAGAGATCGTCCTAACCTATCTAATCGCCAAACAACCAAAACATCTCCTTCTCTTAGAAAATTTTCAACTTTCTCTAAACCAGGTCGTTCAGATACAGAACCACTAATCTTATCCGTAAAAATTTGCTCGCATCCTGCCTTTTTCAGTTCATCAAGTTGCAAGTTTAAATTTTGTTCATGTGTTGAAACTCTGGCATACCCTACTCTCATTATTATTCCTTGTTGTTCAGAAAGCCTAAAAGAATAGATTAAAATGAACTTTGATTAATGTATAGAGTTTTCGAACTGGTTTTCTTTGTGAAATACAAATTTTTGAACATCAATATTTGGCGTCCACAAACCCATCATTTTCCAGACAATAGTTGCTTAGTATGGGATCGGCACCCCATGACTATAGTTTTCATGTTCATTTTTTGCAGCCTAATCTCCGAATTCAGGTATCAAGGAACAAAAACTTATTCAGCGCATCAAAATAAAATTGTTAGAAACGGGAAATGGGAATTCCTATATATTTCAAGATAAAATGACTAATTGAAATTTTAATTTTTTAACCAAAAAAAGGCCGTAATCGTTTTGCAGCAGCGCGTTGTTCTAATTGTTCCGAAGTCGTTGGGTGATCAAACTGTTTGAGGGGATAATTGGGATGTGGGTTAAAGGTACTTGGCATTAAGTGAAGTACTTGTTGCGTTTCCTTTAGCACCGCATTAAGTTGATAATCAATTAAAGGTGTTTTATTTACCTGGAGGTAGAGCTGTTTTGCCTGTTCAAGACCATGAATGATGGCTTGGTGAAAATGTGAAATGGGCCCTCTTAGTGCTGCAATGTAATCAAAAATAGGCTCTCCAGCTTGTTGTTTTATAAGCAGTTCCATTTCTGGATCCAACTGGTGAAGCACTTCTAAGAATTGGTTTTGTTTGGTAAGGAGCATCGACAATTCTTTCGTGATCAGGTGATGTTTTTGCGATCCTTTATCTTTAAATGAAAACGAGTTATGGCTGGATTTATAACTTGCCACAATTTTAGAGAGGGACCCGGTTAATATGGCTAAAACATTTAAGATTTGTTTTAAATCCTCATTTCCTACCGCATAGGCTAATCGATCCATATTCATTTTAGCGGACTGCCTGGGTTGAATACCCAGATAATACAGCACATTATGATCCAGCTGAAATATAAAGCTCAAGGCATCTTCACAACTTAAACGATATTGCAGCGTTAATTGAATTTTGAGAATTTTATCTTCATCAGAAGAGTCTTCATCGTCACCATCAGCTGTTTCTTGAAGAAGTTTACTTAGAATAGATTGAGTCTCATTAAGATATAACTTGGCTTTATTTATTAAAAGATCAATATTGTGAAACACGCTATGCATAAGATTCAAGACTTTATAGTGTCGTTGTGACCCAATTATAGCATCAGTTCGTTGCAAGGCATAAAGGAACGACCTGGCACCATAGATTTTCTATAACCAGGTTCCATCCACCTATTCAAAAAAATCCAAAATCAGCGTAGGCTAGCGCTGAATTTAGTGTCCAACTGGGATGTACCATGCATTATTTTTACTATACTTAGTATATCAATTAATTGGAGCTTTGTAGTTATGCCAAATAAAGCAGTCCAATCTGACTCGCACGATATGACTTCAATTACTCATGTTAAAATGACACATAGTCCTGTTGCTCCCGATTGGTGGACTTATCAAACTTCAGCAAAAAGTAATAAACAATTTGATCAAGAAGTTTGTGAAGAAGAACTGGCTGCTTCCCAATTTGCAGTCGCTAAATATATTCTCACCCACCCGGAATATATTGTTGTCCATGAAGGACTTAGTGAAACTTGGTCTTCTGCCGAAATCGATCCCGAAAAAGAAATTACCCAGCAGATCCGGACTCATTTTAATAAGGAAACCTTTGATAAAGAATTTGATGAATTATCACCGGAGCAAAAAGCCCAATTAAGAGGGCAGCACGGAGCGCCAATTCTTTTATATCTTGGTCTTCTAGATACACTTTACCCATCAGCTTCTTTGGAAACTACAGAGAAGTTGGTGCACGATATTAATTCTTTAAGAAGCAATTACGGTTCTCTTATAGATATTGAACAAAAATTTCGAGAGACGCGTGAAAAAGAAGCGATTATTTTATCGAAATGTGCTGCAGATGAGACTGGAGTTAGAAAGGTTTTATTAGTGTACGGTGGGATACACAACTTAGAAGATGCCGTAGAACTACTTGACGATGAAACGATTGTCTTAGAAAAGCCAGTAGACTTGAGTCAAGTTCTCCCCCAGAACACCCATAAAGAAAATCTAAACACCAACTTAGCTGTAAACCAATTTAATTTCTGGTCAGACTCGCCCAAAAAAGCGTTTACCATCTATGGCGATACAGAGTCAGAGAAAAATGATGACGCGACGAACAAAACCAAACCTACTTAGATTGCTTTGTTGGGCCAAAACGATCCAACCTACCTCGCTGAGCATTTCTATAGCAAGATCTCCTGGATACCGCGCATAAAGCGCGGTACGTAGGCGAAGAAATTAAGCGCGGTAGGTAGGCGAAAAAATTAGTGGGGGTTTCTCATCAAAAAACTGACGATACCTCAGGTCAAACGACCCAACCTACCTCGCTGAGCATTTTTATAGCAAGATCTCCTGGATACCGCGCATAAAGCGCGGTACGTAGACAAAGAAATTAAGCGCGGTATGTAGGACGAAAAAATTAGTGGAGGTTTTCACATCAAAAAACTGACGATACCTCAGGTCAAACGACCCAACCTACCTCGCTGAGCATTTTTATAGCAAGATCTCCTGGATACCGCGCATAAAGCGCGGTACGTAGACAAAGAAATTAAGCGCGGTACGTAGGCGAAGAAATTAAGCGCGGTAGGTAGGCGAAAAAATTAGTGGGGGTTTCTCATCAAAAACTGACGATACCCCAGGTCAAACGACCCAACCTACCTCGCTATTGGTTAGAGCTAAAGCAAAAATATTTCTTGCTTTTAAGGATAAGTCCTGAATTTAATAGGACTAATGGTAATTATTGTTAACGGATTAACTGGGGAGGGATTTTGGTTTCAAAAAAAACAGGCACCATCATCTTGCTTGGCAGCGCACTGCTAATGCTTGTGCTTGGCTTATTGCTCCCACCCATTCCTCAGCCGCAAAGTTATCACCACTTTGCGGAGCAACGTACTTGGTTTGGTATCCACAATGCCTGGGACGTGCTTTCTAATCTGCCTTTTGCCTTAGTAGGAATCTGGGGCTTGTTCCTCTTATTTTTTGATAACAAAATCCAGTTTATAGAGCGCAGTGAGCGCTGGATTTGGGTCGGTATTTCGCTTGGACTGATATTAGTAGCCTTGGGTTCAGGCTACTATCATTTAGCACCAGACAATCGCCGCTTAGTATGGGACAGGCTGCCGATAACGGTCGTGTTCATGTCCTTTTTCGCGGCCCTAATCTCCGATAGAATAAACAGCCAACTAGCTTTGTGGTTCTGGCCTTTTCTATTATTCATGGGTATTTTTAGTGTTTTACAATGGTATGCTAGTGAACTTCATGGAACTGGTGATTTGCGGCTTTATGTAGCCGTGCAAGCATATACGATCCTGGTAGCATTTATAATGCTGCTGTTACCATCACATTATACCCGATCCTGGGATATAGCTGTAGTTGCCCTGCTCTATAGTTTATCAAAAGTATTTGAAATTTATGATAATCAGATTTATCGATTCTGTGGCGGTATGACTAGCGGACATACTTTGAAGCATCTGGCCGCAGCGTTGGCGGCTTTCTGGTTAATACGGATGATGTGGAAGCGACACATTTCATAGCCTATTTTTGCCATATCAATGCATAGGGCCAGCCCCTCTGAAGTACTGTGGTCATAGACAAAAGACCTGCTCCACGGGCAAATCCTGGTTGAAGCACCAGGCTGCACTGTTTGGGTTTTAGGAGATGTTCATAGAGATTTGGAGATCAGAAGAACTGGTTGAGGCCAATTTACGCTCTTGGAGCTGCTTCACAATTTCTCTGAATTGATGTGTTATATCTCTGCAGTCATTTACAGGCTCTGTTTTTGCCAATGAGTGAATTGCATGAACTATTGTGGCAATATTCTCTGGTTTTTTGGGTGGATTTACATCATTATAACCACAATAAGTAGATAACCATTGAAATAATGGCTTTATATTGCCAACAATAGGCTCTGCTACCTGTAGAAACACGCTGGGTCCGTTCATTGAATTTGCAAAACTTGCCACACAATCACCAGTTGCCATGTCCATAGCACAAAATGAAATAGAGCCCGTGTTATTCCCCCAATGAAAGGCAATGGTCTTTCCTGTCTCTTTGTCATTATAAACACCCATCCCCAAACCCCATTGAACGTATGAGGTTTCAGGCGAGGTCGTTGGCGGTAGGCTTGATAAAACGCCAGTCAGTAATGTGGATTTAAGATGTTCATTTTTATAACAATACTGTAAAAAGCTGATGTAGTCCTCTGCAGTTGTAAGCAGCGATCCAGCAGGTCCTCCCGGTACCTCGTCAGGTAATGGTGGTAAAGGGGCAAGAGGACCATCGGGGTGAGGATTGGCCATGTGCGCTTTGGCGACATCTCGACGGGTATCATTGAGATAACCACCTGGCAGCTGCCTCATAAAAGTAGAACTCTGCATCCCCGCTTTTTTAAAAAAATCTTGAGCAACTTCTTCCCACTCTTTACCCGTTTTTTTCTCAAGAACTTCCTTTAAAAAATCAAGTGCTACTCCTGAATAGGTGAATCGAGTGTTAGGAGTTGCGATAAATTTTTTTCCATCATCACCATCCTGACCAAAGTTTGCTAGACCAGAGCATTGTCCAATGACCATACGCGTTGTAAGTGTTCGATAATGAGGGTCTTGCCTAAGTTCTGGGGGGCCATAGTCAGCAATATCCGCTAGAGGTGTGTCTAGATCCCATTTGCCTTGGGCAACCAAATCTAAAATAATAGCTGCTGATACGGGCTTACTTAGGGATGCCGCTTGAAATAGGGTATTTGTATCAACACGGCTTTGTATTGAGGTGTCAGTCTTTCCGTACGCCACAGCATCGCGGGTACCTTTTTGAGACCAAGAGAATGATAATGCTGGAATATTTGTATTATCAAGCAGTTCATTCATTAATTCTTGTCGTTCTTTCATAAATTCTTCTCGTCCTTTCATAAAATCATGGCCGGTGAATAAAATAAATGCCCACCAGGCTTAGATAATTTGTCCACGTGCCAAACGAGCTCAATCCGTAGTGCAAATTCTATCTATAAAAGCCTTATGGGATAAATGGCTGATTTTGCTTTGCAACTGCATTACATGTACAAAAATTATACCAAAATAGGATTAAGTAAACATTACCTCAGCTCGTTAAGTTTATTTGCGCGAATTGCAAATCTGTTATCAGGAATAAATGTCTTTTAACCAAAGAAGAAGTATTTCTTCTGAATTCCTGTTTTTAATGTTTTTTCTATTTTTGTCTTTCCAGCGCTTCAATTTTCCATTTTTTAACCATTCGAGAATTTGGGGATGAATATAACTTGTTTTACAGATAGTTGGCGTATGGCCTAATAAACTGGCAACTTCTAACAAACTATTTTTTATGTGTTTCATGCGTAAATTTTTTACTTCGAGTAATTTAATAATTCGTGTAAAAAATTCTCGCGTAGCAATCCAGGTTCTAAAGTCTTTGGCAGTAAAATGATGTTGCGTCACAGAATATAAATATTCATTTATATCTTGAGAGGTAATCATTTCGATTTCCTTTTGCTCATTGTAATATTTAAAAATTTCATACCCTGGGATTTGGCCGCACTGCTTTAAAATTTGAACTATATTTTCCTCTTTGACTTCGAAGTTCCATGGATGCTTATTTTTTCCTAAGAATTTAAAAGAGACCGCATTTTTCTTATGTTGCATATGCTTTTTTCTCAGAGTGGTAATTCCATAAGTTTGATTTGTCTTAGCATAAGTACTATTTCCTATTCTCACAGAATAATTGTCCACTAAAAAAAGAACCGAACAAATGATTTGGATTTTATTAAGTGATGGTGGTTTATGAATCTCTTCGTCAATTTTCTTGCGTAGTAAAGGAAGAGAAGAACCAAATTCCAATAAAGACTTAAATTTTTGCTCCTGCCTTATTTGAGTCCATAATGGATGATAAATATACTGCTTCCTGTTTTTGCTGTCTCGTCCTACGGCTTGAATATGTCCCTTTTCATGAGGGCATATCCAGACATGGGTATAGGCAGGGGGTATCGCTAATGATTTGATACGCTCCAAAATTGTTGGATCGGTTATTTTTTTACCTTTTGGGGAGTAGTAAACAAATGTTCTACCTTGCCTTTTCCTTTGGATTCCACCTATGTTTTTTACATACACCAAAGAAGTATTATTATTCATATTCATGAAATTCTTTTTCAAAATGAGGGCTATTTTTTTGCTTCAGTTTATTATAGTGCAATTTTTATAGCTTTATTTCATGGCAATAACATAACTAATGTACTTGAAATGGATGAAATAGAACAACCTAACCCCTGAAATAATCCTTTTAGGATAAAATAAGTCAGCTTATTTGGTGATTTATCCAATACTTACTAAAATGCTTTTTTAAGGAAAAAACGCTTATGTCCTGGAGGGCAATTTTCAATTACCCCGAAGATCTCATAACCGTGTTTTAAATAAAAATCTTTCGCCTGCCAATCAAATGTATCGGTATGAGATAGTGTGGCACCCTTAATTTTGGCTTCTTCCTCAATTTTATTGAGGAGAATAGAGCCTATTCCCTGTTTGCGAAATTCTGGAGCTACATAGAATTCGCTAATGTAAACCATTTGCCAACATGAAAAAGCGTTGATGCCAGCAATAATCAAACCACTTTCGTCCTTTATATGGTAATTAAGGGGTATGTAATCCATTTTAGAGGTATATTGAACTTTACTCCTATTAAATTCACCCAGCGTATTATCGATATATTCAATATCATTTTCTGAACTTTTTACAATGTTGCATTTCACCTGGTGCTCACTCCAGTATATTTAAAGTCATAACTCTTACCTTGATCTGTCATTGGCTCGTATCCTTTATAGATAAATCTCGAATTGATATTTCTATATATTTGATTCGTGATGTGCAACTAGTTATAGTCGTACTAAGTCGAATCTCAGTAATATATTTTACACCATGTCTGAGAAAATCTATTGGGTTTATATTTTGCGATGTAACAATCAAAGTTATTACACAGGATATACAGATAATCTTGAAAAACGTTTTCAAGATCACATTGCAGGTAAAGGGAGTAAATATACGCGAAGCTTCAAGCCGCTCTCAATTGCCCAAAGTTGGGAGATCAAAGGTGATAAATCAATCGCCATGTGCATAGAGCGTTATATAAAAAAACTTTCTAAAGCTCAAAAGGAACAACTAATACTCAATCCATATTCTGATACTTTTATAAACATTTTGTCCCATGAGTTTTTTAAGCAAACGGTGCTCGCTTGATTCCGAAACCGTTCCACGCAGTGCATAGGCCCTGGCCTTTCCTTTTGTTTTTTATATAAATAGGCATAAGGCCTGGGCCAATAGATATCCATATTTTGGGGACAGTGCTTTTAAATTTTGAAATAATCAGGCTTATTAGACAATTATGTGTTATACTTCAACTTTGGTTTAGTTATGAACCATCTATTATCTTCTTATTGCCTATCATGTGAAATTTCATTTTTATTATTAATTTCTTAACTTTATCTAATAGTCATTTGGAAGCATCTTTGGCTATTTGGTAGGATTTTTATGAACGACAATATCTGTCATTATTGTTTAGAAATTAAAGATTATTTTTCAATAAGAGGCCAATACCGAGTTTCGAAGGGAAAGCTCCTTTGCTATCGTCTATGTCTTTCATGTTCTAGAAAACTAATTGGGATAAATAGTTATTCAGATAAAGAAAGTCGTCATATTTTTTTAACTACTGTAAAAGATAACGCTAAAAAAAATCCCTTATATGTTGATAGTTAATCAAAACATCAAAAAACATTCTCAAGAGATTGGTTTAATTTATGGTTAATTTTAAGCAAGCAGATTTGTATAGTTTACTCCGACAAAGAGTGAATGATCATTTTAAAAAATTGAATATTTCTAAACACGGTGGTTATGCCGTCACGATTAAAAGCATCCTTTTAATATCAATGTTATTTATTCCCTATAGCGTACTATTAATGGGCAGCCACAGTACTCTAACTATGATTTTACTTATAGTGATTATGGGAACAGCAATAGCCGGTTTGGGTATGAGTGTAATGCATGACTGTATCCATGGTTCATTTTCCTCATCACCAAAGACAAATACTCTGTGGGGGACGTTCATATATGTGATTATCATAGGTGGAAACCCGATTTGTTGGAGGCTACAACATAATGTTCTGCATCATCGATTCACTAACATTTATGATATTGATGAAGACTTAAATCCTTATGGATTTATGCGCTTTTCTCCTCATGATAAACAGAAATTAATTTTTAAGCTTCAACATATATACGCTATTTTCTTATATGGGATGACTACGTTAATCTGGGTGTTGCATAAAGAATTCGCTCAGTTGAAAAAATATTTTTTAATGGGTTTAATTAAATCAAAAAAACAATACCGGCGAGAACTTGCTTTTTTAATAGGTTCAAAAACCATTTACTTTACTTATTTACTTATTATTCCTTTACTTTGTTTAAACATTAATTTTTTTCAGTGGCTGATAGGTTTTATCATGCTGCATGCTGTTACAGGACTTATCATTGCGGTGGTGTTCCAGCTAGCACATGTAACTGAAGATACAGAATACCCAAAGCCTGACAGGAATAATAATATCTATCATGATTGGGCAAGTCATCAAATAAAAACCACATCAAATTTTTCCCCAAAAAATCGTCTTTTAACCTGGTTTATAGGCGGTTTGAATTATCAAATAGAACACCATTTTTTTCCGACTATTTCCCATATTCATTATCCCAAGATTTCGAGGATTGTAGAGGAAACCGTTAAAGAATTTGGACTCAAATACCGTAGTTATCCAACGTTAGTCCCTGCAGTAAAAGCACATTTTAAGCATCTCTATAATCTGGGTCATAATTAACCATCACTTGGTTTATTTCCCTATGGGTCAAAATACTGAGGCGTGTACCTGTTTAGGAACTTCGAAATGTCTCCTTCAAGAGACCCTCTTTGTCAGGAATGATAGACGCCACAACCCATTACAAAGCAAAATAATGACATCAATGGCTGTATTGTGAATAAGGTACAGGTTCATCAGGAGAAGACAATGCTCCAGATGAACCTAAACGCTTAATATTAGATTATCAAATGAGGACAAATTATCTATGGCGTCCGCGCGAAGTTTTATTTATTTTCTCTTGAGCCATATTAACTTTTAATGGGCGTCCTTCTAATGCTTTCCCATTCATTTCTAAAGAAGACTGGGCATCCTGTTGGGAACTGAAGGTGATAAAGCCAAAACCCTTGGTTTGACCGGTAATGTGATCTTTAATTAACACAAGCTCGTCTACCTTACCATATTTAGAAAATTCTGCTTGTAACGTTTCTTCGGTAATGCCAAATGGTAAGTTGCCTACATATATCTTATTTTGTTTCATTGCCGTTTCCTTAAGTTGTTACGTACAATGATCTTAAGAGTAGGCATCGATAAATAAGAAAACCTAAAGGATATTGCGCGCTTTAATTAAACTACGAGCAGGTATCCTAACATTTAAGGGGTTAATAGGCAATTGACAAAATAGACCGAACCCGCTCTTAAAGATTTTAAGGAGTTCTTTTGCATTGCCACCCAAGACTGTGTTGTTGATATCTTTAAGTTTTTCAGCAATAAATTTTAAAATCATAATATTTAATACTTTGCAGCCTACTTCAATCCGAATAATGATTCTTGTAGGGTATCGTAATTAAATTTGAACCCGCTCTCGAGTAACCTTTTCGGCTCTACTCGTTCAGAATCCGTTAATATAACAGATGACTCGCCGAGGAGTATTTTTAAAACTGACTCGGATAGAGGTACTCCAGGTCCCGATTTGACTAATCTCAATTCGTTCAACATTTCAGAATTACGACATGGCTGCGGGGCGGTTATATTTATTGCGCCGTCCATAATCGTGTCGTTGTTCGCAATAAATTCAATCGCTTTAGCAACATCTTTAACCTGTACAAAAGGGACGTATTGATTCCCAGAACCAAATCGACTGGTACAGAAAAAACCAGCGTATCTATAATAGGGTAAAAGACCACCTCTATTGGATAGAACATGCCCAATTCTTAAATTAATCACATTGCAATTCGCTTTTTCAGCTCTATTTTCAATTTCTTTACAGACTTCTACTCTGAATTTTGTTCCAGGCTCACCACCGAATACTGGTTCACTTTCCTCAGTCAAAATTGAATCGCCAGCATTTCCATAAAATCCAGCTGCTGAAGCCTGGAGATATTTTAATGGCTTTTCGCTAGCATTTTCTATGTTACGAATTATTGTATCTATTACTCGAAAGCGTGACTCTGCTATATCCGCTTTTACAGAAGAGGTCCATCTTTTAGCGCCTGGATTTGCCCCACTCAAGTTTAATATGATTGAATTTTTATCAATTAGATCGGACCAATCTTCATCAATGCCTCTGACTTTGACCCCTTCAATATTAATTAATGTATTCGCAGAACGGCTTAAGCAATATACCTCATACCCTTTTTTAATAAATTCCAAACATACCTCTTGTCCGATCATACCAGAGCCACCTGCTATAATGATTCGTTTATTCTTCACAACCTCTGTTTTGTCGGCTTGAAAATTACCATAATAATGCAATAAGGTCCCTATCATCGGGAACGAGACTTTACCATCAAATTTCCAACCTGTTTCTGTTGGTTTTTCGGTCCACTCTGATTTTGGTAATAAAAATGTGGGTAATGGCAGTTTGAATGAATCAAAAATTGTTATGCCTTGCGATTCATATTTTAACGATTTATCGGGTTGAAGCTCTATTTTGTAGATAAAGCGAAATGCTTTATCTAAAATACCACCAATGCCTTCACTTAAATACATTTGTTGGTTAAACCCACGATAAAGCGAGTGTGTTGTTGTATATGTTTTCTGTTGTGGCGTGTTATAGCCAAATACTCTGTTCCAACGTTGTACGTCTTTAGATAAATTGACTACTTCTGCGTAAAATGGTTGCTTGTTCATCTCACTGGGGAAGCCAGCAAGCGCTCCGAATATCTTTGCAAAAGATGTTGGCTTTTCTACAGTAACAACGCCTAAACCACTGCCTCCTATACTTGAAGTTTTAAATTCTTTTATATGATTATCAAGTAAATGGAAGTTAGGAAAAACCCTGGCAAATAAAGAGGTTCGCGCATCATCGGTTATGGATAATCGTGGAGCCTGCCAATATGCTGACTTTTTTGAGCCGCCCAAGCTGAAGGATACTGCATGTTCAAATATAAGTCGTTGCAACGATGGAAGAAGGGTAGTTGCAGAACGCATAACTCCATTTCTTAACATTCTAAGTAATGGATTTTTAACTTGCCCTACTGACGCGATCAAATCCGCAACATTTTGAACTGTTTTAGCACGTGGTTTTCGTTCTTGTTCATATTCAGAGATACCTTGTAAATAGTCTACTCTGTTCAGCTTGGAAGCCAAGCAAGCTGCATCTTCTATGCACAAGCCTGCTCCTTGTGCAATATTTGGAGCAGTAGCATGAGCTGAATCCCCCATTAATACAACTCGATTATCCCGTGATGTCCAGGGAAATTTTTCAACCCCTTTAATTTTAGCAATATCCGTTCTTAGTATTTTATTGGTTAAGTTAATTAATTCTTCATACGCAACAACTGTATCTCCAGAGTCTGTACGAATAGGTTCCCATTCCCGAACCAAATTTTTCAGGAATTCCTTGGTGTCCTGGTTTACTAACTCAACACCATCAATTGGCGATAGGTATGGGTGATTTTTTTGTGTTTTAATCGCAATAAACCAAAAAACATGGGGTGGTTTAAGCGGAACATAACCAAAGCGAACCTCATGATTTCCGTATTTTTTGGATTGGCAAGTTCCCCATGTTTCAAATGAGGTGGACCACCATTTATGGTTTGTATTTACAGGGAGCTCAGTATTTGCACGAAAATACGTATAACCAAGATCTGTTTCAAGGACTGGCGGTTTTTCTAATTCAGACATGAGACAATTTCTGATTTTTGAATGAATGCCATCGCAAGCGATTAATAAATCTCCTTTATAGGATTTATTTCCATCAATATTAATTACTATTTGCTCATTATCTCTTTTGTATTCACAGATTTTTTGTGATGTAATAATTTCAACATCATCTCTATTTTTTAAACCCGCTAACAAGAAATTTATTAAATCGTCCCGGTTTAAACATTGAATAGGAAATCGATCACCAAAGTCATCATTCGCTCTTGCCAATATCTTTCCATTGGAATCTCGGTAACTGGGGGGTGGCATGTTATAACCAAATTGATCAATAAATTTTTGGTAATTGGGTATATTCCTCAATACACTCTGGCTTGGCGGCCACAGACCTATTCCACCACCTATGCTTTCCTGATTGCTACTCTCCGATCGAGATTCGAATAGTGTTACATGAATTTTAACTTTTTTATTGCCATGAATTAATAAATTAGCCAAAGTCAATCCCGAGATCCCACCACCTACTATTAGAACATGAACTGATTTAACCACAGTTATCTCCCTCACTATTCAGCCAATCATTCGTACATAAAATATACATGAACCATCATAATTTGCTAGTACGTTAAATAAATGTATTTTCTTCGACGCATACAAAGAATTTATTGCGTTTAGAAGCGGAACAATCTACGAATGTGCAAATCGAAACCCAAGCCATTTTTAAAAGCATCTGTATAAAACTTAAAACAGAAATGATGTTTCCATTGCTCTCATCCCGCAACGGGTCATTTGGATAAATGGGAAAAATAGAATTTATTATATACTTAATGTTTTCATAATGTACATTTGGTGAAATAAATACAAGCATGATTGATTTAGTTTTTAATTTCATCGCTCATGCAGTGCGGCGAGTCTTCTCCTTAGGTAAGCTGGAGAACTGGTAAACCATACTTAGTTTTAATCAATAAACGGGTTTGTCGCTGAGGTAATTAATAAGAAAAAGCATTGGGGTCAGGCTCGATACACTCACTACCTATGGGGATATCAAATAGATAAATATTTAAAAACTGGGGCCGTGATATATTCTGCACACACTATTTTTTCACAAATGACATTCCCGTCTGGATGCCTTGGTTAAGTAGTTCCTCTCCTTCATTTAATAAGGATTGACTCTTTTCTCCTCCACTTCCCTTTTTCTGCAAAATCGAATCTAAGTTTTTAGGCAACATAGATGATGCGAACTGCATAGCAGCATCTGGACTAAACATACCTCCTGAAGGGGCGCTCATGGAAACACCTTGGTCATCACCTGGGGATTTGTTTTGATCCTGGTTTTGACTCTGTTTTTGCCCCTGTTTCTGTAACATCTTTTCAGCCTCATCCATTGCTATCTGGGCGGCTACTACTCCGACTATCTGGGCCATAATAAATATCTTTTTAAGAAAGTACTACATATAATATAGCACAAATAATAAACAAATATAAATTTATCGACACTGTAATACAGTTAGGTTCAATTGATTGAAGTAAACGTAATTACTGAGATTAAAGCTAAAAATCTGTTTATGATATTCAAAGTGAACAACGATGCATGCATTTTTATATTCATGCCAAGTAAATCCTGGTTGCAAGCACAACAGGCTACTCTAGAAAATAGGAGCTAATTTGATAATTTATAAAGGTTTTTAATGGTCTTATAATACATAGATACTATTGGTAATAAGCTAATCTTCGGGTGATAAAAATTAATGATGCCAACATTTACTGAATTACAATATTTCATCGAAGTTTCAAAATCGTTAAACCTGTCTAGAGCTTCGGAAATACTTGGTATTAGCCAGCCATCACTGAGCCTCGCAATCAAGCGTTTAGAGCGCAGCGTTGGTACAGAACTTTTAATTAGGCATCAACACGGTGTTGCATTAACCCAGAGTGGGAAACAATTACTTGCTCATGCGAAAAAATTGCTAAATTATTGGCAAGATACCAGAGCGCTAACCTTGGCCTCCAAGGTTGAAGTGCAAGGCTCCTATACATTAGGTTGCCACCCAACGGTTGCTATAGATATTGTGTCGGGGTTTTTACCTAATTTACTAGAAACTTATCCAAAACTGGAAATCCATTTAAAAAATGACCTTTCACGACGAATTTTAGAACAAATAATTGATTTTAAAATTGATATAGGCATTTTAGTGAATCCAGTGAAACATCCCGATTTGATCATTAGTAAACTATGTAACGATGAAATGACTTTCTGGAGCATAACAAAGAAAAGGAAAATCCACGACGTCTATTCTGGTGAGGCAATTGTTTTATGTGATCCCGATTTGCAACAAACTCAAACTTTATTAACCAAAGGAAGAGATCAGGGATTTATCTTTGATCGTATTATTACTATGAATAGCTTGGAAGTTGTTGCAAGCATGACTGCTAATGGTTGTGGGATTGGTATATTGCCAACACTAATGACCAACACCTTATATCCTAAAAAACTGAAACAGATTATTGATGCACCCGTCTATAGCGAGGAGTTGTGTTTAGTGTATCGCAATGAAATAAGAAGTATCCAAGCGATTCAAACGATTACGACTGCTATAAAAAACTATTGTAATAAATAGCAGATATAGAGTAAACGCTATGGTGAAGATAGAATTATCCTAATTTACTTAATACCCATTGTCAGTAAAAATACACTCGCTTTATATGGAGATATGTTCAAACACAGGGATTAATTATGAATCAGGAAAATATATTAACTGAACAAATAGATGTGGCAAATTTGCAATTTACATCCGCAGTAAAGAGCAAGTTAAAGGATTTAACTAGATGGAGTGAAGATGCCTTGGAATGGCTGATGGTAGAACATTATCAATTTTCATTACGCAACCCATACTTTTTGGCTATCGCAGCAAATACCACGAAACAATTTAATCAAACCGCTGTTTTTGATGAGCTGGATCGTAATTATAATGAAGAAGAGAATCACGCCAAAATATACAAAAAAGCATTATTTGAGATAGGAACAGATGTAGAACAGAGAGTTGAGTTCAATCCAACAACTGAATTCTTTGATAAAATAATGCAACTCATCTCGACCTGCCCCTCTTGCACGCTAGGTGCCATGTATGCAACCGAAACAGCCGCTATATTTGAGCATGAAGTTTTTAGAGATATATCCCAACAGATAGCATACAAACGAAATAAAACATGGGAAAAGGCACGTTTGAAAGCGTTCCACGATATGCATTTGAGTGGAGTAGAACAAAGTCATAAAGATGAACTTGGAAAATTCGTTAACATTGAAACCATAACCAACATGAAGATAAATACTAAAACTTCCCTTATAAAGTCTATAGACAAAAATAAAGTATTGAGTGGAGCAAAGCAGGCTATTGATGCCATGGTTATTTGGTGGGATACCTTGCTAAATCATGCAATTAGGATGTAGCGCATTATGAAAAACACATTGCAATATGAAATGAAATCAGGAACAGATCAACATCATAGCCTTACTCAAATAAGCGCTTTAAGAAAACAGGTTTGGCCTGATTTTATTCGTATTCCGGATGAGATTATTTTCAAACTATATGCAATCTATCCTGATTTTCAGGTGAGCATATCCAGTCCGGATACAGACGAACTTATTGGGATAGCCAATTCCATACCTCTCATCTGGCATGAATCTCTTTCCAGGCTTTCTGATAATGGCCTGAGTTGGGTAATGAATGAGGGAATTCATCTGCGGAAGAGCAGTGATGGAGCCAATATGTTATGTGCAATATCTATCACAGTCGCAGAAAATTATCGCAATAAAGGTATTAGCAAAATGCTTCTTCGACATTTAAAACGGATTTCGGAAAATAAAAAATATACCCACTTAATTGTACCAGTCAGGCCGAGTTTGAAAAGCGCTTATCCACTCATACCCATGATTAAGTATATAGAATGGAAAAATAAAGACGGCTTGCCTTTTGATCCATGGCTGCGGACTCATACATCCCTGGGAGCTCAAATAATAAAGGTATGTGAGCGATCGGCTTGTATTACCTCCTCAATTGAACAATGGGAACGCTGGACCAAGGTACCATTCCCTGGCGATGGCAACTATGTGATAAACGATGCATTATCACCGGTAAAAATTGAATTTGATAATAATACTGGAACCTATATAGAACCTAACGTTTGGGTTTCTTATCCTATAAATCATACTGGTGAGGTTCAATGTGAATAGATCGATTCATCTAACGAGGAGAACTAATTTTCCTGAAGATCCAATTGATAAGATTTTCGCGCAAGTTCCATGTGTTGATCAAGAGCGACAGAAAACAGGGTTGCCAGCCCTTATCAATTTGACTATAGGGGAACCTCATCTCAGCATCAACAGCGCAATTCTAGAGGATTTAAGCAACTATTTAGATAAGCCAGCATCAGGTTTAGCATTTCATTATCCACCTCTATACGGTAGTCAAGCTACTTTAGAAGCGATTTCAAGACTGTATAAGTCTTATTATCCTCAGGTTGATTTTACAGAAAACGAAGTAATGATTAGTAATGGTGCTACCCAGGGACTTTGGAATGCATTTAATATTTTAATTGACGAAGGTGATGAGGTTTTAGCATTTGAACCATATTACAGTACTTATGAAATACAAGTGAATATGCTTGGTGGTAAGCTGATTAAAATTCCCACGCAAACTGATTATTTTAAACCAACTGGAATAATGTTGGAAAAAGCCATATCAACCCATTCAAGAGCCAAGGCACTTATTCTTAATTATCCAAACAATCCTACTGGAATTGACTTAACTAAAACTGTAGCAATTGAGATAGCGCAAATAGTACAAAAATACTCTCATCTAAGTATCATCATTGATGATGTATACCGAGAGCTTACATTCAAAGAACATATAACTCTTCTCGATGTTGACCCATCACTAAAAAATAGATGTATTGTAATTAATTCTGCTTCAAAGGGATTAATAGGAGCACCCGGAATGCGAGCGGGTATGATTGGTGCTAATACTGAATGGATAAGGAAAATGGCAGCCATTCAGGCCATGACCGTTAGTAGTGTTTCTTGTTTAACAGAACAAGTCCTGATTGCTGGAATAAATAGCAAATTATCCGGTTCATCTTCCTATACAGACTGGATAAATAAATCTTTGCATGAATATACCTATAACATTAAATATTTATCTCAACAGTTAAAATTAGCGGGCTTTAATATAATTAATGGCGGAAATGGATTTTTTATTTTAGCAGATGCAAGTTTTCTGCTGGGCCTTACTGTTCCTGACACCATTACCTATCAATTAGAAAACGCTAATGAATATTATCTTTGCAACATTCAGCAAAAGATTGGTACTACTGTCTTGAAAAACGATTACGATATTGTCTCTTATTTATTACATACTGCAGGAGTAGCACTTATTCCCGGTTCCGCTTTTGGGATTAGTGAAACCAGCGGATATATACGATTTTCATGCGCCAAATCCCTGGACTCCATAAAAAAAGCTACATGGAACATTCAAGCATCCATTAAATGCATTGGAATGAGGAACAAGCATGTCAATAATTAATTTATCTAGAGATAATCGTAAAATAATATTTTTATCTTCTCTGGGCGGCGCATTGGAATTCTATGATTTTATCGTTTATGTCTTCCTTGCCAGTGAACTGAGTCAATTATTTTTCCCCAAATCAAATCACTTAGCTTCCTTGATGGGTGTATATGCAGTCTTTGCTCTTGGGTATCTAGTTCGTCCTTTGGGAGGAATAATATTTAGTCATTTCGGCGATACATATGGCCGTAAAACAACATTTGTTATCACCTTAATATTAATGGTGTTGCCAACATTTTTGATCGGTTTACTTCCTACTCATGAAACTATTGGTATCGGGGCTCCTGTTTTACTTATTTTATTACGCTTGATGCAAGGCTTATCGGTAGGTGGTGAAATCCCTGGCGCAATTACTTTTGCGGCAGAACATGTGAGTCCAAAATATCGCGGACTGGCCTGTGCAATTATATTTTTTGGAATTAATTTTGGTTTGGTTCTAGGTTCGGGGATCTGTGTTTTATTAATGATGACTTACTCACATGAACAGATTTTATCGTGGGCCTGGCGCCTTCCCTTTCTACTTGGTGGCATACTAGGAATTATCAGTATTGGGCTACGTAAAAAACTGACAGAAACCCCTGTTTTTAAATTATCCAATCATGCAGTACGACCAAAATTTCCCATATTTGAATTATTCCGTAATTACCGATTGGAATTATTTCAAGGAGTTGCTTTAACTTGGCTTGATGCGGTCATAACCTGTCTTTTATTTCTTTACCTGCCTACGTATTTAACTTCAATATTACATTATTCAAAAGAAACTATTAATATCATCAATACGTTTGCTCTAATTCTTAGTTCCATTCTTTTTGTTGGATTAGGATGGCTATCTGATCATTTTGGGAGACGAATATTTTTGCTAATCGGCTCCTTTAGTTTTATTTTTTTGGGTTATGCGTTCTTTTACTTATTAGCCCTACAGCAAGTTAGCTATGTAGTGATTGTCATGATAGCAGTAAGTTTATTGAGTGCATGTATTTCCGGAATTTATACTTGCACGATCATTGAATTATTTCCTACGACCGTGCGTTATACAGGAATGGCTCTCTCATATAATATTGGATATGCGATTTTTGGCGGGCTAACTCCTTTAATTGCGACAAGTTTGATTGATATTACTGGAAATATTTTGTCGCCAAGCTTTTATTTAATCATTAGCGCTATTGTCTGTTTTTTAGGCGCTCTTAGTCTTAAAAACAAACAGAATATAGTACCAATCCTACATTAAGAAAAATCAATGGGGTCAGACTCTATTGATTAAATAACCATATCAATCTATATGGATTGATACTAGAGACATGCTTAATTACTCGCAAAATCTACGGGAAGAAAAAAGAGTTTTTACAAGCTAATCGAGCCTGACCCCATTTGCAATAGATTTTGTCTATGGGGTCAGGCCTTGAAATTTGAATTTAGGTTAGCACTAGAAATAAAGTGCTCAGATTACCTTATAAGAAATCGACTATTATCGGGTTGTATTATTCAAGGATAAGTAAAATACTCAAAAAAACTAGCAAAAATTTTTAAAATCAAAATTGAAGGCCTGCCCCCATGGACTCCTATAAATCTAGTTCAACATCAATGCGCTACTCCAATTAACTATATTCAAACTCCTACTAAGTTAAAAAAATTGGGCTTTCCTAATTAAGATTAAATAAGCTTTATAGCGACTTTGTTTCGATTCGTCCAAATATCATTTAATCCCCGATAACTTTCTTTACTTGGGTGTAAATGTCCACGGTTTCTACCAAAATTAGAAAAAATGTTTTGCTCCACCAATTTCAATCGAGCGTCCTCTTCAGTATTGGCCCAAGTATCCTGGCCATTTTCAAGAAGATTTTCATACCCTCCAATATCTCTAATTATTTCTATTGTTTCCTTATCGATTATTCGTAATCTATAATGATTCATTTTTAACTCCAAAGATTAATTCATTCTCCTTTTAGTTTATATTAGCTTATTTTAGATACTAACGATTAATGAACAACTGGAGTCTGAAAAAAATTGAGAGAGTTGATCCTAATCCGTCACAATTACTTCTACAGAACATTTCCACGTTAGGGGACTGGAATTAATCTATTTTTACACGCTCATTGGAGCTGAAATACCCTAGTACAATGTGAAAGAAGCAGAATTGTGATCACAATCCAAAACAATACCCCAATCGCGAAATTTAATAATTCTTTGATTCACCAAGGTATAAACAGAGTTTTAGTACTATAGTTATAGATACATGTAGTTCAAGGAGAACAATCATGCTGGGTACAATATTACTGGTTATTTTGATCCTTGTTTTAATTGGGGCCTTACCTAGATGGGGGCATAGCAGAGAATGGGGCTATGGACCCGTTGGTATAATTGGGCTTATTTTAGTAATTTATTTAATATTACTTTTGATAGGGCGTGTGCCTTTTTAGAATCTTAACTCTAAAAGAAAACCTACCTATCGAAGGAATTTGAATTTAATTATTGCTGAGAGCATTTGAATTTTAATAATAATTCTTTGCTCTTGCTGGAAGATATTTTGCTTGTAATTAAGAAGATTATATATAAAGAATAATCGAAAAATGCTGCGATAAAAATAAAGCAACTGGTCGAGTGCAACTTAAATGAAATTTCTATTAAGTATTGTCTCTTCCTGGCAAAAAAATAACTTCATTAGGGCAACCAAATACTATCGTAAAACCATAAAGCGAATTCATTTTAATTGGAGCACTCCTTCTAATGAGTCCCTTCACCAAGTAAAACATAGCTTTTTAGCTTGCGTGAAAATTGAATCAATACCTCGATACCTGATTCTTCTGCTTTTTTGCACCACTGGCTTAATAATTCAATTAATTCTTTTTGCGAGGATACTTTTTTTAGCCATATCTGTTGCAATGCCTGGCGATAATTATAAACAAGCCGTAATTGTTCGAAGTGATTTAATAAAGCTTGCAAATGGTAGTTTGTTTTTGTGGTTTCTTGGCGTAATAGCCGTTTAGCACCTTTAAATAAATACCATCCATTTTTATTTTTAATATGGCTGCGTTTTTCATTTTTTAAAATGGGCACAATGACCCATTTGTAGTAATCGGACATTACTTGGAATCGGTTACTAATGACTGCCTTTACAGTATTTAAATCAACATAGTGTTTGGTATTATCCCTAGCCAATTTGGGAGGACGCTTTTTCACCTTAGCAAGTCCTAAAAAAGATAGAAAGCGTATATAAATCCAGCCCAAATCAAACTCCCACCATTTCACAGCAAATTTAGCCGAAGAAGTGTATGTGTGATGATTATTATGAAGCTCTTCCCCACCTATTAGAAAACCTAAAGGAAATACATTGGTTGATCTATCAGGACATTCAAAATTGCGATATCCCCAATAATGACCTACTCCATTAACTACTCCCGCTGATATTGGAATCCAAATCATTTGTATTGCCCAAATAGTAATCCCAGGAAAACCAAACAGCAGCAAATCAATTAAAAACATAATTAGTATTCCCTTATGGGAATGTCGAGAATACAAATTACGCTCTATCCAATCATTGGGAGTGCCAAATGAATATTTTGCTATCATCTCTTTATCTTTTGCTGCTTCGCGGTATAACTCAGGAACCTGCCAAAAAACCTTTTTTAAACTAAAAACCTGAGGGCTATGCGGATCACCCTTTCTATCTGTCGTTACATGGTGTTTGCGATGAATAGCAACCCATTCCCGGGTTATCATGCCCGTTGTTAACCAAATCCAGAAACGAAAAAAATGACTCACTATTGGATGCAATATTAAAGTGCGGTGACTTTGACAGCGATGCAAATAAAGAGTTACCGCAGCAATAGTGATTTGAGTTAGAACCAAGGTGGCTAAAATATATTCCCAAACTGTTAGGTTTAAAATACCAAAAATCATAGGAAAACTCCTTTCCCTTACTTCCGTTGTTAGCATAGTGCATTAACATCGGATTTAACCTGATTCTTATTTTCTGCTTAACTTAATACTACTCCACAATATGGTACGCGTAAGTGCTTAAGACTAATTTTAGTCATAAATTTAATAGGTACTTTGCCAATGAACAAGGAGAGGTATTTGAATAACGAAGTTCCATTAAACTCTCAATATCTCTTTTCTCGGTACGACTAACAAATTAAAAAGAGAAGGCTTTCCCTAGACACAATCTACTTCTTTAATTATAGCACCATTCTATGCGCCATAGGACTCATGATAATGGATATTTTCGAATAATAGGAATTCCTGGAATCAAACAGTTTTGTTAACTCATAAGACCTGTTTGCAACTTGCTGGCGAATGATAACAATCCGATTAGTGATTTTTCCTCTGAGCCCATTAAACAGATCAAGACTCGGCACAAGAAAGGGGACTCTATTGTTCCAGGTATCTGGTGCGTACTGTGCTTGAATTAATACCTATAATTAATCCAGAAGATAAGAATGCATACTATACTTAAAATGTAATGATTAAGTAGGTTTATTATGAAAAAACATCCTTTTCAAAAAGGGATTGAAAAGTCCAACGAGAAATTAAAAGAAACTGATTTAGGCGTTTATAATCAATCAAAGAAAGAAACTGGTCTCCATCGTGATAACCATAAAAAAGGCAAAAAAAGATAACTCCTTGTTATCTAACCGCGGATTTGTCTGAATACTTAAAGCAGTTTGCAAATCAGCCATGCAAAGAATGACCTTATTGATCCAATTATACGCATCCCAGTTAATATTTCAGTAACATTAACTGTTCATAATTTGAGCTACCAAATTTAAATTAAGGCAACTCATTATGTTTACACCCATTGAAAAAAATCGAAAGCAAGAACACAGTCGTTTATTAGAAAATATAACGGAATTACATTCCCGCATTTATGCTTGCAGAAGCACCGTGCTAACCTCTCTTAAGAAAGAAAATCTCGAACCAACCGAGCTAAAAAGTTTGCAAGACATCAACTGGAATTTATTTATACTGGAAATGAACAGTGGCTCTCAAAGAGATCAATTGAAACATTGTCCATATCTTGGTAATGCAGCACTTAATGCTCATGTTGAGCAATACGAAGAACACAGTGAGGCGTTCGGTTTGATATTGCAGGAAATGAATGGGCTCAATTCTATGAGTGGAACTAAAAACAATGCTGACAACTGGTTCGATTGGGACTATTCAGAAAATGAATCCAGTGAAGAATCAGTTAGCTTGATGAAATAATTAACAATAATTCATTTTGAGGCTATTTATTGACACAAGCCTCTTGAACCGTCCGGAATTTCCGGATGGTTCTAATTTCTATTGATCCCTTTGAAAATATAAACAATTATTCCACTCATCTTTTTATGTTGAAAATAAAAAATTACTAAAGTGGGAGCTTAATTTATACGATGTTTGTTATTCTATTATTCCTTATTACTTGGATTGTTGCATTATGAGCAAATATGGCACAAAATTTAAAACAATAACTACCCAGCTCGCTACTCCTTTAGAGGAAATAATTAATGAATTAGGACAACAATCGGAGCTGGAAGAATCAGAACTCGAACAATTAGAGCAACCCCGCTTAGAACAAATAGAGCAATTAAGCAATAACCGGCACAGTATTTTTTATAGATTGAATCATGATGAAAAACTGAATAATGGGGTACTTATCGCCATGCTGTCAGGCATACTCCTCTTTACGGTATCGCTTTGTTCTCAAGATAATAATCGCGCTATAACAGGGTTAACTATTACCTTGGCTGCGTTCTTTTTAAGGGTTGTAATCGAGCTCATGGAAGAAGCCATGGAAAATAATCATGGCAGCTATGTCTATCAATCGCACTATAGGAATAGGAATTAACTTATTTCCCCAACTTTGAGCAATTGAGAGAGGTTAAAGCTTCGAGTTATTTACTAACCTTACCTGAGAGATTATCTTAAAAAATTGTTTAAGATAATCTCTCTAATTTTTTAAACACTCATAACCTAATCCAATGAATAAAGCGTTGCTGGATCTTCATCCCACTCCAATTTAGATTTAGGCTGACATTGATTATCCTTATTCGATTTAAAAAAACAAAATGCATCCCGAACATCTTGAGAAATAGTTTGAAATGAATCTATTTTTCTTTGAATGGATAATTGATCATCTGATGCTGAATTTGAAATATCATAAGAAGGTAGTTCAAATTCGGAAAAATCGTCTGATGAACGAGATAATTGAGACTCACAATCCGAATCCATATTTTGGAAAGAACAATACATCCAATTTCTTAAATGACGATATAAAGGTTTGGACCACAATAACTGTCTATATTTACCTTTTTCAAATAAGGCAATATCAGATATATCTTCCTGAGATAATGGTAATTCTGGCATGGGAGCACCTAAAAAAGCCCATCCAGAAACTGTCCTTGTTACTGCCATAGAACTTGGCATTGTTGCCTGTAAAAATTTTTTTCTTGCTTCCTCGACCCCAGCTTGATCAATTACGCTATAAATGCATTCAATTGGAGTTTCGTTGTCTTTATTTTTTAAACCTGGGTCTGCTCCAGCGGCTATGAGTAATATAGCCGATTGCAGCAACTGATTAGTATAAATACTGGTGAGTATGGCTGCAATGGCATGGAGCGGCGTATTACCTGAATTACTTTTTAGATTCGGATTAGCACCTTGTGATAAAAACAATTCAACTAATTCGGGTGATGAGACCGCATAAGCTAAAGCTGATTTGTTATTTTCATCTACAGTATTTACATCTATTCCTTTATCCAAATACCATTTAATCGTATCAATCACTGCTGCTTTTAGAGTTTGATTTTGTGCTCCTCCAAAAGAGTTGCCAAGAAACTCTTCTTGGGCAATTATTGACGCAAACTTTACATAAAGAATAAATTTTTCCTGGTCATTTTTTGCTTTATTCATCTCTACTTTTAATTTGGCTTGTGTTGATAGGTAACCAAAAGCTTGATCTTTTTTTGTTCTTCTAATCATTTATCTGACCCTATAGGGATAAATTAAGTTAAATCAAAATGGAGCATAATAATTACTCAAATATTAAGCTTAAATAATTTCTGTCCCTGATAATATATTTACCAGTCCAAGATGATTAATAAGCTATGAATAAAGAGGTAAGGTATGGAGTTTGCAATTATTCTCTTTTTCATAACACTTTAATGACGAATGATGAGGTATCGGAGATATCTGTGGATTTGTTTTATGCTTTTTTCCTTCATGAAAATCACTAGCGAGTCCTAAATCGACATCATGTATCCCAGGCGTTTCACAGAATATTTCCACGATTGTTTTTAAGAGTTGGACCTTTAAGGTTCTTATGGTTTTTAAAGGCCTCCAATCGCAATAATCATCATTCGTCATTCACTTCAAGAATTCCCTTCTTTATGCCGCAAGTATATTTATTTTAATTTTAATATCAATAACCTATAAAAAAAATCATAGAAAATAAGTTCCTTAATTAACTGATTTATTCTATTTCATTTAGAGGCTTCCCAATATCCTTTATGTTCCACAAAACAATCGCTTAGAAACAAACAATTCAAGCCTGAGACAATGACCTGGTAAATGCCTTTGCAATGATGCCAGAACATCAGCTAAATGACCTTAAAGATGTAGAAGTTTCCTATTATGGACGTCCTGATAAATTAAGTATTTATGATACTACGAAACAACCATACCTTATTTTGGAATAACTCACCGCATATTGGAAATAGCTAAAGAAAGTAATCAGAGCGAAAATATAGCTAACTTAAGGGATCTTATAGAAACATACAAAAAGAACCTGGATAAGCAAGTTAACGAAGAATATGACAGTCAACTAGAAATCAACATTGTTTAGGCTGCCAGGCCTTCTAACAATAAAATTAACAAAAATCCAACGAAAAAACATACAGTAATAGATGGAGTTTCACGAACTTCATGAGCTTCAATTAAAAGTTCTTCTGTAACAAGATAAAGTAACGCTGCCACACCAAAAGATAAAATTACATTGGTAACCGTTTGAGGTAAATGAATTAACAAACTTGCACCAAGACCTGCACCAATCGGAATCAAGATTGCTAAAATAAAACTAGCTAACAAACGGATAGGTACACTAACTTGCCTTGCTCCTAAAGTGGACGTGGTCGATAATCCTAAGAAAAAAATTTCAATGGAAAGGGCTATAGCTATAAGAACTCCTCCTCTTTCGCCCGCTAAAAAAGAGACACCAATCAAAATACCATCTACTAATAAATCAATTCCAACTGCAGTTAATAACCCCCATGATACACCGTTTTTTTGTTGTTCGAGATCTTCTAATCTACTGGTAAACCATTTTAAGAACAACATTCCAAAAACACCTAATGAAAAACCAATAATAAGCGCAAAAGGATCGTGATAAGCACCAATTTTGGGCAGGAGTTCTTTTGCTACTGCAGCAAAAACAACTCCAGCAGCAAAATGTTGCGTGGCGCTGGTTATCTGATTACCCGGCTGATAAATACTAGCAATTCCCCCCCCAATAAACATTAATGCAGCAGGCATTAAAGAATATAGAATAATAAAGGTGATTGATGGAGCCATAGCCGTTTTTTGATTAGGGTAATAGTTCCAGCATAGTGAAACATTCAACCTGATTCAAGTACAATAGAACTTCTCCCATAGCCGGTAAATTGCTGTATCAGGAGTGCATAGGCTCTAAACGGAACGTTTTTAGGTATCTCTGCCCAATTATTTTTTTATTGTTACAAGCATACTTACCCCTTGAACATTGCCTTTCCTAACCAAAAAAAACACACATCATGTGCCATTTTTTTTGAATTTTTCGCTAAAATCCAAGATTCAACTTCCTGACAAATATCACTATTTATAGCTTTTTTATTCTGTTGTAGAAAAAAAGCAATTAGCCATTTCATCTCCAGGCTCCCTTGATCAGGTAATTGGATAGATGTTGTTTTAATTTCTTTCTCAAAAGGTATATGCAAATTAAGTAATGCGGATTCTATATCGTCCGCAGTATAAAATTGCTCGTTTTGATTTCCTATATATGCCTTGAAGTGGGATTGAATTTCATAAATTCCACGACGTCCTCTTAATACAATTAAGCCTGACTCTCCACATTCTGCTATTTTCCTAACCATATAGGGTAAATCCAAAGACCAATAAAGGCACTGGGAGGCGATAACCCAATCAAAATATTCATCACCTGGATGTTTTAAAAAATAGCTTTCGGCAGTGCCGGCAAAGGTATTCATTTGAACGGGAATAGAAAATTGATTTTTTGAATACTCTAATAAAGCATCTCCACTTGGCTCCACACCCGTTATAGTAACTTTTGCGGGCATTCTACAGGCATAAGTATCAATTATTTTTTTTATTAATGCGCCATCATGGCAACCTAAATCCAAAATATTTAGCTGATGCGAGGATGGAGAAAATCGAGTGCGCATTAAGTTAATCAGTATGGATTTTTCACTAGCATTAGCAAAATAGGTTTTGAAGAACTCACTGCTATCATACATAGACATGTTTATTTTTCCTTATTCTTTAGGGTCAATATAAATAAGCTTGGTTTGGTGGCTGCAACCAATTGCTCTTGGAATAATTAACCCCCACAGTTTCGATGAATTGAAAAGATAAGGCCTTGCGTGAACAGCTTGAGTAATTAACTGGGCTGCAATGGACAAAATTACCATGAAATAATAATGCATCCCCTGCCTTAACTTCTAAGGGCGTATAACAATAATTTTCTGTGATAAAATCAGGAATATAAACATCATTGAGCGGCTCAAATTGTCTGGTTTTAAGTTGATGACTTACCCGTGAAACCCATTTCAAAGGCCAATGGTTGCTACCCATAATTCCATACATGCATGCATTTTCTATACATGCATTCTCCAAAGCCAACCATAAAACAACTACAGAGGTAGGCTCAGTGTAAGCAAATGTTGATTCCTGATGCGGCCTCACTTCACTACCTGAGCCATAAGGATACTTAGGAATATAAACACTCAGATGACAAATTGGCCTTCTATATCCTATACCCTTCAAAATCGTCATCAGCATGGGGTTCCGATACACTGTTTGCTGCATCATTGAATACTTTTCTATGAGATGCATGCCATGCCCAATCCGATTAACTACTCTTACATTATCTATCACTTCATAAAATACATGTCCTTTGTGATTTGAGGCTTGAAAATAGGGCTGTGTTACATATTCTTTAGGCTCTGATTCTTGCTTTAAGGGGTTTTTAGAATAAAAACAAACGATTTCATTATCCCAGTTTTGAGCAATATCCAATTCTGCATCGTGTTGTATCAGTTCAATTTCACTCAATAAGCCAGTTAGTTCTGCCTGATTAATATAATCTTTAAGAACAATAATGCCATTTTTGTCATAACTGCAGACTGCCTGTTTTAAATCAGATTGCAGATCATAAAGATTATATTCTGTTAACGCATTTGAATTAGCGATAGTTTTCATCTTTCACCTCATTTATAAACGGACATATGACTTTTATATCCAAGTCAGGATGCTTTCGTCGCATTACTGTGTAATTTAAAGGAAAAATTACAATTTCTGTTGACGCACTCGCTTCCGCATTAATGAGATGACCACCAAAAAGTTGAAAATTATCACTACCTAAAGCTGCATGGATATGTACAAACCAGCCTTCATCACTTAAGGTTACATTGCCAGTCAAGGATGCAATTTCGTAGGTTTCCTGAAACAATTTCTTGGTATGTTGTTTGGTATCACGATGATAAAAACCCATTGTGACATTGGATAAAGCACCAATACCGCTGATACTTGCAGATTTTAAATTAACATAAGATGCATAATTTATTATGCTTTTAAATAAGTCCTCCCCTTCTTTTAGACTTAAAATATACGGGGAACATTCGTATTGACGCATGATAATGGCTCCTATTGTATAAACAATAAAAGCCATCACCAAAAATCTTCTAAAGACAGGGTTAGTCAGGATGACTTAAGAGTACCAACCCTAATGATTTTCTTAATGTAAATTAAATCAATTTGAATTCAGCATGTCAAGCAAGATGAGTGTGATGGTTTAAACGTGGGATTATTCTGGAAATCAGCGTAATCATGGGGTCAGACGCGATGGATTAAAATAACCATTTCAATCCATCGGGATTGATATTAGAGACCGGCATACACTCGCAAAATCTATGCAACGATAAAAGAGTTTTTACCAACCAATTGAGCCTGACCCCATTGGTCCATAAGTGGCTTATAAACGCTTTTGCGACAAAACCAAATTATGCGCCTTCTTTGGGAACAGCCTTTTTGTTAGATTTAGGTGATGTTTTTTTCACGGTTTTTTTGGCGTTTGTTTCTTTTGCAACTGCCACGTCAGCAGCTTTTGAGGTTTTTTTGGAAGTTGGTTTTTTTACGGTTTTTTTCGCAAGCTTTTCACTTTGAACGTTGTTGTTGCTTTTTGCCTGTAGAACTAAATTTGCTTTTTCTTTTAATTTACGTCTTGTGGCTTTGAACTCTTCTGTACGAATTTTAGCAAGCTCCTTTCGATATGCCTCACCAATTAATACGTTTCTCTCGATTTTTTCAGATAATAATGCGTATTTTTTCAGTAAGTGTCGTGCATTTTTAGCCTGCTCTGTGGAGTCAATTTTAGTTGGAAATTCCTGAATCTCAGCAGCAATTTTTTTAATTTTTGTTAACTCCATTGGAGTTGCTTGTTCCATGATAAGTCTCCCTTTTGATAGCAGTAAAAAAAGTATAGTCTATGGTTGGGAGGTCTTCCACCTGGAAAAACACCATACCTTCACTGCGGGCAAATCCTGGCTGCGAGCAACATGGTTACGCTTAATACACTAACTGAGTTATTGTTATCAAAGTACATTTTAAAGAGTATTATCGCAAAAAGTCCCGAAGACTTTCATCAACTTCTCACTTAATTGCTTGTAGTTCTGTCGTATTCGACACACCATTGCCATGCAACGCAACATGGGTGAGAGTAGGATGGGTCTCTTTAACCCTAATATTGCGGCAATGCCTTCTCGGCGCAATTGATTAAATTGTAAATCCAATAGTCTTAAATTACTCTCGAAAATTTTTAAAATCCCGATTCTCACTGCTTCAATTGCTAGATTTGGGCACAATTTTCTGAATCCAAATAAATCACAAAGCAATCGGTCCATTCAAAGGCTGATACCTTGATTGGTTAAGGTAGATTGAATCAATTTTTAGATAACAAACTCTTCATGATAATCCATGTAATAAAACCACATATGCCAATCAATATTACAGCAGGGATAATACTGTGTAGAGGCAAAAATAATATGGCAGAGAGATTTAAAACGATTGCTAAACAAGGTACCAAGAAGGGAATTCTAAATATTTCAGTACTAATTTTCTCTTTTTTTGCATTAAGTTTAATTTTTATTAGAGCCATGTTACTTAATGAAAATACTATCAAAACTATTGCGCTTGTAGAACTTGCCAGATCGCCCAAATTACTTGTTGATACCAAGCAAAGTACTATTGGAAAGATCAGAAATATCGCAGTATAAGGGGTATGAAATTTGGAGTGAACCCTCTGTAACAATTTCGGTAAAAGTTTTTCCTTTGACATCCCATAAAGCAGACGCGATGCGGTAATGTAATTTAATAAAGCTGAATTGGAAACTGCAAAAATGGCAATAATTGAAAACAAAGATTTGGGAAGAACAGGAGAAGCTTTGCTCACTACATCTAATAAAGGGGCTTCAGAGGTACTCAATTCACTCCCTGGAATAATCGTTGTCGCTACCCAACTTACTCCTAAATACATAATCCCCGCAATTCCAACAGAGGATAATATGGCACGAGGTAGATTCTTTTTGGGTTCCTTAACTTCTTCTGCAATATTCGCCATATCTTCAAATCCTGTGAATGCAAAAAAAGCTAAAGCTGTTCCTTGAAGCACATCACCTATTCCAGGCGTTTCTGTAGGAGTGGCAATAACGTGGCTATGGTGTGTTGCCAAGTACCAAAATCCACAACCAAGCACTATCAGTAGGCCACTTACCTCAACTGAGGTACTTATTATATTAGCCATTGAGGATTGTTTGATACCGCGTAGATTAATTAAGAGTAAAATAAGCAAAAAACCGAAAATATCTAGCCTACCGGGGATATTAAATCCTAAAGCGCGCAGATATCCGGCAAATGCATGCGATAAAGTTGACATGGAGAGAACCGTAGCACAAAAGAGTAACAAACCTGTTAATATCGAAAACCATTGAGTACCAAAAGCCTCATGAATATAAATAGATACTCCACCGCTTTTAGGAAATCGATTCCCTAATTCACTATAAGATAGTGCGGTTAATGAGATAATCCCCATTGCAATAGCAAATGAAAACCAAGTTAATGAACCTGCATGACCTGCAATTTTCCCTACAAGGGCATAAATTCCGGCCCCAAGAATATCACCCACACCATATATAATTAAAGCACCTAAACCAAGAGCTCTAATTAATCCGGATGAAGAGTTTTTATTCATTTCAAGTCCTTTTAGGAATAAGAGAAGTCACATAATTTAACATTAGGCTCACTTATTTGTTTGCATGAAGTAGAGCCAAGATATAGTGCGCCCTGCGTATAGACACAATTATATAGCATCGAAGAATAATGTCTGCATGTAGAGACAATTAATGTTTATTGATATAGGCAATAAGCATGTTTTGTATATAATTCCTCTTCATTCTTCAGTTTACCGAAAATTACAAATTAATGAATCAATCGAGTCTGACCCCATTGATCGATCAACTAAATAAACCCGAAATAAACCCTTTGAAATTCGAGGTGAATATTCAGCTTCTATTGTAGAGCGAATAAGTTGTAAGCGTACTTTTAAATTTGTCTAGAGATATTTATTCAATTTTCTGAGGTTCCTACACTTGCCAAAATTATTCGAAATTTTGCTGTTAATCGGTCGACCGATCCGGCAAGTTAATTTTAATTCCCCGTAAAATTTACGGGTTATCATCAGTTGGGTCTGTGCATATAATGACCATTATTTCGAGAATAAAATTTTAGGAAAGTATGATGGCCAATGAGCATAAAAAAACTAAAAACAGTAAACAATCTGAAGATAGTAGTCAAAATACCCTTAAGCTTTCAGAGCGCAGATCATTACTTACCTATCATTTTCAAGCAGATGAATTGGAAAGTTTTAAAAACCAATTCTATAAGTATATGGAGGGAATAGAAAAGGGGCGTTTACCTGCAAGTAAAAAACAAACCTTTACAGCATATTTTTTAAGTGCCCTTGCTATAATCGATCCAGTAGAGTTTCTCGATAATGAAGAACCATTCGCCTTTGCTCGCTTTTCTTCAACTTCTGAATCATACACATTAAAAAAACTGTTTATGATACCAAATTCTACATCCCCCAAAGGCCATCTTGATAAACTAAATCGTGTGAAAGAAAAAAAATATCTTGGGTTGTTAGCTGATCTCTATGAGCAATATGGCAGTAAATATGAAGGAAAAAGAAGCAGATATACTAAATCTCATTTTTACTATTGTCTTGCTATAAGTGCGATTTATCGAAATAACTATGAAGCAATCTTAAAGTTTAATGATCTTTTTAGTGCACATATTAATAAAAAAGAAATCTCAGATTTTTTTAATCATATCATGCAAGAGATATTCAAGGATAAAAATCCGGACTTACTGAAAGGGAAAAGAAAAATTGAGGCTTTGAGACAATTGGCATCTAAAACTAATTTTACAACAATATTTACAGATAGATCTCTTAGTGATGCCTCTAAATGTTTTGGAGAAATTAATTGGGGTGAGATGCTAATTAATAATTTAAGCTTCCTTACCAATAGTTCTGAGCCAACAATACAGATATTTAACCAAATTCTTACTCATTACAGTGGCGACCATAATTTTTATCTTGCCCTAATTCAAACATTAAAAACATTTCGTACTGATGCTTCTAAAAAAGAAGTTATAAACCCGTTATTAGTTAATTTTTTTAATAACCTAATTAAAGTTACTGATATTCTTGAATTTTACGATTATTTAATGTGCGTTTATAAAATTGAAAGCACAACGGATCAGCCTTTAATTTTTTCACATATTATTGATTTTATCCGAATAAAACAAACCGCTCCCGAAATTGATTCTTTATTAATCAAAAAACTAAAGGAACTCAGAAAAGACCCTGCAAATAAAGAAGCGACAGATGAACTAGTAACTACTTTTTTTAATGCAATGATTCATTGTTCTAATGTGTCCACTTTTGAAACCTATCTTGAAGATTTATATGAAATGGACAACCCAAAAGATCAAGAGTTAATTTTCACTCATGTTCTTAAATTTTTAAGAGCGTTAAAAAGTGACAACGGTAATCATGGTAAAGTTGATAGTTCTCTTATAGATGAATTCGAAACAAACTGGATGGGCCGTTTACAGACGATCTTAAGTCAAACAACCGATGAAAAAATACTTGCACCACTCATAGGATCTCTGGCAACAGCGAATTTTAATACTCCTTATCAACGTGAACCTACGCCAGCTACATTGATGCCATCACGTACACACCAAACAGCACCATTTTTTTTACGACCAAATGGATTAGTACCAACAACAGCGCCTGTATTGCGAGAAACACCACAAACTACTCATGCTGCTAATCCATCAAGCTTAAAGTTACATCAATTCTTAACTACAGATGGGAGGTATGGCCCCTACTATGCGCCCAAACTCAATGAGAACTCTCCTAACGGGACTCTCTCTCTTGCAGAAATTGCAAGTCACTCACAAAATATTCACTTAACCCCTATGGAGCATTCTTGTTGGGTGATTGCTAAATATCTTAAGGAAAAATATTTAAGCAGGCTATCTCAACCATCACAGTTTACTAAGGATTTCCACGATTATATTTTAAATAAAGCGAGAAATTTACACGTTAAGCAGCTTTATTCTTCGAAAATAATAAGTGAACATACTAAATTCAAGGACTTATCATTAGAGGATTTTACCCAGCTGAGTGAAGTTTTTCTCCCAACTAAGATCTTGGGTAATCTGTTTCATAGTAATCCTTATTCAGCTCTAGTTGCTAATTATCCTTTAGCAAATGAGAATAAATATTATACTGCCCTTAGATTTATATATTATGCTCGCGATCATCGTGTTTTTAAAACATTCACTAAGCCTTGTTACAACAGTTTTACAGCACTTCAATCTATTACATTAATCTGCTGCGCTATTAATGACCCCACTTACAAGCGTAGCCAAGAACAGATAGAGGATCTCTATGAGATAGTAATCACTGGTATGTGTCACTCATTAAGAGAATATAGTGATAAAGATGACAAAAATTCAGATGATGCTACGAGATGTGCCCCGGGAATGATAGAAGCCGTTCTTTTGTCTTTAGCAGGAGCCACTGATGATCCTAATCTTGATTATCAAACAATTACTATTGATACCCTTGTGGCCAGATTTAAAGATTTTTATAGAGAACAATTTAGTGCACTAACGGAGGAGGCTCAAAAGAAATACACCAGGGTTGATGATGATTATGAATATCTTTCCAGGGACTTCTTAAATCTTCATAGAAAGGAATTTAATGTCTTAGTAGCGATGTATGTTAAAGATAAACATTTTACTCAAGCTCAAATTGATGCTTATTTAGATTCTGAATATTGGGAGATAAAAGATTTTAAAAAAACAGATACATTGCCTATGGACATTACTCCTACCACTATTGCTCCTCAAAAAGTTGATGAAAACAGTTCAAATAAAGCAGCGCATTTACACTTTTTTAGAACTCCTAAACTACGTGCTCAGACAACAAGCGCATCTATGGAAAGTTCTGAAGATAAATTTAAAGAATCGTCCAAACCCGCTAATTATAAGACCGCTACTACTCAAGAGAAACTAGATGAGTTTAATAATATTATTAACGAAATAGTTTTTTCTGATATTCCATCCAAAGCTTTAGTAGAAACCTTAATATCCTTACTTAAATCTGGAATTGATGTGGATGCAGTTCTTACTGAAAAGGGGCAAACTGCATTACATTTGGCTGTGATTCATAATAAATCGGATTTGGTTGGTTGTCTTTTAGATCATGGTGCCGACAAGGATGCACAAGATTCTGATCTTAAAACGCCACGAGATTATTATAATGAAGATCCCAAAGCTCATGTTGATATGATGATGTATTTTAGTATTGAAGAGAACAAGTCTGTTTCACTGTGACCTTGCTTAGTGTGTTTCCAGTTGCCTCATAGATGCATCTGCATATGATCTTTTCCGATTTTTTTTCTAAAAAATATGGAGAAAAGCATAAACTGGATGAAACGAATACAATTTTTTAACTAAATGAAAACAACATGTTGAATGGTTACAGAGGGTTTTAAATATGAAAAGTCCGATTTATACACGTATCCTGACTTACACCGAATTTACTTCCATCGAAAATATTTTGTATAATAATAGGTCAATTGTTTTATGAACAAAGAAACATGAAAAATAAAATTGCTATCAGCAACGAGTTCCTCATCCAACGTATCGGTCAGGGTATTAAGCTAATAAAGCCAAACCCGAAGGCTCATCATTTTAAAGAACACGCTCACTACACAGTCGCGGATTTTCTCGAACAGCCTTTTAACATTTGGTTCAGTAATTCTGAAAGTGCTTTTGCTACTGTAAATGATGAATGTGCGAATATATGCGGATTGGATTCTGTGCAAGCATCCGTTGGCAAAAGGCCAGTTGACTTTATGGTAAAGAAACAAGCCGTTATCGCTACCCAGCATGATGAAAATATAATGATAAAAAAGAAGTTAGAAGTTACTGAATTTGACCTTATTCTCGTTGATGGGTCTTCTCATCAATGTCTTCTCTTCAAACTCCCTTGGTATAATGAAGAAAATAAAATAATTGGCACCTTTGGATGCGGAAGTATTATTGGCAAGCATAACCTAGCCGAATTTTTATCTAAATTAATTGGCCTTGGTTTATTGAATATGAATGAAACTGGCGTTACTAAAACTAACTTTCTGTCTAAAAATGACAATGCTTTTCCTTGTTTTTCTCAACGCGAATCGCAATGTTTGCACCTAACTGTCCGAGGTAAACCAGCAAAGCAAGTCGCTAGCGAATTAGGAATTTCGCAACGAACAGTTGAGGAGTATCTGAATAATATCAAATTTAAATTAGGTGTTTCCTCCAAAGCAGAACTAATTGATAAGGCACTCAATTATTTTTTATGAATTAGATAAATGAAAAAATATTACACCCAGTGATTTACATTTAAAGTTACAAAAGCGATCTCTTACGGACCAGCTTGCTCTGTGCTGGTGTATGATGTTAATTCGTACAATTAGACCCTTACTGATTTTACGATTAACTAGGCCTTATGGGAGCGGATTCAACATCCCTTTTTATCCATCAACTAATTTGTATACGTGTAAAAAAAAATTCCATGAACTCTATCTGTGGGCAATGAACGAAATCCATTATTTTTTCTATTATTCTATGACGGGGCATGGTTCATTACATTGGAGTAGCCGGTAAAATATTGCGAACTAAACGCTTGCATATTAGCTGATTGGTCATAACCTGCCCGGCTGCAAATCCCAAAGAACATCAGATCGTTATTTATGGAATTAAACAGCTCATTAGGGCCAAGATTTTCTTTAAAGCCAGAGGCTCTAGGACTAAGTTTATATGTGGGTGTCGATCCCGTTCATTACTCCGGCTTAAATGATTCACCAGAATATTCATCAGACTCCTCTTCTTCAGAATCTGCGTTATAATCCCAATTTTCCCATATATCTCCAATATAAAACTCTTCTTTTAAGGCATCATATTGCCCTCGTAAGACACTATACACTTTATCAAAATATTCAGGGTTTAACTCGATGTATTTTTCTCTATCACTTTCAAATTGATCCCATTTGATTGAACCGACCTCATCACTAAACTCTTCTAAATAGTTATGTAAATTAGCTGCGAGCCTATAGTCGTCAAACTCGAAATCAGCATTATTGGTTAAAATATGTTGAATCATGAGTTTTGTTTTTAATTGCAATATCTCCACTTTTAACTGACAAATTTCTTTGAGCACTGCAGTATTATCCTTTAGGAAAAGATTAGTAAAGTTGGTGAGGAGGCCCTCAACAGTACTATGTATTTTTTCTTTTTCTTTTAATAGCTGTGAATTGAGCTCATTATTTAATATTTCCTTATAAGAGGTTTCGATATGAGACATATCCTTCCTTAATTCTTTACTGACCACCTTATAAATATCAAACACCTTCTTATGAGAAGGATTAATAAAAAACCGGTTCGAATACGACATATATACTCCGAAAGTACAACTATATTATCTAATTATACAATATGAAAATTAAATAGACATTGATGATGGATTATATTTTATGATTCGTGTCCTAGAGGGTCAGGCCTTGAATTGTGAATTATCAATTAGGAGTTGATGAATCTATTGACGATCCGAATCAAATAGATTAAAAATATGCTAAGGAAAAAGATATAGTCCAACATGGCAAGATCACTACGGATAGAATTTCCAGGAGCATTGTATCATATCACCTCAAGGGGTGATGGGCAGGAGCGCATCTACATTTCAGATGAAGATCGAAATTTATTTTTAGACACTCTTTCGGAGATATGTTTAAGGTGTACATGGGTATGTTATGCATACTGTCTCATGGATAATCACTATCATTTGTTAATAGAGACTCCAGCTGGCAATTTAAGTAAAGGTATGCAGTTACTTAATGGTGTCTATACTCAAAAATTTAATCGAATACACAATCGTGTGGGGCACGTTTTTCAAGGACGCTTCAAAGCAATATTAGTTGATAAAGATATTTATTTTCTTGAGTTATCAAGATACATTGTATTAAATCCTGTACGCGCAAAAATGGTTGCTTCACCGCATGAATGGAAATGGAGTAGTTACCTGGCAACAATATTAAAAGAGTCGAAACCAAATTGGTTGTATGTAGATAAAATCCTTTGTCTATTTAGTGAAGATGTTTCCTCAGCCATTCGGAAATACCAAGAGTTTGTAACTGATGGAGTAAGGAGTAAGTCTCCATGGAGTAATTTAAAAAAACAAATTTATTTAGGCAGTGATGAGTTTATTAAAGAGATGTTGAAAAAAATTGACCCTCAAATGAATCTAATAGATATCCCCAAAACTCAATATAAAACAGAG
This sequence comes from Legionella sp. PC1000, assembly GCF_014109805.1. Classification (GTDB taxonomy): domain Bacteria; phylum Pseudomonadota; class Gammaproteobacteria; order Legionellales; family Legionellaceae; genus Legionella; species Legionella resiliens. The sequence continues at coordinate 3,830,395 of NZ_CP059400.1, forward strand.
AAATACACTTTAAAGCAAATAGAGCAAAAGGCAGGCTCAAGAAATGAAGGGATTCTCGTTGCATACAAAAGCGGACAATTTAGTTTAAAAGAAATTGGGGATTATTTTGGTTTGCATTATTCTACTGTAAGTAAAATAGTTAAAAAATTATGACCATAGATTTGTAAATTCAAAATTCAAGGCCTGACCCTGAGTGATCGACACTTTTAAAAAACCACACTAAAATCGGGGAAATCATCGATAATTTTACGAATAGATGCATTTTCTATTTTCACTTTGTCTTTGAGTATAATTCTACACCCGAGGTAAAACAGCGAAAGGATGCGCATATTCTTTATTGAGTTGGCCTGATATTGTCTATGTATATTTATTTTCTCAGCCACCCATCCAACAATCCAGGCAAGAAAAGCTGAGAGCATTGCTATTAAGAAAAAAATATTTAAGCGATAAATATGTTGTGTATTTACATGCTCAAAGCCAAAGCCATATTTAGTTGATTTTAGATCCCTAAATCCCTCTTCAATCTGCATTCGAAGACTATAGATTTCTACAACTTTGATTGCTGTTTTACTGTTAATAAGAAGCGAACTAACTAGTAACCACGGTTCTCTATTAGACTTCGCATGCTTTTTTGATTGATTTGTTTGTTTAATCTGTCCCCGTTTACTCTTGTTTTTTCTCCCCAATGCTTTCCCTTTGTAACGATAAAGCGTAGTTTTAAATCCGTGGTCTTTGCAAAGCTCAACATCTCCTAAAAGCGTTGGTGTAGCTGTTGCAGCTTTATGTAAACCTGTGATTGGTGACCATGTTGAGCTATTTTGTAAGCGATAATATTTATTGCCTCTAATGCGCCCAACGTAATCCCAACCCAGTCCCTGAACAGCCTTAAACCAGGGGGTAGCAAATCCAGCATCCGTAATAATAATCGGCTTTACCTCAGCATCTAATATCAGTTTAAGCTTCATTAAAAATCGAATATGTACTTTCGGATTGGTATATTTTTTTTCTGGATGAACCTCTTCATAGATGGTCAGTGCTCGTCCTGAAGCAACCAAGGCAGCTCTTAAAACATTGTGTGACTGATTAGGGATTGTTGACCAGTCCACAATAATTAAGGGCTTTAAAGCTCCACCGACTATTAATCGACAAATGGTATCATAAATGGGGAGCCTATCATTTTGTAGTTTTTTATTTCCTAGAAACCGATCAACCCGTCTTATTGAACTTCGCTCTTGTGCATCAGTTATTAATGCGCGACCAAGCCCGGTTAGACTAAAAAATTTAGCATGAAATAGCGATTCAACTAATACGGAAAGTGTTTTTAAGCGTGATTTGCGCATGACTTTTGTTAAATATGTGGCTAGAATTGCGGTCACCTGCATCTTAGTGCTCCTTATGAAATCTGTCGTCGAAAAACAGTCATAATATGCATTAAGATATGCAGGTCAATTCATTTCTACTCGTTGTAATTTATTGTTTACATTTTCTTTTTTAAAAGTGTCGATCACTCAGGGCCTGACCCCTAGATGATGCTATGAAAAATGATAATTTATCCCAACTCTAACACTCCCAATAGAAGTAGTAAGAGCAGTATTCACAGCAACACTTCCCCAAAGAACAGCTGGTGTTTCAGCACTATTGTGTTGTGCAAGTACAGCAGGCGCGCTCAAATTATTCAAACGATAGTAAGTATAATCAATCTTTGCACTCCAATTGGGCTTAAATAACCATTCCACTCCTGCACCCGCCGTCCATCCGGGGAGAGTCTTGCTTAAGTTATTTTGAATGGCAATAGCCGGAAAAACTGTTGGCCCTAATGATTCATTAGCTGTCCAAGCTGTATTCAATTCAATATTACCATAAGCAAAACCTCCTGTGCCGTAGATTAAAAACGTTGGATGATACAGGTAGCCTAAACGAGCACTCACGCTACCTAAATAATTAATCTTTTGTTTAACAGCCAGAGACCCTACATAATACTCATCAAAATCCGCTAAATTGGCCACTTTTTGCAAGGCATAGATATGATCTGGATCGATTAAACAATCAAAACTGATATCGAGACCCAGTAAAACTTTTGTGCTCTGTTGATGATTGTAGCCAACTTGACCTCCTCCTAAGAATCCATTGGAATGCAACGAAAAATTGTTAGTAGCCACTTGAGCTAATGCACTTGCAATATTACTAGCCCCTAATGGAAATGTTTGATTGATATAACTAGTGGAACCGGTCGTGGCAACTTTATTGGCTTGAGAACTCCAGTACCCTGCGTTAGCGCCAAGATAAAATCCAGTCCAATTGGGCTCTGGGCTAATTGCCCCCATGTTGCCAGAAAATGTAAAATTGCTGGCAGCAGTCATCATTAAAGAAAGCGCTATTTTTTTCATAACTGTTCTTAGCAAACTCCATTTTCGATTAGCCCAAAATAGGGGCTCAAGATCCTGTTAAAATTGTGCCAAAAATTGTGGGACACTCATATTGGTACCAGGTAAATTATTATAGAAAACATCACCCGGCTTAACAGGTATCATATAAGACCAGTGGGTTAAACCACTGACACCGTTTTGCCCACTATTCATTTGCATGATGAAAGAACATTGACTACTACTTTTCACTCGCAAGGCACCTATACCATTGACGAGATCCGTTCTTGATGAGGTACCTGAATAAAAAGTGATGTAGACCTTTCCTTCGGAAGTCACAGAGCCTATTAAATATCTTTGAGATAATATACTGTTATTTATAGAGGTATAGGATTGTCCAGTAAAATATCCTTGATTATAACTGGAAATGACCCAAACCGTTTGGTCACTAACTGGAGTAAAATTAGCATTATCATAGAGATAGGCAAGCAATGTTTGTGGAGGAACTATCCATGTGGAATTTTTAAAACAGTATTGGTAGGGATCCGCTGTACCCAATGATTCATTTGATTCAACTGCCGTAGAATGAGGTACTACTGGATTACCAATTGCATGCGATACTGATAATAAATTTGATAGTACGATAGCGATTAAAATTTTATAACTCATTAATTATCCTTAAAAATTTTGATAGCGTCCCATGAGATTCTAGCTTACTTAAATTGTGCCAATCAAACCAAATTTTTCTTTCACTTGAGTTCTCTAATCCCAATAGACTTAGTTTTTTAAAATGTGTGCTTTAAGGCTTGAGCCATCAGGAAAATGGATTTAACTCGTTGATCTACAAGGGTTTATGATGGTCTTTGGTGGTGAGGACTAGAGGGTCAGGCCTTGAATTGTGAATGATCAATTAGAAGTTGATGAATCTATTGACGATCCGAATCAAATAAAATAGATATAGATAAAGTATGCTAAGGAAAAAGATATAGTCCTACATAGCAAGAGCAATTTAGTTTAAAAGAAATTGGGGATTATTTTGGTTTGCATTATTCTACTGTAAGTAAAATAGTTAAAAAATTATGACCATAGATTTGTAAATTCAAAATTCAAGGCCTGACCCCTAGATGCTGCTAGATGCTGCTAAAATAGAACTCTAACTTCCTATGAAAAAATCATTTGATAAATTGGCAAATCAGATCTAACAGGCGTGATGGAAAACTCAAGTAAACTATGTTATAAACGCACCGAGATTAGGATGAGAATCGGTTTATACTACAGACTCATGAATATCCATCGTGATTTTAATAATATGGAATTGCTTTTATGACAAAAAAAACAAAAGGAAACGCTCATTGTGGGAACCTAAGCAAAACTCACCACCATGGAAAAACAACAAACCTACCCGATTCTAAGCGACATCATTTTTTCTCATCTAAATTGATGAAAAATGAACCTGAGGTTGCACCAGAAATGGAACTTGCATTAGTTGTTACAGCACTTCAAGCAGCCTTGTATAGGCCTCGCTAATATCAGATAAAAAGAAACAATTTTTTTGTGGAATAGATATTTTTAACCAAGATTTATTTTAAATTAGAGTGTCCTAGCAAGCGTAGGTCGGGTCCGTGGCCCGACATTTCTTATCCTTTCTCACCAAAATCAGCCAGACTAAATTCATCATTACATTCCCAATATTCTTAAGAATGTCTTTTTGAATAAACCGATGAATACTTGAGTATTGCTAGTCTGATAGATTTGCTACATATACATGGTTGTCTAATGTATTACACCAAGCCCTATCATTGGCAACGATTCCTTTTTGAACGCATATGTCATTCAATTAGCTATAATAAATATATTGTTGCTACAAAAAAGAAATCATGAAATTTTTTACAAAGCATCTGCGTTCTTTTTATGAAGTTACAAATAAAAAATCCGCATTGCAAATAACATCAAATATGCGGTATAGCCTGATTCATATTTTATCGATTCAGCTGATTCTAATGGCTTTGATTTTAACCATTCATACGCTTATCCTTCAATTTTGGTTGATCGTTGTCTTATTGATAATAGGAATAGTTTTGGCTGTTCTAAATCAAATTTTTTTGAAAAAGAAGAGAAACACCTATCTAAGCGGACATTTTCTGATCTTAAATACTTTTTTGGTCATCAGTTTGACATATTTTTGGGTTGGGGGACTATCAAGCTCTTATTTAGCCTGGTATCTAATCCTTCCCATGATAGGCGGTGCAATTCTTGGTATTAGGGGTTTAGTGATTTATGCCTCCCTTTCATTGATATGTATTTTCTTTTTTATCCTGTTCGAGCCTATGTCTATATACAAGGTTCCACCTAATTATTTAACTGAAATTGAACTATTCAATTTTATTACCATCCTTTTTCTGGAAGTTACCTTGTTATACAGTATATTATATGAAAATTTAAAATTTTCTTCTGAATTGATAGAACAGAACTTTCTTCTGCAAGCGGATCAGAAAAAATTCCACTATTTAGCAAGACACGATAACTTAACTAACTTACCCAATAGAACATTTTTTAATGCTTACCTAGAAAATTTACTTTCCTCCGTTAATGTTCAAACACATTCGGTGACTCTTTTATTTATGGATCTCGATCATTTTAAATACATTAATGATACTTACGGCCATCATGCGGGAGATCATGTACTTCTAAAATGTAGCAAGCGCCTACAGCACTGTCTTCGTAACAATGATTTCATAGCCCGTATAGGGGGGGATGAGTTTGTTGCCACCATTGTACATAATAAAAACGATGGTGTTCCTGATAATTTTGCTAAAAGGATTTTACAAGAATTTAATAAACCTTTTTTCATTGACAATACCAAAGTTACATGTCATCTCAGCTTAGGTGCCGCATCCTATCCTAGCGATGCGACTTCCTTGGAAGTATTATTAAAAAAAGCAGATAAAGCCATGTATGAGATGAAAATGAAAAACCGATCCAGGGAAAACTAACACGTCATTTCAGCAAGCGTAGGCGGGCCGTGACCCGGCATTTCTTATCTTTTCTCACCAAGATCAGCCAGACTAAATTCATCATTACATTCCCAATATTTCTTAAGAACATCTTGAATAAACCGATGGGTCGCATCAATGGGGTCAGGCCTTGAATTGTGAATTATCATTAGAAGTTGATGAATCTACTGACGATCCGAATCAAATAGATTAAAAGTATGCTAAGGAAAAAGACATAGTCCTAGTCCAACATGGCAAGATCACTACGGATAGAATTTCCAGGAGCATTGTATCATATCACCTCAAGGGGTGATGGGCAGGAGCGCATCTACATTCCAGATGAAGATCGAAATTTATTTTTAAACACTCTTTCGGAGATATGTTTAAGGTGTACATTTCTATTTCCTCGACTGGTAATGTGATAGAGCCCACCAGCAAACTCAATGCGCAAAGGTCTTACCATCGCTAATCCTGGACTTACTTAATTCCTTTTGAAAGAAAATTAATACATCGGGAAATAATTATCAAGAATTTCCCTGACTCGCTGTCTTATATGGATAAAGGCAAAAAGCAAGATCTGCCCCCTAGAACTGGTAAAAATAAATAATTTTCAACAGAAAATCAATAGGTTACATGATAACTCGTTTTTGTTGCTCTGCTGAAAATTCACCATTATATACACGACTTCATAGTTTTTGAATTTAGGAAGAACAGAGATATATCATTCAACTCATTTTTTTATAACGTTCATAGATTTTATTTGAATAACAAGCTTTTAATTTGATTTAAATTTGCTATAGAAAGGAGATTAAAGTTTCCGAGAAAAATTTTATTCTAAATTTACCGATATTCTATTAGGAGAAACGCTTTTCTTATTAAAAAGTATATTATACTTATAAATGTATAATTACAGATAATTCGTTGTGGAAAAAAAGCACGATAGCAATATAAATTCATTAAATAGCATTCCACCAATGTTTCAATATGTCTGGGTGGGTGGGGAAATTAATCCTCGGTATTTGTCAACCATACGAGATATATCGGCAGCTGCATTTCGCAGTGGTTTTAAAGAAACCATTATTTGGACCGATAATGATGAATACATTAATAAACCACTAAGACGTTTAGATTTAAATACACCTTCGAAGAAATATGATTCGAGCAGGAAAAAAAACAATACACGTGAAAATCCACATAGAAAGCAAAGAAATCAATCAGCTGACCAACCCGATTCAAAAGTGGCTCTATCTGCTGAAACTTTAGATATACCCATTAGCGCGAGAAACTTCCATATTAAATTAAAAAATATTAATGAATTGCTGAACCTGCTTAAAACTGACCCTATGTTCCCTGATAAAGAAACAAATGCCTATATATACAACTTATTAAGAGAGTCTATTGGAAATCGCAATTTGGCTGCGGTTAGTGATTTAATTCGATATTGTAGCTTGTATTACTATGGTGGATACTATCTGGATACTGATTTACTACCGTCGGTTGATAGCACTACAAAATTTATGCCAGATAAACCTCCGTTAGGAATAATTGGTCATATCCAGCAACAAAATCACCCGGAAAGCAAGCGCACTTTAGCTCGTATGTTGAAAATACCATTACCCTTAGAAGTTGATGGAAATAATGATGCTTTTGGGGTTGTTCCCCGTCATCCCATTTTACGAGTAGCTATCCAAAAGATGCTTGCCGCCTATGCTAAGCAAGATTTAGAACCAATCATATTAAAAGACATTAGTGTTGAAAAAATTGCAGATAGAATAAAAGACACTTTAACTTCTTTTGAAAGCAACTTTGTATCTCAGTTAAAAAATGATAAAGCAACTCAAACGGAATTTATACAATCGCTTTTGAATAAATGTTTTGAGTTACGATTATTAGATAATGTAAATTTTAATGAAATGGAATTAAAAAATTCTCCTCAACGTACGCCAAGTAGTGTTGCAAAAGATAAACAAAAAACACTACTTTCAATTGAAAAATTAATTGCTGAATATACTAAGCAATTAAAAATCGACAATTTTACTAATGAAAATGTTAAAGAATTAAGTAAAAAGTTAATTAATTATATCCAAGAAGAAATAAAAATATATCAAGAAACGTATAGTTTAGGATATGAGGGTGCCACAGAAATGGATTCTAAAAGGTATCCATTTGTCACTCAAGAGAGCAACGATCAAAATAAAAGAAGACAGAATACCTGTATAGCCAGTGTTAATTCTTTTTGTGGAGCTATTGAAGACTTTTTACTTCATAAAGATCATAATGGAGCCTCTCCTTATACCGATAAAGAACTTGAGGCATTTTCTCCTGAAAAATTAACTAAATCGAATTTCGTAACTAATATTCAATCCATTAAAGCACCAGGGGATTACAATGAAGAAGTTTACTTAGCTGGTTGTGAAGTTAAAATAAAGTGCGATAAAACATGGCTACAAAATACTAAAAGCAAGGTTTCCTATGATGAAAATGCTTTACCCGCAAAGAAAAAATTTGAAGATTTTTCCGCAAGCAGTAAAAATGAGAACAAAAAAACAATTGAACATTCGGAACAAGCGACAAAACAAACTGCTAAAACAGAAAAAGGGGAACCAGAAAGTATAGTCCTACCTAAATTTGAAACCATACCCAATAAAAATAAAGTAACTATTAGTATCATGAAGATACCTCTGAATGAAAGGGAAGAAAATATTTTCGCGGTCTACACGGTATTAAAGAATGATGGATTGCTGAGAAATCCCGATAGATCCGTTCCTGCAATTATCAAGACCATACGAGACATAGTGGTGAATATCGACCCTTCAAAAGAAGAAAATATAAGCAATGCCATTATTGAAATCAAAAGAAAAATAGCTGAAAACAAGGACAATAATTACAATGAGAATGCTGATGACATCATCCATGCATTTGCAAAACCAAGCTGTTGCGATTTTCAAAAAATCCGTGCGGCCTTAACGGCCAACCCTAAAATGGACGAAATAATGAAACCTGTCAGAGTAGGAGGGCAGCAACTGTAAAAGCGGATGGAAGGTCGGATCTTGCCTTTTGTCTCTTGTATATAATGTTGTTTTATAATTCTGCTAATTCTTGAGTAGTGAAGTCAAAAAATATTTTCCAATTTCTTTCATAGAATACAATCCACTTTTATATGAACTATATATTGCCTCATCTCGATTCCCTGACATTCGTTCATATTCTTCAATTGTAAGCCCTTTAACTAAATCTGGCACATGAGTCCTGGAAATATCTGTATAATCAACTTTAGGGTCAACATGCCTCACTACTCTGGAAATTAAGTCATCCGAACCAAGATATATTTGCTGCTTTAAATCAATCCACGGACTTTTCTTACTTAAGCCTGCATAAACAAATTGTTCATATTTTATTAGTGCTGCTGATTTTATAGAATCAAATGATGACAAAAGCCAGTCAACTGTAAGCCATGAAGGAACTGGTACTCTACCACTTGTTGCTAAATAACTACTCCAATGCCACTCATCTACCTTTTCAACCATGTCTGCCCTAATAGGATTTAATACTATGTAACGCGACAACTCTCTTTCTCAACCAATATAGATTTATAGCGACCTTGTAGGACATGCCCAATCCGCTTGTGTAATTTATTAAATTTCTGAGTGTATACCCTTTTAGATAACATATGCCTTTTGATAGATTTCCAAGCGGTGTTTCAATGAGTAAATTGTAATGATTTGTCATCAAACAATACGAATGACATAGCCACTGATATTTTAAACAGGCGTCTCCTAAAACAGACAAAAAGTTCTCTCTGTCTTCATCTGATAAATAGATCGCTTCTTTTCTATTTCCTCGACTGGTAATGTGATAGAGTCCATCTGCAAACTCGATGCGCAAAGGTCTTACCATCGCTAATCCTAGACTTACTTAATTCCTTTGAAAGAAAATTAATACATCGGAAAATAATTATCAAGAATTAATCCCTGACTCGCTGTCTTATATAGATAAAGGCAAATAGCAAGATTTGACCCCTAGAACATAAAAACGAACCACCTAGAAAGACTTTATAATTTCCTTCATTTAACTTAATATCCGACGATTTGGAATTAAAATGAGAGAGTGATATGTTTGGCAAAGAAGAGATGAAACCTGATTATAAAATAGTATTAAATTCCCGTGACGAAATGTTATTAAAAAAATATGGGAATAGAGATACTTATTATCTTGATGAAAGGTATAAATTAGCAATTCTTGTTGACATATACAGCGGAAATTACAAGCCAGAGTTAAAATCTGATGACTTGGCTACAGAGTATTCCAAGTTATTAGTAGCATTTTGTCATTTTGATGGGAAATGGATCCCTGAAGGACGTTATCGTTTTAATCCTCCTTTAATGCACACTGAAAATAATATCTTGGTTATTGGTAAGAAATTTGAGTCAATTTCTAATTGTACGACGGCTTTACTTCATGGGAAGGAACAAAAAGCCATGAAATTAATTTTAGATGGCTATGATTTTAAACAAGGGAATGACCGCTTGGCCTTATTAGAGAAATACAAAAACACATGCTTTGCTGAGGAGAAATTCATAGTGAAGACATGCTTTATTCCTGGCAAGAACATCTTCGATACGTCAAAGTTTATTATGGAACACCAACAAGAACTTAATATAACCCTAAGCTAACTGCAGAATAAAACATAAGTAGCCTGGTTGCTTGCAACCAGTAGTTAGAGGGTCAGATCTTGCCCTTTGCCTCTTGTATATAATGTGGTTTTATAATTCTGCTGATTCTTGAGTAGTGAAGTCCAAAATATTTTCCAATTTCTTTCATAGAATACAAATCCACTGACTGGTAAAGTGGATAGAGCTCACCAGCAAACTCAATGCACAAAGGTCTTACATCCCTAATCCTGGACTTACTTAATTCCTTTTGAAAGAAAATTAATACATAGGGAAATAATTATCAAGAATTAATCCCTGACTCGCTGTCTTATATGGATAAAGGCAAAAAGCAAGATCTGCCCCCTAGACACTCTTTTTAATTGGCACAACAATGCACATTATGCCCAATCAATTAACTATAATAAAAATAATACCCTTAATTGTGGATAATTTCTATGTTTCAATGGAAAAAGAAACTTCAGGAAGAAAAGGTGAAAAGATTGGTTCAGGAGTTCAAGGTGATGTTTATTCTAATGGTGATCAGGTAACAAAAAAATATGCAAGTACCCTTGGAAATGAATTTTTAGAGTATGTAGATAAACCTAAAGAACATATTGTTCAAGGCGAAATGGAAGCGTGGAATGCATTTTATAAAAGATATGATCCGTCATTTGCAACAGCCTCTATAGATAGAAATGGTAATTTAGTCATGCCTAAAATACCTGGGATAGGAGCTAATAAGTACCTTCAATCGGGTGAACTTGGAGAACATTTCAAGAAAGATCTTTCATTATTCAAACAAATGGTTAAACAAGTCATGCAAGATGTTACTGGAAAAGAAATGCGTGACCAAAAAGATAATGACGTCTTAGTATCAATATTACCCTCAGGAAACTACCGTTTCCTACAGGTTGACTTTGGTGAGTTTGGCATGTACAAGCTCATTAATGAAGTTGAACGGTCTATGCAAGTGCAAGAATCAAACAATTCTCCCCATTGAGGTTTGATTGCTCATTTCTTATGCTTCCAATCCATAATGGTACATTCTCTGTTGGGAATGAAATTTCGCTCACATGCAAATTTATTTTTAGTTGCTTTTAACTCAATAGACTCACCAAGTACGGTTCTTCCAAAAACACTCCTTGCAACCGAAAAAAGCCATTCACTTTTATATAATATTTGGATAAAGCATCAAAGCATGATTTCGGGAGTCAGGACTCCGTAAACAGATACAATATGAATAAAGGCAAATAGCAAGATTTGACCACTAGACACTCTTTAGAAAAATGTTCAGAGAATATGAGGTGTGAATTCCAACTTCACTTTGTTATTTCAAAAATCGAGCTAAAACACGAGACATAGGGGTCAGGATCTGCCCCCTAGATGTGTTTTCGAATGAGCAGAAAACTCACGATCAGTCGTTGCCTTAAAATTTCCTTAATATTTATTTGTTAAAATAATTACACTTTGACCAAAAATAATCCCAAAATGCCCTCACAACTTAAAAGCCATGATGAATTATCATCAATAGACTCAGCAATAAAAATTGATCAATTACTAAACGATATAAAAAAACTGATAGATGAGTGTGAAAGCGATAAGGATTTAAAACTTATCGTAAACGGTTATCCTCACTTAGTGCCAATTATGATTGGCCACTATGGCTCTGTCATTACTAAAAAGTTTAATTTAATTCCACTGGGTTATCTTTTTAATTTAAATTATGACTTTTCGTTATTTTTCTTTAATTCTTCAATATGGGAAAAGCTCGCGTCTACTGATAAGGCTAAGCTTTATCTCTCCACGAATATACCCTCATTGAAGAAAGTGAGAGAAGCTATAGATTTGGCAATTTCCAATCAAGATAAAGAGGAAGAAGAAAGACTCACCTTAAAGCTAAAAAGAATGATGGAAGAATTAACAGCCCCTGGTTTTAATTTCGACTCTGAGAGTATTTTTGGTAATAGCTTAAATTGGTTTGCCGAAGAATATGAAGAAGAATTTAAAGAGCTTGGAAGGTATTACCTCGACCTTATTTTAAATATCAATCAAGGAACTATTTTTGAGTTTCTTAACCAAACCACAACGGCCAATAATATGCCATTTACACATGGTTTGGCGGCATACGTATTTTGTAATTCCAGCATGATAACCAATGCTATTAGAGAAGTGTCAGATTTTCTCGATGCGTATAGTTTAAATGTTAATGCTTACAATTATACAGACAATTTAATCCGGTTGATTGTGAATCATGAACATCTCATGGTTAAACTCTTTGATAGCTATAGAGTTTTTTCCAAAATAGATCCCAATGGCTCTAGAGAATTTTCAGTTTTACATAAAGCTTTGTTGGAAAAAATGAGAGCGACCCCCAATAAATTACTTCGTTTTGTAGAAAATGAAGAGCAATTCCAAGTCTTGCATACAGAAAATGCCAAAAAAGCACGCTTTCAATTTCCTTCTTTTGAACAATTTACCAGAGACATCTTAGTCACGAGTCTTAAAACACATCCGCACTTGAGGGATGAAATAACTCAAATTCAACATTTTCTCGATGGAGATGCAACTGTTGATTGTTACTTTGGTCAAACTACAAAGACCTCTGCAGCTTATCAGCTATTACGCTTAGTGATTTACCCCGAATCAATAAATCAAGGTAATGCCAACATTTGTGGGGCGGCAGTTTTTTTAAAGGTTTTAATGAACAGCTATCCTGATTTTACAATTCGAATGCTGATCAATTTCATTAGCAATGGAGAAGTTTGCATTAACGGCAAAACAATTGCGAACAACGACTATTATGAGAGCAATAATCTTATCCATGCTTTTTTAGTTGCATTACGTCATAGCTCTAACAGACTTGGATATTTACCTGGTTTACCTAAAACCATTGACTTTGCCCAAGGATCTACTCCTAATTTTCAAGTCATATCCTGGTTACAAACATTTGGATTCAATTGCACCAATGCGAGTTATCATACCTATACCAATGGTAAACCACTAGGCGGTATTTACACGCTCTTCTTTCATCGCACGGATCAACGCAGTTATACCGGTTGGGAAGAAAACTTCACTTTTGTATTGGATGCCATGCAAAAGCAACCCAATGCAAAATTTATATTGGGTGTCTCAGCTGGACTAACACATAGACTCTGTAAACACGCACCATCCGCAAATAAGGGCGATGCCAGTATTTTAGGCATTGCCGCTGATCACTGGGTAGAATTAACCAATTTGGCGATGAATGACGACGACACTGTAGACGTGACTGTATTTACTTATGGTGATTATTACCACTGTACTCTGCCTAAAGAAAAGTTATTAGATGGTTGGCGAGGAGCTATTATTGCTTCTCCAGAAAATAAACCAGAACTCTCTCTCGAGTCCGATACTGAGACGTCATCGGCAGTGATCGTGGTTTAGTTTAGTTTCATTTGATATGAGTAAACTTTGGGGCTCTGTTTCAAAAACGGCCATGGGTGTATCATTTAACCTAACTGCATCAATGGGGTCAGGCTCTGAGAGATCGACACCTATTTTAAGAAACGGATTGACTTGGAACTCCAATAGATAGCTGTCTTTTTGGATAAAGACAAAAAAAAGATCTGACATATTTTGGGTGATTTTTGAGCCAACGAGAAACCACAAAAGACAACCTCAATCCTGAAAATTATGATTTAACCCATTGATTTACAAGGATTTATGATGGTCTTTACTGGTCTTTGATGGCTTGAATAATTGTGGGGTGGCGGAAATCGAACCCGTTACCATGGTTTTTTGATGATCCCATGAGATACTATCAAAGACCATGAAAAATGACATCTACTCTAGCTTATCGCTCTTTTTCTCAAATTCACCAAGTTGTCTTTCATGGTATGAAATTGTAAGCAGATGGTGCCGTTTTGGTGCCAATAATTAGAGTAGACTCTGTTTGTTCAAGCCACCATGCTACCTTGATAAATCCTTGCTCAAAGATTATATTAACAACAAGCTTACGGCGCATGATTAATCCCGCTGTAAATCCAACAACCGACTGCTATACTTCCGATTATTGATGCTCTTTGAAAAGAAGAAGGTATTCAATTTAAGGTACAATATTTCATTAATTATCATTCAATTATGGAGAAGAAAAAAGTTTGCTGGTAAGGATATTTTATTAATGAGAGAAATAGAGGGTCAGATCTTGCCCTTTGCCCGAGGCTATTTTTTTAGCTAATCCTTGGCTCGAGATGCAATGATTGCTTTACAAAAAGAGAGAACCGAGGATTTAGCATTACTTAAACAGCAATTGCAAAAATCTCTGCAACAATATGACGCCGCGCTGGATTCAGTGCAAAGTGAGGATAAAGGCAAAGCAAGATCTGCCCCCTAGGACCCCGAATTTTTTAAATAAAGAGTAGGAGTAAAACTTGGACTTAACACTACAAATTATAGGATATTTCGCCTCTCTTCTAGTATTCGCGACCTTTTATGTTAAACGCATTATGACATTACGCATGATTGCAGTTGGCAGTAATGTGGCCTTTATCTGGTATGCCGTAGGGGCTGATTTAGTCCCCATTATTATTCTGCATGGTTTATTATTGCCATTAAATATTTACCGGATTTACGAATTAAAGAAGAATATTAACGCGATATCAGATCCGCATAAGCTGGATGTAAAAATTCTTGAAGGATATGCTGAAAAAAGAGTAGTCAAAAAAAATGAGGTAATTTTTGAATTAGGTGTCATTAGCCATTCAATTTACTTTATCAAAGAAGGGGCAGTCAAAGAATTCTCCCCCGATGCCCATTGGCATACTCGAGAATTTAAAGTGGGAGATGTATTTGGGTTACTAAGTTATTTTTCCAAAAGTGGTAAAACATTTTACCGTGCCCAAGCCACTGAAGACAGCGTTCTTTATGTAGTAAGCCATGATAGATTAAACGAATTATGTCTGCAATCTCCTAATTTTGGTTTTTTACTTATGGGTTGGCTTGCCTCCCGCTTAGAAAATCATCTGCTTTATGAAAAGCAAGCTCGATCAAACCAAACAATTTAAAGTTCTCGTGCAAGGCAAATGCATAATGAAGCATCAGTTAAATTTATATTTAAAAAATAAACGAAGTATGGATGAGGTTTAAAACTCCAAGGGGTGAATAATTAAAACTTACATTGTCACGCTCGAGGATTTCCTGTCCTTAATGGGTAGTACTAGTTTCACAAATCATGTACAGATTAGGGTCAGGTCTTTCCTATTTCCTCTAGGGATAAAGGAAAGACCTGACCCCATTTATGTGAAAGAAAATTAATACATCGGGAAATAATTATCAAGAATTAATTCCTGAATTATGGATAAAGGCAAATAGCAAGATCTGACCCTAGACTTGCTAGACTCTTGATTCGCCCTGATTTATCCACCCTTATTGCGCAATTGTTCTCTTTTTTTCCTACTATACTTTTTATAACGGCTCATCAAATCCTGTGCTAATCATGTATTCTAAAGAACTCAATCCAGATACGTTATATTCATGTGATCATTACTGGGGGAATGACGTTTCATTTCCTAAAGGAACTCAAGTGGGCAAAGACAGTTGGTTTGAAACCAAAATAGATCATGTCATTGGCTTAAGTGGTAATGATACCGGGGAGGGTCCGGGATTGGTTATCGAAGATATCGAGCATTCTGATGTGGATATCTTATGGACTTCAGGCCTCAATGGATGTATGGGATTAGCCATCCTCGGCATCAATCCAGTAACAAAAAAAACAGACGTTTTTTTTACTCATGCCAGACACTATGAGAAGAACGATGCCACTACAGATAAGGATAATCCCATGTCTTTGGCACGTCAATTCGTACAGTCGCATGAAGGCATTCGTGTTTTTTGGGGTACCGACTTCACGAAATATGGGAGTCAAACAGATGCCAAACGTCAAGAGGCCCAAAAAAAGCTCAGCAATACTTTAGGGTGCTGGGTCCGGAGCGATGATTGCTTTAATACTGCCGAAATGACCTTTTTCCCTAAACATAGTCTCCTTATACCCAAGTTACCTCCATCTGCATACAAGGATTACAAGGAAGACAACAATCGAGAGCGGAAAAAAGAATTTTCTGATAGTAAACAATTAGGGGAGTATAAACCTGACCCAAGCATAGAAGGTGAGATCCGCTTACATATTGCAGCCTTACGTAAAGACCGGACATCTTCTGCCCGCTTATATCATCAGGATAAAAAAAGAGATTTGAAAATCCAAGCGCTAACCGAAATATTGGAAGCTTATCATGTAGGCAATTATGATGTATTAAGGCAATACCAGAGAGCAGCGGAAGAAAATAAATCTCCTTATATGGATCCTGATGGGAAAAAGATATGGGATTCCACCCAAGGCAAAACAGTAGAACTAGCGCAAAAAGCAGCGCAGGATGCGTTTAATAAGATTAGAGATATGGGAAAAGATGGGTGTGGATTACAAGAAAATGGGGAACCCATCCCAACTTATCGTCAATACCACCCTAAGACGAACTCTGAATTATCATCTTCATTTCTGTGATAACCATGCTAATGGAGCCGTTTTATTTAAGATTATACATTAATCATAATAAAATCAATGATTTAAGTGGTAGCGGCTGCGGGAATCGAACCCGCTCAGAATAATTTTAAGGACTTATTTCAACGACCACTAAAGACTACGAGAGATTAGATGGATACTGGGTTAATGCTTGATATAACATCTACACGCCTGTTGTCTTTGGAGGTCTGAAATTGTCAGCAATTGGTGCCGATTTGGTGCCGCTATTAAAATTAGATTTAAGCTGCTTCTAATTCAATATGAACGCGTTGTCCAATAGCCGCGGCAATATTTACCAGCGCATCTAATGAAAATCGAGAGATTCGTCCACGTAGCATATCATTTAAACGAGGCTGTGTAATTCCGCAATGTTGAGCCGCTTCTACTTGTTTCCAATCATTTTTTTTAATAATCGCTACGATTTGACGCATCAATTCAGCTTTCGCTTGCATATTTGCTGATTCTCCAGCTGTATCAGCTATTGCATCCCAAACATTTTCGTAACTTTCTACTTTGCTCATTTTTATTTGCTCCTCATTAATTCAGCAAAACGTGCTTTTGCAAGATCAATATCCCGTTTTGCTGTGACTTGAGTCTTTTTCTGGAATGCATGTAAAACATATACTGCATCTGCAAGCCTTGCTGTATAAATAACTCTATAAGTTCCTGATTCATCCCAGATTCTAATTTCTTCAACTCCTTTGCCGATTGTCGGCATAGGCTTAAAATCATCGGGTTGTTCGCCACGTTGCACTTTATCAAGCTGGTAACCTGCATCTTGTTTTGCATCAGCATCAAACTCTCGCAGACGGGTTAGCGAGTCACCTAGAAATCGTATCGGTTTCATTTATTATTTTTATATCCATTTTGATATAATTATATCTGTTTTGATATAATTTACAAGTTTATCTAGGAAGTGTGCCAAAAATATTCACAATCAAATGTTTGTTATCGAAGCAAAAGATAAAAATTGAACTATATATAGACTTTATATTATACAAGGAGTGTATTATGAGTCTTTTATGACCAAAGTTAAACAAAAGAAAAGGAATTTTCTTAAACCTATTGAAAAAGCAGTATTAGCATTACTAGCTTCATCAAGTGCTTTAGCTTCTCCTATAAAAGATATAGATATTTCTAATCAAAGTACTTTGCTTGCTCAAGAAATACAAACTCGATTAACAAGCTTTTCTACTGATGAACCCCTTTTAATAATAAAATCTGATGCGCAATACGCATCATTATATCATTCATCCCATAGCTCTCATTCTTCACATTCATCTCATATGTCCCATACATCTCATTATTCTAGTAGTTTTTAAGGATAGAAGATGACAACAAAAAATAAACTAAATTTATCAAAGTGTGATGTAGTGCTGAAAAAACATAGAATTCACGTAAATTCAAGAATTAATTCACGGGGTCAGGCCTTGAATTGTGAATTACAAATTATTGGGACGGGAGGAGTTTGTTGATAAATGTCTAAAAAAGTCGAGTCTCAAATGAATCTATTAGATATCCCAATACTCAATAAACAGAGAAATACATTTTAAGACAATAGTGAATAAGGCAGATTCAAAAAATGAATCGATTTAGATTATTATAATTTAGTTTAAAAGGGATTGGGAATTATTTGGTTTCCATTATTCTACCCCAATAAAATAACAAAAAATATGACAATAAATTTGTAAATTCAAAATTCAAGGCCTGACCCCCTAGTGTTCCTGCAAATAAATCCATGAAGTGTTAAAAGCTTTTGATATTCATAAGAACAATATTGACTACCCCTGTCCGAATGAAGAATCCAGCGCTTACCTCAATGGCAGATATTAGATTACCCGCTTAAAGAGTATGAAATGATGACGATGACCACCGAAAGTGAATGGTCATTTGATGGTCGATATTTATGGCTTTGTTCACAAAGAGCAAATCAAGGGAATGATCACGCCCATTTGGGTAATTAGTAAACGAGAGAACACCACATGAGTAATGAAACCAAATTAAAGGATGTAATTTGGGGTGTTTTAAGAATACCCCAACAATGCCCATCAAACAGATGTTTGTTTTATATATATACTATACTTATTTTGACCACAATCTATTATTCAGAGGTCAAAATGAAAAGTTTTTTTTCAAAACACAAAGCAGGTCAAATTATCACAATACCTAATGTACCGTTTACAGTTGATGTCGATAGACTGCAATCAAACAACAGATTATTAAGTAATGATGAAATCAGCAGACTTGAAAAAATGAATCTTTCTCGTGGTCATCACCATAAACATGAAACAAATACACCTTATACTATTATCGCAGGAAATGATGCCTTATATGCCGTATATTATGGTAAAAAAGCTAACGCACACTTGGGTGAAGGTGCGTATGGTCTTGTCAAAGTAGGGCAAAATTTAAAAACAGGTAAATGGATTGTACTTAAAATCAATGAGTCATATGCAAAAGATACAGAAATTCAAAATGAACTTGGCATTCTTAAAGCAAGAACACATAAAGCTCACCCTAATGCCGTCCAATATTATGAAAGAGAATCTACTAAACGAAAAGCAAAAGACCCTAGTGGAGAAGGTGTTGTCCGTGAATTTTTTATGCCTTATGAATCAGGAATTTTATTAAGACATCTTTTAAAAAAAACGAGTTTATCGCAAGCAATGAAACTTAATATCGCGGAAAAGATCATTTTAAAGTTAGATGAGCTGCATCGTAAAGGTATAGAGCACAATGATATTAAGTCAGACAATATAATCTGCGATATACACAATATGGATATTAAGCTAATTGATTTTGGTAAATCAAAGCCCAATACACGCATAAGTCAAAATTCTAAAGACTTTTCAAGGCTCTCCGAATTATTAGCCCAACTTTTGGGCGAAGAGTATCGGCCTTCAATAAATGAAGCTTTAAATTCAAAAAAACCACTAAAACAACTTGCCTCATATATTAAAGAAGAAAAGGAAAATTTAAATACTATTAATAAAATTCATATAGTAGGTGTGCTTGACCTTGCTCAGGTTGATGAAAATAATTTAGACCAATATCTACCCCAATTAGAAAAATTCTCAAATATATTGCTAGTTGATAGTAATAACGAACTGATCTTGCCTGGAAAAAACGGACACCTAACTAAGCTACCATTTTAATCTCAAATAACTCAGGAGATTTATACCCGATCATTGAGTGAAGTCGTTTCCGATTGTAGTATATTTCGATGTATTCAAACACATGATTTTTGGCAATTGCACGTGTTGCAAATTTCTCCCCATGAATCGCTTCTACTTTGAAACTATGATTCCAGCTTTCCATAGCAGCGTTATCATAACAATCACCACGCTTACTCATGCTGCACACAATACCATGCTGCGTTAAAAGTTGTTGATACTCGTAAGAGCAATATTGGCTTCCCCTGTCTGAATGTAGAACAAGTCCTTTAGTTGGTTTTCGACTCCATATAGCCATTTGAAGAGCATCAATTACTAATTCCTTTGTCATTCGCTCAGAAAGAGCCCATCCAACGATCTTGCGTGAATACAAATCCATAACAACTGCAAGGTAAAGCCATCCTTCCTCAGTCCAAATATAGGTGATGTCGCTCACCCATTTTTCATTAGGTTGATGTGCCAGGAAATTTTGCTGCAATAAATTCGGTGCGACAGGTAGTTGATGGCTACTATTGGTTGTCGCTTTGAATTTCTTCGCAGCACGTGCACGCCAGTCATTTGAACGCATGATTTTAGCCACTCGATGCCTACTCACTGGCTCGCCTTCATTGTTTAATCGTTTAGCAATCCTGACGGCTCCAGCGCGTGATTTTTCCTCATCAAAAATAGCTTTAATTTTCTTGGCTAATACTTGACTATTCATGTCGCGACGGGAGGGTTTTCGTTTCCGCCAATCATAATATCCGCTGACCGATACAGAAAGTAGGCGACACATTAAACGAAGGGAAAACTGACCTGAGTGCTCCTTAATCATGGCGTACCTCACTTTGATTCCTTCGCGAAGTACGCAGCCGCCTTTTTTAGAAACGCATTTTCTTCTGCTAACAGTGCATTTTCCCGCTTCAAACGAGCCATTTCTGCTTGCTGTAGCTTTTGATTTTCAAGAGAGTCTCCACCTTTTTTCTGTTGGGCTTTCCAGGAATAGAGTAAGGGTTCTGATAGACCAAGATCTTTTGCCACCTGACGAACTCCGTCTTGTGCTATTCGTTCAAGTGCCTGATCTTTAAATCGGGGACTATATTTTTTTCTGGCTAACTGCTTCTCTGGTTTATTATTGTTCATTATTCACCTCTGCCTTTGATTTTACTCTCTTAGCAGGGTGTCCGACAATTCAGGGCAAGATCAAACCTCAGATAAATAAATATATAAAAATCAAAAATTTTTTAGTAAAGAACAACATGCCATGTTCTGATAAGGTCATAATAAATACGAAACCAGAAGATATTCAATCGTTAGATGCATTTAAATCATTAATGCCAAACTACAATAAAAATAATTCATATATTTTGGAAAATATCATTGACCAACAAATCATAAAACATTTCACCCCCAAGAATGTTGACCTTAAAAAACGATATATGAATCTATTAAACGATATTAAGCAACCAGATGAAGAGGAGCACTTCGTTAGTCCTGAGTCTGGCAAACCAGGTTGACCGTGTCTAATTCGAATCAGTTTGTGCCATTTATCATTAAGTCGCCTCCTAAAATCATTGAGGCTATAGACTAACAACCGCTCTGTCTTTAGTCACGCACGCTTCCCGAAAACTCAGTTTCTTTTTACAGTTGGTAATTTTGCTCGTATAAAAAATATCTATTTCTTCCTCCTCTAAATTCTCAAGAACTAGAGATGTTTCAATTAAAATTGATGCTGGTTGTGTTGTATTCAATACTTCTTGTAAATCAATTGGATTTGCAAAAACACTAAGGAATTTATTTGTAGGTTTTAGCTTGATAAATTTAATTTGCTCATAAATCCAATAAATAATTTGATTAAGATATTTCCTTGAGGAATACTCTGTAATTCTACTTGATTTAGTAGTGAAGGATTTTGTTATTCTTTTATCTTTTATTTTAAAATAATATGGTATAGAACGCCCGGCTGCATGAGTCGAAAACAAACCCACCAGATCTTCTGCTTCATAAGTTTTTGCCCTTAAGGCTCTGTTTGAAATTGTCATGTTTCTTACAGAGAGCTTTTGAAAATGGGCGGAGTTTCTAATAGTGCCAGCTAGACTTTTATAATCTACCTTGATGAAATACCGATTTATTACACCTGAAATGGGAGAACAACTCTTCTTAAATACGACTAAATAATTATCCATTTCAACTAACACAATAAAAGCAAAAATCTGATCCTTATATTGGTCATGATCCAGAAAATATACAGGTCTTTCGGTTATAAATACCTGTGCAGAATAGGTGAAGCTTATATGATTATATTGTTTGCTTATTCTATATTCATTAATTAAATAATCTGTATCTTTCTTTTTATTTCCAGAGGCTACATCTAAAATCTCTTTAATATTTGTGTTACTGAAAAAGTTTCGAGGTTTATAAAATTGAGCACTTTGTGTAAGTATAACGAAATCATTATCCATAATCTGCCTCGCCACAGAACCTGCAAAATATAATTCTTTAATGCATTTTTAAATTTTATTGGATGATTCCTTTAAATATAGCCGATTAAATTGAATTATATATTTAGTAAACTCACCTATAAATAAATTTTTAGGCAGTAATAATAATTCACAATTCAAGGCCTGACCCCTAGGTATTCAAAACCTACAATTAATTCAATTCTTGAAAAAACCAATATCAGCTCTAAAATTTATACTAACTACATAAACACACTGAACCAAGTTTATACATATGTTTATTAGAAATAGTTTAATAATAATGGACTGCAACAACTTTCAGTATTATTCGCTGGGAGTTTCTATTTGAAAGATACTTAAATACTTAAATACTCAAACATCTAAATATAAGGGATTGCTATGACTCGTTTTTTTGTGCACTTTTCAACCCCAGATTCTAATAGTGAAATTGATTTAAACGTCTCACAATTTTTAGCTAATGAACTTAATGAAGAATGTATAGCAGTTATAGATCCAGAGGATATTCCTATTATTCCTCATACACAAACTCGCGTATCATTTATGGCTCATGGTCATCGAGAATCATTTGGATTTTTTAACTCCCCAGACCAATTTTTTAATTACATAGTCCTATTTAAAAAAATTAACCCTCATGTTTTAGATATAGATTTGTTAGCTTGTAACGTTGGCCTAATCACTAATGAAAATGATGGATTCGCCCAGAAATTGGCGGAAAATATAGATGCGATGAGATTTGAGAATGGTTTGGCGCTTCATACTTTCATGGTACCTGATGATAGAATAGGAAATATGAATTTAGTTATTGATTGTAAAAATAATAATTTTTTTATCGAAAAAACAAATAAACTTGTAGATCAACTAGATATGCAATGTAAGTTAATTCTCCCGGAGCTTAAGGGTATATCTGATGCTCTATTTGTGTATGGGATGGATAGTTACACTTCCATTTATAGAATTGCAAGATATTTAGAAGTAGATAATTTGGAGCTCTATCTTAGAAAAATGATCAGATTGAGGAAAAACGATCAAATAACTATTGAAACATCCGAGAACTACCCCTATCCGTTTAACATCAACAACATTAATCAATTAAAGGACAACAAAGATGGGTCATATACAATATATTACAATAATGGAGAAACAGAAGTAATTGATGGCGAAATTTTACATGTGATTGCTAAAGAAAGTTTTATCACTTCAATTAGATATCAATATGAAGACCCTAATATTAATCTTAATTTCGATTATAAAGGAACAAAAATAGGTCAGCGAGAGAAAATCTGTAAAGCTGTCGAGGATGCTTTATTTGAAATTAAAAGGGTTAGAGGCAATTATAATGAAGAAGACATTCGAGTACCAATTAGATTAGACCGATTTATCTACTCTACAAAAGTGATTCGTGGTGCTCTAGAAACGTTTACTCAAAACCAAAATGACTTTCATCCTCAGGGACATCAAAAAACCTGTAAGCTATATAAAGAAACACTCCAACACCTCCTAAAGTTAGAAGACGATTTAAATGAAAATAAACCACTGGGAGGAGGATTTTACAGACTGTTGGATTCAACCGATAAAAAAATAGAAAAAGCAAAAGCAATAAGGACAGCAAAAAGAGAAGTATTATTGTCCGCAGCCAATTATTTACTTGAACCAACATCATTAGTCAAATATTATGAATTTACACAATCAATGATTGATAATCATTTATTTAAAGAAACTGGTAAAGAGACCCAAAAACTTTGTTTAGAGGTACTTGATTTAGCAAGAGCAAACTATAGCTTCGTAGATTATTTCAATCTGGCAAACCTGAATAATGATATGGTAATGTTTGAAAAGCATGCCATTGATAAAAAGTCATTAGCTAAAGGCATAGTTCGACTTAAAAAGGACTTTAGTGAATTAGAAGTTAAGCTAAAGACTTTTGAAGAGCACTTAAACGACTTTAAAAACAGTGAACGTTTAAATGATCTATTAGCTGAGTTAATTGATGATTATAATAAATTACAAGAATTAGTATCGGTTGCAGAAAGGATAGATAGAGGAGAACTATACGATCATTGTACTGAAATAGTGGACTCTTTCAAAACATTTAAATCAGATTATCGAGAATTAGTATCAGTACTTTCTGAAGAGGAACCAGAGGTAGTTTCTAATATGAGTTCTTATACTCCTCTTATGATATGAGAACCTAATTCAGTTTGTAACAAACTTATTTCGATAAATTTCTGTATAACCTTCACTTCGGTCAAAAAACTTACTCTTATTTTTTTATAGGAGATAGTCAAATTAAATTTTCTCATTATTAGGCAAAAAACCTTTATCTCCCAAATCTTTATCACACTTCGTAATAAATAATTATTATCAAATCTAATCACATATTTTGTTTTGTCTTTATCAACAGACGTTAGCATTTTTTTTCTTCCAATTTATTATCTGGCGGGATACCTCCGCACTCATCTTGCCAGGGAAAATTTTTGATAAATCTTTAGCTTGAATAATTTGTTTCTCAATAACTAATTTCAATATTTCTGACTCGATTTGATTTATATACTATTAGATGGTTTGCAAAAATTTAATAAAGCTAAACATCTAAATTAATAGTATTACAGCTTGAAAAATGATAGTTATGATGCCGCAGTAGTGCCGGTTGAAAATGCAGTAGAAAAGAATGATATAAATCAATAAGTTATGGTGGAGGCGGCGGGAATCAAACCCGCTTCCCTATGGTTTATTCCAGATCATCAAAAACAATGAAAGACTACGAAAGCTCATATAAATCAGGGCGAAACATAGGAAAGAAACCATTGATGAAGTTGATCTTTTGGGCGAAGCACTGCCTAAAATGTGAGAAGCGTCATTTATCAAACTGAATTTGATTTAACTTTTACGACTTGTTTAATTAAACTCATTATATATTCCAAGTCGTTATCGTTATCAACTTGGATTTGATAATCACCATTACCATAATGCCCTACATTTGAAACGTTACGAGTACGACCTTTACTGTCATCGATAGTACCCCATGCGGCGTTAAGAAATATTTTCAATGATTTCCTCTGAATTTCTATATCAACAATATTTTTATTCAATTTAAAGGCTATATATAGCTTCGTGGGCTTGAGTTCTATTTCATCACTCAAATTCAAAATCGCGTCTCTAAATTTCTCATATAACTCCGCAATTTTCTTCGCTTGCTTTTGCTGCAGTAGCCCTAGAGGGTCAGGCCTTGAATTGTGAATTATCAATTAGAAGTAATGAATCAATTGACGATCCGAATCAAAGAAATTGGGGATTATTTTGCTTGTATTATTCTACTGTGAGTAAAATAGTAAAAAAATTATGATTCTAGATTTTTAAATTCAAAATTCAAGGCTTAACCCCTAGATTTCGCATACAGAGGGTTGCCTATTAGTTGACAATTTCGGATTATAATTTATCAATGCGGGAATCAATTATCAAGAATTAATCCCTAACTGCTGTCTTATAAAGGCAAAATCAAGATCTGACCCCTAGAATGTTTGTAAGTCTGCATGCCCGATTGCGGGGATTTCTAAATGAAATAACTTAGTGGCACCAAAAACAGAAGCAATAGTTTTGGCTAACTCCGCGACTGAGTCAAAATTAAATTCTCTGAGGTAAAGGTGAATTGTTATTGGCACGGGTGAGAGATAAGCGCTGCAGCTAGATCATTTGCAAAATCAGTATGAAGATTCGTTATACCTAGCTTAAGTTTACGAGGAGGTTTATTTTTGGATAAAATGATAGGTAACACCTTCTCCATATTCTATTTTAAGCAAATAGATTAACTAAAGAGGATTGTTTCTAGCTAAATCCTATTCAAGTATGAAATGGATTCACGCTACAAAGGAAACAAATAAACTAAGAGTATAAATCTACCTTTTAGCCAATAAGAAATGTTCCTAAAAGATAGTTTCATTTAATTTCAGCCTAATCCTTTAGAAATATCATTATCCTTTGGGTTCATTTCTTGCTTTAAAGCATCATGATAATTCACGAGAGAATCTACTAACTGAGTCAAACTCCTATTTTTTCCACCATAGTGGTAGATCTCTTTTAAAACTCCATCAAGTATCCTGTCTGATGGAGTTTTAGGAGGCTTGGATGAGGTAAAGAGACGCAAATCTGCCTCACTATAGGATTCTATAAGAGGTTTAAGTTGATGCAATGCTTCTTCTACCTGTAGTTCTGAAAGGTTTTGAGTTATGGCTTTAATGAAATTCTCCAATATTTTTTTTGCCTTTTCATCTGGTTTATCTTTATATTGAAATAGCGAATCCAATTGTTTCAATACCTGCTCCGATTCCTGATAAGCTTTGATAAAATCTATTTTATTCCAGTTCTGTTTATCATTTTCAAGATATGCTTTATACATGAGGGTTAGGTAGCGTAATTGTTTGCTTTCTTTTCCCTCTTGAATAGTTATACCGTTAAACTGAAGGACAATATTGTTAAAATAATTTTTACCTAAATTAATTAAATTATATTTTTGGAGTTCATCTACAAATTTACCAAATGAAACCATTTCTTGTTGCGACGGCATTTTCTCTTGGGAACATAGCATCATCATTTCCAACATCCTGCTGGTTCCAGGTTTGGTTGTAATTTGGGGATAATTTACCATGACCTCCTTCATGCGCTCATAATAAATTTTATAATCTAAAGGCTTATGAATATTTCTACCAGTACGAATTGTTGAGGGTACTCGTGTTGGCGAAGCATCGGGCAATAAATCTGGATTAATACCAATTTCTACCCACTGATCCTTATTGTTGATCATGTCCATCATAACCAAGATCCCTACAGGTGAAATCCCAGTTTTTTCCCTCATTATTTGGCCATAAGGGGCTAAATTTGAAAAAGGTAACTGGACTGAGTCGAGCATTGAACAAAAATGTGCTACTGAATTGGCCGACTGGGGATCGAATTGTTTTGTTTTAAAATAACGAAAATCTGCATCTACCCATATCCAAATCTCATTTGACCAATTCATTTCAGTTTGATCTCGTATAATATTCACACATCTTAAAAGGCCATCCCGCGCATACTGAGGGATTGATGAGATAATATCGCTATGATATTGATCATGAGCAAAGATACCAACATAGGTATCTCGTGCGCTTCCATGAACATTACCCGGATCGGGTGTATGCGGGTAAAATAAATAAGCCAAACGTCCCCGGTAGGTTCGTAGACCTTGTTCTATATCGGCCATAGATTTTATGCCGAATTGAGGGATAACTGGCATGTAATCATTAATACCATAGCGCAGAATTCCTATGGCATTGCGAGCACCACAAGAAGGTATTATTAAAGGAAATTCAATAAATTTTTTCTCTACTTGGCTTAAAGGCCCAAACTCCTCAATTTTAGCGAGGGCTTTTTCACCAACGACATTATGGGTAAGTCCTGGTTCTTGGGGGAATACAGTGGAATAAAATATTTGCTCTGAAGCGGGCAGTTGGGATACCAAAAGTTTAAACTGATCATAAGTTTCATTATCCTCTATGGGCTTCATCATAAAGCCTGAAGATCCTTCTTTTCTGGTTAAGGAAGGCAACAGATATTTCTTTGCTTCTTCAGTGAAATCCCCTTCATCATTTAAAATACGATAAATTGCCGTAATATGCGGTTGTTCGGAAGCAACTTCCAGTCCATGCTCATCTGTATAAACTCTTTTTTTCTGAGCTTGATATAATTCAAGTAGGGTAAGTAATTGTTGGGTTTGCAATCCGGCACTATAAATGGAGTCAAATAAACCGAACACAATTTGAGGAAAATCGGGATCTTTGAGTAATTGTTCTAGTTCTTGAAAAGGTTTCTCATTCAGTTCTGGATTTAAATTGTTTAAACCATTGTCAATAAGTTTTCGAAGATGTTTAATTTGCTTCATATTTAAGGATTTCTCAATCCGGTGTTCTTCAGTTACATACTTTTTATGAAGCTCTACTATTCTGTGAAATTGATCTTTGGTTATCTTGTCATTTTGCAGTAATTCATACGCGTATTTTAATGAATTCTGTTGCCTTAAAATCGTTTGAACTTGGTTTGAGTTTAACTGTTTTTTTTGTGCAGCATGTAAGAAAATTTCTTTTATCTCTTCATCAGTCATAACATGTGCAATCACCCGAGCTGAGTCAGGAAGATGCACTGATTTAGGACGAACCCGTACCTTTGTATTTGCAGAGGTCACATTTCTCCAAAATTTCTGCAAGACAATAACTTTTTCTATCTGAGTTGCATTAAGCTTTCTTTCGGGCTGGGGTAAATTTTGTTGTGTATTTTTTACTGTTTCTGAAGTTATTGGACCGAAGAATGGATTATATTTAAAAAATAAATCCCACTTTGTAGGAACCATAATAAAATCCCCAATTTAAAACTTACTTATAATTATAGCGCATCCAATACCTTTAAATTCTCCTGGCACTCCCCTCATACTAGTATCTATGAAAAATGATAATTTATCCCAGCTCTAACACGCTCAATAGAAGCACTAAAAGCAGTATTCACAGAAGCACTCCCCATCCAGGCGCATTTTTTTGGAATATTGAACGCGAAACCTTAAAGCGTATGGTTGCTGAACATCAGTTAGAAATCATGGTTGCAACGGATGCGGCTTGTGAGGGACTGAACTTGCAAACACTTGGGACATTAATAAATATAGATCTTCCCTGGAATCCAACAAAATTAGAGCAGCGGATTGGTAGAATTAAAAGATTCGGCCAAGTGCGCAGCAAAGTTGATATGCTCAATCTAGTTAATGAAAAAACCGTCGATGAGAAAGTATATGAAAAACTTTCTGAAAGAATGCAGGATCGATATAATTTATTTGGATCCTTACCAGATACAATTCGAGATGAATGGATAGAAGATATTGAAGCTTTAGGAGAAAAAATGGATGAGTACATTAATGCTCAAAAAAAGACAATGCATTTGATTTACGCTACAAATCCACTATGGAACCTTCTGACAAGGATTGGCGTGATTGTTTCTGAGGTGCTCTCAAGAAGAGATTTTATTGAATTAATGACCTTAGGCTGGGGTGTTACCAAATGAAATAATGCTTTTGAAATTACGTAGAGCATAATTGTGTAATGACACTATATGTTGACGATATTTGTATCTCTGGTGAAAGCAACAAAAGCTCTTTTATGAAAAATTAAACAAATCATTCACCGGTCCGGACTTCGCTACAGTAAAGTAAATTCTATTCCAAAAAACAGTCAAAACCTTAATCATGAAAAATTATGTCTTAACTCGTTGATTTGCAATGGTTTATAAAGGTCTTTAGTGGTCTTTTATAGTTTGAATAATTGGTGGGGCGGCGGCTATTTAATTGATTATTTAATTGATTGTATTTAAAAGGTTTATTTTTTTATTTTTAACTAGGTACCCCAAGATATACCCCCTTCATGGTGTTACTTCTTAGTCTTATTCACCTTAATGGGAGGTAATGCGATGATTAATTTGTTTTCTGTAGAGCGGTAATTAGCCTAACGAAGAATGATTCTGAGACATTTTGGAGCTTCGTTTTTTAGTAGGCTTCTCACGATTTGTAGGCGCAGCACACGTTTGATCCATATCAATGGATCTAGCTGTAGTAAGAAAACTAATAACATCCGATGATTCTTTCAAATCTCTCAGTGTGACCCGCTTATTCAAAATTAATTTCATCTCATATTGCCTTAAAAATCCATGGAGTAATCCCCATATCAATAATCGACTGACCTTCGTTATTTTTACCTACGCTATTAATAATAGCAGATTTCACTGCGGTTTTATTAGCACTCATTATAATACTAGCAATCTCTTCGCCAGGGCAAGAAGGGACAAAGGGTTCATTTAATTTTAAATCATTAGCCATTTGATTAAATAAAGAATTTACGGCATCTTCTAATTCTTTAGAATAATCAATAATATTTAAGCCAAGATTTTTTGCCTCAATTGAGTCAATTTTATAGTCATGAGAACCAAACCCACTCACAAGTATATCAGCTAGCTGATTTATTATATCTTTTTCTAACTCATGTCCTTCTGATCTATTTTTAGCCAGCTCAATAATGTATTTTCTCGATTGTGTATATAATCTATAAATCTTACCAATGAGATCGGGGGGCAACGCACAATATTTATGAAAATATTCTAAAATTTCAAGAGAAATTTCTGTGTTAGATTGCTGCCAACCAATTTCAGATTTAGCAAATTCTAGATATGCAAACAAGTCAGTTGTAGCATAGGTTCTTAAACCTTGGTTCTGTTGGATCTGTAGTTGAGGATCAACTGGGCCTAATTCAGCTTTTTTTGTCATATAGATTTCATCAGCTCCAACAGATATCATAGTGGCTGCACTATGAGCACGAAAAGGTACGATTACCCCAAACTTGGTACAATATTTTCTAATCAAGCGAACAAGAGGAAGTGGCACAATTGTTGAACCACCCCGAGAATAAATGAATAGATCAATATTTTCTTGGTTACCAATAGATTCAAGCACCTCATGAAATATTTGTATAATATCCTCATCTATTTGCGTACACAAATTAGGCCTATCTCCAGTAGCATATATAAGAATATTTGAATTACGTAGTTTTGCAAGTTCAAGAAGTTGCTGTTGCATCAAATTACTTCCTCATGATGTTTGTTATTTCCTATTAAACAAGTATGTTAAAATTATTGCAAATGGCCAATAAATATCGTTCCCTGCAAAACTTTATTGGTTTAGGTTATTAATTACCTTACTACTAATCAGCTCAATAATAGTTATTGCCTTATCATATTCAAGTACAGACTTATTATCAAAAACCATAGTTTCAACAAACTCTTGATAGCGTTTGTTCCATTCTGTTTTAGACTTTAGTAGTGCCAAAGATAGTATAATTTCATCGCTCGGATTAATAGAATATTCAGGGTGCTGGTTTTTAAATTGTTTAGCATCGTTTATTACTATGTCTTTTGCTAAAGTAAAAAAGATGCTGTGAATTTTATCTGCTTGCTGAATAGCATTCAGATCATAAACATGGCGAATTAACGATTTATCATCCTCATGATGCCCACGTTCAATCGCAATAATACGTCGAGTTAGCCCAACCCATTTTTCAATGGCCGTTTCATCTACAGTCACACAAGATGTTAAACAAGGAGGTAATAGAACCACATTCTTTAAATTAGTTTCGATCAAGGTTTTAACAGGTAAATCTACAACATCACGACGAACATCAGACAAAGTAAATTCCAATAATATATGCGGCCTTAATCCTACATCAGTTGCAAAACTTGATGGGTAGGTGAGATCAATTCGCGAATACCGCCCCTCATTGCGCACTATTGGCTCACTTGCAGTTAGACCAGCCACCAGATTAATTTGTGACTGGATATAAGCTCTAAACTGCTTTAGCTCTTTCAAAAAACGAGTTTTACTAAAAGGTATTTCAACTTGTTTTGGTTGAATTTTAAAATCTACATCTTCTGACATCCGATGTACAATCTGATGTGCTTTTGCTAAACATGTACCGCCGCAAAAAACTAATCGAAAGTATTCATTTTCTAGGTTAGAAAGAGTATGAATCACTTGAGTAACATAATAGTCTTTCTCGATAACAGACGCCCTTAGCCTAATATGTGCCTGAGTCGCTGCAATTAATTCTTTTAGCTCAGCACTATTTAGCATTGATATTTTTCTCAAAGATTAACATGTTATTGCCATAGCCTATGCGCCGACGGCATCTACTCTTAAGTCTTATAATATTTCCTGCAGGTATCTGGGTTGTTTTTCCAGCATTATATTCTTGCTCAGCACTACCGGGCTCAAATGCAACATTTAAACGTTTTAAAGCCTCCCGGAGTGTAGAATCTATGCCATTTTTAATAAGAGGGATATCTGTATATTTTGAAATATAGGCCTTAGCATATACACCGGAGCTAATTTTAACTAATTTTTTCTCGGCAACTAATTCCTTAAGTACACGGCTTATTTGGCGATAGGAACCCAGATCGCTAAAATCTTGGCGCAGCACTATACTCCCACGAATTGTTTTGAGTCGGTTACGCGCTTTATATTCGATACTATCTTGGTATTTCACTTTCATAATTTGCGCCAATTTAGGACATATAATATATTGTAGCATACATAATAAAATCGTCAATTTGGGACATATATAAATGCTTTTTAATCTTCCTAATATCTTTGGACGGATTTGAATATCAGATTTATTCTACTGGCAACACTTCATAGCCACTTGATTTAATGCAAAAAAATAAAGAAGACCTATACTTATTAATAACAGCTCATTGATGTGATTGATGTGAAGCGTGAATTATATGAATCGAGCAGGTGAACATGAGTACACAAATCAAATCCAAGAAAAGAGTTATAGAACATGGTGAGGTTTTTACCTCGGAACGAGAGGTAAATGCCATGCTTGACCTTGTCAAACCAGAAACCGAAAGAATTGAATCTCGATTTTTAGAACCTGCTTGTGGGACAGGCAATTTCTTAATAGAAATATTGCATCGTAAGCTGAATGTAGTTGAGCACCGATATAAAAAAAGCAAGCGAGAATACGAACGTTACGCTGTGTTTGCAGTTTCCTCCATTTATGGTATTGATGTTCAGGAAGATAATGTCCTTCAGTGCCGAACTCGCCTATACAATTACTTCAATGAACAATACACAAAACTGTATGGAAAAAATTGTATTCAAGAGTGTAGAAATTCCGTACGTTTTATCTTGGAACTTAATATCGTGTGGGGCAATACTCTGACCATGAAAGCGGAGGACACAGAAGAGCCGCTTGTTTTTTCAGAATGGTCTGCTGTTAATGGTAGCATGTTGAAGCGCAGAGATTATTTATTTGAACATCTAATAAGCCACCAATCTGATGATGGTTCGGCTCACAGGGCATATTCAAGTTTAGAACAAAATACAGATGCTCGTCCGATACAAGAATTTCCCCTCACACATTTTTTAAGGTTGTATCAAAATGTATGAGGCACAACAACAATACAATCCAGATATACTAAGCTTTATTGCTAACCTGAGCAGCGATGAAGTTTTTACACCCCCATCAGTTGTTAATCAAATGCTAGATCTTTTGCCTGAATATATTTGGCAAGAGAAAGATATGACATTTTTAGATCCTACGTGTAAATCAGGAGTTTTTTTACGCGAAATAGGTAAGCGTTTATTGCGTGGCTTGGAACAAGAAATTCCTAACCTTCAAGAACGTATAAATCATATTTATACAAAACAACTATACGGAATTGCTATCACGGAATTGACAGCGCTGTTGGCTAGACGCTCCATTTATTGCTCCAGGTTTGCCAATAGCTCATATTCCGTAATAACTGCATTTGACAACCCCGCTGGCAATATCATTTTTAATTCTATAAATCATAATTGGCATAAAAAAAAATGTACTTTCTGTGGCGCAAAACAAAGCTTGTATGAGCGTGGCAATGAATTAGAAAGCCATGCGTACCAATTTATCCATACCAGCACACCGAAGGAGATATTTAATATGAAATTTGACGTAATCATAGGAAATCCACCTTATCAGCTTAATGTAGGAATTGAGAAAAAAAACTATGCAATACCTTTGTATCATTTGTTTGTCCAGCAAGCTAAAAAATTAAATCCCCGGTTCTTAACAATGATTATTCAATCTCGATGGTTTGCAGGTGGTCGTGGTTTAGATGAATTTCGGTCAGAAATGCTAAACGACACTCGAATAAGAAAACTAGTTGATTATCCCAATGCAACAGACTGTTTCCCTGGAATCGATATTTCTGGAGGCGTTTGTTATTTTTTATGGGATAGAGATAATAATGGCTCTTGTGAAATCAAAACTATTAGGGGCAATCAAACAACCTCTGCTCCAATAATACGCCCTCTCCTTGAAGAAAAAGGTGATACTTTTATTCGATTCAATGAATCAATCCCTATTATACGAAAAATAGCAGCTTTTAACGAACCTACTTTTGATACGTTTGTTAGCCCTCAAACTCCTTTTGGAATCATCTCCTCATTTAAAGATTTTCAGAAACACTATTTTCCTGATGCTATAAAAATACATACCACAAGTGGCATTGGATTCATTCGCAAAGATCAATTATTGAGAAATCAGCACTGGGTTGATGAATGGAAAGTCTATATTGCTGCTGGATATGGTGAACGAGGAAATTATCCTTATAGATTCTTAGGTAAGCCTTTCATGGGAGAACCAAATAGCTGTTGCACCCAATCTTATCTACTAATCGGGCCATTTAATAATGAACAGACTTGCAAGAATGTAATGTCTTACATTCGCACAAAATTCTTTAGATTTTGCATAATGCTGAAAAAAAATACTCAACATGCAATGAGAGACAAATACGCTCTTGTCCCTATGCAAGATTTTAGCGAAGAATGGACAGACGATAAACTATATAAAAAATACAATATTACAACTGACGAAATAGCTTTTATTGATTCAATGGTAAGGCCTATGGAGATCACTGATGGGTGATAACATTTTTCCTCCAAAATCAGAGGCAAAGCCTGAAATTTACGCCTATTTGGATACTAATCCCCAATATGATGGTTTATTAAAGATTGGTTATACATGTATAGGCGCAGAGCAACGTGTTGCGCAACAATATCCTACCTTACGCCCAGGACCACCCCCCTATAAAATTGAACTTGTTGAATCTGCTATGCGAAAAGATGGTAGCGCTTTCACTGATCGTGCAGTACATAGACATCTAAGAAATAAAGGTTTTCATAATTTAGATGGCGAATGGTTTAAATGTTCCGTGTCAGACGTTAAGGCTGCCATTATTGCTATACGAGATGGTATTGAAAATGAAGATAATAGAACTCTAGATTATACTATGCGTCCTGAACAGGAAGCAGCTGTTAACAAAACTATGGCCTACTTCAAAAGTTTCAAAAAGGAAAATCCCGAAAAGACACCGCATTTCCTCTGGAACGCCAAAATGCGATTTGGAAAAACATTTGCTACATATCAACTTGCCAAACGTATGGGCTGGAAACAGATTTTGATCCTCACCTTTAAACCTGCTGTACACAATGCATGGCGTGATGATTTGCAATCGCATATCGATTTTAAGGAGTGGCAATTTATCTCAAAAGACAACCTATCCTTTGAATCAAATCTCAATAGACCTATTGTTTGTTTTGGTTCGTTCCAAGATTACATGGGTAAAAATAACGTAGGTGGTATTAAAGCTAAAAACGAATGGGTGCATAACATGCGTTGGGATTGTGTAATTTTTGATGAGTATCATTATGGTGCTTGGCGCGAAAGCGCTAAAGAGTTATTTGCAGCAGAGGATAAAAAAGAAGCTCAATATGCCGAAGGGGATGGCCTTGAGTTTTTTGATGAAAATACAATGCCAATTACCACCTCTGCCTATTTGTATCTTTCTGGCACACCGTTTCGCGCTATCGCAACGGGTGAGTTTATTGAAGAACAAATATACAACTGGACTTATTCTGATGAACAGCGCGCTAAAGAACAATGGAAAGGCGACAATAATCCCTACGAATCGTTGCCTCGTATGGTCATGTTAACTTACCAATTACCTGAGTCCATTCGGGATATTGCAATGGGGGGAGAATTTAACCAGTTTGATTTAAATACATTTTTCTCAGCTACTGGAGAAGGCTTCTCTGCCAAATTTAAGTATGAAAACGAAGTACAAAAATGGCTCGATCTGATTCGAGGCGCTTTTCTTGAAACCACGGTTGATAATCTAAAGCTCGGTGCAGAAAAGCCTCCCATGCCATTTTCAGATGTTAGATTACTCGCCCTCTTATCGCATACCTTTTGGTTTTTACCATCCGTTGCATCTTGCTACGCCATGAAAAACCTGTTGGATCAGAGACATAATAAATTTTACCATGCATATAAAATTCTTGTGGCGGCAGGCAGCAAGGCTGGCATTGGTGTCGAGGCTCTTTCACCAATTGAGGATGCTATGGAGATGCCTATTGAAACCAAAACAATCACATTATCTTGCGGAAAATTGACTACAGGAGTATCAGTTAAGCCCTGGACAGGAATCTTTATGCTGCGTAATTGCTCCAGTCCCGAAACTTATTTTCAAGCTGCCTTTAGAGTTCAAACTCCTTGGGTGATCAATAATCCGGATAACAAATCTCCGAATAAACAGGAAATTATTAAAAGGGAATGCTATGTTTTTGATTTTGCTCCCGATAGAGCGCTACGTCAGATTACAGATTACAGCTGCCGACTCAACGTTAATGAATCGAGTCCAGAAAAAAACGTAGAAGAATTTATCCATTTCTTGCCAGTTCTAGCTTATGACGGTAGTTCAATGAAGCAAATTAACGCAGCAGATGTTCTGGATATGGCTATGAGCGGTACCACAGCAACTTTATTAGCACGCCGTTGGGAAAGTGCATTACTGGTTAATGTCGATAACTATACGCTTCAACGTCTGATGAATAGCCAAGAGGCCATGGATGCATTAATGCGTATTGAAGGCTTTAGAACACTTAATCAAGATATTGAAACGATCATCAACAAATCAGAGGCCGTTCAAAAGGCAAAAAAAGAAGCGAGTGAACGCGAACTCAATGACGGAGAAAAGCGCGAATTGACCTCCAACGAGAAAGAGTATAAAAGGTTACGTAAGCAAATTCAGGAAAAGCTAATAAAATTTGCCACTCGAATTCCTGTATTCATGTACTTGACCGATTATAGAGAAAAAAGTCTTAAGGACGTTATTACCCAGCTTGAGCCTGGGCTTTTCAAAAAGGTAACTGGCTTAATCGTTAAAGATTTTGAGCTTTTGGTTAGTCTAGGGGTATTTAACAGCGCCCTCATGAATGATGCTGTTTACAAATTCAAACGATATGAGGACGCAAGCCTAATATATACTGGTATTAACCGACACGAAAATGAAAGTGTTGGTTTGTATGAAACTGTCATTAGCGCAGAAGAATACCGTGATGGTATTTCCAATAGCCATTAGTTATTACAACTTTAGGTGCTGAGTGCTTCTTCCAAATTAATTATTTTCCTCAATGGCAAATAAAAACCACCATCATCAGTATGCAAAAGCACATTAAATAACAATCGACTAATAATCGATTGAGGTAAATTATGATCTCTGCGGTAAGCTTTCACATCCCAATTTTGAGTATAAGCACGCTCAAAGTTTCTTTCTATATTACCAACTACAGCATTAGCTGCTTGTCTTTTACTAATGCTCCCTTGAGTCCTCATATAATATGCAGCCGTATTGCTTACTGCAGTCCAAATAAAACCATAGACTTGTGCAACTGAATATTGCTCAAGAGCTTTTGTCAATACTAATTTAGTTTTATCTCCAGGCGAAAAGGGCAGCTTATGTTCTTCCATTTTATATTTTAAATAGGCTAAACATTCACTCAGTGAAATTTCTTTACAAAGCTCTATAACTTCATCGTAATTAGCTTCAAGAAAATCTGTCGCTGCTAATTTAGCTTCTAGAAGAATAGTAAATTCTCTAAAAGTCTGCCCTACAGGTAAGGGCAAAAGCCATTTTACAGAACTGGGATAAAAAGAAAAATTATTACCTTCTTTTAATGTAAGGGTCTCGAGATGTGAAAAGGGAGCTATTGCTATACATCCATTCCTATAAAGCTCGTCTATAAAATCTATATTATCATCTTCATCGGGAGAAAGACGATCATTTTTGCCATTTAAATACTCATTAATGTAGGTTAAATCCTCATTAGCTCCGTAGCGAATCAAAGACAATAATAGTACAGACAATCTTACATCCAATCGTTCCATTGAGAGAGGAAAGTTTTTTTGTTGCTCTATAAATTCATACGATATAACGCGTTGTTTTTTTTCATTAAGGATCACTTCTTCATCAGCTAGACAATCATTGCACGTCCAATCATTTATTTCCATCTTAGAATGATAATCTGTCCGATTTACATATTGATACGGTACGGAACAAAAAGAGCAAATAAGAGAACTTGAATATGCACAACTATATTCTTTCGCTATATGAGTGACTTTAGTAGAAGAGAGTCCATATTTTTTACCAATTTCACTGGTATTATGCAAAAACGCTCCTTTATTGTCTATTTCCCAGTAATCAGCACATATTTGAATAATTTCTGGTCTATTATCAAAACAAGTAACTTTCATTATATCTCTCTTTTTTATTTATTTTTATTAGCTACCCCTCCCTGTGTCGGCACAGTCTTAGCTAAAACGTATACCGTATAATCCTAACGGACTAAGTTTATAAAAAAACAAATAAATATCCAGTGGAAATTAAATTGAGACAACAAAATATAATGAACGCGCTTCATCTGATCGTTGGCATAAGAAGTGTAATACAATCCCTATGATTGTAGTGTTTTTTCAAAGTACATTTCAAAACATCCTGCATTACACTTTAAGATAAATTGAAAACCACAGTTTATAATTTTCCATTAGAAGAAATATATTCACTTATTTCATCTAATTTACGACCCATATCAACATGCTCTATTAGTTTACGCTGAGCATCTACTATAGACATTAATCTTTGGCCCTCTTCAGGCAAAATATGTCCAGACGCTATTGATAACATTATCATCCTGCCAATTGCCGATAAATTATCAATCTTTTCAAAATCACACTCATCCAGTTTAAGTTGTATTGGTTGACTGGTGGCTTTGGGTATTAGGCGATCTAAACATAATTTTAATGCGTTAATATCACCAGAAAGAGCCAACTCAACAGCTTTATTCACTAATTGCTCTGCATGAGGCTCTAATAATTGGGATAGCTGAGTACGCCTATTTCGAATTCCAGGCTTTCTACCCGCTGGATTTCCTGAGTGTCCTTTTTGAAACTTCGCCATAAGGTCTCCTTATCTGCATTTTTCCTGTACTTTGCAGGAAGATGCTCAATTTCATTAAAGATGCTCAATAAAAATTATTTGAGCTTCTTTAGTTATTATGAGCATCTTCATTTAGGTTAAGTTGCCATAACCAATGCCCGCTTCCATTCTTATATGATTTGATTTCTAATGCCTGTTTTGCTCTGCGTACAGTAGCCCATGAGATATTTGCAATTTTACTCTCATTTTTAACATCTGCTTGGGGTAGAGGCTTATCTTTAAGCAAGTTAATTAAAAATTTTTTGGTATCCTCCAATTTACTACCACTTTGAGCTAATTCAATATCAGTTAACAGTTCTTTTGCTGTGCCTTCTATTTTTTCACCCCAAGTTACATAGGAAGTAGATATATTAGAGTTATCTTCAAGCATGCCTTGCTGTAATTCATATTCAAAACCATCCTCATCTGAGCCTATATTTGACTTAGCACGCATAAAAATACGTACAGCATTACCGTTTTCATTTTTATGTTGAGATTTTGCAGTGATGAGAACTATTCTAGCCAAAGCACCGAAAGCAAGGCTACCAGTTATCCTTTCTACTGGATCACGACCTATTGTACCTTTTGAAAAGTGGGTAATTCCGATTAAAGTAATTCCAAAATTCGTAGCTAAGTCCGAAAGAGGTTGCAAGCTTCTTCTCACTTCTGCATTTTTATGGCTATCTCCAGAAATAGCAGAAACAATAGGATCAACGACTAATAATTTAACATTGCCAATTTCCATTATTCTTTTCTTTAAAAGCTCCATATCAAATGCAGGATCAAAAGCTCTTTTTACATTTCTGCCAGTTATGCCTGTAACAAAATAAATATTGGACCTCAACGCATTAGCTTTAGCTAGTCGTGGAATTAAGGTATCACTTAGACCATCTTCACCACTCCAAATTACAACATTACCCTGTATTGATTTTGTTCCGTCAGGCCAAAATCCCCCACGGCTTATTATGGCTGCTAAATCCATACATATCGTTGTTTTACCTGTCCCAGGAGCGCCACCCAATATATGCACTTTTCCTGACGCAAGCCATCCTTTCCAAAGCCAAGAAATATTTTCGGGCTTGATATCTAGCGCACATATGGTTTCTACCCTTGTTACTGATTCATCTGGTTCTCTTATGTCGATCTTTTTAGCACTATCTATGGCATTTTTTACCGCTTTACATCCTTCAATTTCAAGCATTTCATTAAAATCAGTTAAGTCATTATCTTTACTAAATACAGGAATAGCTAAAAAGCCACTAATTCTTGTGGCAGCTTTTACTGCAGCCTCTATAGGTAGATTAGTATTTTGTTTCAAATCGGCAAGAATGATAATTTTTGCATTAGGATAATCTTTTCGGCATTGCTCACTGATAGTTGGTAAACGACTAGAAGAAAGGGCTGCAATACCTATGTGACCACTTGCATTTGAAGCAGAATCTACTGTTGCCATACCTTCACCAATAAGAATTACTCCATCAAATTGATCTGAAACAGGCAACGATTGAGTCGTCCAAACACCTTTCTTTAAGCTACCTCTGCCAGGAAGAAATGCTTTTAAACCTGTATCATCAATAAATTGTAGCGTTACAATCTCATTCCCTTCTTTAATAGGAAGCACTAATAAATTACCGGATAATTTACCACCCTTGGATTTTAAGGAGTAACCAAGAATTTTTTTGATTTCTGTGGAAGTAATTTGTTTTATTTCTGATCCAAGAGAAATATTTTTTGCAATTAAGTACGGATGTTCTAAAGATGCCGGTCTTGAATCATCCCATATTTTTCTTGCAGTAATTGTTATTGGATATGTGTCAGAAAGTTTTTCCTCATCAACTTTTTTGCGCTCCCACTGATCTATAGACTTATCTAGCATTGAATAACCATATTTTTTTGCGGTATGGAAGAGAGTGCCTATAGTAATTCCTCCATAAACTCTAATACTTTTCCATACTCTTTTAATATCTTCAGAATCATAAGATGTCGAACTTTGGCTCCACTCATTCCATACCTTAAATCCGTCCTCCCCAAGAGCAGATTTAATTGCCATTCCCATATTTACCCAAATATCTCGTTCATCAGCAGGGATATAATTCAGTGCTTCTGAAATATGTGTAACATTATTCATATCGGCACCTTAGTAAAAACCAGTTTCAATGAGCTTAAGAATATCCTCCACTCTCCAAGCAGTAATTCGAGGACCCAATTTTACTGGCTTGGGAAAACGTCCACTCTGAATGCCTTTCCACCAGGTGGATTTTCCTACTGGGATCAGCGCTGGAATAGGAGGAGTACTTTTTTTATTCCCAATAATTTGTGGAAGTCTAAGATAACCAGTTTCAGGAAGTTGATTTTTTAAAATTATTTCCATGTTAAAACTCCAGTAAGCCTTAATGGCCGTTGTTGAACACAGAAATAAAATTAAAAGAATATGGGTTTTGTCACATTACTTTTCGTTTGTCAGAGCATTTGTCAAATCTAACTTATTGAATTTTCTAAGTTCTTCATAAAAGTCTGACAAGACCTTTGTCATAATAGTTACTTCACGAGTGTCAACTCCTAAGGTAAGAAGCCATTCCTTTAATTCACCTGTCTTTTTTATTTGAGATTTTCTTGTTCGCGTTGCTTTCCACGTAGGATATTTAGCAATAGCAGTTTTTATCAATTGCTCAAAATTACTCCAGTAAGCACTTTGAGATAAATCTATTTCCTCATTTTCAATTTTTTTTGTTTTAAGTAAAGTATCTTCAAACTTAAGTTTATCAGTCCATAAATCTCGATAACTAACTTTTTGTAACGGGGGAAGATGATTACGAGTGGATTGAGAAATAATTTTTACTGAGTCTGGCATTGCGGCCCTTATTTGCTCTAATTCGCCAGGAGTTAGCCTTTGCAACGAACTATTATTATGATTAATAACATATATCGGCAATTGGGCTGTAATTCCCAAAATCATGGCCTCTTTAATTTCTTGCTCTTTTTCTAAAAGGTATATGTCTTTATCTATATTCATTAGTGACACCTATTAATTTATTTTTAAAAAATCTAAATAATTAGCCCAATCCTGCATCATTTTCCTTCGCTCAACTAAATGAGCAGTTCTGTTATAAGCTCGACCATTAGGATCACGAACTGCATGTGCAAGTTGATGCTCAATAATGTCTGGGCGTACAGCAAGAACTTCATCAAGTAATGTCCTCGCAGTAGCTCTAAAACCATGGCCTGTGGCTTCCTCCTTACTAATTCCTAATCGGCGTAAAGCAGCCAAAATAGCGTTATCGCTCATTGGGCGAGCATTACTTCTAGCCGAAGGAAACACAAAAATACCGTTACCGGTCAGAGGGTGAAGTTCTTTTAATATTGCTAGAGCTTGGATAGCTAAAGGCACGATGTGAGGAGTATCTGTTTTAGTAACTATATAACTCCAACGAGCATCATCAAAATCAATATCAGCCCATTTTGCATGGCGTAACTCCCCAGGCCGCACAAAGACTAATGGTGCTAAACGCAAAGCACACCGGACTATCAGAGAACCTTCATAGCCGTCAAGAACTCTCAATAACTCGCCAAAGTGTTTAGGATCAGTCTGTGCAGCAAAATGCTTCGTCTTTACTGGGGGTAAAGCACCTTTCAAATCTTGGGATGAATCTCTTTCAGCCCTCCCTGTAGCAATTGCATAACGAAAAACCTGCCCACAGTTACTTAACGCGCGGTGAGCAGTTTCCAATGCACCACGTTCTTCAATTCGGCGGATTACCGATAGTAATACTGGCGGGCTTACATCAGTGATGGGCTTATTGCCTATCCAAGGAAAAATATCACGCTCAAAACGTTGAATTATTTTATCAGAATGGCTCTTAACCCAATTTGATGAGTATTTTACAAACCATTCTCTAGCGATTATTTCAAAGCTATTCGCTGAACGTTCATGCTCTACTTTCTTCATGACTTTGATACTCGCCGGGATCAATACCATCAGCAAGCAACTTCCTGGATTCGTCTCTTTTATCTCTGGCTTTAGCTAGGGATACATCAGGATATACCCCCAATGCCAACAATTTTTCTTTACCACCAAAACGGTACTTCATGCGCCAGTATGTACCCCCTTTAGGGGTGACATAAAGAAACAAACCTTTTTCATCCGCGAGCTTATAAGCCTTTTCTCTT
The DNA here is from genome assembly GCF_014109805.1 of Legionella sp. PC1000. Classification (GTDB taxonomy): domain Bacteria; phylum Pseudomonadota; class Gammaproteobacteria; order Legionellales; family Legionellaceae; genus Legionella; species Legionella resiliens. The sequence goes on from NZ_CP059400.1 coordinate 3,873,663, forward strand.
GGCTTAGCATTGATAATACGAGTATGGTTTAACGCCACTTGGGGGTATCTCCTTTTTTACTTATCGATATACCCCAACAAATACCCCCATTAGAGTTTGGATGCAGGGGGTACTTATTGGATGATAGTGGACGTATATTAGGATGAAAACCTAGTATTTACAAGAAATTATGGATGTTATTGGATAGTCTTGGAAAGTAAATTGGTGGAGGCGGCGGGAATCGAACCCGCGTCCGCAAATCCTCTGCCTTCAGCTCTACATGCGTAGCCGTGTCTTTTAATTTAACTGTGCACTCTCCGACCGGCAGGATACTACACAGCGATTCCCTGAATTTCGCGCCTTAATACGGGATGGATTAAGACACTAGCTTATCTCTTATGACCGTTGATTCGATACCGATAAGCGGGCTCGGTCGAACGGGATACTGGGTTTATTGGCCAGTACACTGTGATGGTTTGTCTAAAGTGCTTATTAGGCAGCGATAGCTTCCCCACCAGCAAAGTTTTCATCGTTTGCATTTATATTTAGTTTGAGTCTGATTTACGAGAGTTCTCATTCTCGGCATGCACCTCTGGTTTTGCAACCCACGTCGAAACCAGGTCGCCCCCTTTGTACACTTTAAGTATAACATAAAATGGGGGTAGATCAGCAGCTTTCTTTGAATTCGTAGAAAGAGTTCTTGATGAGAGATGTCTGGATCCCGCGGACAAGCCGCGGGAAGTAGTTTACTGGGCGGAAAATCGTTAGCTAACGGGAGGTACTCAGCATGCTTAGAACGGTCTTCGCCCAGGCTTTCCTTACCCCTGAATCCCATTATGACGCAACAACGCATCCACCGTTGCCGGGCGGCCTCTGAATTCTTTGTACGCTTCGGCCGCTTTCTTTGAGCTGCCTGCTTCCAAAATGTAATGCAGGAAATCATGTCCGGTTTTGGGATTGAGTACGCCTTCTTCTTCAAAACGGGAAAACGCATCGCTGGATAAAACTTCCGCCCAACTGTAACTGTAGTACCCTGCAGCGTATCCGCCCCCAAATATATGGCTAAAACTCTGGGGAAAACGATTGTAGGGAACAACAGGAATCACACTGGTTTTAGAGCGTACGTCAGCGAGGATATTCTCAACAAGGAAATCCTGCTTGGGTGAATATTCTTGATGAATACGAAAATCGAATATCGAAAATTCCATCTGCCGTAACATCGCCATTGCTGATTGGAAATTTTTTGCAGCGATCAAACGTTCAAAAAGGGTCTCGGGAAGCGGCTCACCGCTGTCTACATGCGCGGTCAAAACATCCAAACCACTCTTCTCCCAACACCAATTTTCAAAAAATTGGCTGGGTAACTCAACAGCATCCCACTCTACCCCATTAATGCCTGAAGCGCCCAGATAATCGACCTGGGTTAAAATGTGATGCAGGCAATGACCAAATTCGTGGAATAAAGTAACCACTTCTTCATGCGATAACATCGCCGGTTTGTTGGCGGATGCTTTGGCAAAATTACAGGTCAAGGTTGCGATGGGCAATTGTACTTTGCCATCTTCCAATCGTCTGCGGCTTTGTAATGAATCCATCCATGCGCCGCTGTGTTTGTGCGGTCTGGCAAATAAATCGGTAAACACGTAACCACGAACGTTATTGTGTTCGTCGACCACACAATAGCATTGTACGTCTTTATGCCAAATATCGACGCCCTTTACTTCTTCAATGGACATCCCATAAAGTTTTTTAACAAGAGCGAACACACCTTGCATGACCTTAGGTTGAGGAAAATAGGGGCGTAAATCTTCCTGTGACAAGGTAAATAATGCTTGTCTGCGTTTTTCAGACAAATACGGTACGTCCCAAGGCTTTACGGGTTTAAGCTGGAATTTTTCCTCAGCAAAATGCTCCAACTGTTTGAACTCCGTTGTTGCTTGCGTGTGGATGCGCTGGACTAAATCATCCATAAAATCCCTGACCTGGCCGGTTGATTCCGCCATTTTTGTGGCAAGCGACAATTCGGCGTAGTTGTTGAACCCTAAAAGTTTGGCTTTTTCATGACGTAATGCCAAAATTTCCTGAATCAAAGGGGTATTGTCATAAGTTCCCGCATTAGGGCCTTGATCGGATGCCCGGGTAATAAAGGCTTGGTACATTTCTTCGCGTAACGCACGATCTTCGCCATAAGTCATCACTGCTTGATAACAAGGATATTCCAAAGTCAGTACATAGCCTTCAAGACCTTTTTCAGCAGCAACTTCTTTGGCAGTATTTAAAGCGTGTTCGGGCAGCCCTGCCAAACGTGCTGAATCTTTGATGTGTAAGGTAAAGGCTTGGGTTGCATCCAAAATATTGTGTTCAAATTTATTGGTTAACTCGTCCAGGCGCGTCTGAATTGCTTCAAAGCGTTTTTTATCCTCCTTTGCCAAAGCAACCCCTGATAATTCAAAATCACGCAAGCTGTCAGCAATCAGCTTTTGTTGCACTGGATTTAATGCGTGTTGGTCAATTGATTTAATGGCTTCATACAATTCATGATTGTGACCCATTGCGGATTCATACGCGGAGAGGAGCGGCAAGCAGGCATCATAGCATTTGCGTAGCTCGGGTGAATCCATGACCCCATGCAAATGGGACATAGGCGACCAAAAACGTTCCAGTTCATCCGCCATATCATCCAGGGGGTACATTAAGTTATCCCAGGTATAATGAGGATTTTCTTTGAGTAAGCGGTCAACCTGCTCCAAATGCTTTTTTAACATGGCTTCTAGATGAGATTGAAAATGATTGACATCGATACGGCTGAATTGGGGTAATCCTACAGTTACTGACATGCTTTACCTTTAAAAATAGATACAAGACCTAAAGCATAACATTCAATTGGGAAAGCCTCTATACCTCAATGAAATCATCGAGATAGGAGATTATCAGAAATTAAATACAACAAAGTGCCGTATCTAGACCCATATCCTCTTCCTCATTCTTATCCAAATCTACAGTGGATGGCGCTTTCGTGCTAAAAAGGCCTAGTTTGGATAATGCAGAGGAACGATCGAGCGTATCCCTGGGTCGTCTTTTGGCCACTTCTTCAGTAAGGGCAAAATTTATAAGACAAATTGAAACCAAGATAAGTGCCCCGAGGAACGGCAAAATTGGATTCACAGCAAATATGGGAAGAGCCATACACATCCCTATAAAAATAAAAACCGTAGTCGCGACATGCGAGCCTAAGCGAAACTGTTCTAAAGCGATTTGATTCTCTATGGCTTCAATATGCTCCCTTATTTGTTTTTGTTCTTTCCTGCTCCCTGCGCTATCGAGCATGACTTCATATTGCGATCTAAGTTCATTTAAACGGCTTAATTCGATATAAGCTCGGGTAATAGCCCAAATGACATCAAAAGCGAATACAGCAAGGGACACGTAAAATGCAAAAGGAGCTAATGCTCCGGTTAAATAAAATGTATTAATCAGACCTGCACCAGCCCAAACAATATCATTTCCAAATTCAAAATAGCGCCTTTTAATTTGGGCACTAAAGCGCACCATCCAACCTAATGACTTTTCGTGGTCATCCATCCACCAACCAGGAATAGTATGCTTCAATAAAGAATAGAAATTCACCGCCAGACGCGGTAACCAAAAAAACCAAGACAAGTGCATAAGAAACGGATCCATCGCTGTATCCATGATTTTCACAAACCGAAGGTATGATTTTGATTCTGTATGGACCAAAGCAAAAAGATCCAATGCTCGCTTTGAACGAACAATGAAGAGACGCCATAAATTGATGTCCAGGATGGTATTGCGTAATTCTTGAGTGAAAGAAAAATTTTCAGGGAGTTGTTTGGGCTTTGGGGGGAAACCGGGAATAAGTTCTGCCAATAATTCACGGTAGAGATTTTGTTGCGTACGCAAGCGAAGCACTTCTCTTGGTATGTCCATGTAGTATTGATAGATGTGTTCCAAGAGTTCGGCCATCATCAATGCGGCAATCAATTGTTCGCGTAGTTCTTCCCGATCTATGGGTTTTGGAGAGAGGAATTTAGCCCTGAGTTGTCGCCCCAAAAGACTATATTCCAGGTTCATCACTAAATGCATTGGAATGATTTGACGATAAAAATCAGGACCTAATTTTTTAATGTTTTCGGTGAACGTCCAATTCAAAGGACTTTCAGCCTGAGCAAGAGAGAGCTCAGGAAAAGTTTCATGCAAATGTCGAATTAGTGGGGTCATGATGTCCTAAAATAATTTTTTGGGATATCAAATAGACAATTTTATATTAATCATTTGCTTACTGTCTATAAATAACTTTAAAAGTAAAAAAATAGACCTAATTATATATAAATCTGTACAAAAAGAAAATTTATGAACTGTTTACTTTTTTTATTGTTTCTATGATCTGGAATTAGGCAATAATAAGGGCGATGTTGTTCACCATCGAGTAAGGCCATGATTCGACTTATTCGATCTATACTATAGTTAAGCTATTTTATCGTTTTAGTATGCTCATAAAACATGAAAATAGGGCAAAATTAAGTCTTTTTGAAAAAAAATAGTCAAAATGAACTAGTTTTCTTGATGATTCATGTCTTCTGAGCGACAATAGCACACCTAGTTAAGTGCACAAGAGAACCCATGAATCTTTCCAAAGAATTAGCTAATGCCATTCGCATGTTAAGTGTAGACGCAGTAGAGCAAGCCCAATCAGGACACCCAGGAATGCCCTTAGGCATGGCCGATATTGCTACCGTTTTATGGAAAAAGTTTTTAAAACACAATCCGAAAAATCCGCATTGGTTTAACCGCGATCGTTTTGTATTATCAAATGGGCATGGTTCCATGCTGATTTATTCATTACTGCATCTGACCGGATACAACCTTTCATTAGATGATCTGAAGCATTTTCGTCAACTCAATTCGAAAACGCCTGGACACCCGGAGTTTGGCCATACTCCTGGAGTAGAGACCACTACTGGCCCTTTAGGACAAGGCCTAGCCAATGCAGTAGGTATGGCTTTGGCAGAACGCGTTCTGGCAAACCACTTCAATCGCGATGATTTGCCTCTTGTGGATCACTATACCTATGCCTTTACCGGAGATGGCTGTCTCATGGAAGGCATTTCCCATGAAGTATGTTCGCTAGCGGGTACTTTGGGTTTAGGAAAACTGATTGTTTTCTATGATGACAACGGCATTTCTATTGATGGTAACGTTGAATCCTGGTTTACTGATGATACAGCACAACGCTTTAGAGCATATCGATGGCAAGTCATCGAGGCAGTTAACGGCCACGATATGGATGCGATTGAGCAAGCCATTCTTAAAGCCCAAGCCAATACCACGCAACCCACGCTGATTATCTGCAAAACAGTAATCGGATTAGGTTCCTCCGTAGCCGGTAGTGAAAAAGCCCATGGTTCTGCATTAGGGGCAAAAGACGTTGCTAAAGTGCGTGAATTTTTTAAATGGAATCATGAGCCTTTTGTTATCCCCGATACCATTTATCAACAGTGGAATCATGCCGAGCAAGGGGAAAAAGAAGAGCAACAATGGTTAACGCTTTTGAACGACTACCAACAACACTACCCTCAGGAACATTATGAGTTTTTACGCCGCATTAATGGAGATCTTCCTGATGATTGGCAAAACCAAAGCCATGCATTCTTTGAGCAGTGCCGCCATAACGATAAAGCCATTGCGACACGTAAGGCATCCCAACAATGCATCGAATATTTTGCTCGTATGCTGCCTGAAATGCTTGGTGGCTCCGCAGATTTAACTGGTTCTAATAATACCGATTGGTCTGGCAGCAAAGCCATTACTGGCGAGGACTATACAGGGAATTACCTGTATTATGGCGTGCGTGAATTTGGGATGGCTGCAATCATGAATGGTATCGCGGTCCATGGGGGATTTATTCCTTATGGCGGAACATTCCTGGTTTTTGCTGACTATGCACGCAATGCAGTACGATTAAGTGCTTTAATGAAACAACGCGTTATTTATGTCTTTACCCATGACTCAATTGGTTTAGGTGAAGACGGGCCAACACATCAGCCAGTCGAGCATGCGTCCATGTTACGAATGACTCCGGGCATGAGTGTGTGGCGGCCTGCAGATTTAATGGAAACAGCCGTTGCATGGAAACTCGCTTTGGAGCATCATAATGGCCCAACATCCTTACTGCTTTCAAGACAAAATTTACCTGCATTGCCCCATAGTGCAAACGCAGCAGAATTAATTAATAAAGGAGGTTATACCATTATGGATTGCGATGGCACCCCCGATGCCATCTTGATTGCTACGGGCTCGGAAGTTCAATTGGCACTTGCTGCTGCAGAACAAGTGAAACCACGCGGGCTTAAAGTGAGAGTGGTTTCCATGCCTTGTGCAGAACGATTTCTGGAGCAAGACCCCGGTTATAAAAATGAGGTATTGCCCCAAACCATTCATACACGTATCGCAATTGAAGCAGCCAGTTCAGCTTATTGGTATCAATTTGTTGGCTTACACGGTGCAGTAATTGGTCTGGATCGTTTTGGCGTGTCGGCCCCAGCCAATCAAGCATATCAATATCTGGATATTACGGTAGAACGAATCATTGAAACTTTGGAAAAATTAGTACAAAAACATTAAAAGCATTTTTAAAGAATTTGTAGCTTAGATGAAGCAAAGCCTGCCATTAAGTCAGGAGTAAAACACTTTTCCCTACGTCCCGCGGCTTGTCCGCGGGACCCAGAGATGGCGGGAGATCCTGGATCCCGCGGCCAAGCCGCGGGACGTAGGCACAAGTAACTTAAGGGCAGCAAATGAAGCATAACCTGAGGAACGACATCTTCGGATTATGACTCACTCGATCAGGCTACGATTGTATACTTAACTTGAGATAAGTAACTCATTACTAAAAATTGGAGAGAAGTAATATGACAATACGTGTCGCGATTAATGGCTACGGTCGCATTGGCCGTTGTATCTTAAGAGCAATTTTTGAATCTAAAAAACAAAATGAATTTGAAATCGTTGCAATCAATGACTTATCCGCCATTGAGACCACAGCACATCTGACCCGCTATGACACAACCCATGGCCCCTTCACATCCGATGTGAAAGTTGAAGGCAACATGTTAGTGATTGATGGCCATGCAATAAAAATCATTGCCGAGCGTAACCCTGCAAATCTCCCCTGGAAAGAATTAAACATTGATTTGGTTTTAGAATGTACCGGTTTCTTTACCGAGCGGGACAAAGCAATGCAACACATTACTGCAGGTGCGAAAAAAGTATTGATTTCCGCTCCGGGAAAAAATGTGGATGCCACCATCGTTTATGGAGTGAACCATCACACGCTTAAAGCATCTGATCTCATCGTTTCTAACGCTTCATGCACCACCAATTGCCTGGCACCTGTTGTGAAGCCATTAAATGACGCTTTGGGTATTGAATACGGTTTATTGAATACGGTTCATGCCTATACCAATGATCAAATGCTTTTGGATGGAAGTCATGAAGATTTACGTCGCGCTCGGGCGGCAGCTCACTCTATTATCCCCACAAAAACAGGGGCAGCAGCAGCTGTAGGATTGGTATTGCCTGAATTAGCAGGGAAACTTGATGGCTTTGCAATGCGTGTTCCCGTTCTGAATGTTTCTGTGATTGATTTAACCTTTACCGCAAAGCGTGAAACCACCGTACAAGAAGTGAACGACATTGTACGCCAAGCACAAAGCCGCATCTTACAAATTAATGATGATCCTTTGGTATCTTGCGATTTTAATCATAACCCTGCATCTTCTATTTTTGATACAACACAAACCAAGGTGTTTGGCAATCTCGTGAAAATAGTCGCCTGGTATGATAATGAATGGGGCTTTTCTAATCGTATGCTGGATACAGCACAGCAAATGATGAGTTGCTAAAAACCCTAGTACCGTTTTCCATTTAATTTTGACAGGTAGCAATCAGATTGCTTGCAGATTTGTAAGCAAGATGAGTTGCTAACCGTCAAAACTAAATGAAACGGTACACATTTGGAGATAACTGATGAATCTGATACAAATGAGCGATATAGACCTGTCTGGAAAACGGGTGCTAATCCGCGAAGATCTGAATGTTCCAATCAAAGAGGGAATTATTACCAGCGATCAACGATTACAGGCAGCACTACCTACTTTGAATGCTGCTTTGGCTGCTGGCGCTGCAGTTATGGTCTTATCTCATTTAGGTCGTCCCGAAGAGGGAAAAATAGAACGACGTTTTTCCTTGCAACCCATTGCAGAATACTTGAAGGAACATTTGGACTATCCTGTTCATTTCGTAAGTGAGTATCTCAATGGCGTAGACGTTAAACCCGGTGAATTGGTGGTTTGCGAAAACGTACGCTTTAATGTAGGTGAAAAAAATAATGACGAACAGCTGGCAAGAAAACTTGCCAGTCTCTGTGATGTCTTTGTTATGGATGCTTTTGGCACCGCGCATAGAGCCCAAGCCTCTACGTACGGTGTAGCTAAGTATGCATCCGTTGCCGTTGCGGGACCCTTATTGATTCGTGAACTGGATGCTTTGGAAAAAGCACTTGCTGCACCTAAAAAGCCAATTGTTGCAATTGTTGGCGGTGCCAAGGTCTCTACCAAGCTCAGTTTGTTACGCCAGTTAGTCACCCTTGTTGATTATTTAATCCCTGGAGGGGGAATTGCAAATACCTTCCTCAAAGCACAAGGATTTGAAATCGGCGTCTCCCTTTATGAAGAAGGGCTGCTCCAAGAAGCACGTGAAATTCTCCAGTTAGCTAAAGAAAAAGGGTGTCACGTTCCTTTACCAAGTGATGTTGTGGTAGGGAAATCCTTTAGCGAACATTGCCCGGCCTATAATAAATCGTTGCACAACGTTGCCTCTGACGACATGATTCTCGACATTGGTCCTACCACGGTAAGTGAGTATGTAGATATTATTAACGAGGCCAAAACCATTATTTGGAATGGTCCGGTTGGTGTTTTTGAATTTGCACAATTTGCCTATGGAACACGTGCATTGGCTATTGCTATTGCTGAAAGCGATGCGTTTTCAATAGCTGGCGGCGGCGATACGCTAGCAGCGATTGATCTTTATGATCTGAACCAGCAAATTTCTTATGTTTCCACAGGAGGTGGGGCGTTTCTTGAGTGTTTGGAAGGAAAGACCTTGCCAGCTGTTGCCATTTTGCAGGAGCGCGCAAAAGATGTTAAGACAAACTAAAATCGTTGCCACATTAGGGCCATCCAGTAGTGAGCCGGCAATACTTCGTGCCATGTTGACCGCAGGTGTTGATGTGGTACGCATCAATTTTTCCCATGCAGATGCCTCTGCGTTACAACTCATTGCTTTGGTACGCGGAATTGCTGAGGAATTAAATCTGCCATTGGCAGTAATGGCTGATTTACAAGGACCAAAAATCCGCATTGGCCGCTTCAAAAATAAATCCATCACTTTAGTTGAAGGACAGGCCTTTACTTTGGATTGCAATGCCTCCGAATTGTTAGGTGACACGAATGAAGTCTCTGTGGCTTACCCCAGTCTGTCTCGTGAACTGACTCCAGGAGATCATTTACTGCTGAATGATGGTTTAGTTGAATTAGAGGTAAAGAGCATTGCCAATTCCAAAATTCACTGTACTGTCGTTGAAGGCGGTGTCTTAAGTGACTTGAAAGGATTAAATAGAAAAGACGGTGGATTAGCAGCCAGAACCATGACCGACAAAGACAAGCGTGATTTACAAACCGCCATTGAAGCAGAGGTAGATTACATCAGCCTATCCTTTGTAAAAGATGCAGAAGACATTCGTCATGCCCGCGCACTAATGACTCAATTTGGTAAAAAAATACCCGTCATTGCAAAAATTGAACGCACCGAAGCGTTACAATACCTCACTGAAATTATTCAGGAAGCAGATGCAATTATGGTCGCTCGCGGCGATTTAGGTGTTGAAATAGGCGCGGCGGAAGTACCCGCGATTCAAAAACACATCATTGGTGAAGCACGCCGATTGGATAAAGTAGTGATTACCGCTACGCAAATGATGGAATCGATGATTAACAATCCTCAACCTACACGGGCAGAAGTTTCTGATGTTGCCAATGCCATATTGGATGGAACCGATGCAGTGATGTTGTCTGCGGAAACAGCCAGTGGCCAGTTTCCGGTAAAGGTTCTGAGCATGGTTAATAAGATTTGCTTAAGCGCTGAAAAACATGCCAGTTTTTACTATCACAGTTCCGATGAAACCTGTCACTACCGACGCGCAGATCAAGCAATTGCCATGGCAACAATGCACGCAGCCAATCATTTCCCCATTCAGGCAATTATTACTCTGACTGAATCCGGTGATACTGCTTTATGGATATCACGACAACAAAGTACGGTCCCTATTATCGCTGTATCCGCTAATAAGCGGACTATAGGTCGTTTGTGTCTTGCCCATAATGTTTTTCCGGTATTCATGAATTATCATCCTTTAGCTGCCGAAACCTTGAATCAACAAGTGCTTGAGGAATTAATAAGGACAGGCCACCTGGAGAAAAAAGGCTTTGTTTTATTAACTCGCGGTCGAGTAATCGGTACCGCAGGCGGCACGAACAGTATGGAGATTATTCAGGTTTAAATGTAATCTATAATAAGTTCGCTGTTGGTTAAAAACTTGCTTACGTCCCGCGAACAAGCGCGGGACGTAGAAATAAAAAATGAAGCAGGATAAAAGATAGTAGAGGTGGTAATCTCTTAGCTAACTCCAAATACGCATTCAAATCTAACTATGCGGGTGTAGTTCAATGGTAGAACCTCAGCTTCCCAAGCTGATGGCGTGGGTTCGATTCCCATCACCCGCTCAAAATGATTTACTCGCGCTTATCAAACGAGGCTTCCATTTTGGATACAGGGATTTTGCTTTGTAAAAACAATTCAGAAGTAACTCAAAACATCGTTCTGGATACCGCGCATAAAGCGCGGTACGTAGACAGGTTTACACTATTTAAAATGAAGCAGGATAAAAGATAATAGAAGTGGTAATCTCTTAGCTAACCCAATATACGCATTCTAATCTAACTATGCGGGTGTAGTTCAATGGTAGAACCTCAGCTTCCCAAGCTGATGGCGTGGGTTCGATTCCCATCACCCGCTCAAAATGATTTACTCGCGCATATCAAACGAGGCTTCCATTTTGGATACAGGGATTTTGCTTTGTAAAAACAATTCAGAAGTAACTCAAAACATCGTTCTGGATACCGCGCATAAAGCGCGGTACGTAGAGAGGTAGAGGGTTCGTAGAGGTAGAGGGTTCGTAGAGGTAGCGCGGTGGGTAGAGGGGTTTACACTATTTAATAAGAAGCTGCCTCCCAGGCATAAGGCTGGATGGATTCACAAATTCTTTACCCTACGTACCGCGCTTTATGCGCGGTATCCAGTAGATCTGCAGCAAGTTATCTGAATCAATTAACTATTCGGTAATTTCTTCTTTTTTCTCATTCCGAGACAGTCCCAATTTCTCTTTCAAACGTGCTACAACATCGGGATCATACTGTTTTGTAGTTTTATGCTTCACAACAACCGCCGTTGTCTTTACCGGTTGGGCGGGTGCATTCAAAGTATTATACGTTGAGGAGCGTATTGGATAAGTAGGAAAATGATCCTCTGCAGGTGTAGGTGATTGACTCATTATTTTCGCTTGAAAACTTGAACTTTGCTGATTCGAACTGGATTGAGTTGGTTTTTCTGCCTGAACTTTACGAGCGTTTCTTACACTTTTTTCAACACGCTTTTTAATCTTAAGTGCTGCGTGTTCTGCTTCCTCTTCACTCACTGCTCCGACTTCGACACCGTGCAAATCAACGCGTGCTTCTCGCAGCTTCAGGCATGCCAAATAATCAAGTCGACGTGTAAATAAAACCACTGCCTCCCTTAATTTACTTTTGGAAATACCTGCTTCTTCCGCCTTATCCGCATAAAGCAAAATATCATCCATAATCCCCACTTTTAACGGCTGGATTCGTAACGAATTATCGAATGCTGCGGGAAAATTTGCAGCGAGCCACAATAATGCGTCTGTTCGTGCTTTTTTAGACTTATTTTTTTGAGCTTTATTAATAACGGCAGTGCGTGGGTGCAGCTCTTGTCTTCTCATTAGAGTACCCTTGTTAGATATTGAATGTCATATCTGGAAACGAAATCATTCACATTTAGAATGAGCGCACAATGTACAATGTTTAATGATTGTTTGCAAGCACTCTGAATCATGTTTAATAATTGCACATAAAAACTGGAAATCAAGGTAGAAAAATAAACGATGATAGTCCTATAATGAAAGCAGGATTCTTTAATCTGCACGCTGAAGTGATACTAGCTTCGTTGATATATCTGGCCTGATACATCACTTGAAGACTTATGGAGCACATATGAAAATCATACAAAAAATGTTTATACTATTTCTTGCTGTTTTTTTTCCCTGGATCGTGTTCCTAATGAATGATAATCCTGGAGCAGCTTTTGTTTCCTTAGCCTTACAAGCTACGGTAATTGGATGGCCATTTGCAACTATTTGGGCATGGCGAACACACTTTCCCCCCCCAAAAGAAAAAAAATAACTTATTGCATAAAGGAGAACTATGTTAACTCGTGTCATTGTTAATGGATCCAAAGGCAAAATGGGCTCTCTAGCCTGCGAAACCCTGCAAAACCATAAAGAATTTGAATTAGTTGCACAACTTGGCAAAGAAGATGATTTGGCTCAAGCCATCAAAGATACTAAACCTCAAATTGTTGTTGATCTAACTCGCGCAGACTGTGTTCATCAAAATAGCCTCACAATTATCGAGCACGGTGCACATCCTGTTATTGGGACATCTGGACTCCTTCCAGACCAAATTAAAGAATTAACCGCTTTATGTGAAAGCCGCCGCCTGGGTGGAATTATTGTACCTAATTTCTCTATTAGCGCGGTTTTGATGATGCTCTTTGCCGCCAAAGCTGCTGAATACTTACCTGAGGTAGAAATTATTGAAGCACATCATCAACAAAAGCTGGATGCACCGTCTGGAACTGCCTTAAAAACCGCTGAAATGATTGCTGCGGCACGAAAGAACCCTAAGAACAAATTGAATCTCAAAGAATTAATTCCTGGTGCCCGTGGAGGGGAACACTGCGAGGTCAACATTCATTCCTTGCGTTTGCCTGGCATAATTGCCCGCCAACAAGTCATTTTTGGCAGTGTAGGTGAAACACTAACCATTACCGATGACTGCATTGATCGACGGAGCTTTATGCCTGGAATTATTTTGTCATGTCAGAAAGTTACAGGATTATCTACATTGATCTATGGACTTGAGCACCTACTTTAACTGCAGCTGAGTGAAGCGAAGCGCAACTCGGGAGTTAATTTAATATTGACCCGGGTTGCACTTCGCTTCCCCTTGGTGTTTAGTGATAAACAGGGACCTCATTAAGATGCGACTCTTTGGACTTTTTAAACAAGCCGCTCCATTCATCTACTGTCGTTCCAACCAATTCAGCAAAACTAGAATGTTCATTTGACTTTAAAAAGCCACGCAAACGTCCATAAACTGAATTAGTTGCTTCAGTGCGGCTTTCATCGGACTCAGGTCGTTCTGATGCAATATGGAGAATCTTTTCAACCCGAACAATATTATCTTTCCCAGAAGATGGATTCAGCATTAAATCAAAAATTTTCTGTATCCCATCAGGACTGGCCTGCGGCTCAGAAAAGAATACTGCAGACCAACGTGAACTCGAATCTATTGGAACAAACAGGCTTTTCTCATTGATTAATGGATGTAAGGCATCATAAAGCCGATTACAATTTGTTTTCCCTAATTGTCGAGCAACCAAACGACAGAGCAGTGTATTTCCAGGCAGTAAATATTCTTTTACTTTTTTAGAACCGCCAATAAAAATATTTTTCACTTCGTTATCTGTTGCCGCCCTGTCATCATCTTTAAGCGCGCGCTCATTATCCAGACGTTTTTTAATTTCATTGGCTATATCCTCTGGTAAATACCAATCCGGTGTTTTTATTCCCTCGGATCCCGGTGCATTATGCCCCGCGTGTTCATGATGATGACGACTCATATACAGATCCGCAACCAAGGAAACAAAACGAATGCGATTTTCTTTATCCGGAAGTTCATCAAATACAGGCCAGCTTCCATAGAGCTCTTTATACAGAATCATGGCATCAGTATGAATAAGCTCTATAGCCTTCCTATCCTTGCCGCTCACACAAGAACCGTAGGAATGGCCGCCAATGGTCAAAATAATCAGCTGCTCCAAAGAACTCAAAAACAATTCTCTGCCAGCATAATCAAAAATCGTCGCAGTCCCTGGTTTTGACTCTAAAACACTTTTATATTGTTCCAAAAGTGTCTGTAGTCCTGGGGTCGAAGAAACATATTTTTTCGCAACAGCCAATAAATTCAAACTATCTTTATCACTCGACGGAGTATAATAAAGGCGTTTTGCTATGTTATAGGGATGATTGTTTTGGAGGATTGTTTGGGTTTTTGCCCGCCGTTCTACAGCAGCTCGCGCTAATTTATATAGCTCCAAATCCGGAGGTAATGTTGGCAAATAATCCGTTATCAATGTCGGTACATAATCTGCTGCATGAATTGGACTAATCAGTGTTTGTAATATAGCAAGTTGCTCTGACTTGGCATGCTCCATCACTTTAGCAAGATTTGAATCGCTATGGCGCTGTTGCACCGCCTCAGGCCATTCTAATCCATCGCGTGTGGCAATGTGGCTCGAGCGATATCGCTTCTTTGACAACTCACGAATTTCTCCATTACGTTTCACCGCCAATAAACTATGTGCAGCATAATTTGCAGGCAAGGGCAGCGTTCGATGGCGGCTGGATAAAAAGGTAACCGCATCTTCTTCCCGCTCGAACCCTTTAAGTGCATGCTCCAGAAAAAACTGCTGATGATGAGGTAATACCCAGTACCATTGGGGGATGCTTGAAATTTCTCCCACTGAGTCTGCACATTCCCGTTTAAAACTCTCAGAGGTCAGCAATATTTTAAACTGAGCTAAGTTTTTATCCAAAGTATGAGGATCAGCTGCCAAAATGCGCATCATTTCCCTCAGATGTGGGCTCAGCTGATTAAACCAGGCAGGAAGTGGCGAAGATCCCGTAGCAATTTGTTGTAGGTCTGTAGGCAAACTGAGTGCTTTCTTTTTTATTGATTTCCAGTTGAGTAAGAAATCATTAAAATCATGAACCGCATCCGTAAGGCTTACGATTTTTCGATCCAGATTGCAAAAATAAGCTTGTTGATGCTCATTAAGAGTATAAAACCAGGGTGGAGTTTTCGGATGTCCTTCTTTTTTTATTTGCTTTAATTCATTGATAAATTGATCGTAGTAAGGAGGAAGTGACTCGTCGAGCTGGATAATATAGTCTGAATCTTCTCCCAACTTCATTGGCGTTAATGTTGCCAGATCATAGCGCCCCTGACGCATTACGTCATATTGCTCCGCCTCGTTCAAGAGCTCGATTGCTTCTTTGATAGAAGTACCCCATGCCAAAGCAATCACTTCAATTAATTTGGCGGTATATCTTTCTAGCTCCTTATGCAACTCATCCATTGAGCCTTTTGCTTCGAGCGCGCTGTCTTTACATTCAGTTATATAACCTTCTAAAGTGCTTTTGGTTAAAAAGCTGCTCTGCGGAGATAATGGGTATGCATCAAGAAGAAAAGAGAACGCATTTCGAAGACTATTAACCCGGCGCACATAACTGCGGTGATTATCGGGCTTCTGATGGTAAGTTTCTAGAATATAGCCAGGAAAGCGAACTTCTAAGGCCTGGAGCACTTCAGATGTTAATTCGGTACCATAAGGCACACGTAAAATAATTCCTTTTCCCATCGATTAATTTCCTTAACTACTTACCCCGATTCAAAATTACGCCGATGCAGAGCGATTCAAAAAGAGGTTATTTTAGTCCTAATCTCTTCGTTATTATTGTATAAATAATTCCATGAAACAATTACAATAATCACTTAATTTGATAAAAATAATAAAAAGGAGTTTTGCAAATGAGCTACATTGTTCAACATTATATTGGTGGCCAATTAATCAATGAGAATACTACAAGTCACTCTATTTATAACCCTGCTCTGGGAGAAGTGATCGGTCAAGTTCATTTTGCATCTAAATCACTTTGCGATAAAGCAATTGCCACTGCCAAAGAGGCAGGACTGGGGTGGGCACAAACCCCAGCAATTAAAAGAGCACGAATCCTTTTTAAGTTCCGCGATTTATTAGAAAAAAACCAACAGGATCTCGCACGCATCATCACGCGCGAGCATGGTAAGACTTTAGACGATGCCAAAGGTTCTGTAGCACGCGCTATCGAAGTGGTGGAGTTACATTGCGGCCTGGTCAACCAGCTGCAAGGAGATTTTTCCGCTGACGTAACCAATGGAATTGATTGTCATACATTAAGACAACCCATAGGCGTGTGCGCGGGCGTGTCTCCTTTTAATTTCCCAGTTATGGTTCCTGTATGGATGATGATTCCCGCGATTGCTTGCGGCAACACCTTCATCTTGAAACCATCAGAACAAGATCCTTCTGCCCCTGTCCGTTTATTGGAGTTATTAAGTGACGCCGGGTTGCCCAATGGCGTTGCCAACTGCGTGCATGGTGATAAAACAACCGTAGACTACCTACTTGCCCATCCGGATATTGCTGCCTTTACTGCAGTTGCTTCTACACCTGTTGCCCAACACATTTATGCCACAGCCACATCTTATGGAAAACGCGCACATACATTTGGTGGTGCGAAAAACCATTGCATCGTAATGCCTGATGCGGATTTAGATCAAGCTGCTGCTGCAATTGTAGGTGCAGCATATGGTTCTGCTGGCGAACGATGCATGGCCATTTCCGTCGTGGTTGCTGTAGGGGAACATACAGCTGATGCCTTAATTGCAAAAATGACCCCTCAGATCAAAGCAATGCGCATCAATGCAGGTGATGTCCCTGATACCGATATGGGGCCACTGATTAGCGGAGTACACCGAGAAAAAGTCTTGGCAGCCGTAGATAAAGGGATACATGAAGGAGCAAAATTAATCATTGATGGCAGAACATTTAAACATTCTGAACACCCACAGGGTTTCTTCATGGGCCCATGTTTGTTTGATCATGTTCATGAAGACATGTCTATTTATCAAAATGAAATTTTTGGCCCAGTTCTAGTGATTGTTCGTGTGAATCATTTTGATGAGGCGCTTGATCTAGTAAACAGAAACCAGTACGGCAATGGAACTGCAATTTTCACCCGTGATGGATTTAGTGCCCGCGAATACAGCCAACGCGTCCAAGTTGGTATGGTGGGGATCAATATTCCTATTCCTGTCCCTGTTGCCAATCATCCTTTTGGCGGTTGGAAACATTCTTCTTTCGGTGATACCAACATGCATGGACAAGAAAGCATCAATTTCTATACCCGACGCAAAACAGTTACCAGTAAATGGCCTGTGAGCGAAATCAATGAAAGTGCTTTTATTATGCCAACGCATGATTAAAGCAATAGATAGGGAATAATCATGTAGCCTGGGTGAAGGTAAAGCCGTAACCCGGGGATTCAGCATTAATAACCCGGGTTACGCTATGCTGCTCCCAGGTTACATTTGCTACATTTGCACCTTACACGGAGAATTCAATGGCAAAAATAGGATTTGTGGGACTAGGGCATATGGGCTTACCCATGGCCATCAACCTCGTTAAAGCGGGACATCAGGTCACCGGATATGACCTCCAGCAATCTGCATTACAGCATTTTTCTCAATCAGGTGGTCTTATCGCGCAAAACATACATGAAGTCGCCCAAGAAAAAGATGTATTGATTACGATGCTGCAAAATGGGGAACAAGTTTTAAACGTTTGTCATAGCAATAATGGATTGTTCCTAACAGCAAAGAAAGGCGCTTTATATATTGATTGCTCTACCATAGACGTCAACAGTGCCCGTGAGCTGCACCACCTGGCCAAACAATACCAGCTTCACGTGGTTGATGCACCTGTATCTGGCGGGGTAGCCGGAGCAGGAGCTGCTACATTAACGTTCATGGTTGGCGGTGAAGAAGACGCGTTTCATGCTGCGAAGCCTGTCCTGGGAGCTATGGGGCAAAAAATAATTCACACTGGCGGTGCAGGGAGTGGGCAGGCAGCAAAAATATGCAATAACATGGTTCTGGGGATTTCCATGATTGCCATTTCGGAAGCCTTTATTCTCGCAGAACACCTGCAATTGTCTCCGCAAAAACTCTTTGAAGTGGTAAGCAATGCCTCAGGACAATGCTGGGCAATGACCAAATATGCACCTGTTGCAGGCGTTTTAGAAAATGTTCCTGCTAACAATGATTATAAACCTGGATTTGCTGCAGCAATGATGCTTAAGGATTTGCTGCTCAGTCAAGAATCAGCACGCTCAGTCAATGTAAACACTCCTTTAGGGGCTAAAGCAACAGCGATTTACCAGCATTTTATTGACCAAGGTCGGGGCAATTCCGATTTTTCAGCAATTATTAAACTGATTTCCCAAGGTGAAGAGGTATAATATGCATGCTCATTTGCTCAATCCCAAATTAACCCCAACTGAAGATTCAATAACCGAATTTTGGTCTGAAGTGGCTCAACAAACCATAGATTGGCTTCAACCCTGGGATACAGTGCTCACCGGGGGTCTAAAACACGGTGATGTAACCTGGTTTAAAGGTGGAAAATTAAATGTCAGCATGAACTGTTTAGACAGGCATTTACCGCAAAAAGCGAATCAAGCAGCAATTATTTGGGAAGGAGATGATCCAACCCAGCACAAAACCCTGACTTTTGCTGAATTACATGCCGAAGTATGCCGCATGAGTAATGTGCTCAAACAGTTAAAGGTAAAAAAAGGGGATAAAGTAGCTATCTATTTACCCATGATTCCTGAAGCAGCAATTGCCATGCTTGCTTGTACACGTATTGGTGCGGTACACACGGTCATTTTTGCCGGCTTTTCCGCCCATGCATTAAGACAACGCATAACTGCCTCCGAATGTACTTGTCTCATCACTGCAAACCATTTCAGTCGAGGCGGTAAAATAATTGATTTAAAGAAGCAGGTTGATGAAGCATGCTGTGATTTACCCTTGCAGAAGCTCCTCATAAAAACGGGTGATGATTCTGTAGCCTTTGATAAAAATAAAGATTATTGGTGGCATGAGCTTAAAGACGAAGTAAGTGCCCACTGCGATCCCGAACCCATGGATGCAGAAGATCCATTATTTATTTTGTACACTTCTGGAAGCACTGGGCAACCTAAAGGATTAGTCCACACAACCGGAGGGTATCTCGTACAGACAGCGTACACACATCATTTAATCTTTAATTGTCAAGGAGATGAAGTATTTTGGTGTACTGCAGATATAGGATGGGTTACAGGGCATAGCTACGTGGTATATGGCCCTCTTTGTAATGGGATTACAACCTTGATTTATGAAGGGGTTCCCACTTGGCCTAATTCCTCCAGGAATTGGCAAATCATTGATAAGCATCAGGTCAACGTGTTTTATACTGCACCCACGGCGATACGCGCCTTAATGCGTGAAGGCGATGAATGGTTAGCTTCCAGTTCCCGCGATTCCTTGCGATTACTGGGATCCGTGGGAGAACCCATTAATCCTGAAGCCTGGCAATGGTATTATCAAAAAGTAGGACAAAACAGATGTCCAATAGTAGATACCTGGTGGCAAACTGAAACTGGATCAATAATGATTAGTCCCAGAGCCGATGATCTCATTAAAAAACCGGGCTCAGCGCGTCAACCAATTCCAGGCGTCGTTCCTGTATTACTCAATGAACATGGCCATGAAATAACGGGTACTGGCGAAGGTTTTTTAGCAATCAAATACCCTTGGCCCTCTATGGCCAGAACAATTGCTGGCGATCACCAACGTTATTGCTTGACCTATTTACATCATGGTTATTACATAACAGGAGATGGTGCAAAACGAGATGAAGACGGTGATTATTGGATTACGGGACGAGTAGATGATGTAATTAATGTATCAGGGCACCGCTTAGGAACTGCAGAAATTGAAAGTGCTCTGGTGAGCCACCCTGCGGTTGCTGAAGCAGCGGTAGTAGGCATCCCCCATGATCTTAAAGGCCAAGGTATTTATGCCTATGTTCTTTTAAAACAGGATTTCACTGCTGATGACACGTTGAAAAACCAGTTAATCCAGCAGGTTAATAAAGAAATAGGACCGATTGCAAAACCCGATGTCATTCATATTGTTAATGATTTACCTAAAACACGCTCGGGGAAAATCATGCGACGTATCTTGCGCAAAATCGCAGGTAAAGAAATCCAGAGCCTTGATGAATTAGGGGATATATCCACTTTGGCAAATTCACAAATTGTTGAGAAATTGTGGGAGGAATCGAAGCAATCCTAAACAATGCCAATAAATTTCCTCAAAAAATTTTCATCCTACGTACCGCGCTTTATGCGCGGTATCCAGAAAAATGTTTTGCTCTACACCTTAGCCCCGCTTCGAAGACTACATCTCTGGATACCGCGCATAAAGCGCAGTACGTTGGGAGTGCTTAAAAATTCATTATGTAAACCATAGATTCCTCTTTAAATTATCAACTAAATGGATAAAGAAATTCGGTACGTAGGAAGTGCTTAAAAATTCGCATGCAAACCATAGATTCCTCTTTAAATCGTCAACTAAATGAATAAAGAAACTCGGCAAGACTGCCATATTATGGTTTTTCGAAATATGAATAATTTCCTCATAAAATTTTCATCCTACGTACCGCGCTTTATACGCGGTATCCAGAAAAATGTTTTGCTCTACACCTTAGCCCCGCTTCGAAGACTACATCTCTGGATACCGCGCATAAAGCGCAGTACGTTGGGAGTGCTTAAAAATTCATTATATAAACCATAGATCCTCTTTAAATTATCAACTAAATGGATAAAGAAACTCGTTACGTAGGGAGTGATATAAAAATTCCTTGTAATACTGGATTTCTCTTTAAATTTGTGATTATCTCAGCATAAAGCAATAAGAGAAAATTTATTTAATAATAATTACTTTTTTGAACTTTGAGCCTGAAAATCTTGTTCTCTTGAACCTGGACTGGGCTGCAGCCAGGCTACAAAAACACTCGCCCAAAAATTCTCAATTTTTGACCAAATTGTCAAGTAAATGCAAAAAATGTATTGCTTTATAAGCAAAAAACAATTAAAATTAGTGACGTTTTAGCTATAGGTCAGATCCCCTAAAATGCAAGATGCCCCGGATTGTTTTGATTTTTCTCAGCTGTCCTTGGAGGAAATAGCCAAATTACTCCAACGTTTTAGCGTGCGCCTAACTCCCGATGAAGCCCTTACTATTCAGAATTCCTTATTAAAGCGACCACCAACTTATGCGGAATGCATCTTATGGTCCATCCAGGGCTCTGAACATTGTTCTTATAAAAGTAGTCGCAAACACCTTAACCAATTTAACACTAAAGCACCCCACGTCATTCTCGGCCCTAAAGAGGATGCGGGAATTGTTGCCGTAGCCACGGATAAACACAACAGGCGCTATGGCATCGTAGTGAGTCATGAATCACATAACCACCCCTCGCAACTCGTGCCGTTCGAAGGTGCAGCAACCGGAGTAGGCGGGAATGTACGTGATGTCTGTTGTATGGGCGCAGAAGTCATCGCCGTTGCCGACAGTTTACGTTTTGGCGATATTAATCGTCCCAAAACAAAGTGGATACATCAAGGAGTAGTGCAAGGAATTGCAGGTTACGCAAATCCCCTTGGCATCCCCAATTTAGGCGGTGATACTTATTATGATGAAGCCTATAATGAAAACTGTCTGGTCACTGTAGTCACTTTAGGTGTCGTCAGAGAAGATCACATTATTCATTCCTATGCGCCTGCCGATGCAGAAGGCTATCAATTTATATTAGTTGGCAAACCTACAGACAACAGCGGTTTTGGTGGTGCAGCTTTTGCTTCAGCAACACTAAGTGAAGAACAACAAGAGCAAAATAAAGGGGCGGTACAAGAACCTAATGCTTTTTTACAACGCCATATCCTTAAAGCCAATTATGCCATGTTTGAATTCCTCCGCGAAAAAAATCTAATCGACCGCGTTGGCTTCAAAGACCTGGGAGCAGGAGGAATTGCTTGTGCCAGCGTTGAATTGGCAGAAGCCAGCGGATATGGGGCAGAAATCAATCTTGATCTTGTGCCTACCAGCATGAACAATTTATTACCCGCTGTCGTGTTATGTTCTGAAACTCAGGAACGTTTTATGTGGGTTGTTCCCAAAGAACTGGTTGATACATTCCTAAAACATTACAACGAGCGTTTCGCCCTTCCAGAAATCTGCGATGGGGCGCAGGCAACTGTAGTGGGCCAAATAAGACATGATGGCTTATATGTTGTAAAGGCACTAGGAAAAGAAATTGTTTGCGCACGGGCAGAAGACATCACTAAAGGGATTCTTTATGATCGCCCCTTCAGCAGAAAACAAAGCGATTATAGTGAACCAGAATATGTTTCAGTAAATGATTTCAATGCAGAATTACTCAATTTACTTGCTCATGAAAACATTGCCTCACGTGCCCCTATCTATGAAAGTTATGACAAACAGGTTCAAGGTCGTTCCGTCGTTGAACCAGGATGGGCCGATGCTGGAGTTATTACTCCATTTAATGAGGATAAATATCCGGAAGAAATTCGGCGAACCGCTGTGGCCTTATCTGTCGATCATAATCCGCGTTATAACAAAATTGACGCGTATTGGGGTGCGGTTAATGCAGTTGTAGAATCAGTGCGTAACATCATTGCAGTGGGCGCATGGCCTCTTGCTCTAACAGACTGCCTGTGTTTTGGTAATCCCGAAAATGCAGAACAAATGGGTGAGTTTGTTGATTCAGTGCGCGGCATAGTCGATGCATGTGATGCAGTAAAAATGTTTACCGATCGTAATGTAAGCCTACCTATCATCTCAGGAAACGTGTCGCTTTATAATGAATCAGCCCAAGGTGCAATTCCACCGAGTCCTATCATCAGTTGTATTGGCGCGGTTAACGATTATTCCAAAACAATTACCTATGATTTCAAAAAGACCCATTCAGTTCTTGTAATGATTGGGACGCGCAAGGATGAATGTGGCGGTAGTGTGTATTACCAACTACACAATCAGCTGGGCAGCCAATTACCCAAACCAGAACTTGCTGCATTGGCTGATGAAATCTCCGCAGTACATGCAGCCATGCAAGCAGGCCTGGTATTGTCAGCACATGATATTTCCGAAGGTGGGATTGCAGTTGCTCTAGCGGAAATGAGTTTTAAAAATGAAATTGGGATAAATGTTTTTATTCCCGGTGATTTAGCCAATGATAAAAAACTGTTTTCGGAAAGTGGAGGATTTATCCTCGAAGTCTCCCCGGAAAAATTAACTGCGCTGGAACAAATATTTCATAAATATTCTGTACCGTTTCAACCCATAGGTGAAACAACGGCAACCCCAACCTTGATAATCAATTCGGTTATCAATCTATCAATCAGTGCAGCCAAAACTGCCTGGAAAAATGGTTTAGTTGAGAGGCTCATATAATGTCAATTATTGATTACAAAGCTGCAGGTGTAGATATTGAAGCAGGTAATGAAGCAGTTCGTAGCATTAAGAAAGCGGTAGAAAGCACTTTTTCACCGCGAGTACTTACTGGAATTGGCAGTTTCGGCGCCATGTATGATCTCAAAAACCTGCTACAAGATTATGAGCATCCAGTTCTTGTGCAAAGCATTGATGGGGTTGGTACCAAAATGATGGTTGCCAAAATGATGCAAAAATTTGATACCATTGGTATTGATTTAGTAAGTGCCACCACCAATGACATTATTGTTTTGGGAGCAAAACCGCTTACCCTGCTCGACTATATTGCAAATGATAAATTAAAACCCGAAATCATCGAACAAATCATTAAGGGGATGGTCAAAGCCTGCAAAGAAAACCAAATCTCTTTAGTTGGGGGTGAAACAGCCGAAATGCCAGGTACCTATCTACCCGGTGAGCTTGATTTGGTCGGCGTCATTACCGGCGTCGTTGAAAAAAATAAAGCGATTGAAGGAAAAGAGATTTGTGAAGGCGATCTTGTAGTCAGCTTTCCTTCAAGTGGTTTGCATACCAATGGTTATTCACTCGCGAGAAAGTTGCTCTTTGACGTTGCCGGCTATAAGGTTGAGTCGCAATTTCAAGATTTTTCCCACAGCATTGGCGAGGAACTTTTAACACCTCATCTGAACTACACCAGACCGGTTTTAAGTATTTTGGAAAAAAACATTCCTATTAAAGGCATGGCACACATAACAGGTGGTGGGTTGCTGGAAAATATTCCTCGTATTTTGCCCAAACATTGTGGCGTTGAAATCCATAAAAAACTAATTCCCGAATTGCCCATATTTAACCTATTGCGCAAACTGGGGCATCTTGATGATGAACACATGTATCGTACCTTTAATATGGGTGCAGGTTTAGTACTTTTTATAGCACCAGAAACACTCGCTGCTGTTCGCGAAGTACTCCGTGATTTTCCTACTTTCCCTCTTTATGAAATTGGACACGTCGTAAGAGGAGAGCAAAAGGTGAAGCTGTTATGATACGCATTGGCTTAATTCAATTTCCAGGATCCAATTGTGAACGCGAAACAGCGCTTGCTGTGAAACGTGTGGGCATGGAGCCTGTTGAGTTCTTATGGAATGAATCCTTAGAGAAACTGCGTAATCTGGATGGTTATATTCTTATTGGGGGGTTTTCCTACGAAGATCGCTCCCGCGCAGGAATTATTGCCGCCCTGGATCCCGTAATTCAAGAAATCAAAGCACAAAGCGAACAAGGGAAACCTGTCGTGGGGATCTGCAATGGCGCGCAAATACTCGTTGAATCCGGTTTAGTACCTGGGTTTAATCAGAATGATATCAGTATGTCGCTCACGGAAAATAAGCGTATTGCCAATGGAAAAATAGTAGGCACAGGTTTTTATAATGCCTGGGTGCACATGCGCTTGGCAGAAAATCATCAACATAATGCGTTTACCCGCCATCTTAAACCTACGGATTTAGTCCATCTCCCTATTGCTCACGCGCAAGGACGGTTTCTTATACCGGACTCTTTGTTAAAAGAAATCGAGCAACACGGTTTAAATTTATTTCAATATTGTGATGCTGAAGGAAATGTCATTGATAATTTTCCCATTAATCCAAATGGCTCTGCCGGGAATATTGCTGCAATTACCAATCAGGCCGGTAACGTAATGGCAATGATGCCTCATCCTGAGCGCACGCTTAATGGTGATCCTATTTTTGCATCTATGCGTGATTATATAAAGGAACGTCAATGTAGCCTTGAAGAAGGTGAAGGCATTCCGACCAACCTGCGCTCCACGGCTTGTCCGCGGAGTCCAGAAGGCTTGCTAGGATTGGATTCCGCAAACAAGTCGCGAGACGTAGTGGACGGAATGAAGGTCACCCCCACAAATTTCAGCAAAATCCCAAACAGCCATATCTGCCTTGTCAAACTGATTATCACCGATAACCAAGCTTTGACCGTACAAAAAACGTTAAGACGATTAGGTTTTCCAGTAACGGTGAATCGATTTGAGCATTGGGAAGTTGTATGTGATTCTGCAGAACAGTTTGCCCAACTCAAAAATACTGGACTTTTGTATTCCGATCGGAAAGAACGAGAAGTTGTCGCAGGCGAGCTTGGCTCGCAAAATGCTTTAGCTTATCTTGTTCGCGCAAAAGAAGACTTAAAAGGGCAACAAACATTACAAACGCTTAATACCCACTATACAGTACAAAAAATAAATAAGATAAGACATGGTGTCTTATGGCAGTTTACCAGCGATGAAACCAATGTCTCTGCGCTAATAGACCATATTTTGTTAACTCACATTATCGGGAACCCTTATGCTCATGAATGCTACCGCTACGAACACTCGTTATGACAATGAAATTCGAGACGCTTTAGCTTTTTGCCTTGATCAAACGAATCTGCCTGTAGGTAGAAAGTATCAAGGAAAAGTAAGAGATTCGTATGATCTTGGTGATGCCATCATGCTCATTACTACGGATAGGCTCACTGCGTTTGATAGACATCTCGCACTCATTCCTTATAAAGGGGCGGTACTTAATTTAACGAGTGCCTGGTGGTTTGAACAAACTAAAAACCTTATCCCTAACCACATTATTGCTGTCCCCGATCCTAATGTCGTTATTGCCAAAAAATGCACTGTTTTTCCGATTGAGTTTGTAATCAGAGGTTATATCAGCGGCACAACAAGTACTTCTTTATGGACTCAATATCAAAATGGAGTACGTAACTATTGTGGCATTACTTTTCCTGAAGGATTAAGTAAAAATCAAAAACTGGAACACCCTGTTTTAACCCCGACAACCAAAGAAAAAATTCACGATCGCCCCATTGCTCCAGCTGAAATTGTTTCTGAAGGGTGGATGGCTGAAGAAGATTGGCTCGAAGCCAGTGCTTTGGCCCTTAAACTCTACGAACGTGGCGCTGAAATTGCTAAAAATCATGGTTTGATTTTAGTAGATACCAAATATGAATTTGGCCGCGATGCAGAGGGAAAAATTATTGTAGTTGACGAAATTCACACTCCTGATTCCAGTCGTTATTGGTTGGCTGATAGCTATCAAGAACGCATTGCAGCCGGATTGGAGCCAGAAAATATTGATAAAGAATTTTTACGCTTATGGTTTGCAAAAAATTCAGATCCTTATCACGATGAGCACCTTCCACAAGCACCACAAGAATTAATTGAAGAACTCTCATCACGCTATATTCAGTTGTATGAACGAATCACAGGTAAAAAGTTCAATTTTGCAGAACATAAAGAACCTGCTGAGCAACGGATCATGCGTCATATTGCAAATTACTTGGGGTAGCATAACCAAATGTGTGGAATAGTAGGTATTTACAGTCATGAACCAGTAGCCTTCGAATTGTATGAGAGCCTGATTCACTTGCAGCACCGAGGGCAAGATGCTGCTGGCATCCTGACCTGTGATCAGCGTTTCTATACGAAACATGGATTAGGTTTGGTGCGCGAAATTTTTACTCCTGAGAATGTTTCTGTGTTGCAGGGAAATATTGGCATTGGTCATGTACGTTACCCTACTGCCGGCGGCTATACGGCAACGGATGTCCAACCGTTATGGATTGGCAGCCCGCGAGGTATTGCACTTGCTCATAATGGCAATCTGTCCAATTACCAGGAACTGGCTGATGACATTCGTTTAAAGCAACATCGCCACCTTAATTCTACACTTGATTCTGAAGCCCTGTTACTCATGCTGGCGGATAATCTGGCCAGTAATGCGTCCAGTAACGAGGAAAATAATGACAGCTTTTTCGAATTACTGACTCAAGCCGTCGCGCATATTTTTGAACGAATTGATGGAGCTTATTCCATTGTGTCTGTGATTATTGGCAAGGGACTTGTTGCTTTCCGTGATCCTCATGGCATTCGCCCTCTGGTTTGGGGAACGCGTGAAAATCCAGATGGAACCATAGACACTATTTTTGCATCAGAAACCACACCCTTTTATGCTTTAGGCTTTGAACCCAAGGGAGATATTTTACCCGGTGAAGTAGCCTATGTGGATCTTAACGGGAAATTACACCGTCGTGTTCTGAGAACCGAAGAATTTAGACCCTGTGTGTTCGAGTATGTTTATTTTGCCCGTCCGGATGCAACACTCAATAACGTAAGCGTATACCGGGCCCGTCTACGTATGGGACAAAATCTGGCGCTTCAGTGGAAGAAACAATACCCTGATCTCATACCGGATGTCGTAATTCCGGCTCCTTTCACTGCAAATACAGCAGCTTTGTCTTTTGCCCATGAGTTAGGCATCAGGTATTCTGAGGGTTTGTATAAGAATCCTTTTATAGGCCGTACGTTTATCATGCCTAATCAAAAGGCAAGAAGCCGGAATATCCGCTACAAATTAACGCCACAGCGAACTGAAATTAAAAATAAATCCGTTATGATTATCGACGACAGTATTGTCCGGGGAACAACTTCTCGAGAAATAGTCAAAATGGTAAGAGAGTCTGGTGCCAAGAACATTTATTTTGCTTCCACATCTCCAGCACTTAAAAATCCTTGTTTTAGCGGGATTGATATTCCCTCTCGCAAAGAGCTAATTGCCGCCAATCAAAGTGAAGCTGAAATTGCCGCTTATCTTGGTGTTGATGTTTTACTCTATCAGTCACATGAAGATTTGATTGAAGCAGTAACCCGTCGTGGGGACCATCAAATCAAAAAACCCTGCATGGCGTGTATGGACGGCGATTATTTTTGTAAAAAATTAACTGCAGAAAAAATGAAACAGCTCGAGCTGCAGCGAGAAACAAGCAGACTGAGCACCCCTGAAAAAAAAGAGGACATCATTGAATGAACATTCTTGTTATCGGTTCTGGCGCACGTGAGCATGCACTCATCAAAGCATTACACCGTTCCCCACAAAATACTTCATTGTTTTGTTATGGCACAGCAATCAATCCAGGAATCCATAAGTTAACAGCCCAATATTGTGCAGGCGATATTACCGATTGCGCTGCGGTAGTATCCATGGCAAAACTCTGGGGGATTGAATTAGCAATTATCGGTCCAGAAGCACCGCTTGAAAAAGGAATGGCTGATGCATTATGGCAAGCAGGAATCCCCACGATTGGCCCGAAAAAAGAATTGGCACAAATAGAAACCTCAAAAGAATTTGCGCGTGATCTCATGCAAAAACATCACATTGCAGGTTTACCGCGTTATCAAAAATTCGCAACACTGAATCACGTCGAAACGTTTCTTAATGAACTCGGTGAAGGCAATTATGTGATTAAAGCAAATGGCTTGATGGGGGGTAAAGGCGTAAAAGTTGCAGGAGAACATCTGCATTCAATTACTGAAGCCTTGAGTTTTTGCCAGGAAATTCTCGATAAAAAGCAGACGATTCTTATTGAAGAAAAACTCATTGGGCAGGAATTTTCCTTCATGTGTTTCGCGGATGGCAAAAAACTTATTCCTATGCCTTTAGTCCAGGATCACAAACGCGCTTATAACGATGATAAAGGTCCCAATACCGGTGGTATGGGAAGTTATTCAGACACCGATCATCGTTTGCCTTTTTTAACTGCAAAGGATGTACAAGAAGCTCTAGCGATCAACAATGCCGTCTTCCAGGCTTTATCTGCTGATTGCGGTGAACCTTATATTGGCATTTTATATGGCAGTTTTATTGCCACCAAAAATGGAATTTATGTCATCGAATTCAATGCCCGCTTTGGTGATCCTGAAGCATTAAACGTCTTATCCATTTTGGAATCTGATTTTGTGGCGATCTGCCAAGCCATGGTCAACAACACCCTTACAGAAAATAAAGTCACCTTCTTGAAAAAGGCTACTGTGTGCAAATATACGGTTCCTGAAGGCTACCCAGATGCACCAAAGAAAAACTTTGCTGTGGATTTCTCAAAAGTAGTCTGCCAAGACCATCTATATCTTTCTTCAGTAAATCAGGTCAATCAGCAAATTATTGCTGAAGGTTCGCGCACTGCGGCCTATGTTGGCATTGCCGATTCAATTTTTGCTGCAGAAATGAACGCTGAGGATGAAATTTCATTAATTGAAGGTCCTTTATTTCATCGTCAGGATATAGGCACAAAAAAATTAATTCAGCAACGCATTGAGCATATGCAAAGGATACGCGCCTCATGATTCGCATCGCTGTCCTCGGCTCAACTCGAGGTACTAATCTTAATGCCCTTGTTGCTGCAATAAAGCAACAGCATTTATCTGCATCCATCGAGCTGGTCCTGAGCAATAAAGCAGACGCGCTCATTTTGGAAAAAGCAGCGAGTTTTGGAATTAAACCCATATTTGTTAATCCTCAAGGCTTAAGTCGCGTCGCTTTTGATCATGAGCTGTCCGAAATACTCAAGTTCCATCAAATAGAACTTGTTGTATTAATTGGTTATATGCGCATCTTATCCAGCGAATTTGTTAGCAACTGGGAAAATAAAATAATCAATATTCATCCATCCTTACTGCCTGCTTATGCAGGGTTAATGAATCTCGATGTACACCAAGCCGTTATCGATGGCGCTGAGGTCGAAACGGGATGCACAGTACATTTTGTTACCGAACAAGTAGATGCTGGCCCCATTATTTTGCAAAAAAAATGTCCGGTTTTACCCGATGATACCCCAGAGATTTTGAAAACCAGAGTACAAGAATTGGAAGGACCTGCTTTGGTTGAAGCAATAAAAATTATTGCAACCGATAAAACACGAGTTTCACATCATAGCCCCCAGGCAACGAATGAAATTAAGATAAATCAATAACGAGGGAATTATGTCTAATATACTTGTATCAATACTTATGGGTTCAAAATCTGATTGGACCATTATGGAAGAAGCCAGCCTGACTTTAGAAAAATTCAACATTCCCCATGAAGTCCGCGCATTATCAGCCCATCGTACTCCTGATGCTTTGTTTGACTACCTTAAATCTGCAGAACAACGTGGTGTGGAAATTTTTATCGCTGCAGCAGGGGGCGCAGCTCATTTGCCAGGTGTTGTTGCTGCCAAAACAATGATACCTGTTTTGGGTGTACCTATGCCTTCATCAACGTTTATTAATGGTCTTGATGCCCTTTTATCCATCGTGCAAATGCCTGCAGGAATCCCAGTAGGTACTCTCGCTGTAGGTAAAGCGGGGGCAATTAATGCTGCTATTTTAGCGGTTACGATATTAGGTAATAAATATCCTGTGTATCGGGATGCAATTAAACAATATCGTGCGGCTCAAGCAGAGAAAGTACTGGAAAATGCAGAAATTAAGGGATAACTCAAGAAAGAATCATGGAAAATGCATTTCACCCTGTAATCTTACAGGGTGATTACGAGATACTTATGTATACAGCATTATTTGAAGTGAATGGCCTACAGTAAAATCCACATCTGCAATTTTTAAAAGATAAATATAATCTATTATAGCCAGCTACGTTAAATCAAACCATTGATTGAGCAAAGCGATCAATTCCCCGACCCCTTCTTTTTTCAAAGAAGAAAAGGACTGCACCGTAATCAAATGTGTCGCTAATTCATAATGCTTACGCACTTTAGACATTGTATTTTTTACATCACTACGGCTTAATTTATCTGATTTAGTCAATAAAATATGTACTGGGAGCTCGCGCTCCAAAGCCCAGTCAATCATCATCAAATCCAAATCCTTTAAGGGATGACGAATATCCATTAGTAAGATCAGACCCTTCAAGCTTCGCCTGACTTCAAGATAATGGGCTAGGTTTTTTTGCCAATCCATTTTTACTTGCAAAGCAACTTTGGCGTAACCATAACCGGGTAAATCGACAAGGCGGCGTGCTTCATCGATTTCAAATAAGTTAATTAATTGCGTACGTCCGGGTGTTTTACTGGTTCGCGCCAAATTTTTGATACCGGTTAAGCAATTCAAGGCACTTGATTTTCCTGCATTTGAGCGGCCAGCAAAAGCAACCTCATATCCTGAATCCTCAGGTAAATGAGACACGCGTGCTGCACTTTTTAAGAATACTGCTTTAGAATAGGGATTATTTAACATAAGAATCATAAAATTTTGGTATTTCAACCAAGGCAGTGTACCATTACTTCGTGAATTTATTATGAGAAATCGATGAAAAAATTTGTACTCACTTTTATTCTATTTATCCCATTAGTCCTTTTTGCCCAAGAAAATCCCTCCGAAATGAAAAAAGCAGTAGTTTGTACTGCATGCCATGGTCAAGAAGGTAACAGTGCAAATCCCGAATGGCCTAATATTGCGGGACAGCATCCCAAATATTTTATAAAACAACTGCACGACATGAAAAACAGCGACTTACGTGATGCACCTACAATGAAGGCTCTTGTTGCCACATTAACCGAGCAAGATGTGGATGACTTGGCAGTATATTATGCTAAAATGCCTCTTGCTCAAGGCAGCACACCCGAACAATTTCTTAAACGGGGTGAGCAAATCTACCGCGGGGGAGATTTTGCAAAAAGGATTACTGCGTGTATTGCTTGCCATGGCCCTAAAGGTACAGGTAATGCCCAAGCTGGCTTCCCGGTACTTTCAGGCCAACATGCTGCTTATACTGTGTTGCAATTAAATGCATTTAAAGACGGTAAGAGAAAAAATGATTTAAACCATATCATGCAAGATATTAGCAGCAGAATGAGCCCAGATGATATGGAGGCAGTTGCACATTATATTGAAGGCTTACATTAGGGAACTAAACTATGTTAAAAAAATTAATCGCTGTATTTTTTCTTTTTCCAGCAATGGCTTTAGCCGCATCATTTGTGGAAGGTAAAGATTATCAAGTCGTTACCAATCCTCAGGCAACAACTAATAAAAATAAAACCCCAATCATCGAAGAGTTTTTTAGTTATGGTTGCCCATGGTGTTACAAAATAGAAGCGCCGTTGGATGCATGGGTTAGTAAAATGGGTAATAACATTCAATTCGAGCGTGTCCCGGTGGTATTCAAACCATCCTGGGAACTCTATGCTAAAGCCTACTACACCGCAAAGACTCTAGCGCTTTCTGATAAAATGAATCCTTTACTCTTTAAAGCCATACAGGAAGACAGAAAGCCCCTGGATTCAAAACAAGCGATGATCAATTTCTTTGTGACTCAAGGCGTCGATAAAGAAATTGCAAAAAGTGCTTTTGAAAATTCCCCAGCAATTGATATGCGTGTGCAAAATGGGATGAGTCTCATGGGAACTTATCAAATCAATGCCGTTCCTGCCTTCGTAGTGAATAATAAATATAAGACTGACTTACAAATGGCCGGCAACTCTGAGCGTTTATTAGAAATATTGAATTACCTTTCTCGAAAAGCTTAAGCTCTCATTGAACGCGTAGCTCATTTTTGCATATATTGAGTGGGTTAAACTTCGCGGTAAAATTAATTTAATTCTTTTTTTATTTTGCATTGTAGTCTGGATTCCGCGCATAAAGCGCGGAACGTAGGCCTTTTGATGTTATATTATGTCTGTCTTTGAAATCTGTTTACCTAAAGAACCAAACAGGACAAATAAAAACGGACATAAAACCACTTTCTTTGCCTACTCTACTTGCCGTGCTTTATGCACGGCATCCAGTCGATCTTGCATGAAAGACTGGAGCAGGATTTTTGCGCATAAGCCGCTTGATTTATACCCTGTTTTTAGATGCGTTTTACCTGATGTATTTAGTTTATTGTTTTAAAAATTCGCGCCCCAATAGCCGCAATATGTTTCCACAATTTTCAGTGGAATAAAAAAAATAAAGCTTGTTACTATAAATACCGAAGCTTTAATCCGGGTAAAACCATATCCGTAATTTACAATGGCGCAGGGTAGAAAAGGAACTAAACGACACAAAGCAAGTGATTTCCATCCATAAGAATCCAGTCGTTTTAGCCAACTATCTAATTGTTGTCTCTTTTTGACTGATAACCAGTCTAGCCCTACATGACGACTAATCATAAATGCAATTACCGCACTGAGTAGTGCGCTCAATAAATTCAGTACCAATCCCCAATAAAATCCAAATAAAGCCCCTGCTGCAAGAATAATTGGTAGGTTTGGTAAAAATAATAGAGAGGCAAAACAATAAAGTAAGCAAAAACCAATAAACGCTGGATAGCCTAATGTACGCAACCAATAGATTAGAGAAGGAATTTCATGCTGAAAAAACCAGGCAACAGTTATTAAGACAATAACTATCCCGCATTTAAGCCATCTAAAGCCTTCATTGATTTTCATAAATGATGAAAGAGGTCTATTCAATAATAATTATGTCAAGAGATTACTATTGCGTCAAACCAAGTCATTTAATTTAAAAAATTAATTTGTTTTCACCCTCACTGTAGTTCTCCCCTTGTCTTCCAAAAAAGATTTAAAGCGAATTGGTAACTGTCCCTGGCTTTTGGTGTTTCAGTTCTTTTCCAGCAGATAAATGGGTCAATAATCCGCCTAAAATTTCTACTGTTTGCCTCAGTGCAGTGGAGAGTGGGCTTGATACAAAGGTGCTCAAAAAAGGACTATCTTGTTTATAAAGGTTATCTGCCTTTTCAAGGAGTTCTGTTGCTTTTCTATACGCCTCAGCCAACTCTTCCACACTTCTCAAGTGAAACAATTTATCAAAAAGCGTTTTATACTCTTCTCTTAGTGTCCCTTGTTTCGCTAAATCCAAGTTCTGTTCTGCAAAAAAACCTGAACGGTTTTTGAGGTTAATTAAATAACTATTCAAAAATTCTTCTAATTTAGGTTTTAGCTTATTGAGTTGCTTGGCAATATATATTTGCTCTGTAATTTGTGTAAATGGTTGCTCGATATTTGCTTTTTTTAGAGAGGAAACCTCTATGTAAGTAAGTCCCAGCTCACTCGCCCATTTCTTTGCTTCTTCAAAGGATACAACTCTACGTTGTTCCAAATCTGCTTTACACCCAACAAGTATCATAGGAACATTTTTAATTACTTTTAAACGTTCAATATGCTCTTTCGTATGCTGCAAAGAGCTTCTATTGCTTAGGTCAAAACAAATCAAGGCGGCATCAACAGACCTAAAATAGGATGAGACTATTTTGTGTAAACCTGGAGCTCCCGAAGCATCCCAGATACGCAATTGGATTATTTTATTAAACGCTTTCAGACGACTAATTTGTTGGTCAACACCCATTGTGTCCATGTACTCGTCAGAACTATAGAGATTCCCCCCACAATAAGTTTGCAACAAACACGATTTCCCGACAAAGTTATCACCTAGAAGGATTATTTTGAAATGTTCATTAAAATCTTGCTTTTGTTCCATGCTAAATATCCCTCCTTAGATCAATTTGAACAAATAATAACAAATAAATAATTGTGATTTAAGTGTTTTTTGAACTAATAGTTAAATTTTTTTAGCATGGATAAAATAATGAAATCCGAGTTTTGCTAATACAAACTCAGGAATTTACCTCGGGTTATACTCCTTTACCTGGATTTTCCAAACTTAAAATTCCAGTATTAAAATCATAAGCAAAAATCTCAGCATAACGTCCCCAATCAATCATAGTTCGCAATACACGTTCTGCTTCCTTTTCACTTAAATAATCTTCAAGCTTGCTCAAAAACCGTTCTTCAGAAACCCTATGACCTACTTTTTCATCTAAAATACGACGAATGTAGCGGGCAAGCGGCACTTTTTCCAACAATCTTTGCGCAAATAATTGTTTCCGTTCCTGGAGATCAGCCTCAGCAAATTGTTTGCCTAGGTCACTTAATTGAATATCTCCTGCAGAAACTTTAGCAAAACCTAATATTTCCAAAGTTTCGAGTATGGGAAACAGATCATCAATATTCATCATCAGCTCATCAGCAAGTTCTGGCAAATCAATTCGTTCTTCAAAAGAAGTCATTGTTTCTATCAAACCAGTCAGTTCTGAAGGCTCTACATCAGGCAAACGATATCCCAAACCAATTTGCCGTTCTCTCTGCGCGCGTTTTGCCTTTTCTTTGGGACCAGTAGTCATTAAAGTATAAATTTTATCCACCAAAGCCCGGAACTCATGCGATTCAGTATCGCGCGGCTGCGGTAAAGTAACAGGTAATTCGGCACGGATGTACCCAGGATCATTACCAAAAATTACAATTCTATCAGCTAATGTTGCTGCTTCTTCAATATTATGCGTTACTAATAAAATGCCATTGGTATTGGTTTTCTTTTCTTCCCACAATTCCAACAAATCCGATTTCAGGTTCTCCGCGGTCAGAACATCAAGCGCAGAAAAAGGCTCATCCATTAATAGAACATCGGGATTAATCACGAGTGCACGCGCAAAACCAACTCGTTGACGCATCCCGCCGGAAAGTTCTTTAGGGAATGCAGACTCAAAACCATCAAGACCAATAATATCAATCGCCTCAATTGCCCGATGTCTGCGCTCTTCACGGCCTACACCTTGCGCCTCGAGGCCAAGTTCCACATTTTCTAATACGGTAAGCCATGGCATCAATGCAAAAGATTGAAAAACCATCGCAATACCATCAACAGGACGGGTAACGGGTTTGCCTCGATAAGTCACTGTTCCGCTTGTAGGCGCTATCAGACCAGCGATAATACGCAATAAAGTGGACTTTCCTGAGCCGGATTTCCCTAATAATGCAACGATTTCACCTTCTTGCAGCTTGAAATTTACATCCTCAAGTACAAGCAAATCTTGTTCCGCTGCCTTTTTAAATGACTTGCTCAAGCCTTCTATAGCAATAATGGTTTCAGACATAAGTATCTTTTAATTAAAGTTAAAACGTTCTTCCGCCAACCGATAGAGCGGACGCCAAATCAAATGGTTAAAAGCAAGCACATACAAGCACATCATCGCAGTCCCCAAAGCAATTCGAGGGAAATCTCCCGTGGCCGTGCTGGCTTGGATGTACTCACCTAAGCCTGTGGCTCTCAGTGTGGTATTACCCCAGCTTACAAACTCTGCAACAATGCTGGCATTCCATGCCCCACCTGCCGCCGTTATGGCACCAGTAATATAAAAAGGAAAAATCCCAGGCAAAGCCAATCTTTTCCACCAAATCCATCCTTTTAAACCAAAATTGTCTGCAGCAAGATAGAGCTCGCGCGGAATAGTCGATGCTCCCGCAATCACATTAAATAAAATATACCATTGAGTTCCTAGAATCATGAGTGGCGTGACCCATATTTCTACGTTTAAATGGAATGCTACAATGGCAATCACAAATAAAGGATAGAATAAATTCGCGGGAAACGCTGCAACGAATTGAATCACAGGCTGTATTTTTTGAGCAATTCTTGGTCTTAAGCCAATCCAGACACCTACTGGAATCCAAATCAAAGAACTGATGATAATCAAGCAAAGAACTCGTGTACCCGTTGCTGCTCCAAGTAAAAACACATGCAAAATATCACTGACTTTCAATTCTGCGAGGATAAAGCGCAATAAGAACCAACCTCCAGAGCAAACGCTAATTAAAACCAAGAGACTCCAAGCCCGATCCAGCCGTTTTTGCTTTTTAAAGTCAATTTCCTTAATTGCTTTGACTTCATTTATCCTAAGCCAGCGCGCATTGACAAAATGATCGGTAAAAATACTGAGCACTTCAGCAAACTGCTTCATTAGCCGACTGCCACGAATCCAATCCACTAACCAGGATTGATATTCAGTTTCATCATGTGAGGGCTCTGTTTTAAACTTTTCGGACCATGCTATTAAAGGTCGGAAAAATATTTGGTCATATAAAAAAATAACAACAACCATAGCCAGAATGGCATAACCCACAGCATGTATATCACGTTGCTGGATTGCTAAGGCGATATAAGAACCTACCCCGGGTAACCTAATCTCTTGATGTGCTACAGAAATTGCTTCAGACAAAACCACAAAGAACCAACTTGCGGACATAGAGACCATCATATTCCATAACAAACTCGACATGGAAAAAGGAACTTCCAGTTTCCAGAACCGTTGCCATGCTGACAGCCGGAACATGGAAGAGACCTCTTGCAAATCATGGGGCAATGTTTTTAAAGATTGATAAAAACCAAAAGTCATATTCCATACCTGAGCGCAAAAAATAGCGAAAATGGAGGCACATTCAGGTCCTAACAGACTGTTAGGAAACAAACGAATAAACGCCGTCACTGTAATGGATAAGAAACTTAAAACCGGTATGGATTGCAAAATATCAATAGCCGGTATGATGATTTGTTCTGCACGACGATTTTTAGCTGCCCAAAGCCCTACCGTGAACGTAAAAATGATTGAAAAAAACAATGCAATAAACATCCGAAGCACAGTACGTAGTGCATAAAAAGGAAGATTGGCAGGATCCAAAGAAATAGGAATCTGTTGCCCTAAGCGATACGGAGTGGCCATCTGCGAACCAGCCCAGCCCAAAAAAAACAATATGGAAAAAATGAGAATAAGGAGCAGCAAATCCCAACGATTTATATATCGGCCAAATCTATCAGGATTAGCAAAGTAGAACCGACTTTCGCGCACAATGCCTCCTCAATACTTTGTCGACACCCAAATATACACTCTGCAACTTAAATGCAGTATTTACAATTGAACAGTGAAACTTAATAATGACGTTAGATAAACCTTTAGATTACCCGCACTGATGTGATACGAGCCCACCTGCTTGTTTCAGGATAATAAAATACCATAAAGACAGCATAATCGATAGATTAAAGCAGCTGAATAAAACGCTTTCTCCTTAAATAACCTCATTATTTTCATCATGCATGTGTCTTAGTCAGAATAATTTGTATAAAAATTGAACTTTTTGATAATTTTCGTGTCTAATATAGTGAGCATTTCCCCCGAATGCTTAGCTCCGCTTTACCCCCTCTTAAGCGGGGCAGTGTTTGGATTCATTATCTAAACATGAGATTCGCCCCGGCAGCAGCCGGGGATTTTTTTTTATAATGAATGCGCTACACTATAGCAAAGTAATTATGAATTCAATAATCATTCCTAATGAACAGGATATTTTCATGAATAAAAAATTAGTCTTGGTTTTATTATCGATTTTTTTCCAATTAAGTTATGCGCAACCGGAACAGGCTCAATTATCTGTCTGGGTCAATGAAGCAATCGTTTCTACATATACCTACAGCTATAAAAATTATCTCGAAGATCAGAAAAAAATCGGTAAATATTTTACCGCTGATGGCTGGATTGCCTATAGCAATGCTTTAAATGCTTCCAAATTGCCAGAGGATGTACAAAAGAATCTTTACACTGTAAGTTCCGTGGCAACTGCGCCGCCCACAATCACTAATATTGATCCAACACATTGGAAAGCAACAATGGGATTAATCGTCGCTTATCAAAACCCACAATATCAACAACGGCAACACTTGAACGTAACCATTAATTTCATGGTCGCACCACCAGGGCAAGGGGTACGGGGATACAGCATTACCCGTTTACAATCCACAGTAACCAAACAACCTTGTAAATGTGATGTTGAAGAAAATGAGCCCACACCACCAAGTACACCAAGTACTTCTGCTCCAAACACACCACCCCCAAGTCAACCTACCCCAAATAATGCCAAACAATGAGTCCCAGATGCACAGCAATTAACATACCAATCAAAATTAAAATAATATTTAATTTGGTTGGTATGGTTACATCTAAAGCGGATTGCTCCGGGTGGTTAGGATTGTAATAAACATCAATTTCTGCATTTTCTTGAAAGGCAACAGCCGCTTTATAAGCAACACCACGAGAATATTTACTGTTCGGATTATTATGGGCTGTATCTAAAAATAAATATTCTCCAGTTAAATCTCTATCATAAACTTGATAGGTGTATTCAATTTTAGGCCAAACACTATGACCCACTTTGGACCATTCACACGCAGTAATACGACCTTTAACTTGTAACCAGGTCTGAGCTTGCACCAAAACTTGCCTGTCACGCCAAAAATGCCTGAAGATGATAATAAGGAAGAGGAGCCATCCTAAATCCAGCATCCAACGCCAACTATTTAGCCCAGTCATTAAAGTTGTCCTAAGAAAAATGCAGTATGCAATATACAGTATATATCGCAATAGGTATAATCACCCACATTTAGGTGATTGAAAAAGGACGTACAATGATTGCTAAAACTCCCCTTCATGCCACCCATCAAACATGTGGCGCTAAAATGGTCGACTTTCATGGCTGGGAAATGCCCTTGCATTATGGCTCTCAGATTAATGAACATCACTTTGTTCGTAAAGATGCAGGCATGTTTGATGTCTCACATATGACCATTGTTGATATTCTTGGCGCCGGCGGTCGCCAATTTTTGCGCAAGCTTTTAACGAATGATGTAGACCAGCTCGAACACAATGGAAAAGCGCTTTATAGCTGTATGTGTAATGAACACGGGGGGATTATTGACGATCTCATCGTCTATCAACGTGCTTCAGATAATTACCGAGTTGTCCTGAATTCAGCGACCCGACATAATGATTTGGCATGGATTCGCAAAAAAAGTGAAGGATTTGCTGTTGGCTTGCAAGAACGAAGAGAATTGGCGATGATTGCCATCCAAGGGCCTAAGGCAATAGAAAAAACACTAAAGATTCTTAATCCCGCCCAAATTGATGCAGTATCAACGCTGACACATTTTGAATGCGTGGATGTTGAACAATGGTTTTTCGCCCGTACAGGATATACTGGAGAGGATGGATTCGAAATTATCATGCCCCAAGAATCCGTAGTCCAATTATGGAATGATTTAATGCAGGCGGGAGTACATCCTTGTGGCTTGGGCTCTCGCGATACGCTGCGACTGGAAGCCGGTATGCTTCTTTATGGTCAAGATATGGATACGACCACCAACCCATTAGAATCGGGACTTTCTTGGACCATTAAATGGGAACCTGCAGATCGTGACTTTATCGGAATGGGTGCCTTATTCTCGCAAAAACAAATAGGAATAAAACGAAAAATGGTAGGACTTACCTTATTAGATAAAGGGATTATGCGTCACGGACAAAGAGTAATCATTCCAGGTCATCCTGATGGGATTATTACTAGCGGCAGCTACTCTCCCACATTGGAAAAATCCATAGCCTTGGCAAGAGTACCAGTTGAAGCAGGTGATGAAGTGATGGTAGACATTCGTGGTAAATTAATCCCTGCAAAAGCAGGTAAGCCACGTTTTGTTAAAGCAGGAAAAGCTATTTAAAAATCGGAATTGGCCTCAACACCGTTTCCACCACTACGTCCCGTGATTTATTCACGGGATCCAGTATCGATGGATATTCTGGACTCCGCGGCCAATCCGCGGAGCGTAGATTGGCAGGGCTTGCAGCCAAAGCCTCGAAATTAAGTATATAATTAGATAAGGATAAGACAATGAATGAATTAAAATTCACTAATACCCATGAATGGCTAAAGGAAGAACAAAACGGAGTTACAATAGGGATTACCGATCATGCGCAACAATTATTGGGCGACATGGTTTTTGTCGAATTGCCAGAAATTGGGGATGAAGTAAGTGCTGGTGAAGAGCTTGGCGTTGTAGAATCAGTAAAAGCCGCTTCTGACTTTTATGCACCCGTTAGCGGCGTTGTCACTGCTATTAATGAAGTAGTTGTCGAAAATCCAGCTCTTGTTAATTCTGACCCTTATGCTGCTGGCTGGCTTGTCAAATTGAAACCCAGTCATCCTGATGAAATCAATAGTTTACTAACCGCCGAACAATATCAAAATGAGATTGCTGAGGAGCATTAATCATGCCTTATATCCCACACACTCCCGAAGACAGCAAAGCAATGCTTGATGCCATTGGCGCTCAAGACACCCAGGCTTTATTTGATGAAATTCCATTGTCTTTGCAATATGCAGGATTTCAAAATATTCCTGCCGGTATCAATGAAATGGAGATGTTAAAAGAAGCCCAAAAATTAGCGAATACAAATCGTAATGGAACCTGCTTTATGGGTGCAGGATGCTATGAGCATCACATACCTGCAGCAGTGTGGGATATCGCTTCTCGTGGTGAATTCTTAACCGCTTATACCCCTTATCAGGCGGAAGCCAGTCAAGGGACTTTGCAGTTGCTCTATGAATACCAAACCATGATTTGTGAATTAACCGGCATGGAAGTATCGAATGCGTCGATGTATGATGGGGCCACCGCATTAGCTGAAGCCATTTTAATGGCAGTACGGGTCAATAAACACAGCAAAACAAGTCGAGTATTACTCACCGGAACAACTCATCCTTTTTATCGTGAAACCATCGAAACCATCCTACGCAACCAGCATATTGAAGTGATTACCTTACCGTTTGATGAAAAACAAGGTATTACCTCTCTTTCCGCATTAGATCCATATACAGGAGAGGATATCACTGCTCTGGTGATTACTCAGCCTAACTTTTTTGGTTGTTTGGAAAGAGTGGATGAACTCAGTGACTGGGCACACCAGAACAAAACAATTAGTGTCGCTTGTGTTAATCCCGTGTCACTGGCCTTATTAAAACCGCCAGGATTATGGGGCAAGCACGGTGTAGATATTACATGCGGAGAAGGTCAACCTTTTGGTTCTCCTATGGCATCAGGAGGTCCATACTTTGGCTTTTTAAGTACGCGTATGGCTCATGTGCGTCAAATGCCCGGACGACTCATTGGATGTACTTTAGATAAGGATGGAAAAAGAGGATTTTCCTTAACCCTGCAAGCACGGGAGCAGCACATACGCCGAGCGAAAGCAACCTCAAATATCTGCACCAACCAAGGTTTATTGGTTACAGCAGCTACCATCCATATGAGCCTCTTGGGTGCAGAAGGATTGCGCCAGGTTGCAAGCCAATGCCATCATAATACTCATCAATTAGTGGAGGTTTTAACACAAATTGAAGGGGTAGCCCAGGTTTTTGATGCACCTTATTTTCATGAAGCGTTACTCAAACTCGATCACCCTGTTGAGCAGGTATTAAGACAATTAGCCGATGCAGGTATTACTGGAGGATATGCTCCAGAAATTCATTACCATCAATTGCCAAATACCCTTTTAGTCTGTGCTACTGAAATGCGCACTGAAGAGGAAATTATGTTTTTTGCGAAAACATTGAAAGCGATTATGTCTCAGCGAGGTGCCTCATGTTTGTAATCCAGTTAACCTATTTGGTTCCTCTAAACGAGGTAGATAAGTATCTGCAGACACATAGAGAATTTCTAGATTACTACTATAAACAAGGCCTATTGGTGATGTCTGGCCCTATGAAACCACGCACCGGCGGGATCATCATTGCAGCTACAAATGACCGAGAATATCTGGAGTCCATATTCAAGAAAGACCCTTATTATTTGGCGGAAATTGCCAAGTATGAATTTATTGAATTTACTCCAGTCAATTTTCGGACTGAACTTAAAGAATTTATTCAAAAAACGGAAGGCTAATTATGTTGATTTTTGAATTATCTAAAGAAAACCGGCAGGCAAGGGCCCAAGCCCCTAAAACTTACACCAGCAAATACGCCATTCCTGCTGAATTGCAACGGAAAAGTCCCCCGAAAATGCCTGCTTGCTCCGAATTGCAAGTAATACGGCATTTCACGGGCTTATCCCATAAAAATTTCTCCATTGACGGCAATTTTTATCCTCTGGGTTCATGTACTATGAAATACAACCCTCGCGGGGTACACAAAGCAGCATCGATGGCGAATTTTCTTAACCGCCACCCCTTAGCCACAGAAGAAAACAGCCAAGGCTTTTTAGAACCATTGCATCATTTGCAGGAATATATTGCTGAAATTACTGGTATGGCTGGTGTTTCTTTAACCCCAATGGCGGGTTCACAAGGAGAATTCGCCGGTGTGGCCATGATTAAAGCGTACCATCAATCTCGAGGTGATACCGCACGTGATGAAATGCTGATTCCTGAGGCAGCCCATGGGACAAACCCTGCTTCTGCTGTTATGTGCGGCTTTAAGATTGTGGAAATAGCTACTGCTGCAGATGGCGACATCGATCTTGAAGAGTTAAAAACCAAATTAGGTCCAAGAACAGCCGGCATTATGCTTACAAATCCCTCTACCTTGGGCTTGTTTATGCGTCAGATTAAAGAAATTGCTGCTCTTGTCCATCAAGCCGGTGGTTTATTGTATTATGATGGGGCCAATCTCAATGCGATTTTGGGAAAGGTAAGGCCGGGTGATATGGGCTTTGACGTCATGCATTTAAACCTGCATAAAACATTCGCAACCCCTCATGGTGGCGGCGGGCCTGGTGCGGGTCCTGTAGCTGTGGGCAAGCGTTTACTCCCCTTTATCCCACTACCTGTAGTGAAAAAAACCGATTCAGGATATCAATGGGCAACCAGCCAGGATTATCCGCAAAGTATTGGCCGCCTGTCTTGTTTTATGGGGAATGCCGGTATTTTACTGCGCGCCTATTTTTACATACGCGTACTTGGGAAAGAAGGTTTACTCCGGGTTTCAGAATATGCCACACTTAAT
Organism: Legionella sp. PC1000; assembly: GCF_014109805.1. Classification (GTDB taxonomy): domain Bacteria; phylum Pseudomonadota; class Gammaproteobacteria; order Legionellales; family Legionellaceae; genus Legionella; species Legionella resiliens. Next base: position 3,917,801 of record NZ_CP059400.1, read on the forward strand.
GCAAATTATCTGCTCAAAGAACTTACAAAAGCGGGATTTACTGCAGCTTACCCAAGCCGACGTGCCTCTCATGAATTTATTCTAACTTTAAATCCGGAAAAGAAAGCGTATGGTGTTTCAGCAATGGATTTTGCCAAAAGGTTGCTGGATTATGGTGTTCATGCCCCCACCACTTATTTCCCGCTACTCATTCCTGAATGCCTTTTGATTGAACCAACAGAAACTGAGAGCAAAGAAGAATTAGATCGCTTTGTCCACATCATGAAAACCATTAGAGAAGAAGCGGCCACAAACCCAGGCTTGGTTAAAGATGCACCTCATACTTTACCGGTCAAACGTCTCGATGATGTTAAAGCAGCCCGCGAATTGGATTTAAATTATTTTGCGCATGTAGATTAGCTGAGTTGTTGTTTAAATCTCTACTGAACTCATAACTTTGGGAGCCTTTATAGCTCCCGGTTATGTGCTTTTCTCAGACTAAGTCTAAAACACATAGAACTTGTCTTGTACATCTATCCCATTCGGTCTATAACTATAATGAATTAACAAATTGATTTATACCGGTTTATTTACACTATGATAGACACTAAATGATAAAGAGATATTAAGGAAGAATATAAAGTGCTCCCCAAGAACCTAACAGTTCTCCATTTTCTTCTATATGACATACAAGTCTGTATGGACCTGCACTATATTGAGAAAATTCTACCCTTGCCTATGCTTGAAATCGTTCCGTCATGCCCAGTGTATTTGGTAGGATTAATGAATCTTAAAAATAAATGTATTCCTGTATTAGACTTAGCTATTTGTACCGGTTTGACACGAAATGAAGAATATCCTTTAAATATACCCATTTTACTTTGCTCCGATGGAACACATCAAATTGGCCTCATTGTTGATAAAGTGCTTGAATTGAGCAACATTGATGAAAAACAAATTGAAATACATGAAGAATTTACACGTAATAATTCACCTTTTTTGGGGGCTGTGACTCTGGAAACCGGTGTTTCTTTATTGCTCAATATCAATTGGGTTTTTGCTTTAAAGTTAACTCAAGAAATCAACCAGTTGAGTACTAATCATGAGTAACAATATGAGCAATAATATATTGAATGACATAAAAAAACTCGAATCTGCATTTATCGAATTAATCCACAAGCGTTTTGGACTTGTGATCCATGTAAATCAAGCACAAGAGTTAGCAAAAACGATTAGCACAGCATGTAACAAATTCAATTATCAGCCGCAAGAATATTTGGAGCAATTAAAAAAATGTTCCAGTAACTCTTCTTTATTAGCTGATTTAGTCGCAGCCATTACTGTGGGAGAAAGTTATTTTTTTCGTGATAAAAATCAAATACATTTACTTGAAAATAAACTGTTGCCGCAATTAATAAAACAAAAAGCGCACGATTTCACTTTAAAAATTTGGAGTGCCGGTTGTTCTTCAGGTGAGGAAATATATACCATTGCCATGCTGTTAGCTGAACTTTTACCGAATATGGATAGATGGGACCTCTATTTATTAGGCACAGATATCAATACTGCAGCACTGAAAAAAGCAATGGAAGGTACTTATGGACAATGGTCCATGCGTTCTATTCCCGAGAAATACATGCAACGCTATTTCCTGAAAAATAATCGTACGCATATACTTTCACCTGAAATTCGTGATTTAGTACAATTTAAATACCTTAATTTGTGTGACAACAGCTATCCATCCATAATTAATGGTATATTTGAAGTCGATTTAATCCTATGTCGCAATGTACTCATTTATTTTGATAATGAGCTTGTTGCTCAAATTATGAAAAAGATAAGCGCTTGCATGACTGAAGATGCTTATCTTTTATTGGGCGCATCCGATCCTATTGTTACGACGGGGACAAATCTTGCCTTTCATCATGATGGTGCGATCTATTTTTCACTGGATAAAGGTGATGAAACAAAAAAGGATTTTGAATGATGATACAAGAACAAAAGCATGCTTCAGAATTAATGCCCAAAAGTAAAGAAGCACTAAAGATACTGCATGCAAGAGCCAAACAACTTGCCCAACAGGAGCTCGATATCCGTAAAAATCATGGTATTGCTTTTGTTCGCTTCAACCTAAGCAAAAATGAAATTTATGGAATTTCTTATCAATACGTTCAAGAAATCCTGCATAATACCTCCATGGCGTTTCCCCCTTTCGCGCCCAATTTTATTGCCGGAGTAATTAACTGGCGTGGTGCGTTGATTACCGTGGTGGATCTCCTCAAATTTTTCCATCTAAATCATTCGAATTACAACAGTAAAAAGGATAATCAATTTATCATTGTTGTTCAGGCAAACAATATAACTCTTGGTTTGCTTGTTCATCGCATCGAGGGCAGTGAGACTTATGTGCCAAGTGAATTAGCGACTCCATTATCTTCTGCAAATGTGACCAATCCAGAATATATTCTGGGATTACATCATGCCGTCACAGCAATCATTAATATGGAGACTTTTATATCAAGCATAAGTCAAGAAATTAAAACACGTTTATACAAAATAGGAGAGGGTCATGGAAACTAAGGCGAATAAACGAGGTTTTGTTATCACAGTACGTGCCCGCTTGTTTATTGGATTTATGAGCCTTAGCCTACCTGTAATACTATTAATTATTTTGTTGTTGCCTAAAATAAATGAAATAGTCTATCTCAGTGGAAAAATTCGTAGTGAAAACTTACCCGAAATTCTTGATAGCCAAATCTATCAAACCCAAGACCTCCTCGAACATTGGGCAATGACAGGTGACCCACATACTAAAGAGCATTTGACCCGCTTGTGGAATGATATCAATGAGGTTAGGAATCAATGGGATCAAGTAATGCATTCGCTGGGCGATAAGCAATTACAGGAACAATGGGATAAATTGCAAGAATTGTATATCCCTCTTTATGATGTCCAAGCATCAATAATAAATGCCCCTAGAGATCCCAATAATGCAAATAATGTAGAAAACAGCAGGAACAAAACCAGGGAAGTCGAAAGCGCCATGATTGACCTTATTTTGGGCACCTATTCTGAAACTACAGGAAAGAGAACTGGTGGCTTGTACATGGTATTGGCACACGAAATTGAAAAAAATACAGACCAAATAAATCATAGCTTATATTCACTAAAGAAATACGCTTATGGGCTATTGATTTTGGCAATCCTTTTGACCCTTATCGTTCCTTACGCAACACAACGGTCTATAGCTCGTCCAGTGGATAATGCAATTAATATTGCCGAACGAATTGCTGCAGGTGAACGTAATATAGATATTAAAATTCGATCTGAAGATAAACTTGGCAAACTACTTTTATCGCTAAAAGCCATGCAAGAAGCAATTAAAGGGAATGAAGAAATTCTTCGCCAAAAAGAAGTAGAGTCTCGTGAATTATTTGAGAAATTAGTTAATTCATCGAAAAAATTTAGAATCCATAGCAGTAAAGTTGCTGCGGGCGATCTTAGAGAACGTCTTGAAATAGACCAAGAAGACATCTTACAAGATCTGGGCAAAGACTTAAATTCAATGACTGATGGATTGGCATCAATCACCAAAAAAATTAGTAAAGTCAGCAATGATATAGTCACTATGGTTGGAACCGTACTCACTTCAGCCAATGAACAAGCAGAAGGGATTACATCTCAAGCATCAGCTATAAATGAAATCAGTGCATCATTGGAAGAAATAGATAAGAGTTCAAAACAAACGATGGCTAAAGCGCAAACTCTGCGCGAAGTTGCTAAAAACACTTATGAGCAAGGAAAGTTAGGCACCGAGTCAGTAGAGCAAAGTATTCAAGGGATTAAAGCGTCAGAAGAAAAGATGAAGCTTATTGCACAAACTATTCTTGATTTAAGTAATCACACCCAACAAATTGGTGACATTACCTCTGTAGTAAATACACTTGCCCAACAATCAAAGATGTTGGCATTGAATGCATCGATTGAAGCATCAAAAGCAGGAGAGGCTGGAAAGGGTTTTGCCGCAGTAGCAACTGAAGTAAGAAATCTCGCTGAACAATCAGAACAGTCAACCGTACAGGTACAAAAAATTCTCGAGGATATCCGACGTACTACCGAAAAAGCGGTCACGGTTACAGAGGAAGGAGCCAAAACGCTTGATCTAGGGATTAAACTCATTGAGAAAGCAGGCAATGTCATCCAAGCCCTAAGTAAAATGATTAATGAAGCATCGATTTCGAGCCAACATATTGAAGTAGCCATTCGGCAAGAAGCTGTTGGGATTGAGCAAATCGTTGAGAGCATGAATGAAATTAATCGCACTACCTCAACTTTTTCCAGCAGCATAAAAGAGATGATGGCATTTATTCATAATTTGGATGATATTGCCAAACATCTAAAGGATGATGTGAATTTTTATAAAGTTTAGGGGCGCCATATGACTCCAGACGATCATTTATTAAAGCAGATTCTTGAAACCTTTAGTACGGAACTTGAATCATTATTGATGCTCATCACCGATCATTTAAAAAAGATTGAGCGTGGCGAATCAGTGAGTGATTTAAGCCAGTTGATGGAACAGATTTCTCGAGCAGGACGTAATATTAAAGTATCAGCACTTTCTGTAGGTATTGATGAGTTGGGGAAAATCGCCGAGTGCGTTGAAAAATTGTTTGAGCCTTCCCAAACCCTATCACCTGAACGAATTCATTTAACATTTCGTGCCACAGATGGAATGCGTGAAATCCTCCATGATTTTAGAGAAAAAAAGCCACTTTCAGCCGAGCTTCATGCATTATTAGAGCAACTCCAACAGACGTTAATTCATGAAGAAAAAAAAGAAGAAATTCAAATTATGGGGGAAAAACCGGCTTTATCTGAGCCTGCCCCTGTGACAAAGCCTCTGGCTAACGCTGCGGATAATGAATTTATAAAAAAACTCGTTGAAACATTCAAAGTGGAACTCCAGGAAAATTTAATCACGATAACGGATGGTTTGCTGCAGCTTGAAAAGGGAACTCGATCAGAAGAAGATTTTCAGAGTTTACTGGAAGAAATGTTTCGTGTTGCTCATAACATCAAAGGATCTGCACGTGGTATAGGCGTTAATGATATTGGTGAGATTGCCCATCATATAGAAACTTTATTTGCGGCGGTCCAGAAAAAAATCATTAAAATTTCCCCAGGGCTCATTAATCTGTGTCTGCAATCGATCGATTACATGAATGAAGCAATGCACTGTTACACGGAACAAAAACCCCTATCTTTTGATTTAGAAAACCACTTACGGCAGCTAGAACACTATACAGAATCACCTGCTCAAGAAATACCCTCCGCATTAGAACCCACGATTGAATCTTCAGCGACACTTGAAAAAGCACCTAAGACTCAAGAAATACAGGGTAAAACCAATGAATTTGAATCAATACGGGTCTCTTTGCAAAATTTAGATCGCGTTTCAGTTTATACTGAAGAAATCCAAGCCATTAAAATTGCTATAGAAGAATACTATTCCAAATTTACCAAGATGAATTACAAAATCGATCATCTGGTCCAATCATGGAAAAAAGATAGAGACTATTCCAATGCTTTTTCTGAAAATGAAATCAGCCCTTTAGCTACTTTATTCTCCGCAAGCCTTGTGGAATTATCTGAAATCAATAATTCAACTCACTTAATGCAAAGGGAGTTGCATACTTCGGTAAGCGAGTTATCCATTTTGTTAAATGCGCTACAGGAAGAAATTCGTACCTTACGGCTTATACCGGTAACGACTCAATTACGTTATTTACCGCGAATTGTACGTGATTTGGCGCATGAGCTAAACAAACAAGTGAATCTCGAAATAAATAGTAATGATGTAAAAATGGATAAAATGATACTTGATGGCTTAAAAGATCCTATAGTCCATCTTCTCCGCAATGCCATCGATCACGGCATAGAAAATAGCGAAGCTCGCAAAGCTGCTGGTAAAACACCACAAGGAAATATTTCGATTAACGTAAATCAAGAAGACAATCAGATCGTCTTTAGAATAATTGATGATGGTATCGGGATTAAAACAAATGATTTAATTCGCTCGGCACTACAAAAAAACATCATCAGCCAACCCGAACTTGAGACGATGAAAAAAGAAGAGCTTTACGAGCTCATTTTTCGTCCTGGTTTTTCAACTCGGGAAATTGCAACTGATATTTCTGGTCGAGGCGTGGGCTTGGATGTGGTGCGATCCAATTTACTCCGTTTAAAAGGCCAAGTCAGTGTTGAAAGTGAACCAGGGAAAGGAACTATTTTTTTCCTGAGAGTCCCGCTTACATTAGCTACAGAACGTGGATTGATTGTTGCATGCAATCACCAAATATTTGTGCTTCTTACCAACTCTGTAGAAAGTGTCATGCTATTAAAGAAACATGAGGTTATTACCGTGGAAGGAAGCCCTGCTGTTCTTGTCAAAGAACAACCAGTTTTGTTATGCTCTTTGTCTAAGATCCTCCGTCTTGATGAAAAGAAACAAAATAGAACAGAACATATCTCTGTTGTTATCATCAAAAAGAATGGAGATCGTATGGCCTTACTTGTCGACGAAATTATTGGTGAAAGGGAAATTGTACTCAAACCGTTGCAAGAACCACTATCAAATATACCTTGCGTCATCGGAGCTACTTTGACAGGCAACAATCAAATTAATTTCGTATTAAACTCTTCAGAGATTATTAAAAGAATGGTGCTATAGTGAACTACTGCCTATGATAAAAATTTTAATTGTTGATGATTCACCAACGGAAGCTGCAATAATTCAACACATCATAGAATCTGAAAAAGATATGGAAGTCATTGGTGTCGCAAAAAATGGCAAAGAAGCCGTTGAATTAACTGAAAGGCTGAAACCCAATCTTATCACCATGGATATTCAAATGCCCATCATGGATGGGCTTGAAGCCACACGTATTATTATGGCTCAAAATCCGACCCCAATTGTCGTGATCAGTTCTCTGGTGAATGATGAGTCACTCCATGCCACATTTCATATTCTTGAGGCGGGGGCATTAACTGCTTTGGCAAAGCCCGCGAATGTATTTTCTCCCTCTTTTGAAGAAAGCAGGCAACACATCGTTGATACCCTACGCAGCCTTTCTGAGATTCGTGTCATCAAAAAACCTTTAAAAAACCATTTGATTTTTGATGAGGGTAAAAAGCCTAAAACGGAACAGGCCAAAACAACACATTATGAGATCATCGCAGTGGGGGCTTCAGTTGGCGGCCCTATGGCATTGCAGACTATTCTGGCGCAATTAACTGCTGATTTCCCTGTACCGATTATGGTTGTTCAACATATGAGCCGTGGCTTTATTCGAGGATTTGCTCAATGGCTTGAAGAGAATGTAAGCCTCACCGTGAAAAATGCCGTAAACCATGAACCATTACAAAAGGGAACCGTCTATATAGCGCCTGAACACCAACATATGGTAATTGAACGTATTCATGAACAATTAGTCTGTAAATTAGTTGATGGCCCCCCTGTTTCGGGTTTTTGTCCTTCGATTACCCGATTACTGCAATCAGTTGCGAAAGTCTGTGGAAAAAATGCCATTGGTATTTTATTAACCGGAATGAGTGATGATGGTGCAGAAGGCTTATTGGAATTAAAAGAAGCTCAGGGGCATACCTTGATTCAAGATCAGGAAAGTTCCATAGTCTTTGGTATGGGAGCCGTTGCTCAATCATTGAATGCTGTAGATCAGGTCATTGAGTTGGAGCAAATTGCACGTTATTTAACAAAAATTTGTACCCGTGAAGATGAGTAACTCCTTTATGGAAAAAGAAAATCCGGTGATCTTGATTGTAGATGATAGCGCCACTATGCGTTTAATAACCTGTGATGCATTAACCAAAGCGGGTTTTAATGTCATTCAGGCAGAACATGGTGAAGCTGCCTTATCGCTACTCAAAACCACGAAACCTGACGCGATTTTGCTGGATGTGGAGATGCCTGGCCTCAATGGTTTTGAAGTATGTGCCGAGATTCGAAAATTACCTGACTTACATTATCTTCCCATCATGATGGTGACCGGTTTAGAAGACTATGAATCAGTGAATAAGGCGTACCAGGCTGGAGCTACCGATTTTACCACCAAACCCATTAATCCAACTCTATTAGGGTATCGCGTCCGTTATATGGTGCGCACCAATTCTTACTTTCAGGATTTACAGTTCGCGGAACAAAAGGTCAGGGCTCTCAATGAAGAGCTGATCAATAAGCTGGTCGAGATCCAGCAAAATGCAATTGCAGTAGCGCGTTTCGTCCCTCAGGATTTTCTCAAGGTGCTTAATCGTAAGAATATTTCGGATATTAAACTCGGTGATTGTGTTGAAAAGGTCATGACCGTTCTCTTTTTAGATATAAAAGCATTTACTACTATGGCCGAACGCTTATCGCCTGTTGAAATCTTCAATCTTTTTAATACACTTATGAGTTATTTAGATCCTGCCATTCTTAAAAATTCGGGTCTCATTGATAAATATATTGGTGATGCAATTATGGCTTTATTCAATGAGCCAGATGATGCCGTTGTTGCTGCATTGGATATGTTAGAAGCCTTGAAGGCTTTTAATGCCACGCGAATACGCGATAACCTGCCGCCCATTAATGTAGGAATTGGTATCAACACGGGTAATTTAATTCTTGGTACTGTGGGTTTTGAAAAACGTATGGATTGCAGTGTCATTAGTGATGCGGTCAATACCGCTTCCCGGCTTGAAACATTAACTCGAAATTTTAGTATTGAACTCATTATTGGTGAAGAAACCTATGAACAATTAAAACAAAAAGATGAATACGATCTGCGTTTCTTAGGTTTGACAACAGTAAAAGGTAAAAGTGTACCCATAAAAATTTATGAGGTCTTTAATCATAACCCTCCAGCCGAAGTGCAATTTAAAAAAGATTCAGCCTCTATTTTTGCCTCAGCATTGGAGCATTATGAGACGAAACAATTTGATGAAGCCGCAAGTCTTTTTGAACAAATCATAATAAGTAATCCCAATGACTTACCCGCAAAATATTTTCTGCAGCAATGCAAGGAAAAAATGAATTAGCAAGAATATACAGGAAATCTAATACATCTCTTCGAATTTTAATATTAAAGTCCAAATTTCTGGACCCCGCGGACAAGCCCTGAACGATCGTCAGTTTTTTAAATTTATCATGTACCCCTTAAGTTTCTCTACGTACCGCTTAAATTTCTCTACGTACTGCTTTAAATTTCTCTACGTACCGCGCTTTATGCCTGAGAGATGGTCACTTTTTGTGACCATCTCTCAGGGACAAGCCGCGGGAGGTAGGCAAGCTAAGCCTCAAACAGGAAACAGGTCGATTCTTAGCCCGTTCAAAGAAGCCTATGTTCAGAATCCAGCATTAAACCAGGTTTCACCGCTTCACCTTAACCTGCTTTAATTTGCTCAACTACTTGCTGATTGAGATGCGTCACGATAAGACTAACTAATTTAACTGCTTGATCATAATCGCGTTTATCAAACATCCCGGCTTGTTGATGCGCATAACGAATAGGAACACCAATATTAACACTAGGAACCCCTGAACCTGAGCCTTGTACTTTTGAACCATCTTGGCCATAACCTATTTCTGAGTCCAGCTGTACTTGAATGTTATTTTTTTGGGCTAAATCTAAAACCCAATTAAGTAATTCTTGATGGGGAATCATTATAGATTTAATTTTTTCATAACAAATGTCCTTATTTAAAATCCCGGCTAATCCCATTGAATACACCAACTTCATTATTTTTAACCCAATTATTGCGCCCATTATTCTACCATAAGCTCAACGTGACGTAAGAACCTCAGCAAGGTGCGGATTGAGCGTCACTATAGTAACCGTCTGATATTTAGGCTATTATTGGCTTTTTTTATATTGGACCATTTTTTGCCATGCACAGCGTCATTGTAATTCCTGCCCGTTACGCTTCAACTCGTTTACCAGGAAAACCTCTGGCAATGATTCGTGGCCAAACCATGTTGCAACGTGTAGTTCATTTATCACGTGCTGCTGCTGAAGGACTAAAAAATGTTTCTGTGCTTGTTGCAACCGATGATGAGCGAATTGTCCAGCATTGCAATGAAATAGGTGTTGCTTCAATAATGACCACACCAGAGGCACCTAGCGGAACGGATCGTGTCGCTGAAGCTATACGCTCTATGAAAAATAAACCGGATTTTATTATAAACATGCAAGGTGATGCTCCTTTAACACCGCCAGATTTTTTACGCGCACTCATTGATGCTTTTGCTGCCTCTCCTTGTGATGCAGTAACCCCTGTAACCCAGTTAAGCTGGAAACAGCTGGATGTGCTACGCCAAAATAAACTGACTACCCCCTTTAGTGGTACTACGGCTGTATTCAATGAAAAAACAGGCAATGCTTTTTGGTTCAGTAAAAATATTATTCCTGCCATTCGTAAAGAGGATGAGTTACGCCAGAAAAGTGATAAAAGTCCTGTATTTCGTCATATTGGATTATATGGTTATTCACTGGGCATGCTCGAAAAATACATTACCCTGCCAGAAAGCACATTTGAAAAAATGGAGGGGTTGGAGCAATTACGTATCCTGGAAAACGGTTATACCCTTCGTTGTATTCCCGTTGACTATAAAGGCCGCGCCAGTATGTCAGGTATTGATAGCCCGGAAGATGTAATCCGTGCTGAAGCATTGATTGCCCAATACGGTGAATTATTAGAGAGTATGTAATTATGACCACACGATTACTTGTTGCACGCCATGGGAATACTTTTGCGCCTGGTGCCGTGGTTAGACGAGTAGGAACCACTGATTTGCCCCTAGTCGATAGTGGTTTAAATCAAGGACGTATGCTGGGTATCTATCTTAAAAAGAATAATCTTATTCCTGACATCCTTTTCACTTCCCAGCTCAAACGTGCCAAACAAACTGCAGAAGAGGCACAAAGTGCCATGGGTATAAATTTACCTATTGAAACACTGGCTATCTTCAACGAAATTGATTATGGGCCTGATGAAAATCAACCTGAAGAGCATGTGGTTGCACGCATTGGGACAGAAGCAATTAATGCCTGGGAAACACAAGCCATAGTCCCTAACGGTTGGAAGGTAGATCCTACTGCGCTTATTAATAATTGGAGGGATTTTTCCGCTCGTCTGCGTCAAGAGTACACGGGAAAAACATGTCTGGTAGTCACGAGTAATGGGATCGCTCGTTTCTCGCCTTATTTGACTGGTGATTTTGCAACATTCAGCGCGCGTTACGGAATCAAAATTGCTACAGGAGCATTGTGTATTTTTGAAAATGAAGAACCCTCTGAGATCTGGCATTGCCGTGCATGGAATGTGAAGCCAGATCGAACCATGTAACATACTCTGCAATGGATGAGAAAGGACTCTTGCGCACCTCTTTGCCTCCGCTCCGGCTTATCTGTGGGATCCAATGTTTTTAGCGAAGAGCTCCCGGATCCGCGATAGCAGTAGGATCGGAGTAGAGTGAGGCTGGTTTTTCCGAGATGTATATAAGATTCGCGGGAAGGTCCCAGGCTGAAGTTTGAATTCAGGAGGGGGCAATAAATTACAATTCTGGAATATGATTCATGAAATTATGGGTGATGGGATTATCTTTGTTTATGAGTTTCATTTGTGATGAAGCTTTAGCAAATCAAGAAAAAAACCAATCGATTTCTCCTTTTTGTTTACCCACTCAATCCTGTTGGCCAACCAAAACGCAATGGGATGAATTAAATAGGCAAGTAAACGGTCGTTTGATACGAGGACATTCTCCCTTATCTCCTTGCATTCAAAACGCTAAAAGCGCTGCATGCCAAGAGGTGCTCAACAAGCTAAAAAATCCTTATTTTATTGAAGCGCACCCTGGAGCGACACAATCGAATGGTTGGGTGGATGCCTGGCAATCTGCGGTAAGTCCTTATGTAATTGCTGTTGAAAATGCGCAAGAAATAGCTGCTGCAGTTAATTTTGCACGCAAACATCGCATTAAACTTGTTGTGAAAGGAACTGGTCATGATTACCTTGGCAGATCCAATGCACCCAATTCACTCTTGCTCTGGACACATAACATGCGTCAGGTGACCATTCACGATCATTTTATTCCCCAGGGATGTCCTCAGACGCATACCCCGACAACAGCCGTCACCCTTGCAGCAGGCACACGATGGCTAGAAGCATATAAAGAAGTCACTACGCATCATGGCCACTACGTTCAAGGAGGAGGGTGTGTCACTGTCGGCGCTGCAGGTGGATTTATTCAGGGTGGAGGATTTGGTAGTTTTTCTAAAAAATTTGGCACAGGAGCTGCTGGGGTTTTGGAAGTAGAAATGATTACTGCAGATGGAACAATACGCATTGTTAATTCCTGCCAAAATCAAGATCTTTTCTGGGCATTAAAAGGAGGCGGTGGAGGTACTTACGGCATCGTCAGTAAAATCACTTTGCAAACTCATGAACTCCCTGCCTTATTTGGGAAAGTCAAAGGAAGCATTACTGCAAAATCCGATACAGCGTATGCAAAACTGATTCATTACTTTATCCATTTTTATCGCCTCAATCTCAATAACGAACATTGGGGAGAGCAGGTTGCTTTAACGCCAAATAATAAGATGAATTTTTCCCTGGTTTTTGTTGGATTAAATAAAGCTGAAGTAGACAAACTTTGGCAGCCATTTCTGCACTGGTTAACAAAAAAACCGGAGCAATACCAAGTTCACTTCAACAGTATTACACGTCCAGCAAGACACTACTGGGATTTTGACTATTTGATTGAAAATGCTCCTGATGCCATCGAAGTTAACCAAGAAAAAAACGCATCTGCAGGCGAATTTTGGTGGGCATCGAATCAATCTGAGGTATCCGTATATATCAACTACTATCTCTCCATGTATCTTCCCTTCAAATTATTTGCCAAAGACAATTCAACGCATTTTGCCAGAACACTCTTTGCGGCATCCCGTTTTACTGAAGTCGTACTTCATTTCAATAAAGGGTTGTCGGGTGCCCCATCAGACGTTATTGCGCGTCAAAAAAATACTTCCATGAACCCAGAAGTACTCAATGCGGCAGCTTTAGTCATTATTTCTGGAGGCCAACAAGATACTTATGCCCATATTGCGGGTCATCAACCGGATCTCATCAAGGCCAAAGAGGCGATAAAGAAAGCCCGGAAGGCAATGGAGCTACTGCATGCTTTAAGTCCTGATTCAGGTGCCTATCCGAATGAAGCAGATTATTTTATTAAACATTGGCAATCCGCTTTATGGGGCAGCAATTATCCTAAGCTCCTGCAAATCAAGCACAAATATGATCCCCAAAATATATTTACCTGTCATCATTGTGTGGGGAGTGAATCAAGTTCAGGATCATAGAACTTTGAATTTACAATGTACATCCTAAGCTTTAATAGAATATCTACACCCATGGAACAATCCTCAGTGGGCCAATTTAAGTTCTGAATTATTGATAGATGGATCCCTGCCTTCGCAGGGATAACAGAATATGAGGGTTAAGAGTACGTAGGCTGGGCTGAAAACCCAGCAGCGAATGTATATCAGAACACCATTGATAAGGCTTTTCAGCCCAGCCTACGTTTATTCATTAAATGTTATCAAAGTAATTTTTTAACGTTTGTTGCACATCTAAATTGAGCTCACCAGAATTAGGATCGATAGCACTTACCGTATCCCCTAGATAGCCAATTGCCCAAAAGAAAATGTTGTTTGTTTCCATATTCGCCTGTAAATAAGGCATTAGCGAATTGGTAAAAAATGCCTTTCCTTTTGCGGTTTTCCATGATGCCTCACCAAGCACAACGGGATAGCCTGCTTTATATAAAAATCCCCATGACCAATCGAAACGCAATTGACTTGGCATACCTGGTGCAGTTTCCCAACCAGCAACCTCAGCAGGGTATACATGTGGTGAAAAAACCAGATGACTGTTTTGAGCCTGTTCATCTCCCAACAACCATTGTAACGCAGACTGATTTATTCCTTGGGTGATTAACTGATTCCTAAATTTACTTTTATCAAATACAGCGATTCCATTTTTAGCCTGTTTTTCATCCAGTAAAGGCTTGAAATCCTCTCCCCAATTTCCTTTAAAAAACATACGCTCTAAATTGCCGCATAAAGAGGGGTCTGGAGAGTGGCTGTATCCGTTGTCATTCACTACCTGGGATTTAGGGACACAAATTATCGGATTATTTGCATCATCATTTCCTGAATCAGGACCTTCTACAAATAACAGCAAATTAGGATTGTTTTTCTGTACTGCATTCGCAGCAGTTGCTATGACTTTTGTCCAGGGTACTTGGGAGTCATGTGTTTTAAACCAATTTAAACGATAAGGCTCATTGAAAATATCAATTCCCAGTACATTATCTAAGTTGCGATTTTTAATTTCTGTAGCTAAAAGAGAAATATCATTTCCATATCGTTGCATATCATAAACAGTGCCATCTCGCATTGCATCGCCATACCCATGACGATGATGGATATCAATCATTACTTTGATATTCTTCTTTTTTAATTCCTGCAACACGATCCAAAACGCTTGTTGCGGGCTGACTGCTTTTTCGCAAGCGGTACCATTGCTCTGCCATGTTTTACAAAAAATACCATTCCCTGCGCTTGGGGAAGACTTGTCAGAAAGCGACTTATTTAAATCGACCTCATGTCGATCATCATAAAGAACCTCGGGTTGGATGGGTAATCGCAAGGTTTTAAAACTTACTGATGAATTTTTATCTACCCCTGTACTAGGAAAATCCCATGGATGGCTAAGTAAATCCATCATTCCATAGGCTCTTGGATTGGAACCCAAAGATGGAATTGCATAAAAAGGATTGCTCTGTAAGCCTTGAAAAACATTCGTGTCCTGAAATCCAGACCATGATAGACCATCTACATGGACGATCTGACCCTTAGCATTGTAAATTTTACTTTCTCGGGTTTGGTAGGAGTGTGCATCCAATGCCAGCATTAATAATAACCAACATCCTAATACTTTCATTTTTTTCATTCACGTATCTCCAGAATACAAATACAATGTTTCAAAAGTGGTCGTAATTTAACCACTCATGAGCAAATTCAGGCTAACTTTTGGATGAATTTTACAAAAATCTAACAAATTAAGTGATTCAATTGGCGCAAAAAACAAACATCATGGCGGCCTGGGTGAAGCGTAACCTGAGTTTCGTACTCTCGAAATTCCCAGGTTACAACTAAAGAAAAATCTTTATCCTACGCTTGAAAAACGACGATCATTTTCATGAATTGAGCTTTTAACCAATTCATCCATATCTTCATTAGGCTCGCAGGGTTGATAAACAACTTTTAAGGGAGAAACATCCACAGTTGATTTGGTACTATCATTTTGCAAATAACCATCAAGGTTTCTGAAAGTAAGGTATTTATCTGTAGCAAACTCTTGGCACTGAGCCATGGTTTCATCTTGACATATTGAAAACTTAATTAAATGTTCTGCATGAAATGGTTCACGACTTTTTGAAAATACATACTGTAAATCGTACAGAATGCTATCAGCACCAGCACAAAAATAAGAACCGGATTGAAATTTATTATTCTCAAATACATCACTACGAATGAAGCGGCCTTCACCAGGTTGCAAGCCTGCAAGGGACACTTTGTGAGTTGCTATTTCTTTAGGATTGTCTGCAAAAGCATAACCAGTTAAAACCACACCCAATAGTAATGAGGCTATTTTCATCATTCTGTTTTAACTCCTAATATGAAATAAATATTCCCTGTAATGGTTATTATCCCTAAACCAATGCAAAGAACAATAAAAGTAAGAAGTTATCTAAATAAAGGGATAACTCTTAATTTCAGTCCAACATTATACCCTATTTCATACGAATAGTGTAAAAATTTATAAATTAATTCTCAATTTGATCGAAAATCTTCTAATAATTCGACGTCCAATCTTGATAAAAACGAAGAGAATATCAAGGAAATGAATAAAAATCGCTTTCCTTCCACGGGCAGCTGAAGAGAGGTAATTTTTGATCTAATTGATTTTTTTATTAACTCAGATTCAATTATTTGTTATGCTTGTCCAACTAAAAAATAAATGTACCTTTATTTAATGGCCAAAACTTTAACTAAAAAGTTCAGAACTTCATTAATCCGTTATTTGAATAACCCCAATAATGTGAAAAATAAAAAATCGCTAGCAGAGTCTTCTCTTGCAATATACGAAATTGCAACGACTCGATGTGGTAGTGAGCCTGATAAATTCATGGTTTGCATCGATGAAATCATAGGAATCGCTGTTCGTGGAATTAAAGTACACCCTCACCGCGGCGAACTGCTCGATTCGTTTAATCATCAATTAAGTCGATCAGAAAATGGAGCTGAAGCCCAGGCATTTCATGTGCTCACGCTGACCTATCATTTGTATTTAAAAAATAATTTAATTGACCCGGAACAAGCTGCTCGAGAGCAATTGGAAAAGCTACGAACAACGATTCAACAATTAACAGAGGCCAGTCCTTATGCTGAAGAACTAGAAAGCGCACTCGAACAACTTACACGAGTAGTTGGTGAACATTTTAAATTATCCCCTAAAATACAATTTCAACAGTATAAAGAGTTTGAAAAAAAGCTAAGATCAGTTTGTTCTGAATATAAAAGTACCATCGAAAATGATGCGTTCGTTAAATCTGCCTTTTACAGTTTTCTTGCAGCAATCCTCAACATCTTTACTTTGACAGATTCTGCTGAAACCTACCAAAGAAAAAGCAGGTTTTTTCAAGAGGTTTCTCTTACATCGCAAAATACATTGTCCGAATTTAATATTCCATCTGTTGAAGTTGAAAATATTCATGACGAATCAGAAGCAACATTGCCAATTCAAACTTACAATGCCAGTGGCTAAACATTCGAGTTCATTGAACTTATGCTTCTCAGAATGTTTAGGGTATATACCTAGATATAACCTCGATTAACTCATTACGGGACAAACACTTAATGCCTGGGGATCATCCTGCGCTTTATTCTGTAATGACTCTAATTTTTGATCAATACACTTTTTGATAGCCGCTACAGTGTCCGTTTCTCCGTAAACACCTCTGATTTTTTTTATTATCCAGATTTCCGATCGAAGTTCTTTAATAAATTTTAAATGTCCAGCAGGCTCTTTTCCTTTTAACTCCTCCCTTAATCGCAAAAGTTCTTCCATACTTAAATCTGCTTTTTCCAGCAATTTTACAGCATACACTTTATCTTGTTTTAAAGTCCGTAAAGGTTCTTCCCGCATTTTAGAGAGAAAGTGTTTATAGTCTGCCAGCGAATAAACTTTCGGAATCAGGATTGACGCGGAACTGGTTTTTTGTGCTTGAGCAATAACCAATGCATATTCATCTGCCGATAACCCATGCTTTGCCTTATGATGATGCAAATCACAAATCACATCTGCATAATAGACTTTCATCTGTACGTAATAAGGACCCAATGCTGACCTTGCAATTCCTGGATTTTTTAGTTTCTCTGCATATTTTTCAAAATTTGCGATTGCAAAATCCAATGCTGTATTTCCTTCACTGTCTTTATTATTCAGAATACCCTTAAAATATTTTGGTGTTTCATAACAACGATAACTTTGTGTTTGAATTGCAGCATGTAATGCTGGGGTATTTTTTTCGCATGCTTCCTGAATTGATTTCAACATCTTACGTGCTTCCATCTGATATCGCTTTATTTCATTGGGAGAGCAGTTTATTGCAATGCAATGTTGGTGTAATTCAGTAAGAATTGATTTGCTTGCCTCTTCATAATTATGGTGCAAATACTCTCTAAATTCCGGTATTGCTAAAAGCGCTACACGCAATTCGGCTATTTTGGAGGAGCTTGCCCGTTGCACAATGGTCAGAGTACTTTCAGTTTCAGGATCACTACCTACTTCATCCAGAGGCTGGTGCAAACATTTGGAAATAAAACTTTGCGGCATCGCTGCTTGCTTTAAAAAACGCATCCACTTTGCTTTCTGAAATTCAGGATCATCTTTTAAAGATTTATAAGCAGCCCGATCTTCTTCATTATGATATGCTTTTGTACCTGTAGAAATAATAGCTCTTTTTGTCGGCCAATAATGATTTCCTGAGTCTTGCAGATCGGGAAATCCCAGCAAGTCGCGGGTAGTAATGCGAAATTTGTCACTGGAATAGCGAAGATTGGCAAAACGAGCATCCCGGGCAGCCATAATTTTATCACTGAACATCAAATCATGATCTATTTTAAAAAAATGAAAGCAGGGACGACTATTTTCATATGTAACATAATAACCAATATTTCCCTTGTGTAAATCATCTTCTTCTAGTCCATAGGCTGTAGTAAACACATCAGCCAATGAGTCCATATCAATATCTATTGCACCACGTTTTTTTTGTTCCAAAAGCCTCGCAAAGAAATTTTGTGGTAATTTGTCCTGAAAATTAACTCCCTCACCTACTCCATAGGTTTCCATTTCTGCTTCCAGTTTGATATTTTCTGCTTTTGTTTTAAGTTCTTGACATTTTCTTCTCAGCTTCTCTGCTTCAAAAATAACCTGAAGATGCGTAGACATCGGCTCTAAGATAGGTTTTAATTTTTGGGGAATTTTTTGGGCATCAAATCGAATAATTCCTTGATCTAATTGCTCATTACAAAACATAACTGCAACATCAAGATCTTTGGGATCTATATTTTTATATTCCCCTAGCTTTTTCCGTTCATCCCAATATTCTTCCAATCGTTTCTTATAAGCTTCCTCCAATTTTTGTGTTTTGTCTTGATAGACTCTTTTAAGAGCGATTGCTTCCCATTTATTTTTGACAGCAACTTTTTCTTCAATTGCCGTATGCCCTTTTATCCATTGCGCAAAGTCCTCTTCACTAACTTCACCCTTGGGCAATAAACCTGGCGCCTTCATAAAAACGATGTTCTTATCGTTCTTTCGCAGACGCAATAAAGCATGGCCTGCATTCTCAGTACATACACCGACGATTCCACCTTGAGAATCCGTTACTATGTCTTGTCTTAAAGCGCGATGGGGTGCAGCATACGCATTAGCAACCGCGGTAAAGCTAGCTTCCAGTTTAGACGCTTCTTGGCCCCTAACCCCAGGGTGTTTATTCTTTTTAAAAATTACATGACGACCATGCCCTGTTTGATCATAAGCAATCGTTTTTTTATGGACTTCATGAGCACTTTCTTTGGCGTCTTGAAAGCTAAAACCAAAAATACGAGATAACTTCATGATCAGCATGCTCTCATAATGTTCTTTATGATCTAATTATACACACAAAACCTTACTCTTTACTTAACAGCTCAAGTTCTTCTAGTGGTCAACTAATTACCATTATGGTAACTAGATAAATAACTAATTGATTTTAGGATAAAAAAACTTTGCTATTAAAAAAAAATGGGTTATAACTCTCTTACCTGAATCATGGAATGACAGGTACCTAAGATGGGGCAGCATGATGCTGAATATTATTTTTTCATGGAGTGAGAAAATGAACAGTAAAGTATTTTCGCAGCGCTTCAATCGCGAGTTAGCTTCACTGGGCTTTCCGGAAGAGTTAACTGAGAAAATCAAAGCAGTATCTAAAGTATTTGGTGTTTCACGTCATTTAGCAAACTCTTTAATTTTTGGCCACATACTTCCAGTAAAGGAACAACTTAATAAGATTGCCGAAATATTAGAAGTTTGTCCCCAATGGTTAGGGGGTGCAACTGACCGAAAAAAAACTTATCCAGCCCGTGAAACAGCAGATAGTGTATAATAGTTAAGGTTGAGATAATTATTATATATTGTAAAATGCTGTATCTGACTCTAATTATCGATTATCAGATACAGCAGAACATGTATCTATTTCATCGTAGAAAAGCTTTTATTCGCGGATTACTACCATCATGGAATGCTTAAGTTTTTGTATTGCCAAATCAATTGATTTACCACGTGTAGACAATTATTTTAAAAATGATTCAACTGACTTTACTTCACTGAAAACTCGGGATGTTTTAAAGTTAAGCTCGAATCACAACAAAAATCATACCATCTTCATTTTTAAAAACGGTACTGTGGTTTCCTGGGGTATTAAGCGGTATCAAATTAATGATTATCTGAATACCATCAAACTTTTGATTGATAAACCTGTTACCATTTTAGTGCATGATGAATTTCATTATCAATTTGATGATAAAACAACTATAGAACCCCATGATTTTTTCGATGTCGACTGCTTGACTATAGAAGAGGACAGTGACGAACTCAAACTCAGTTTATCTTATGGGTTTTCTCAATCAGTCAAGTTACAATATTTTGAAACCATCATTGATGGGCTGATTGAGAAATACAATCCTATGATCCAAAAACTATCGCATACAGGTGAGATGGAAATTAGCCGTACTCAAATTCAGCAGATTATTGGAGAAATCCTTGGAGCAAAAAGTGAAATGAATTTAATTAGTAATTTCCTTTATCATCCAAAATATTTTTGGCAACATCCAACCTTAGAAGAGCACTTTACTATGTTGGAACGTTACTTACATATCCAAAGACGCGTCAATGCGATTAATCATCGATTGGATACTCTTAATGAAATCTTTGATATGTTTAATGGTTATCTGGATAATCGACACGGTCATAATTTAGAGATTATCATTATCGTATTAATCATTTTAGAAATCGTAGTCGCTGTTTTAAACTTGCATTTTTAATAAATCCATTTTAATAACGAGCAAATTAACGTAAAACAAGCTATCTTTAAAAAAACGAATAATATTTATTAATACCAATTATGCTTAGTAAAACGACCCAACTTAGTGAAGACCAACTCAAAGAACTAGAAGGATTAAAAGCTGCCTGTAAAAAGAAAGATGGCAGCGTACCTAATTTGTATACTCACTTGCTCATCCAAAAAAGAAATTTACCTACGGTCTTGATGTATCATGATAAACAAAAACTAGTCGGATTTTTAAGCGTCTTTTTCTTTTATGAGGATGCAGTTGAAGTGTCAGCGCTTGTTCATCCAGATTATCGCCGGAAAGGTATTGTCAAAAAAATGCTGCGCAATGTTTTACCCCTCGTGAAAGAGCAAGGCTATTTTAAATTGATTTTCTCTAGTCCGTACCTGTTGAACAGTAAATGGCTGCCTGAGCTTGGTTTTTCCTACATGCATAGTGAATACTATATGGAGCGGCATGATTTAACTCCTTTACTGGATCACCAAAAAAACCTGACCTACCGCACAGCAACAGAAAATGATATTCCACTGCTTTGTGTTCTGGACGAGGCATGTTTCTTTAAAACGGAAACAGAATTACTTCCACGCTTTGAACACATATTGAGTGATAGAACATATCAAGTAATATTGGCATTTGAGGACAACCACCTTGTAGGAAAAGCACATATACGCTGGGAAAAAAATGGCGCAACACTTTCTGATATCGCCGTTTTGCCAATCCGACAAGGGAAGGGTCTGGGAACAGCTTTGATTTCATACTGTATAAATCTTGCATTAAGTGAAGGCAAACCCCACCTCAACCTTGATGTAGAAACACATAATCAAAAAGCACTTAACCTATATACTCGGCTTGGTTTTCTAACTCAAAATTCGTGTGATTATTGGGAAATTGATTTCTACGAATTGCAAAAACGAGTTATCGCAAAAAAAAGACGTTAATTCATCCCGTGCTTATCCGGAACGAGTGTTGACTACCTAGTGAATTGTCAGTGAAGAAAAAGCTGGAATACTTAAATTTAAAAACTGGTGTTTTATATCGGCGGTTGTTAGGCAACTTTTTCCTGTAAAGTAGAACCTCTTCATATAGAGCTTGACAGAATTTAAACCCCACCTTTAGTATTGTCCTTAAAAAGCTGGAACAACTATTTACAGCAAAATTGTTTTCAACTTACATAGAAAGTTTCATATTAAAAATAAAAAGGATCATGATGAAAAAAAGGGTTGTTATAACCGGCATGGAAATAACCTCTTCCATAGGAACAGGCTTAGGCAAATTCTGGGAGGCTGCAAAACAGGGACAATGCGGAATAAAACGCATTCAAAACTATGATCCTTCTTCGTATCCCACACAAATAGCAGGCGAAATTACCGATTTTTCCCTGGAACATCTGCCCGAGTTTAATAAGAATAAACGCTATCCGCGAGTTGCTCAATTCGCCCTCTATTGCACACATCATGCAATAGAACAAGCCAAACTCACTCCCCATGAGCTCAGCAAAGCAGGGACTTTCATGGGAACTGGAATGGGAGGATACCCCGAATCAGAAGCAAGTTATAAATTCTTCTTCACTGAAAATTGGAAAAAAATGCAGGCCTTGACTGTGATCAAAGGAATGTCCAATTCCATTGCAAATTTTATCGCCATCGCATTCGGCTTAAGCGGACCTAATTCAACTATTTCTAATGCATGTGTTTCATCAGCTGACGCGATAGGGACAGCCTACCAGCAAATCGCTAACGGCAGAATTTCCACGGCGATCTGCGGAGGTACAGAAGCACCACTTTGGGAATCAATGATGTCTGCGTGGTGTAAATTAAAGGTGATGTCCACTAATAATGCAAATCCAACAAAAGCCTGTCGCCCATTTGATCTAAATCGTGAGGGGATGGTAATGGCAGAGGGGGCTGGAGTTTTAATTCTTGAAGAACTAAATCAAGCGAGAGCACGAGGAGCTACTATTTTCGCAGAAATTATCGGTTTTGGTTCCAGCTGTGATGCATTTCATATTACCGCACCCTCTTCAGAAGGACAGCAACGCGCGATACAAGGAGCATTGGATGATGCAAAATTATCACCTCGAGATATTCAATATCTCAAAGCGCATGGAACTGGAACGCCATTAAATGATATAGTCGAAACACAAACAATTAAATCACTATTTGGTGAAAGAGCCTATGAGCTCCCAATTACGGCACAAAAATCAATGATTGGACATGCAATAGGTGCCTCTGGTGTAATGGAGGTCATTTCCACAACACTTAGTCTGCAACATGATTTGTTATTACCTACAATAAACTTAGAAACTCCAGATCCTGCCTGTGATTTGGATTATGTAGCGAACGAAGCACGTAAAAAGACCATTGATATTGTATTGTCCAATCATTTCGCTTTCGGAGGCGCTAACGTTGCTTTGATCTTACGCAGATACATAAGATAAAAAATAATGGATCCCGCGGACAAGCCGCGGGGCTATGAAGTAAACCACACCCAGGCTGTTTTAAAACATATAGCTTAAGCTAAACAAAGCGCCAACAGTATATATATGGGGGGTTCCTGGACCTTTGCTCAATGTAAGGTTATCGTCCCCCAAATGATGTTTCCCCCAATCTGCAAATTCAGCTCCTACACCTACCTGCCAATTCGGGGTGAGCATTTTTTGCACTCCAAACCCAAGAGTATACGAGAAAGCAACCGTACTCACCGTTTCAAACCAGAATGCTGGAAAAAGGACAGGATCGATTGTCGAAGGAACCCAGTTATGAGCATGGTTCCAACCTACACCAAAACTACCACTTAAATAAGGTTGGAGAGTTTGAAAGCCACAGGCAATAAGCTTTCCTTTAAGCTCTGCGCGCACATGGCTCACGCTATAATAGTATGTATATACATCAGGGAGGCCATTTACATTAATTGTGCCTGAAAAATTGACGTCACTCGCTGCTGCAACCCCAAGTCCAAACTGGGCGATAAAATTGCTTGCGCCAATAAAATGCTGTAACCCGAAAAATAATTCACCAGTACCTAACCAATCAGATTTCGAATCAGCAAGGTACAGGTTGTACTGTGGCGGCGGAAAAGGATAGAGATATTGATCACTCCCTGGATGAGACCACGCAGGTCCTCCGCTTACAGTAATAATTGAGGACCAAACCCGAGGTAAAAGAGGAGCGAACGGGTCATCGCCAGCGTATACTTTTACTGTAAACAGTCCGCAAAACCCTAAGGCTACGATTATTTTTTTCAACATACCTATCCCTTTGATTTTTAATCATGAAATCCAAAGTACTCAGGCTAATTTTATACCGTATTTGGGCTTACTTTTCTATACTTCATTTTTCAATGGCGGCAAACTGAGTTTTGAGATCCGGTCTTTTCCTTCCGGATTAGGAGCAGAGATCCATTACCCCTCCTCATCATAAAGGTTAGGATAATGGGTTTTGATTCCAGCTTATTTCGTAACTCCAGTTTGAAATGTTGTATCAATCGCTGCGTGATCGGAAGGATTTCCTTGTGCTTGCGTGTAAAGTAAGGCATTTTTCAATGTTGCCTGGCGAAAATAAACAAAATCGATCACAGAATTTCCAAAGGTTGGTCCTATGAATGTTCCCTGTTCTTTAACAGCAACAAGACCATAATTAACAAAAGTTGACTCCATGATTTGAGCCTGATTTAAATTATCCTGCAAATTATTAAAATCACCCGTAACAAATGTCGGAATCTTTGCTGCTGCAGAGTAATTTTCAAGGAACTCACTTATTGTTCGCGCATCTTGATTATGGGCAGTCATCTGCCCGCCGACACAATCAGCGTGCCCACCCCAGGCAATACAAAGATGGGTTGTAGCAATTGCTACAACCTCCCCGCTTTTTAAGTTTTTAAATTGAGAAAATACAGCGAGCCTTTGCCCTCCCCCATCAGAAACCATAGGTATCGTTTGGGCGTTTTTTACCATCGCCCAACGAGACCTGTCATAAAAAATAGAAGCATCTTCTTTGTTTCCAGCCAATGTATATTTTGAATCAAGCTTATAAATACTATCCATCAAGGAGTAATCATTTTCTTGAGTAGTAATAAAATCAAAATTATGCACATTAATATAAGAGGTCATCCGGGTAATTGGCGGAGGATTCTTTTTTTTATCCATAGTAGACCAAGAAAATAAGTTGGCTTGCAAGATATGCACCATCGTTGCATTAGCCTTTGTAATAAACAATAAACTGAATAAGACACTTGAAAGGGCGAATCGTAAAAAGCGCATAGTGACTCCCAAAACAGTACTCTAAAAACAGAGCACCTAAGGCGAACACTTTACCATACAGGGCACAACAGAATCATTTTGATTAATATCTTTTCAATAAATTAGCAAATAAATTGATGAATCATCCTGCTTCAATTGCGCCTGACACATCTTCCCGCTAATAGCTGCTTTGCTCTGGAACCACACACTCAGAGTTTTTGGTTGGAACTAATGAGATACTGCTTTTACAATCTTTTGCATAAAATCTTTGTTGATACAATCTAAGATTCATAAATTTCCCTTCTTCATTTTGATCAGAATACACCCAAAGATTTGTTCTCAGAGGCTCTAAAGAAATCGAATCTAAATCTGGGACTGTATTAGGAAAATATTTAAGTAATGGAATAAAATCTTTAAATGAAACTTCTGACTCTGGCGGCTTAAGCCAACCCATCAATTTATCATAGTCTTCTTTTGTAGGGTTCAAGCCTTGCTTATCCCAAGCAATAACGACCGAATATTGAGCTGAGTTCCCGTTATAGTCAAATAACTGCTCCTTCGCTTCAGCAGTCCATTGAAAGCTGCTCCAATATTGGCTTTCACCATTATCAGTAAGAATGGGGAGGCTTAGGGTTTTACTCAATTTCTCTACAGTTTTATAAGGATTTGGACTCGGATTAGGATTGGGATTTCGTGGAACTATATCGCCGCCTTTATTACTAATACTTATGATTTTACCGATGGGACATACACAAGCGTGGCTTTTGTCTTTACCTATACGGTGGGTACCACCCCATATGTAATTTTTAAATAGCATGACATATAATTCAGCATGCCTAATTCCTTCAGCAGTCAACGCATGCTCTCCGGACTGCGTATCTTCGGCATGGCGAATAATGAATACGACGGGCATACATCCATTGGCATTTCTAAAAGCCCCTTGAGGACTACAGGCAGAGTCCGACGCCCAAACATCCACAGAGATTAGCCCCAAAAAAAGAACCCACATAAATCGCATATTTGCTAACCAGTTTCAGTCTTTTAAGTAGTTTAGCAAATAATCAATGTTTTTGTTCCTGAGAAATTCTTAACACCCCCCAGATTTTTTAGGATATTCGATTTTTGCGTTATAAACATTCCTTATTATAAAGGCATCCCAACCTGTAACAAATGTCAGGTTTTCCGGGTATTAATGACAAACTATTATGTTTTTAGGGGCTTTTAGCCCCTGACAATAAACATAAGGAGATGTTATGGGTAAATTTAAATTATATTCATTTTTTTCATGCGCTTTTATTTTTTCGATAGCCACTCATGCCGCAACAACGATCTATATCGATGATAACAACATGAATAACTATTTAACGGTTGGCAAGAATGCACTTATTGGTAAGAACAATGATTATCAGTTCAAATTGTCGAATAAAGTGGCGTTACCTAATGGAGTGATTAAAAAGAAATATAATTTATATTACAAAGACATCCCCGTATTTAACTCAGTCTTAACGAGTTCGGAAATAAATGACAATGAAATGGCGTGGTATGGCCAAATGATGATTGATATTGAGGGCGATATTGTCAACATGGCTCCCGCTATTGATGAAAAAACTGTACTAAATATCACTAAGGGTAAAATCCAACTGAAAGAAAATGATTTAATCAAGAATGAGAAAATTCAACTTTATGTACGCATAAATGATAACAATAAAGCTGAATTGATCTACTTGGTTTCTTTTAATGTAGAGGGATATAAAGTGCAACGTCCTTACTATATAGTGGATGTGCATACAGGCGACCTAATTAGTTCTTGGGATGGCCTGACAACACGGGATGCTGAGGGACCTGGCGGAAATCAGAAAGTTGGGAGCTATTACTATGGACGAGATTTTGGTTTTCTTAACGTTTCGGATAACTGCCAGATGACCAATGCTGATGTGGATACCTATGATATGCAAAATCAGAGAAATGGAGGCACTCTATATCGTTTTGCCTGTCCTGTTAATAGCAGTGACAGACCGGTTAATAATGCTCGGCCTGTGAATGGGGCTTATTCACCACTTAACGACGCCCATTATTTTGCCAGCATGGTTCTTAGCATGTATCGAAATTGGTTTTCAATAAATCCACTCAAGTCAAAATTTAAAGTGCGCGTCCATTTTGGAACAAACTATGAAGGCGCTTTTTGGGATGGCCAACAGATGACTTTTGGTGACGGCGGCAACAACTTATATCCGTTGACTGCTCTTGATGTAATGGGCCACGAGGTAAGCCATGGAGTCACTGAGTTTAATTCCGGTCTTGTTTATAGGGGGCAATCTGGAGGAATTAATGAGGCGTTCTCAGATATGGCAGGGGAAGCAGCTGAAAATTATATGAATAGGCAAATTGGAAAAGAGAATGATTGGTTAGGGGGTGCAGCTATTATGAAAAACCAAGCCGCCATGCGTTATTTTATAAATCCCACCCTGGATGGCGCATCCATAGACAATGCTAAAGATTATAATGACTCTATGGATGTACATCATACTTCGGGAGTATTTAATAAAGCGTTTTATACTTTATCTACGACCCCGAACTGGGATATAAGAAAAGCATTCAGCGCATTTTTACTTGCGAATCAAGTATATTGGCAACCCGAAGCAACGTTTAACAGTGCCGCATGTGGCGTAGCTAGGGCAGCTGCAGATCTTGGATATGAAGTGAATGATGTCCTCGCCAGCTTTAAAGGAGTGGGGGTTAATGCAAATTGTAATGTAACTGATCCAGAATCAGATGATGAAGTAGAAATATCCAATGGTACGATAATAAATAACATCAAAATAAACGCTGGCGATGCGCATCGCTACTTGCTCGAAGTGCCCGTACTCAATAGGTATCCTTACAGCTACGATATGCTTTCCATACACGTATATAACAGCGAAAATAACGCAAAAAATAATGTGCAGTTATATGTTCGTTATGAAAATGGAAGCTTGAAAAAAATTGATCAAGTAAAAAAACTTGCTGGGAATGAATTTTTCAATATTAAAAAGCCAGCCGCTGGAAATTATCATATTTTAATTAAAGGGGTCGCTCCGGATACAGTAAATTTGAACGCTTTTTATGGTAATTTTCAGTAAAGTTTATAACGCACTGTTTTGATTTTAATGCTTCTTCACGAATATTCAAATGGAGGATTGGTTGTAGGTGGCCAATCCTTATGTGAATCATCAATTCGCCATGTTTTTTCTAAAAGTATCGGGTCGAAGCATTAAAACGGATAGATTGATTCAAGAAGTTCAAAAATTAAAATCTATAGCATCGAGGTTTTCACAGTTTTATTGACCGTTTGTAACTACCCGATTCTTTTGAATAATAAAATATCACCCACTCAAAAACTTGTTTGCAGAAGTTTTCGAAGGGCTTACTTTTCAATTAAGGATTAGTGATGCAGGCAATAAAAACACGCATGGCAGAAGTAAAGACCATAGAAGAGTTAAATTCTCTATTAAAAAATTATTTTGCAAGCATTAATATAAAGAGTCTGGCGTTCACCTATTACAATCAGCATACAAAGACTGGCAGCAAATTAGTTTATGAGTGGGCAACAACGTCGCTAGAATGTTGGCATAATTATTATTTGCAAGAAGGTTATGCAGACATAGACAGGACGCTTGAATCTACAGAGCAATCACTTTTACCTGTTTTTTGGGATGTTAAAGAACAATTGCGTTTAGCAAAAAATAAAAGGGGGCGGCGTTTTAAGCAAGAGTCTATCAATTTTGGTCTTGATAAGGGATTATGCATTCCTTTACATGGACCCAAAGGAGAGTTCGTAATTCTGGTTCTGCATCAACGTGTCAATGAAAACGGATTGCAGCATTGGGAAAAGCATATAGATTCCTGGTTCGGCATCCTACATACTTATTTTCATTTCTTAAGGTTGCTGCTAGGGGCAAAAATTATAGGGGAAATTCCGCTCACAAAGCGAGAGCAAGAATGCTTGCGATTGACTGCCGAAGGATTTCGCTTGGAAATGATAGCAAAATCACTGAAAATTAGTAAACGTACGGTCAATTTTCATTTACAAAATGCTAATAAAAAATTGGGGGTAGCAAATAAATATCTAGCTATTATGGCTTTATGGAGCAACTCAAACTAACCAAAAAGAAAGCGAATAGATATTGCGGACTTTCAAATCTTCGCTTCATAAATTCCACTCATTTTACTATTTTTTAGTATCAGTATGGCAAAAATAGCTATATTAATGGGTATACTTGATTTTCAAAAAGATAAAGAACCTGAAAAAATTTTGGAACAGCCCATTTATATAAAACGCGAATTCAAGAGCTACTAGAACGTGTTGAACAGGGATACCAAGACATTTCCAGAAAGGCGAGCACTGAAATGCAAACACTTAATGAACTCATCATCCCTCAAGTTGATGAAATAATTTTTTTTTGCTTTTAGGACATTATGAAGCAATTCAAATATGTATAAATAAAGCGCAGTTTAGCATGCATCGCAATGGAGTGATTAATCGTCTTTTTCGAGCTTTCCAGGCAAAAAATCAAGTCGCCTAAAACATAGCTTTGGAGGTTTCTTGGGTATATAATCAGCTATTTTATAAAAAAAGGCCAATAAATGAGTTATTCACTAGGTGATATAGCAAATAAGGTACAAGGGGTAGTCATAGGGGATGACTCAATAAAAATTTCTTTCTTATCACCTATTGATGAGATTATGCCGGGAAGCCTGGTGTTTGCTGACAGTAATGAAAATGTAAAATTAGCAGAAGCATCGCAAGCAGCTGCCATATTAGTCAATGAACAAACTTCTGTTGTAAAAAAACCATTTATACAAGTAAAACATCCGTTCAAAGCCTTTATCACCCTGATGCATTTTTTCAATCCGCCACAAAAAGTCATTCCTAATATTCATCCTACTGCAGTCATTGGCGAAGGAGTGACATTGGGGAAGGAAGTATTTATAGGACCTTATGTAGTAATTGAACCAGGCAGTAGCATTGGCGATAACTGTATTCTAAAAAGTCATATTCATATTGGTCGTGAAGTGACTCTGGGAGATAATACTACCCTCCATTCCCATGTTACTGTGTACGATAAGTGTCAAATTGGTTCCCGAGTCATCATTCATGCCTCTACGGTTATAGGCTCCGATGGTTTTGGTTATACCTTTGTTGATGGCAAACATCTCAAAGTTCCTCATGTTGGGCGTGTCACTATTGGGGATGATGTAGAAATAGGTGCAAATACCGCTATAGATCGCGCCACGATGGGTGCAACTGTTGTTGGTGAAGGGACTAAAATTGATAACCTCGTCCAAGTAGCACATTCTGTAAAATTAGGTAAACATAATATTCTATGTGGTTTTACCGGCATCGCTGGAAGCACCACCTCAGGCAATCATGTTATTTTTGCTGCCAATGTTGGAGTCAGTGACCACGTTCGCATTGATGATGGCGTGGTATTAGGTGCTCGCACAGGAGTACCGCCAAACAAACATCTGAAAGAAGGGAACATTTATTTAGGAAATCCAGCACGCCCTAAAGATCTTGCGATTCAGCATGAACTCGGCGTCAATCGCATTCCTTTAATGCGCAAAAACATTAAGGCTCTTTCTGAACAAGTCGAATTACTGAAGAAGCAACTTGCCAAAGAAGAGGCAGAATAACTATGACACCCCCCTTGATTCTCATTGACGGCTCATCCTATTTTTTTCGTGCATTTCATGCATTACCACCTTTGACTAATTCAAAAGGACAACCCACGGGAGCCATCTATGGGGTGGCCAATATGATTAAAAAACTCATTAAAGATTATCAGCCGGAGGAACTGGCTGTAGTCTTTGATGCCAAGGGAAAAACATTCAGGGATGAATGGTATCCAGAGTATAAGGCGCATAGGCCGCCAATGCCCCAAGAACTAAGTAGTCAATTTGCCCCCTTAATCCAGCTACTGGAGTCTATGGGACTTCCTATTCTGATTATTGAGGGAGTCGAAGCAGACGATGTAATCGGTACCTTGGCAAAGCAGGCTACTGAGCAGGGAATCCCTGTAGTAATCTCTACAGGCGATAAGGATATGGCGCAACTCGTCAATGAACATATTACGTTAATCAATACCATGAGTAATACCATTTTGGATATTGGGGGCGTCAAAGAAAAATTTGGGATAACCCCGGCACAAGTGATTGATTATCTTACACTTATTGGTGATAGCGTCGATAATATTCCGGGAGTTACGAAATGTGGGCCGAAAACAGCAGTCAAATGGCTTACCGAATATCACTCTCTGGATAATTTGATTCGCCATGCAGATGAGATTGGGGGCAAAATTGGCGAGTATTTGCGTGCAAGCATCCCGCAATTGCCATTATCCCAAAAATTGGTAACAATCAAAACCGATGTTGATTTACCCTTAAGCTGGGGCGAATTAAAACCTAACCCAATAAATAAAGAACGACTGCTCGAATTAACCCGTGAATTTGAATTCAAAAACTGGCTCAAAGAGCTTTTGGGAGAAGAAGGAGGAACCTCCTCAAGTAAGTCCGTTATTTCCAGCGTTCCTTTTGAATTGATTACAACCAACCAGCAATTAAATCAGTTGCTCAATCAACTGGAGCAATGCCAAATATTCTGCATCGATGTAAAAACAACCAGCATAGATATTATGCTCGCAGAACTTGTCGGGATTTCCTTAGCAATTGAAGAAGGAAAAGCAGTGTACATTCCCTTTACCCATACGGATGGCTCTGCGCAATTAATTCGTGAAGAAGTTTTAACTGCTTTAAAACCTATTTTAGAAAATTCTAACATAAAAAAAGTCGGCCAAAACCTCAAATACGATTATGCTGTATTGAAAAATCATGGCATTAACCTACAAGGGGTAAGTTATGACACTATGCTAGAGTCTTATGTACTCAACAGTGGTGCAGGACGTCATGACATGGATTCATTGGCCTTAAAATATCTGGGTCACAAAGCGATGAGTTATGAAGAAGTTGCTGGGAAAGGCGCGAAACAACTACGTTTTGATCAGATTCCAGTGGAAAAAGCGGCTGCTTATGCTGCGGAAGAGGCAGAGATTACCTTGCAACTACACAATAAGCTTTTTCCTGTAATTCCAGAATCCGTACAAAATGTGTTCACCGATATAGAAATGCCATTAGTTACCGTTCTTGCAGACATAGAACGACGCGGAGTACTCATCGATTCCGTGACTTTGAAGAAACATGGAAATCGTTTGAAAGAACGAATTAATGCATTGGAGCAAGAAGCATTACAATTGGCTGGCAGACCCTTTAACCTGAACTCTCCCAAGCAATTACAAGAAATTCTCTTTGATTCGCACAAACTACCGATAATCGCAAAAACGCCAACGGGACAACCCTCTACAGCAGAGTCTGTATTACAGGAGTTGGCTTATGATTACCGCCTTGCCGCCGTGATCCTTGAATATCGCAGTCTTACTAAACTCGTTTCTACGTATATTGACACTCTGCCTAAAAAAATTAATCCCAAAACACTCAGAGTACATACATCTTATAACCAGGCAGTCACGGCAACTGGTAGACTTTCCTCAAGTGAACCCAATTTGCAAAACATTCCCATACGGAGCGAAGAAGGCCGTTTAATTCGTACTGCATTCATAGCTCCTGAGAACTTTCTCATTCTTGCAGCAGATTACTCCCAAATTGAATTACGGATCATGGCTCATCTGTCACAAGACGAAAATCTGTTAAAAGCCTTTGCTCTGGGATGGGATATTCATGCAGCAACAGCCAGCGAAATTTTTCAAACTCCATTGGATGAAGTCAGCAGCGAACAGCGCAGGAGAGCTAAAGCTGTCAATTTTGGCCTGATTTATGGAATGTCTTCTTTTGGCCTGGCAAAACAAATTGGTGTGGAACGTCAGGATGCGCAATATTACATCGATACTTATTTCCGACGTTACCCTAAAGTTTTGGAATACATGAATCGAACCCGTCAACAAGCTCATCAGCTCGGTTATGTAGAAACCTTATTCGGAAGACGTTTGTATTTGCCTGAAATTAATGCGCGCAATTTGGTACGGCAAAAAGCAGCGGAACGAACAGCGATTAACGCGCCTATGCAAGGAACAGCAGCAGACATAATTAAAAAAGCCATGATAGCCATTGCTAAATGGCAAAATGAGCAAAAAAATCCAGCTGCAAAAATGATCATGCAAGTTCATGATGAATTGGTTTTTGAAGTATATGATAAAGAGGTTGACTCAAGCAAAAAGATGATTCGTGAATTAATGGAGACTACGGTAAAACTCTCTATTCCGCTTGTAGTCTCTATTGGTACAGGTACTAACTGGGATGCGGCTCATTAAACATTCGCAAATCTAAAGAGTCAGCGCAAACTCAGAGGTATGTCAAAACGTATTCTGGATGCCGCGCATAAAGCGCGGTACATAGGAGTGGCAATGCAGTGGAATCTGGGTTTCAATCCTTCGGACTTGCCTGCTTGGTTAGGGAACTCAATGTCATTATGAATGATGCGTTGCCCAATAAATATTCAATGCATCACCGTATTCAAGGGGTTTAATGATTTGTCCTCTCACATTTAGGTCTTTGATTGCAAGCTTATCCTCCTTTGTATAAGCATTTGTCAAAATGAATACCTCTGTAAACGCCAATGACGGATCCTTACGAATAATTTTCAGCAAATCAATCCCATTTACTTTGGGAACATTAATATCAAGAAGAATTACTTTTGGATGAATTTTATTTTCCCCTTTTCGTCCATACAGTTTATTTAAGGCTTCTTCACCATTTGAAGCAACCTCAATAGCACAAGACTCTTTAACTTTTTTAAAAATTCGCTTTACACCCTCAACATCAACAATGTCATCTTCAATATACAATATATCAACGATGTTTTCG
This sequence comes from Legionella sp. PC1000, assembly GCF_014109805.1. Taxonomy (GTDB): domain Bacteria; phylum Pseudomonadota; class Gammaproteobacteria; order Legionellales; family Legionellaceae; genus Legionella; species Legionella resiliens. The sequence goes on from NZ_CP059400.1 coordinate 3,951,731, forward strand.
TGGGATCCCATAGTCATTCTCCTACCGCGTTCATCTGCTTTAAAATGGCTCTTAAAAGCTCACGGAAATCAGGAAGTAGTTTATCTAAAAAGACTTACATTCATTACATTGAATTCATATGTTAATTATAGTATCAATAAAAATCATTTTGTGAAAAAATTGAATTTATTGCCTATAATCTATATTAAATTAATAGAAGGAATAACAAATGTATGAATTAGATAATTCCATTAATTTTATGCTTGTAGATGATGATGAAATTGATATCAAAGACATACAAAGAACTTTTAAGAAAAATAAAATCAATAATCCACTGCACATAGCAACAAATGGGGTCGATGCATTAAATAAATTATTGGGTATCAATGGAGAAAAAAAATTAACCCCCACGCCCAAAATAATCATTCTGGATATTAATATGCCCAAAATGAATGGCATAGAGTTTATGAAAAATATCCGCACAAATAAAAAGTTAAAATCACTACTGGTTTTTATTCTTACTACTTCAAATAGTGAAAAAGATAAAATAGATGCATATAACTTGAATGCTGCAGGTTATATTGTAAAACCATTTCAAGTTTCAGAATTTATGGAAATGATTTCCTCACTACATCACTATTGGAATCTACTTGAGTTTCCTAGCAAAAGTGCAAGTTAGCGCTCACAATTTCTTACTGATACCCAATTGCTGAAGCGTGTTCTTTTTTTTGATTTGCTTAGGCCAGGTGAATGACATCGTAGTCCCATGCCCTACCTGAGACTGTACCATCACTTTTCCGCCCTGAGATTCGACAATTTTTTTAACAATACTTAAGCCAATACCTGTAGACTCCAACTCATCCCTTGCTTTGAGCGTCTGAAAAACAACAAAAATCTTATTAAAAAATTCAGGCGCAATTCCTGGGCCATCATCTTTAATAGTAAACAGGTAAAAAGCACCCAATGTATCAACCTCGATGGTGATCGTACCTTTTTTTCGATGATGGTGTTTAAAGCTATTACCCAGTATATTAGAAAATACTTGAATCAATGGAATTTTAGCGGTTTTAAAAATTGGGAGGCGTTTAGGGTAATGCACTTCAAATCGACCCTCCGGATTAAGATTTTCAATGATATCTTTTAGAATTTCTTTGGTATTCACACGTTCGACGTTCAAATCCAAACGACCTGCTCGTGAATATTGCAATATTCCATCAATTAAATTCGCTAAGCGTAAAGTCCGTTGACGTAATAAGGCCAAATGCTCTTTTGATTTATCATCCAATTTATCGGCATTATCCTCTTCAAGCCAGGTAGCTAATCGTTCAATAGCCCGTAAAGGAGCTTTTAAATCATGTGATGCGATGTAAGCAAATTGCTCCAACTCCTCATTCGTTTTTAGCAGTTGATTTTCGATACGCTTCGCTTCTGTAATATCTTTGGAAATCATAACGTAGCCAACAGGACTTCCCTTATCATCTCGACGTACTGTTAGAGTAACTGCAGCAATAAAACGCGAGCGGTCTTTACGAACACGTTCAAACACTTCTTCCGCGTTTCCTTGTTCTAATGCTCTTTTCATAAAATCCTGAGCCGCTCCGGATTTTATGTCTTCGCGTGTATGGAGTGCAAAAATATTTTTTTTATTCACCATTTCAGAAGCAGTGTATCCATAATTACGGGATGCGCCCTCATTCCATAAGATGATTTTTCCCTGCAAATCTATTCCTATGATTGAATATTCCACCGAGCTGTCCAGAATATTTTGCAGCATACTTTTTGTATAAAAGGTATCTTCTGTTTTAATAGTTTGTACCTCCAAGTCGAACAAACTCTTTTTTGACTGCGTTTTTCTCCGATGTTTTTTAGCCTCTTTTAATGGTTGCATAAGGGAACCAGGCTCATTCGTTTTTTTATCAATTTTTTTGTTTTTACGTATTTTTTTGTGATCTGAGGGGCTCTGTGTCCGGTCATAGTTCATCATCTGGTTTTCCTTAAAAATAGATTGATGCGTCACAGAAATAGGATAATTCTAATTATAGCGCGTGTTTCAGGTGCTTGCTGATTTTTACGTTGATATCACTCTGAAATAATAGATTTCAAGCCAGATGAAGTAATCAAAGATGATAGCTGGCTTGTCTTTTAGAACGAGTTATATGTGAAAAAGCCTGTGTTTCAGCGACCGATTCATCAAAATAATACGCCCAGGTTTTTTGAATGCATTCTGGACTCACAGTTTTAGTCCAAGTATTGTACTCATTCACCAGACGATTATACTGGATCAAAACTTTAGCGAAAGCGCCACGCATAAATTCAGAATCTGACCAGGTAATAAGAGGGAGATGAGGATATTTTTGCAGTATGATTGCTGCAAGTTGTGGTCCATGAGTAGAATGTTCGTTAATCAAATTCAACTCACCATCAATGACAACTAAATCCGGCACATGAGTATCTATAAAAGACAGGGCATCCTGACTATTACTTGCAACATCGATTGTTACTGAAGCAATAACTGACTCTAATAGTCGAGACAAGCAAAATGCATTAAAAGCGTTGTCCTCAATAATTAATACACGCATCGCGTCCGGGCTCCCTGTTAGTTCATCGTTAAGTATAAAGATCAAACCTTAAGGAAGAATTAAGAAATTATTTTTTAAAAAAATTTATTTTCTCCTTATTATAAATAGACAGAACAGTCTAAATTAGACTATAGTATATTTATTTAAATTCTGTTGTTCTGATATGAAAAAGGCAATTAAAAATTTTTTACCCACAGCGGAGGCAATCCAACGTTTATTGTCTCCTTATGCAGAAGTTATTGTGCATGATGTAACGCAAAATAAAATTGCGGCTATTTACAACCCGTTTTCCAAACGCCGAGTAGGTGATTCATCACTGCTAAATGAAGGGGATCTACAACTTCTGAATGATTGTGTTGGCCCCTACGAAAAAACAAATTGGAATGGAAACAAACTCAAATCAGTTAGCAGTATGATTCGTGACGAAAACCATAAGGTAGTGGGCATGTTGTGCATTAATCTTGATGTTTCAGTAATGGAAAAGTTTAATGAATCTTTGCAACAATTTCTTCAGTGCACTCAGTTAACAGCAAAGCCAGAACCCCTATTTAAAGATGATTGGCAAGAGCGCATTAATACCTACATTCATCATTACTTAAATGAACATCAAATGCTTCTTGATTCATTAAATCGAAAAGAAAAAAAAGCCTTAATAGATCATCTGTATGCGATTGGTGCTTTTTCTGGGAAAAATGCAGCCCAGTATATTGCGCAAATTCTCAATGTGTCACGCGCCACTATTTATAATTATCTACATCGATCCTTGGGAGAAACATGAATGTTTGATGTAAAAACCGAAGTACTTAAAGCTGAAAATCGAATTCGTAGCCATATTCGTGAAACACCTTTGGATTTCTCTTTGCCGCTAAGTAAACTTACCAATGTGAATCTTTATTTAAAATGTGAAAATTTACAATATACAGGCTCATTCAAAGTTCGGGGAGCACTTAATGCCTTACTCTCTCTAAAAGAAGACCAGCAAAATGGTATTGTCGCCGCATCTACAGGAAATCATGGAGCAGCGATTGCATATGGACTGCATAAATTAAATCTTCCAGGAGTTATTTTTGTACCTGAAAATGTGTCTCCTGTAAAAAAGGAAAATATTAGTTTTTATAATGCCCCACTTAGGCTTTATGGAAAGGATTGCGTTGAAACTGAATTACAGGCAATAGACTATGCAAAGCAACACGCTCTTGTTTACGTGTCACCTTATAATAATGCGCAAGTCATTGCGGGTCAGGGCACTATTGGTATTGAGCTTATGCGCCAAGTGGATTCAGACGTTATTTTTATCCCTGTAGGCGGTGGTGGATTAATTAGCGGAATTGCGGGATATATTAAAGCAGTTTCTCCTAAAACAAAAATTATTGGATGTTTACCTGAAAATTCTCCGGTCATGTCAGAGTCGATTAAAGCAGGAGCAATTATTTCCATGGAAACCTTGCCCACTTTATCCGATGCTACAGCAGGAGGAGTGGAGCCTGCTGCAATAACCTTTGATCTGTGTCGCGAGTACGTTGATGATTTTGTTTTAGTCTCCGAAAACGAAATTCGCTCTGCCCTACTTACGGTATTGGAAATCCAGCATCTGTTAATCGAAGGTGCCGCTGGCGTAGCTCTGGCTGCATTTTTAAAATGTGCTCCATATTATCAAGGAAAAAATGCAGTGGTTGTTTTAAGTGGGGCGAATATTAGCCTGGAAACATTAAGAAATGTAATCCAGTAATTAAATAATCACATTTCAGTCATTATTGAATCCTGCCCGAACGGGGATAGTTGAGTGCAGGTTGTGAGAAAATTTTTCCAAGCAAGCGCAGCATACATCAGTATGTGAGCATTGATTAGGAAAATTTTCTCGCAAGATGCGCCAAATATGCCCGTTCCTTGATGGATCTAACGGCCGCCGCCATCTCCACCATACCCCTTTTCATTATGTGTAGAAATCGGTTGATTGACATTACATGAGCTAGCAAATACAGTGACTCCTACTAAACAAAAAGCAAGAATAATTCTTTTCAATTGTTTCATTGTTGACATGACTTTCCTTATAAATAATTATTCCATAAATTTCCTATTTATTTATTATATTATAATCTGTAATTATCTCTTTGATTACTTTCCAGGACTTTTCAATATCCAATGGGTTGGTGCCTGGTAATTTTGCACATACAATCAGTGCCTTCCATAACGCCCACCCGCGAGCGCGTGCCCATGTTGCCGTATCAAGTTCGAGCACTTTACGAAACACATTGCGACTTGCCTCTTTAAAAAATGTCCAAGCAATTGCCAAATCACACGCAGGATCACCAATCGCCAGTTGACCAAAATCAATAACGGCGCAGAGACGGCCTTCTTTGATTAATAAATTGCCTACAGCAATATCTCCATGAATCCAAACGGGAGCACCTTGCCAAAGCTCACCTAGTGCCTCAGACCATATTAAAGAAAGAATCCCGGTGTCAGTATATTTACCCAAAATTTTAATTGCTGCGTTTACCTCAGTATCATAAGTTGACAGTGGTCCTCCACGATAGAAACTGTGCTCGCCCGCCGCTGGACCACCCTCGGCATCAATTTTTTGTAATTCTAACAAAAATTGGGCTAAATCAGAGGCAAATAACTCCATATCCTTAATTCGCTCAATTGATGCTGTGTGTCCTTCAATCCATCGATAAATTGACCAATGCCAAGGATAGTCCGCAACAGGCTCTCCTTTAGCTAAAGGCGTAGGAATCGATAAAGACAAATGAGGCGCAAGATACGGTAACCAGAGCTGCTCTTTTTCTACTTGCAAGGCATAAGATGGTGCACTTGGAAGCCGAACGGTCATTTCAGGGCCTAAATGAAACGTTCTATTATCCCAACCGCTGAACGCTACAGGTTTAATGGGTAAATCTGACCATTGTGGAAATTGTGAATCAATCAATTTGCGTACAAGTGACACATCGATAGGTACTGTCATAACGCCCCCGAAATTTTGACTGAGCCGGGCCAATTTTTACCGAACACACTTTATGCGTTTTTGGAGAAAAATTTTATACCTCAACATCATGTGCTAACAAACGCCTGTTCGCACGGAAATAAGTTACAGGAGAGTGTTCCAATAAATCAGAAAGTTTTTCCATATAAATACAAGCAAAGCGATCGACTTGATAGGCAAAATAACTTTCCTCCGCTCCAGCGCGAAAAATACGCTCCCATTTTGGATTAAAATAGGTTTGTTGTTCTTTTAACAATTTAGTAAGTTGCGCATCAATCCTACTGATTTGTGCCTGCAAATCTTGTATTTCATGGCTGTGTTGTTTTGAACCTTCATCAATCATTTTTGTGTATAAATTGACGTATTGCTTTTCTAAATCCTTTTTTATTTCCATCACTTCACTGATTTTTTTTTCTATAGGCATTGCCCGCGCTTGTGCAGCTATTTCCTCTCCAAGCTCTTCCACAACTAAAGCGGTTCGCCAATTGCAATCTTTTTTTAACCTTAAGATATCGCCATAGATGTGATCGCCAATATAAAGAATCTCATCGCCGCGAACATGCAAATCTTCGGTAAATTTTTTGGCATTACCTCCTTGGTACACGCCTGAAACTATTGGACCCATTGTATTAGTCATTGTTCCAGTAGCTGGATGAATTGATAAAAAGCGTAGATTATCGTAAAAAAAGCGAGGCTTATTGGCTAGTGTAATGACAAATTCAAATAAATCGATCCAGCTTTCACCTCTCTGCAAAAAAGGGTTAATCGCATATTCCAATAATAGCTTTGTATAGGAATAGTCGGAATTTGTTAGAATAAATATTTTTTTGCCATGGTGCATGAAATGCTTCAAGCCCTCTACCAGTGCACGCTCTTTAATAACATAGGTAGGCAAATTTTTACTAATAATTGTTTTTAAACTGCCGTCAGAATGAACTTTATCCACGCAAAATTGTACGTCTTGTGCGATGGTTTGATAACTGGGTATTTCCTCAGGATACAATGAATCCTTTAAATCAACTAATTGGCCATATAGAACACAGAAAGCAATCGAAAAAGCTGTATCTATAGCCATGTAATTAGAATCACCCAAATCAACATAAATACTTCGATAAATTTTTTGCTGTTCCGCAAAATCAATCATTTTCGTACCATGATAACTTTGGCGAATTGCACCGTAACGACTTAACTTTAAAATATTGCCGTTTTTACTATCAATAACCAAACCACGAATCGCATCGTGATAATTAAAATTCAATTTTTTAATGTGTTCAGGATAATGTTTTACCTCTACCAACTGTTCTTTAACGAGTTGGTAAACCAAAGACTCAAAATTCTCAGAATTATAACGAATCAAGGTATGATCCATGTCCAGACCAATCAACTTGATTTTTTTCATATTCAGAATTCGGTTTACATAAACTTTATGTTCATTCATTAGCCTAAAACCTGTTTTGTTAAAGTAACGTGGGTAAAGCGAAACATCGCTGCCTCATCCTACGTCCCGTCCCCACGACTTGTTCGCGGGGGTTGTCCGCAGAAATCAAGGAATCACAAGACGTCCTATATCTTGCGGACAAGTCCTGAGAGCCCCATTTTTTTCACCTTACGTACACGCTTTATGCGCGGTATCCAGGAGATCTTGTCTATTGAAACAGTCTCAAATTATAGATTCGTTAAAATATTTTCTGGATACCGCACCTAAAACGCGGTACGTAGAGGATTTTCTATTTCACTTGTTTCACACCATCCTGGGAAGCCAATAAAATTACATCTGCTGCACGATGCGCAAATATCCCATTTTCCACAACTCCGGTAATTCGATTAATGCGATCTTCCATATCCATAGGTTCATTGATTGTTAAATTGAACACATCAAGAATAATATTACCATTATCAGTTATGAACCCCTCTCTATATTCAGGATCACCACCTAATTGAACTAACTTCCGAGCAACCATACTGCGTGCCAGTGGAATTACCTCTACAGCAACTGGAAAATTTCCCAAATGCTTTACCAGTTTTGAATCATCCACGATACAAATAAATTTTTCTGCTACCTGGGCTACAATTTTTTCACGAGTGTGAGCGCCACCGCCTCCCTTAATCATTTCGCCATGCTCAGTCACCTCATCAGCACCATCAATATAAATCGGTAAATCCTGTACTGAGTTTAAATCAATAACAGGAATACCCTCTTGCCGTAATAAAGCTTCCGTCGCTTTGGAGCTGGATACACAAGCATCAATCCTATGCTTTATAGTAGCCAGTTGTTTGATAAAAAAATTTACTGTAGATCCGGTACCTACACCAACCACCATATCGTCTTCGATGTATTGCAATGCGGCTTTTGCCGCTTTCATTTTTAATTCGCTCATTAAGAACCACTCCCCTTTCTTTGCCTTACAATTTCATATAAAGAAACGCCGGTAGCTACAGAAACGTTTAAACTGGCTACACTGCCTAACATAGGCAAAGAAAATAAACCGTCACAATGTTCGCGTGTCAATCGGCGCAGTCCTTCCCCTTCTGCTCCCATCACAATCGCGACATTTCCAGCGCAATTTGTTTGATATAAGGAGTTGGTTGCCTCGCCAGCCGCCCCATAGATCCAGACTCCGTGTGCTTTTAAAAGTTCCATGCTACGTACTAAATTAGTTACTCTCGCCAAAGGCACCGACTCCGCTGCGCCGCATGCAACCTTGCTTACTACAGGAGTAATGCTGGCACTTTTGTCTTTAGGGAGCACCACAAAATCAACTCCGGTTGCATCAGCAGTACGCAAGCATGCTCCTAAATTATGCGGGTCGGTAACTCCATCCAGGATCAGAATCAAAGCAGGCTGTTTACTGGACTCCAATAATGCCAGTAAATGCGACTCATTGTAATCGGGCAATGAAGATGCACTTGCTACAACGCCCTGATGGGCAAAATCCGCAAAGCGCTGGTTCATTTTTTGCATACTTAATTTTTCAATATTGATGTGTGCTTGCATCGCTTTATCAATAATATTTTGCAGCCGTTTATCCACCCGCTCTTCACTAATATAGAGTTTTTTAGTTACTCGATGCGGGTTGGTTAATAAAGCAGAAACTGCATGTACCCCATAGACATACTGCTCACTCATGACCAACAGCTTCCTCGACTGGCTCAAAATCAATTTTACGCTCATCTAAATCAACCCGGGCTACCAAAACCGTCATTTTGTCTCCCAAATGATATACATGACCACCCCGCGTGCCTGTCAGACGATGTTTTACAGAGTCAAAAGTATAGTAATCATTTTTTAAAGAAGTAACATGGACCAAACCTTCAACATAAATTTCATCCAGTTCAACAAAAATTCCAAAACTGGTCACTGCAGAAATTCGCCCATTGAAGACCTGTCCCAATTTGTCCTGCATGTATTCACATTTTAACCAGGCTATCACTTCTCTTGTTGCTTCATCAGCACGACGCTCAGTCATTGATGAATGTTTTCCCAATCGATTCATATCTTCGTGGGTATAACTAAATTCATAAACAGGCTGATTATCTAATAAATGACCTATTGCACGATGAATTAACAAATCTGGGTAACGCCGGATAGGCGAAGTAAAATGAGTATAAGCAGAATAGGCAAGGCCGAAATGTCCTTCGTTGGCTTCAACATAGTGCGCTTGCTTCAGAGAGCGGAGCATGACCGTTTCAATAAGATGTCTATCCGGCCGATCTTCTATTGCATTCATAGTGCGCTGAAAATCTTTGGGTCCAGGCTTTTTGTTCCCCCCTAATTGCAATCCTAATTCACCTAAGAACTGTCTTAATGCAGTAATCTTGTCTTCTTCAGGAACGGCATGCACACGATAAAGTGTAGGAATCTCAGCTTTTTCCAAAAATCGTGCTGTAGCGACATTCGCGGCTAACATACACTCTTCGATCAATTTATGCGCATCATTGCGAATCACTGGCACAATACATTGAATTTTTTTATTTTCATCAAATTCGATCCGTGTTTCTGTAGTCTCGAACTCGATCGCACCGCGAAGCTTACGAGTAACCAATAAAACGTGATACAAATCATATAGAGCTTGTAAGGTCGGCCACAAAGAAGCATGTTGTTCATCGGTAGCACCCTGATCAAGCCAAGAGCCAACCTGAGTATAGGTCAATCGCGCATGTGAATGAATGACGGCACGATAAAACCGAGAGCGCGATATCTTACCTTCATCACTGATTGCCATTTCAGCAACCATACACAGGCGATCCACATGAGGATTTAGAGAGCATAAACCATTGGATAAAGCCTCTGGTAACATGGGAATTACTTTTCCCGGGAAATACACCGAGTTACCACGGCGAGCAGCTTCCTTATCCAGGGCAGAATCTTGCTTCACATAATTACTGACATCCGCAATGGCAACATACAATTGAAAACCGCCCTTTGGCTTCTTATAACAATAAACTGCGTCATCAAAATCTTTGGCATCATCCCCATCAATCGTAACAAAAGGGAGGCTACGCAGATCCGTGCGTCCCTTGATTTGCTCTTCAGTAACATGCTGTGGAATTTTTGCAACTTCAATATTTACATCCTCTGGCCATTCGAAGGGAATTCCATGTGCATAAAGTGCAACTTGAATTTCCATGCCAGGAGCCATATGTTCGCCTAAAACATGAATCACCTTACCAATAGCTTGTGTTCGTTTACTGGGAAAAGCAATTAATTCGACCAAAACAATTTGACCGTTCTTGGCGCCATTGATCATTTCTTGGGGAATAGAGATATCTTGGGTTAAATGTTTGCTATCAGGCAATACAAAACTGACCCCATGATCAGTAAAAAATCGTCCTACAACAGTGGCATTGGCATGCTCGATCACCTCATGGATTTTTGCCTCAGGCCTTCCTCGTCGATCCACACCAACCTGATAGGCAAGAACAAGGTCTCCATGCATCACCGCCCGCATTTCTTTAGCGGACAAAAACATATCTTCTGAACCATCATCAGGAATAAAAAAACCAAAACCATCGGGATGTGCTTGAACGCTACCACGTGATAGATTAATTCTTTGCATAAGACAAAATCGGCCGCGGCGATCTTGCATAATCTGTCCATCACGCAACATGGCCTTCAGCCTAAACCCCATAGATTCTTGCTTGCGCTCATCACTTATATGGAGTTTATCGAATAATTGATTACGCGACATAGGCTTGCCGTATTCATTAAGAATTTCAATAATGAATTCGCGACTTGGGACAGGATCGGTATATTTTTCACTTTCCCGTTCATAAAAGGGATCTTTTGTTTTTTTGCTCAACGCTTATCCTGTTTGTATTTTGTTGTCATCATATTTAAGGTATACATCATTTGCTCAGTTCTACCACTTATCCATGAAAGTAGCAAGATAAGTGGTCAACCACCAGCAATTCCCGTCAAGTAACGTGTCAGCAAAAGCCGTCTTCCTAGAGGGCTTTTTACAAACCTTTAGCAGTTATTGCTGGGGGCATATCTATTTACTATATCTTCTTGAATCTCTTTTGCAGAGAGATTTGCATAAAACAATGAACCAATCAATATCTTCTGTTTCATCTCGTTACTTATTGATGGGTCACGAGATAATACAGAATAAATGTTAGACACAAACTGGATTCCTTTTTCCTTATCCTCTTTTTTGTCTGATTTTTGCTCAAAAAACTTCGTATACATCCTACATCCTCCAAAATGGATAGCTGGTATTACTGTCAACTGCTTCCTTATGACTTCTTGGGTACAGGAATCACAAACCCTCGTGCGCCTACCGCAGCAGTTAATGCGGATAAAGACATATCTTCTGCTGCCCAGAACGTACTGTCCTTACCTTGAGCAGGAATTTTCACCTTCTTCCATTTACACACGGCAATGAGGCCCTCACAAGGTGCTTGTTGTTCGTGGCCAGGCCTGGATTCAATGCAATTTAAAACAAATGGGCCTTTATGCAAGGCCAATGCAGACCAATTTCCACCTTGTATCCGTGTTGTCCAACCGGCACTGGCACTGGGATTAGCAACTGGATGTGTAATCCAGACATCTGTAGAAGCAAGATTATGAATAAATACCAAACTGCTTTTTTTAACTTGTAATGTCACTGATTCACCCTGAACAGCAACAGCATGACATCCAACAGGCAGAGTCGATTCTGCAGCTGCAACATAAAAAGATAACACTGAACAACAAAAAAAAGCGACAATCCTCATTACGTTCTCCCAAAATAAGAAATAGAAACCTATAGCGCCACTTAGTTCTATACATCGTTACAAGCTCGTTCGACTCATTCATGTACTTGAGTACGCTTGCGCCTTGTCTGGAACTTATTGGATGTCGCTATAATTCTTTCAACCTCAACAAAGTTAAAATTATATGATTAGCCTATGTTGCTTGTCAGCCTTACTTGCTAAAATCATTCTAATTTATACTGGCCAATTCAATGAATATGCATATCTGGGTAGATGCCGATGCGTGCCCCAAAATAATTAAGGAAGTCTTATTTCGCGCTGCAGTGCGTACACAAACGTCGCTAACCTTAGTGGCGAATTCCTTCCTTACTCATCCAAAATCACCATTCATCCGCTTTGTACAAGTCGTTAAAGGCTTTGACAGCGCAGACCATTATATTACTACCCATTTAAAACCCTTTGATTTGGTCATTACCGCCGATATCCCCTTGGCAGCAGAAGTTATTGCCCAAAAAGGATTGGTGATTAATCCTCGTGGAGAGGAATATACCGAGAACAACATCAAACAACGTTTAAATTTAAGAGATATGCATGAGCAGTTACGGGCAACTGGACAACATTCAGGCGGCCCTGCTGCATTAAGCATCAAGGAAAAAACCGCTTTTGCTAATGCTTTAGACAGATGCTTGGCAAAGAAAGGGCAGAAATAACGACCTCCGTTCTTGCCTACCCACAGAATTCAGCTGTAGCATGCAGCTCCCCATGACTAGCTCTGAAGGATATAACAGAGTTCTGGATAAGTCACTCAATTTGACAAATAATTACCCTCAACCTAAATTTTAACTATACCCAAGAAGGATGGTAAAACTGCATGAAGCTGCTCCGACATATCCTGTTCCTTGTTGTTCTTTTAGTGGGAAATTCTCTCGCTTACGGTGACAGCATTACAGTAGGAGTCTCGCGATCTGCGCCTCCATTTTCTGCAGTAGATGGCCACAATCATTATTTTGGTTTTTGTATCGAACTAATGAATGAAATATGTAAACGTCTCAATGTAGCATGCGAATACAAAGCCATCACCATGCAAAATCAGATGGATGAACTGAATTCGGGAAACATTGATCTCACTTTTCCACCAGGCCCAATACCTGCAGCCACGTCACAAAACTACGTTTACAGTTTACCCTTTATGATAAGTGATGGCCAATTTCTGACCAACTCTTCAGATATAAAAACAATTGCAGACATTAAAAACAAAAGAATAGGAGTCGTAAGAGCAACCCACCTTAAAGATATTCTTTTGCGCTATACGAGCAAAGATAATATAAAAGAATACCCAAAAATTTCTTTAATGATCATGGCATTACTCCATGACGATGTCGATGCAATCTTAATGAACTTCGATATGTTTAAGTACCTTACAATCAATAAAGTAATGAACTTTCAAACTGTAGGAAAGCCTATTATTCTGGGAAATGGATATGGAATCATAGCACTTCCCAAAAATGCCGATCTCATTAACAAAATCAATAGAATCTTGTTGCAAATAGAAAATGATGGAACTTATACAACTATTTACAATAAGTACTTCGGATCCTAATTTGTAGCCCTATGCAGTATGGGTTAAACTGATCATTTTCAAATGATACAGGATAAAATATGCAAGATAGCATTAATATCGAAAAAATCACCTCGCTACATAAAAACTCCATCATCCAATGGAAAGCTAGGGGTATAGTACATCAATACGAAGAATTCTATCGCTTGGTTGAAGAAAATCACGCGTTTAACTACCAACTCTGGCATGCAGAAGATAGAGCTCGTCGTGATGACCAGGGATATGAGTTTGTATATCAAGCGAAACGAGAAATTGACCGCTTCAATCAATTGCGTAATAACCGCATGGAGGCAATGGACGAATGGCTTTTCAACCAACTGCAACCCGCAGATTATCGTAAGTGTCCCGTTCACTCTGAATCACCAGGAATGATCATTGACAGGCTTTCTATTTTATCCTTGAAATCTTATCACATGGAACTCCAAACCAAGCGTGAAGACGTTGTGGAGGAACATCGGAAAAATTGTGCTCATAAATTAGCAATCATTAATCAGCAATTAGAACAATTGGCTCAGTGCTTCAAGGAACTACTCGAAGAAGTAAAGGCACAAAAACGTACTTTTAGAATCTATCATCAATTTAAAATGTATAATGATCCTAATCTAAACCCTGAATTGTACTGCCGGTAGTAGTTGGGTAATGATTTAGAGAGGTATCGCTCAATGAATGAGTCAGTGTGGAGTCTTGTGGCGGTTTTTTAGGCTTTGAATTTCTAGGAGAAAAGAAGTTCCAAAAAAATGAATCGTGTCGTGACAGGGAATCAGAGGCTTTACTTTTACGCTCACGTGATTCCCCTTGAGGCTGGGTTTTTATTTTATCCTTCGACACATCGCCAGGAGCAGTTCCTTCTATTTCAGTAGTAATAACCTGTCCTTTAGGCGGACGCCCCAATCCTCGAGCCAAAGCCCGAAGTCCAAGAGTTAATGAAAATAAGACGCCACTCGCTATCGCCAATGCCCCCATTACCGGAGTATCATGATAGTCTCCCTGGGAATCAACTTCCTGACAAGAAGTCATTACAAAATTGGAGAAATTATTTCCCTTGGATAAACCAGAGAAAAGAGAACGGATAACTTCCAACCACTCTTGAAAAAAAGTCTGCGGCGAAGGATCCAGCTTAAGTCCATCTTTTAATGATGCATCGAAATTCTCTGCGGTTAAAATCTTTACATCCTTTTCCTTTTCTATATTTTTCTTCATCTCCAGGATTTGGTCATAAGGATGCTCTTTTTCAAGCTCTGCTTCGCGTTTCTGCATATGCTGGTAATGCGCATGCAACGTATAGGCCATCATCCCAATCATAAATACCAGACCAGAAACGATAAATACAGCCAATAAAGCAGGGGGAAAGCTGACGGCAGCGATTGAACATACTGCGGTAACCGTAAATAAGATTTGGGTCAATACGCCGTACGCATATAAACCATACTTCACTCCTAACAAACCCGCAGTTAAATAACTTTGAGTTGTTTGCTCCCTTAATAATTGACGCTCTTCTTCAAAGTTCTTAATTAACTTACATACCTCTGATTTCAATCTTTGAATTTCGAGCAAGTCTTCCGTTTTTTTATCTTTTTTGTCTTGCAACTCAAGTAATTTGGCATAAGTTAATTCCAACTCTTTAGTTGTGAGTGCGAATTTACATCGAGTTTGAGTTGCTTCGAGACGTAATTGAAAATCATATTCTTCATAAATTCGTGAAACAACACAGGTGAGTGTGTAAATCGCACCAATGATTGACATGGCGATAAGAAGATGGGGGGAAAGAACAGCAAGACTTACCACTCCAACATAAAAATATAATCCATCCAGTAAGCCGCCTGTCCCTAATGCTAAATAAGCATAAACACGATCTTCATCAGACTGGTATTCGATTCGTGATAAATAGTACTCTCGGTCTAATGGAGCTAAGGAACTCAACTGTTGGATTTCAATTAAAAGCTCTTTATTTTTATCCATTTGCTTTTTACGCTGCTCAACCATGCTACGTATCCAAAAACGGTTAGCAGCAGCAAATACACCTAATACCAGTCCAACAGGAACAACCATATATTTAAGGTCCATCCCACTAATCAGACTTAAAATTTGTACTGTACTTCGCCATCCTTTATACGCATTTTTTAAGCCCTTCATTACATCGCGAAAATAGGGCCAAGCAGTCGCTATGAATTTTTTTACGGAATCTTTTTCTTCTTTCTCAAAAACACTTGCCAGGAAAGAAAAAGAAACTAAAAAAATTGCTTCGGCAGCAATTGCAGCAATTCCTTCAGGGGAAGTGAGTATTTTGTGTATCGATTCAGCATCCGTCTTACGCATAAATACTTCCATAAAGTATTTAAACATGCTGTAAGAGGAGCTGAGAGAATCTACAATGGCATAAGCATGATAAATGTAACGATTTTTATCGAGTTTTTGAGCGAGGAGTCTACTTTGCGCGTCGATACGACCGGCGATTGCCAAGAGAAAAACAAGTTCTTCTGAATTTAAAGGTAAATCTTCTTCGCCACTAAGAGACATTCTTACCCACAGAAATGACTATCGGTTAGTTGGGGCGGATTATATGGATCAATGATCTTGATGTCAATAATCGTTTCATCATGAATCAAAAAGATACAAATTTTTTGTAAACCGATTAATAGAGATCACACTCACTTCGTACAAAAAATATTTCATTAAACCTACTTACGGGTTGTGACTTATGAGGCAAACCTGCTACGATATTGCACTAAATAAAAAACAACTCAGGAAAGAGGATTCAATGAGATCAATACTTGCTCTCTTTATTTTGGCAGCACTAATGACTGGACCTGTTATGGCATCAAATGAAACACAAATTTATGGTTATGTTGAGAAAGTTTCGTTTCCCGAGAAAAATTTGACCTTATCAGCAAAATTAGATACTGGGGCTAAATCCGCATCATTAAATGCGACCAACATAACTGAAATTACTAAAAATGGCGTACCTTATTTGCGTTTTATTGTTCCCACTAAAAGTGGAGAATACGTATTTGAAGCAGAATATAAAGGTCGAGTAAAAATTAAAGTTCGTGCTGGGGAACATGGATCAGAGATAGTGGAACATGCACCAATCAAACGCCCCGTGGTCCTGCTTAATTTACAGCTTGGAGATAAAGTTAGAACAATTAAAGTGAATTTAACCAATCGCAAACGGTTCCTCTATCCTTTGCTTTTAGGAAGAGATGCAATCATTGCTTTTAATGGTGCAGTAAACCCAGCACTGACATTTACGTTAAGAAATCAGAGTCTTAAGAAACAATGAAAAATAATACGCGTCATGTTTATGGACTTATTTTTACTTTATTGATCCTTGGATCAGGAATTTTTTTGTATCGACACTTTGTACTCGATGTGCCTTTAACTGACACAGAAACGATAAACAGTTGGATGGTTGAATCCAACTTACGTTTTGTTGCGGATCCCAATACACCAATTAAAGCAAGTTTTAACATTCCTTATTTACCTCCACATTTTGCAATTCTTGATGAATACTTCGTATCAAGGAATTATGGAGTAACAACGAACTTAAATGGTGATAACAGGGAAACAGTTTGGTCAATTAGGCGCGCTCATGGTGCCCAATCGCTGTATTACAGAGCAATTTTCCGTCAAGCCGAAGGAAATGAATCACCATTAGGAGCGCCCCCAGCTGCAAAAACCCAACCGCTTGCAGAAAGTCAAAAATCAGCTGTTGAAACCATTACCAGCCAGGTACGACAATCCTCTGCAGATATTAAAACCTTTGCTCAGAGCACGATTAAAGAACTGAATAAAAAAGATGGAAATGCCAAGTTACTGACAAGCAATGATTTTAGTGATGAACACCTTATCAATGCAGCAATTTTAATTTTGAATCAGTCTAAAATCTCTGCCCTTCCAGTAAAAGGAATTTATTTGTCCCAAAAAAGCAAAGCCGAGTTAAGTTCCTTTTTGGCCGTATTCAATGGTAAAAGCTGGATTTATATTAATCCTAGAACCGGTGGAGCAGGTTTACCTAAAGATTTCCTTATTTGGCAATATGGTAATGAACCTGTATTTAATGTCATTGGCGGTAAAAAAGTCCAATTTAGTTTAACCGTGTCTCCCACCCCCATAAACGCTTTAAGTATTGCCAAATCACGCGGTTTACAATCCGATTCACAGCTGTTACGTTTCTCATTATTGCAACTACCAGTCAATGTGCAGGAAACGTATAAGATTTTATTAACGGTCCCTATAGGTGCTTTTATTATCTTAATTCTGCGAAACTTTATCGGGATTAAAACCTTTGGTACTTTTATGCCTGTTTTAATCGCTTTAGCCTTTAGAGAAACCCATGTGATCTGGGGAATTTGCCTCTTTGTCATTATTGTATCTTTTGGTCTATTGGCGCGTTTTTATCTGGATCAACTAAGGTTACTTTTAGTCCCACGCCTCGCGGCAATTCTTACCGTTGTCATTTTGCTCATGATCTTTATTAGTGTATTCAGTCTCAATCTTGGCTTGGATGCGGGACTATCGGTTGCCTTATTCCCGATGGTCATTTTAACTATGACTATAGAACGCATGTGCATTACCTGGGATGAGCGAGGTGCTTCAGAAGCCATAAAATCAGGTATAGGCAGCCTGGTCGCTGCCGTTATTTCTTATTGGGCAATGAGCTATGAACCCTTACAATACCTAATCTTCGCTTTCCCTGAATTGGTTTTAGTTTTATTGGCTTTAATATTGTGGTTCGGCCAATATCGAGGATATCGATTGTTCGAGTTGAAACGCTTTAAGTCACTTGCGGGACATGTAGAATGATCACTCTGTTTCGCCGTTTAAAAAGTCACGGAATATTAAGTATTAACCAGCGCAATACGGATTTTGTATTACGCTACAACCCGCGAAAACTGTTTCCTCTGGTTGATGATAAGTTAAAAACAAAAAAGCTGGCTCTAAAATCTGGTATCGCAGTTCCGCCTTTATACGATATCATTGAAACAGAGCAACAAATTAAAACCATAGAGGAACGCTTAGAGCCTTATACTGACTTCGTGGTTAAACCTGCACGTGGTTCTGGTGGGGATGGTATTTTAGTTTTTAAAGATAAAGTCTATGGCCGTTATCGGCAAATTAATGGAAAACTTACTACAGCCCAGGAACTTAGTTATCATTTATCGTGCTTGCTTTCAGGAGCATATAGTCTTGGCGGCTCCTCGGATTATGCAATTATAGAGAAACGAGTAGTAGTAGACCCCATATTTGCCGAAGTAAGCTACGAAGGTATTCCTGATATTCGAATTATTAGTTTATTGGGTTATCCTGCCATGGCCATGGTGAGACTTCCAACTCGTTTGTCCGGTGGAAAAGCAAATTTACATCAAGGAGCAATTGGTGTTGGAGTAGACCTCGCCAGTGGGAAAACTCTTGGCGGAGTATTTCATAATGACATCATCGATTATCATCCGGACACGCTGAATCCCATTGTAAATATAGAAGTACCCTATTGGAATAAAATACTTGAGATTGCCTCCAGTTGCTATGAACTGACTGGTCTGGGTTATCTTGGCGTAGATATCGTCCTTGATAAAGAGCAAGGGCCTTTAATGCTTGAGCTGAATGCGCGTCCCGGATTAAATATTCAAATTGCAAATAGGGAAGGAGGGTTAAAACGATATCGAGCAATTGAAGCGCACCATCAAGAACACCCGAATGAGACCGTTGCTGAAAAAGTAGCCTTTAGCCGAGAACATTTTGCCCGTTTAAAGTAAACCTAAACATTGCTATTCTAAGTTAATTTAGGGTCATCCTGACCCCGAGGGATCGACACGTTTCATTATCTTTAATTTCTACGTCCCGCGGCTTTGTCCTCGAGACCCAGGAAATTTGCAATAGAGCTGGATCCCGCGGACAAGCCCTGAACGATCGTCAGTTTTTTAAATTTATCATGTACCACTTAAGCTTCTCTACGTACCGCTTAAATTTCTCTACGTACTGCTTTCCTATACCGCGCTTTATGCGCGGTATCCAGAACGATATTTTAAGATGCCGCTGAGCATTTCTATAGCAAGATCCCCTGGATACCGCGCATAAAGCGCGGTACGTAGACGAAGAAATTAAGCGCGGTAGGTAGGCGAAAAATTTAGTGGAGGTTTCTCAAAACTGACGATACCTCAGATCATCTTGACCCATGAATCAGGGGGAATTACTGAAATTCCGGTCGCTGGGAGTCGTTGTGGCAAGATTCTCCTCCTTTTCATCCTCTGTGATTTCTGAGCTTTTTTGTTTTTTGTTCGTTGCATTTCCACCGAATTGGAACGATGGACTCCAAGTCGACTTCCTTTTTTCAAGGATGCTTGCCTTCTCAATGGAACGCTCTTCTCCCATATGCGAAGGAGATTCGTCGTCAAATAAATCTAAATTATAACCAGGTGTAAGGATTCTCTCATTCTCATCTAAATCAGAACCTGTTGGAAGCACCCACTCATTTTTTTGTTCTTCCTCAGAATATTTCGTCGAACGGGGTGGCTCACTCACTTCGAAACTATCTAAATTATAACCAGGAGTTTTAGGAATCACATACTCCATATTAATTCCTGTTTCATTCCAGGTAGCTTGGTAATAATATTGGGATTCATTAAAATCAGCGACCACTTGCGATAACGTAGTAGGGGAAGAGCTGTAATCATAATTCTCATAAAAAGCAAGAATTTCTTCACCTGGTCGAATTTCACGTGTCGTTATATAAGAATTAGTTTTAAAATCAAATCGGACATTCGCTTCACTTTTCTGCTTCGCTCCTTCTATGCAATAGGCTTCTGAGGCTTTTTCTTTAGTATAAAGATATCCACCTTTACTTGTTTGCACTAAATAATTCGTATCTATACCCTGCTGCATCGCCCATAAGTGCATTTCACTGTTCCTTTTGGGAACATCATCTCTTTGCTGACCAACGAGCTGACATAGAACTTTTCGCGCTGGAATTTTCTGTCCACTAAATAAAGAGTAACGATATTCTCTTTTTCCTCGCTCTGTAGGTGCAATAACTAAGTGGTAAGGCGAGTTTCTCTGCAGTTCCATTTTTTGATTTTTTTCAAAGCGCGCCACATCTTCTGATACATGCAAATCATAAAGCTTAGGATCTAAATTTTTATCCAAATACATTTGTCTTTTAGCTTCTATTTTTCGCATATCTGCTCTCAATGTTAATAAACTGAAAAATTTCTTTATTTCTTCACGGGTACTTATCGTACTTGTTGCCAGGTCTTGATCTTGGGCTTTGCTCAGCTCATGCAGGATTTCAATTAAAGTTTGTGGTTGACGTATGATTTGCGGACGCGCTTTTGTAAAATAATCATCCCCATATGAAATAGTCAACTCCTCACCAAAAGCGATTCTTTGGGTTGCAACATAATAGGCATGGTAATCAAATAGAGTATTTCCGTACTGGTCTTTTCGTTGATGACAAATGACTTTTACTTCCAAATTAGGAGTTCTCGCATGGTTTACCCAACGTGTATTGGTCCCTGCTTTCAACAAATCAATTACTACAGCATATTGATCGTGATCATCTAAATTTAATTTCCAAACATAAGTGGAATTTTCTTGATATTTTTTGACTCTTTGATTTATTTCGGAGTCAGGTAGTACACCGAATAAATCAATGCCTTTTATTTCTCCAACAATTTCTCCTTGCGCAAATGATTTGCCAGCATATACTGCCAATTGCCTGGAACCAAGATTAGGAGCCGCAGCTATAACTATGTCCTTATCGTAAACGGTGGATAGATAATTAAAGCCTGGTTGGCTGCCGTTATTTTTCAAATAATTACATAGCCTGAGTTGCGACTCGGCCTCCTCGGGAAAAAAAACCAATTGTTCTGTAAGCATTTCCTCAGCAGCTTGTTCTCGATCGATGCTGTTTAAAAATTTAACGGGTCTTGTCATATTGATTCTTCATAATTGGATTCGCGGCGAATTCTAATAAAAAAAATAGTCTGTCAAAAGAGAAATTTACATTATTGGTTTTTAATCAAATTCGGACAGGCATTTAAAAAACTGAAATTTATAGCTAATGCTTACATGAGAATAAATATCCTAGCCGAGGAATAGTGTGCAAGCTCTTATTCTTTGCCCTATTAAAGGAATGCATTTCTCAACTTAATGAAAAATTTTTGTCAGAACTCGGGTTTCCATTGGGACCCTGTTTGAGCGCGGCGTACAAATCTTGTCGTGCCTTTAGCCAGTCAATCGTTTCTTCTCTAATTTGCAACACCTCTTTTGTTGCAATTTGATGCATTTCCTTTTGTTTCAGATTCCAGAATAATCCGATAATACTGTATCCTTGAGCAAGTCGCTTTTGTGTTGGGTTAACGCAGGTTTCTTTAATTCGATTTAAATTATCTTTTTGCTTTGCTTGCAGATCCAGTAAAATTTTTTGCTCTTCTTCTAAAGTCTTAACTAATTTCACCAATCCCTTTTCTTTCAACTCTGTTTGAAATTCTTGCGCAATGGTATCAATGGTGGTTTCAGGGGGCATACGTCTAAGACAAACCGTAGAAATACTTTTTCAGTGCGAAACAAAAAATCTTCCAAACGAACTGGAGCCAGTTTGAGCAAAAATACGACTGTACATAAAGGCTATCCTTAATCACGCCACTAATTGACCATTATGTCATATAAAAGAAGCATTAAATAAATATTAATCAGTGTGATTAAATAAAAGGGTTTCAGGATAAATGCATCCAATTTTTTAATGTGAATCAATTTAAAAAGATATAATGGAAATAGAATTTGATATCGTTATAGAAAATTACTGCTGCACACCCTGCGCATGTTGAATAAATAACCGCTTTATAGAGGTAAATCCATTACATAAATTTAAACCCAAACCACGCAGGGCAACAAGGGGCATAAAGGAATTACTGAATAAACGTTTGAATCCTTCCATCAACATGATGATTTGCCATACCTCATGTTTACGCTCGCGCTGATATGCACCTAATGCTTTCTTGGATAAAAGAGTATCTTGAGCTGCATCCAGATAGCGAATCCAGGAGCTTACATCAGCCAAACCAACATTTAAACCCAAACCTGCTAAAGGATGGATCGTATGTGCTGCATCGCCAAGAAGTAACCAACGATCACCCACATATTGTTTCACATGCCTCATCTGTAAAGGAAACTGATGACGCTTACTAATGACTTCTACCCGACCTAACTTTTTAGCAAAGGCCTGTGTTAAAGACGCATTAAATTCCTCATCCGAAAAACTCATTAATTTTTTTGCATGGGAGGGATTCGTGGACCAAACTATGGAGCATTGATGTGCATCCGCCAGCGGTAAAAATGCTAAAGGGCCATCCGCGCGAAATACTTGATATGCTGTTTGTTGATGTGGCTTCTCCACAGAGACTGTAGCAACCAATGCATGCTGCTCATAAGACCAGCTGCTTAACGGTACTTTGAACTTTTGTCGTGTTGGTGAATTGGCTCCATCCGCAATCATTAACAGTTGCCCCTCCCAAACTTGCTGTTTGCTGCATACTTTAACTCCGGTTTCTTCACTCAATGCTTCTTCAACCTGACTTTCAGGAAATAAATGAATGGAGGACTGGAGAGCTACCTGGTGCAATAAAGCATGTTTCAACACAGATTCCTCAATAATACTTCCTAAGTTTTGCGCACCGACATAGCGAGAGTCAAAATCAATATGTGCTTTGCTTTCAGCATCCCAAACATACATGCATCTGTATGGGGAAACTCGTGACATATCCAGATGCTCCCAGGCATTTAACTGCTGCAACAGAGTCCGTGATGCATGATTAATTGCATAAACTCGAGTATCGGACCGTTTGCTATCGACTTTTAATGAGCCCGCGTCAATAACGGCTACAGAGTAACCGCGCTGTGCCATAGCCAAGGCAGCGGTTAAACCGACAATACCGCCGCCAATGATTAATACATTAAATTGCAGACTCATTTCTTTTCCTTCATAACTGTTCTTGTAGCTTTGGCAAAGCAATCTCACAAACCAAATCAGGAATCACTCCTCCAAATCCTCGCGCATATCGTGCTAAAAGGTTTTTTAAAGCAGGAATATTATCAAGAGCAATCAATCCCAACCCACGCGCCACACCTAATCCAGGGAAACGACTGGTAAATACTTGAATTAAACCATCTGTTAAACGGGTAATAATTTTTTGGTCATGCGATCTTAATCGTACATAATGGTGCAACATCTCTGCATTGAGCCCTTGCTCAGCAATGCATTGTGCCAAAGTAGCCACATCTCTAAGCCCCAGATTAAATCCCTGCCCAGCTACCGGATGCAACGTATGTGCGGCATTGCCTACAAAAACTACTGGCCATTTGATTTGCATTGGCATTAACACTTGGAGTAAAGGATAAGAAAAACGTTTGCCTACTTTAGCAAAACGACCTAAACGATACCCAAAAGTCTGTTGGAGTTCCTTTAAGAATTCAGCCTCAGATAAAGACAACAAATGCTCTGCCTCCTTGGGAGAAACAGCCCAAACCAAAGACATTCTGTTTTCTTGCATCGGTAAAAGTGCCAAAGGCCCACGCGCGGTAAAACGCTCATAAGCACGGTATTCATGCGGCCTAAGCAAACCCACATTAGCTACAATCGCTTGTTGACCATAGAGCTTAGTCTTTGCCGATAACGAACACAAACGACGCACCGCAGATTGTGCGCCATCTGCAGCAACAATGAGACGTGCACTAATATTTAGTTCTTCGGAATCCGTGCGAATTGTTGCTGAACGCTTCTCATAATCCAAAGAGTGCAAGCTCGCCGGAGCAATAAGTCGGTCATGAGGTAATAATTGATGCAAAGCCTGATTTATATGTTGCATTTCCGCCACGTAGCCCAACGGGGCATTCAATTCACCTTGCAGACGCGATATCCCAAAATGATGTTGATCGGAAACATGGATTGTGTTTATGGGCGTTGCATGATCTTTGAGGAGATCCCAAACTCCAAGCATATTTAAAATACGCCGGCTTGCAGGTGAGAGTGCTAAGGATCGTGCATCAAAATCAGATTTTATTTTATCACTAAACGGCTTGGCCTCTACCAACAAAGTGTCATAGCCTAATTCCTGTAAAGCAAGCATTAGGGTTGCACCTGTTAAACCTCCACCAATAACCAATATATCAATTTCTTTATTAATCACGCATTAATGCCTCAATCTCATGTACATCCACAGGTAATGCTGCAGTTAACACTTCATGACCTGTTTTTGTTACAACTACATCATCCTCAATACGCACACCAATACCCCACCAGCGTTTATCTACTCCTGGAGTATTCGAGCTAATGTATAACCCTGGTTCGACAGTTAAAACCATTCCAGGTTCTAAAGGGCGCCACTCGCCATCAATTTTATACAGACCACAATCATGAACATCAAGTCCCAACCAATGTCCAGAGTTATGCATGTAGAACGGTTTATAAGCCTCTTTAGAAATTAGTTCGTCCACATCTCCTTGCAAAATGCCCAACTCATTTAGTCCTTCGATTAGAATACGTACCATAATTTGTTGCACTGCATTCCAAGGCAGGCCGGGCTTAATTGCCGCGATTCCTGCTTTTTGTGCTTTGAGTACCAATTCATAGATATCTTTTTGTTCTGGACTGAATTTACCATTGATTGGAAATGTTCTCGTAATGTCAGCAGCATAATTTTCATACTCCCCTCCTGCATCAATAAGCACCAAACTGCCTCGATGTAAGGGTTTACTATTCTCTGTGTAATGGAGTATGCACGCATTTTCGCCCCCGCCTACAATAGGATCATAGGCCACACTGCGGCAACCATGGCGACTGAATTCATAAACAAGCTCTGCTTCCAGCTCATACTCATGTTCCAAATGTTTGCAACGACGCATTGCATGTTTATGTGCTTTAACGGAAATACTTGCTGCCCGGCGCATTAATTCCAGTTCGGCATCACTTTTAAATAAGCGCATTTCACCTAAGATAGGCTCCAAATCACACAACTCGTCAGGAACTTTAACTCCTCGTCGTACCTGGTCCTTAAGCGCCGCCACTGAGTGCATGATGGTTTTTTCTATTTCTGCATTTCGGGCAAGAGCATAATAAATCGCTGATTTTCCATTTAATAATTTGGGTAATTCTTCGGCAATACTGTCTATGGGAAAAGCGGCATGCATACCTAGTTCGGACAATGCCCCATCCTGTCCTAGACGTTTTCCGGTCCATTGCTCTTCTGCAGGATTACGTGAACGATTAAATAAGATACTCTGTGGATTCGTTCCTGTTATAAGAACCAACAATGCATCAGGCTCGTTATATCCAGTTAAATAATAAAAATGGCTATCTTGTCGAAAACGGTAATGTGCATCACCATTACGTAATACTTCGCGAGCAGCAGGAATAAGGGCGATACTGTCTTTAGGCAGTTTCTGCGCCAATTTGTTCCTTCTTGCTTGATATTCGTGTTGGGAAATCATAGTAACATCCTTTTTAATGAGTTATTCCAGTATGACCGCCACGTTCTTTCTCATTCATTACTAAATCGCTGTGTAAACGAAGCACGGCCATTCGTGCGTATTCGCTGACTTCCATTAACGCACGTTCATCTTCTTCGTCTACATCCAATGTATCACAATCAAGTTCAGCAAACTCAATAAGATGCTGAAATGCATCTTGCGTTTCTTCTTCATGAAATTGATTGGCGCTAATGCCAGCCAAAGTCAAGGCTTGAGTAAAACCTTCACACCATTCACTAAAAGCTTGCGCTCGTACCAGCAAGGATTCCTCATCATCAGGCAGCATCATTTCAAATTCAAAATCCATGGTATTAATTTGTTGTTGGCTTATAGAAAAAACCGAAAACATGGCTAAAACAGCATTACGGCTGGCTTCGTCCTTTTTATTATTCAATAAAGCACGTAAATATGTCTCGCCTTGATTGTCAGCCCCGGCACACAAGTAGCCACACATCATTCCATGCAATAAACTCGCAGATATGTGCAACATCAAAACAGCAATCGTTGCAGAAAATTCATCATATTCGGGCAAATGCAAATGTTCTCTTTCTTCAGACATATTCAACTCATTTATAGAAAATACCCATGATAACCGATTTAATGCCAGCGTTCACCCTACTAATTGCTGCTTGCGAGCAAAATTGTTACTATTCATAAAAGCTCTCTATGGAATTGCAAAGGTCTTATTATCATGACGCAGATGAAATCGTGTACTGTTAAACTACTCAATAAAACTTATGAAATTAAGTGCCCAGAAGGCGAAGAACCTAATTTACTGCTTGCAGTGCAGAAATTAAATAACCAAATAATGATTAATAAAAAGAAATCAAAGCAGCTGGACAATTTCCAAACCTTGTTACTTGCTGCACTTGACATCAGCCATGAATTAATATTATGCAAAAACAAACAGGCACATCAGCAACATCAGGTGACACAATTTATTAACTCCCTGGAAAATAAAATCAACAAGATGGTAGGTGGTGACATGGCGGAACGTATTCCAGAATTAGATTAATTTTACTGTTGATTGCAAAAAATTCTTCTGCTTTCTGTAAGCGGGTCTGAATAAGAGGAAACCAATTTTGACTAAAAGGACTTAACATGAGACGCCAATGGTATATAGGGTTTGGGGTAGCTTTATTAATTATGCTCGCCCTCTTCGCTATGTTTCATAGCATCAAATGGTTTATCGCTTTTCTTATTCCCCTTATTATAATCTGGATTTATGATCTGATTCAGCAAAAACATACCATTCTCCGTAATTTCCCAGTCTTAGGTCATGTACGCTATCTTCTAGAATTTCTTCGCCCAGAAATTCAACAATATTTTATTGCTACTGATGAAAGCGAACTCCCATTTAATCGCGAAACACGTTCACTCATTTATGAGCGTGCAAAAAATACACGTGATACAGTTCCCTTTGGTACGGAACGCGATATTTCAAGTGTTGGTTATACTTGGGCACTCCACTCTTTAGCTCCGAAGCATCATTCAGAAGTTGAATCAAGAATCATGGTAGGAGGTCCAGATTGTCTGCAACCGTACAATGCCTCACGATTGAATATTTCCAGCATGAGCTTTGGCGCACTGTCTGGCAAAGCAATTATGGCCATGAATAAAGGGGCACTCATAGGTGGGTTTTTCCAAGCTACTGGTGAAGGAGGATTAAGTTCCTATCATTTGCAAGGCGGCGATTTGGTATTTCAATTCGGAACGGCCTATTTTGGTTGCCGCGATGCACAAGGAAATTTTGACGAAGAAGGATTTGCCGTTGAAGCCAATCGTAAAGAAGTAAAAATGATAGAAATCAAGCTATCTCAAGGAGCCAAACCTTCTCATGGAGGCATATTACCTGCCGCCAAATTAACCGAAGAAATCGCTAAAGTAAGAAAAGTATCTATGGGTCACGATGTAATTTCCCCGATGGCTCATTCTGCTTTTACTTCCCCCATAGGGTTACTGCATTTCGTAAAAAAATTACGTGACTTATCCCATGGCAAACCCATAGGGTTTAAATTATGTCTAGGGCGTAGAGACGAATTTCTTGCCATTTGTAAGGCGATGTTGAAAACCAACATCTTACCTGATTTTATCACCGTTGATGGCGCAGAAGGAGGAACAGGCGCTGCCCCAGAAGAATACGTTAATTTTATCGGAACTCCTTTGGAAGCAGGTTTAGTCTTTGTACATAATGCCTTAGTGGGGATTAACGTACGGGATAAAATACGCATCATTTGCAGTGGTAAAGTTGCAAATGGATTTGATTTACTTACCAATATCGCCTTAGGCGCCGACATGTGCAATGCAGCAAGAGCGATGATGATGGCTGCTGGTTGCCTGCAGACCAAACAATGCAATGCAAATACCTGCCCTACAGGGGTGGCGACGCAAAATAAACGATTACAATATGGCTTGGTTGTCGATCAGAAAAAACATCAAGTAGCCAATTTTCATAAAAACACCATAAAAAGCTTTTTAGAAATGGTGGGGTCACTTGGTTTAGATAACCCCAGCGATTTGAAACCCATTCACATCATGAGACGAGTAAACGTGCAAGAGGTTAAATCCTTTAATGAAATTTATGAGTATCTTACACCGGGTCAACTATTAGGCCCTGATATTCCTAAGAGTTATAAAGCACATTGGGAAATGGCTGATCCTGAAAAATTTTAATTTTTCATAAAAAGTCCCGTTCAGTGCAGAGAAGCAAAGTACCCGTTTGTTTTTTATCTTTCGGTTATAGTTTTAGTAATAATGATAGACTTGGGTTACTAAAATTTTAAGTATTAAAAAATTTTAGTAGAGGATTTTAAATTACATAGATTAAGGAAAGAATAATGCCTAGATTTTTTGATAATTTCAGACAATATATTAATCTGAGGAATGTTTGCATCATTTACAATGGCCTTACAAGTCTTGCAGTATTGTATGATTTGTGGAATAACCCAAATGCCAATCCTTCTGAATATACCATTGATATTTCTATTCATGCGCTTACCGCTATCATTTTAATGTGTAAGCAGACTCCCGAAATGGTTAAGGATGTTGCGATCGCATTAAATACTTATAGAGGATTGGATGCTTTATTTAAAGCCGTCACACCACTTCCCTCCACAATTTTTGGAGCTGCAAACGGGGTTGATGTTTTTAATCATTGGTTTAATCGAAAAGAGCTTATGAAAGAAGAACCCGAAGAAAACAGACAAGAAGTCCACTGCAAAATGTAATTATGATTCAACTGGAGAAAATAGCTGTAACCCAGCTATTTTCTTGTGAATGAAACATATCACCACTGCAACGGACGATTTAACAAAAGAACCCCATTGTTCGTTTCGTGTACCAATTAAAGTAAAATCAGATTCCTTGCTTCCTAATGGGTAATTAAATTAAATCGAAATG
The DNA here is from genome assembly GCF_014109805.1 of Legionella sp. PC1000. Taxonomy (GTDB): domain Bacteria; phylum Pseudomonadota; class Gammaproteobacteria; order Legionellales; family Legionellaceae; genus Legionella; species Legionella resiliens. The sequence goes on from NZ_CP059400.1 coordinate 3,981,003, forward strand.
ACTCTCTCCCTTATTTTTTACAATAAGATCACTATTAGAACAGTCAAGAACCTATTTTAGCCTATACTTTTTATACAGGTAGTATATCGAATAAGGTGATAATATGCGGTTTAAAGAAGCAAATCGATTTAAAAGAAGACAGGTCGCTAAGGATTTTATGCAGTTTAGTGAATTATTCACAGAATTGGAACTATCGACTGAATCTTCTTCAATTGAAGATGAAACAAGGGTTTTCGAAGCTTTAGATACGCTAGAAGAAGACCTGGATGATTTAAGTTATCTCGTAGAAGACACGACACATGATGATCCACTTAGGGACGGTGACTTCTTGACAGCAGAGCTTCCAGAAGCCCTACGTATTTTGATTGCCGGATTTCGTCCTTTCAAAATCGATGATTTCAAAGCACATTGCCAAAACTTGATTAATATCCATGGATTTTCAAAATTTCGGGACGCATTTGATGCCTTGTTCCTTCATGATGAACATTTAAACAAGCGTGAAATGAGAGCCATAAAACATATAAACCGATATCTAATGAATAGAATGATGGATACTTTTGCAGCAATCACCACTGAAGGCTCAAAAGCTTATGCTCAAGGTATTTTGGAAGTACTTGATATGCCCGATGAGTTTTTTCGCGAAAAAGCTCTTGCTGCAGCGACAAAAGACAAGTTCCAAAAAGCGAAAAAACTGGCTATTAAAGCAGTTGAGACTGAAACCGCAAAAAAAATAGCGGAGATAAGCGAACAGGTCGAGAAGCAAAAAATTACCCAAGAGGAAGCAGACAAGGCCATTGAACTCATCAGAAAAGAATCATCAGAGCAAATAACAGCTATTGAACAGATGGAATCTATGCCCCTCGACTATTATATTGAAGCAGAACGTCGCAAGATGCTCGTCGATGGAGATCGTTCGCGAGCACTCTTTCAGAGCTATGATAAAGTGGCTGATTTTGTGCTCAATGACATTCTTGCAAAAAGTACAATGGATGAACGGACAGTTGCCATAGAACGTTATCTTCTAATGGCTGAAAAATTGGTTGCTCGAAATAATTTTGATACTGCTTGTCAAATTTATGCAGCAGTCCAAAAAGCCCCGGTCTATCGTTTGGCAAAAACAAAAGAAGGGCTATCAACCCATACACAAAAAGTTCTAAAAGAACTCGATAAATTATATAACAACCTAGTTGGCCTAAGGGCGCGTTGTGAACAAGAAGGTGCATACCTGCCGCTAAATTTCACTGTGACTGATATTACCTTCAGTACAGATGAAAAAAATTCTTTTGTTCTGGATAGCCAAGGAAGAAAAGTCAAAGGCTGTAGTGGATTAGCTGGTATGGAGAAAACCATTGGGAATTGTCAGAAAGCGACTACCTCACAGTCGCATCTACCTGACTATATGTTGTTAGAAGAAATAAACAGGAATCAAGCAGAGCTTGCCCCAAAAACACAAAAACAAATTAATGATGAGCATGATGCTATTTCGAAAAAATATGAACCTAGCGATAATTCCCTCGAACCCAGCCCACTTCTTTCAAAGACAAAGTATAAAAAAATAATTCGCTTGGGGATCGTTGATCCACCCAAAAGAAGTGAACAAAACCATAAATTAGAAGAGCTAATTGACACTTTAAAACATGGAATTCAAACTCAATTGACTCGTCTAAAAAACTTATTTGGGAGAGACGAAACCCCAAAATCTAGAAGAACGTTGTCGATTTTGGAAGAAATGCAAGATGGGGTGCCTTCACTTTTTGATAAAATTTCCTCTTTCTTTCATGATAAGCTTAAATCATTGAGCATGCATTCTTCGAAACATAATAGAGATGCATTCTTTCAGCTTAAAGATGCATGGAGTTTTGCAAACGAGGATGATGAAGATAGAGAAGATGAACACCTATCATTATAGATATAAGACCAGCGCCATTCTCGACTTTAATCGAGATGGCCATAGTATAATCAGCTTAAGATTTTAGAACCCATGCTAACAGCACGAAAAGTATTCTGAAAGCGGCGTTATGCAAGCCCATCTTGAGTAGGGCTTGTATTATCCATACATACGATCCTTCCACTTAATATTGCATCCCATACTGGGTTTTTGTTCGGGGCTTACTGGTTCTCCAGCAAGAATATTATCCAGGGCATTTTGTAAATGGGAGCCAGTCACTGGTTTGTTGTTCCCAGGTGTTGATTCATCCAAACAACCACGATAAACACAACGCAAATCTTTATCAAAAATATAAAAATCAGGAGTGCACGCTGCTTGATACGCTAAGGCAACCTCTTGGGACTCGTCGTATAAATAAGGAAATGGATAATGAAATACTTCTGCTTCAATCCGCATTTTTTCTGGACCATCTGCGGGATATTTTTCTGCATCATTGGAACTGATCGCCACAAATTGAATTCCTTTTTTCTGATATGTTTCAGCCAGGTCTACTATTTTTGTCTGAATGTGTTTCACATAAGGGCAATGATTGCATAAAAACATAATCACCGTAGCAATGGGTGATTTAATCTGGGCCAGGGAAACCCATTGATCATTGCGAGTATCCACTAAAGTAAAATCAGGTGCCTTACTCCCCAATGGAAGCATATTTGATGCAGTTGCTACCATCATAACCTCTTATGTTGGTTGTCCTAATACGAAGAACGAATTTTGGTTGACATTGCCATGACATGGTAAACGATAAATTCTTGGGAATCAAATGGGCATCACTCCTTTCAACAAAAGGTCAATCGAGTATGTGCTCGCCATTCTTGACTTCAAGCAAGATGGCCATGGTATAATAGCTTAACCCGATAGCAAGAGATTTTAGAACCAATGCTAACAGCATGGGAAGCATCCTGAAGCCGGCGTTGTGCAAGCCCACCTTGAGTGGGAAGCCTGAACCGACTCATCCGCTACCCACTTGAACTCCAGGGTTCATAATCCATGCCTGTCGGGCTATCTTCTCATTCAACTTATCCAAACAATAAGTAGGATTCCCAGCACGCATTACTTAAGCTTGCCCCACAAATTGTTCCACAATGTACTCGGCATTAGAAAATTAAAATTCCCTTTAACCAGGCTCTGTTTCCATTAACCTGTCACGGCTATAAAGCAAAAAATACGTAGGTTAATTCAGTTTTCTATAAGCTTAAGATTGGATAATAAATGGATAAATAAGTAATGTTTCCATTATGTTAAAAAAGGACGATTATGTTTTCAAGAACGATGAATAGATCCCGCATGCCCTATGTACGCCGCCATTCCATGTTTTCTCATAATGTACCCTCTTCTCACGTCCCTAATTTCAAAGGCAAAGAGCTACACCATGAAACTTTGGAAATAAGAAAGAGATTATTAGATGCTCTAACTCAAGAGCAATCACTAGGCTCAATGTTTAACGCATGGTTCAACAAACGACCCATAAAAAGCAGTTTATTTGATTTTCGAAAATATTTAACGCAAGACCAGGTTAAATTCGTAAACCTATTGGATGAGAGTTGTTATCAGCTGATCTTAGAGGAACATTTACCGATACTCGAGAAATTTTATAAAGCAAAACAACAAGAGCACACTTTTCTTGGAAATCTGTATCGTAAAATCACTTTTGAAGAGATGATATGTCGATTAATCAAAGCACGATATGAGGCTGCATATCAAGACGGTCGGCTGCTTTGTTATCGAGACGGTCATCACGAGTTAATTGAGCCTCTGCGCCATCTTTCTGATCGCGATAAACTATTAGCTGTTGGCACTCCAGAGGATAAAAGTAAATTATACGAACATTATTTAACCATGGAAGAAAGCGCATTATCCCACTTGGTTTCTGCCAATGGTTATTTTTTGCCCATTGAAAATGGAGTACGATATAGAAACAATGGAGTAGTTCCACATTACCGTTCGGGAAATGCTCTTCACGAATTAGAACAAGCGCATTTGGGACCAGTATTGATTAATTACGCAGTCGGCCCAGAGCTAAGAAATGGACAAAGTTTACACTATGATGCATTAATGTGCTTGGAATATGCTGATGAGAAACCAGGACACCCACATTATGATAGGCGAACGAAAGCGTTAAATCACCATGGTTTTGCGTCTGTGGCCCAAGATCTCTATGGGGATGAATACCCGCAAGGACCTAAGCCAAAGGAAGCATGCCAGTTAATTAAATTTAAATTGCCGCAGGGAGAGTATGGCTTTAAAGAGGCTAATTTCTATGTCAATGCATATAAAACCAGACTGAGACATACTCTGAAACAAACGCTTATGGCAAGCGATCTCTTGATGCCGGAGCCCGGTGTAATCAGACTAAAAGGTCTTGGTTTAGGTGCCTTTGGCATTAGTTCATTAGAGAGTATATTAGAATCCTTATATCTGGAAGTCTTGAATGAATTGTTAAGCACGTTGCCGCTTAAAAAAATTAATAAAGTTGAATTAATTAATTTTCCTTCCTTAATGAAACGCTTCGATATGCATCCAGACGATTTAGATTACTATATGAATTATGGCAAGGATATGAGTTACCCTGCACAGATAGAGCATCCTCGAATTAAGGTGGTTCAGAAATTGACCCCTTGTTTAAGCAATGCAGAGGAAGCTTATCTGGCGACGCAAATATGCGGTGATAGTATTAGCCGTCCTGGAAATGAAGGCGCGATAGGGTTGCCGCCCCATAGCAGCGATGAAGCATCTATGTATTATTCTTTAGCAGGAATGAATTCCATGCGGGAACAAACCAATGTACCGAATGAAGAATTAGTAGGTAAAATTATTGTTACAGATGGTGTACATTGCACAAAATTAGTGGATAAGCTAGAAGGTGAGCTAAGCCCATCCTCAAACTCCTCTATAAATCCTTCCCCTATTTAACTGCTGTCTCTTGAGCACATCTCTGCCCCCGGCTTGTCCCTGAGAGATGGTCACAAAAAGTGACCATCTCTCAGGCATAAAGCGCGGTACGTAGAGAAATTTAAAGCAGTACGTAGAGAAACTTAAGTGGTACATGAAAAATTTAAAAAACTGACGATCGTTCAGGGCTTGTCCGCGGGATCCAGTAGCTAAGAGCCTCTGGATCCCGCGGACAAGCCGGGGGTGGACTGGTTTTTCAGCGATGTAGAGAAGATTCGATTTAACTTAGGGAAATATCTGAACTTATTTGGTCCCTGTCACCTGTGTAAGCAGGGATCCATTTACAATGGTACATATCAAAAATGACTCAAGCTGCTGGCAAAGAATTACAAGTCAATCCCCGTATTAATGCAAAATTAACCCTTTCATTCGATCGTTAAATCGTCGTTCTTTACCCCTATAAAGTAAAAAATGCGTAGATCAATTCAAGTCCCTATAAGCTTTGTACTGGATAATAAATATACAGATTTAAACAATATAAATCTTAATATTTAAGCAATTATAGGAGAAGTAGTATGTTAGCTCGCTTTTTTTTACCCGTTAGACAAATGGGTCGACGTATAAGTCCGCGTAGTCACTTTTTTAGACCTAATACACGAATTGAAGGTTTTGATGAACGTTGGTGTAATGAGACAGAAGCCCTTTTACGATGTTATAATATGGAGCACGGGCTTCATCAGAGAAGTATTTCATATTCTCCCACTTCTGAATCCGAATCCGTACCTATTGCATCTGAACCTGGTCAGGCTGCATTTCGTGGATATCCTCTCCTCAACCTTTTTTTGAGTAGACAAGCAACAGACGGAGGTATATTTACTATCCCCACGTCACTCTCGGAGAAAGTGAAACCTCATCAAGATACTTTTAATATGTCTGAATATGCGAACGAGAGGGAACATGAAGCTCTTGTGCATTTAACTGGCCTCACTGAATATAGATCATTCACTCAATCCATCCCGGTTGCGTTAGCTTTCGGATTGTCTAAAGGTCCTGAAAATGGAGCTGTCGTTTTAGAACATTGGGCTAGCCAAGGAACTGCTTTATTAGCACCTTTATACGGGCCTGCATCGAAACTGGATTTTAATCAAGTGTATGGTCTATTGTATCAGCAAGAAGTTGCAGGTCCAATGCTTCCTTTCGGGCGACAAAAATGCACAACCATATTTTACAAAAAAGATGGTTGTCTCAATCCAGAAGCTGGCTTTAACATAATGTCACCTTTTAATTTGGATATGAATCAATTTTTGCAAGCCAATGGTGATCCAACTGCAGTAAGAATGATCCATGAATATGACCGAAAGGCACTTCAAGCATCAATCGAGTTCAGCGAACGCTATAGAGAGTTACTCGAGGGGCAAAGGAACAATGTGGGTAGGGATGAATTGTGTGTCCTCCATGAACGAGCGCATTGCGCCTTTCAAAAACTGCTGAACGTGGAAGAACAGTTTAGAAAATATATCGCTTCCAGCATAAAAATGCAGCAAGCACAAGGCAACTGTTTAATGACTCAAGTAGTTCCTCCTTCTGATGTATGCTTAAATGGTGGGCTCCGTTGGTACATGAGTGCACTATGCTATGCTAAAGGGAAATATTTTACCCCTGGAGACAACGAGTGTTCATTAGACGCAAAACAAGGTGATTTTATTTTAAGGTTACCTCAACAATCAGGAACTTGTGTTACAAAAACGTTCAGTATAGAAGAAGCGCTTGCTATTTTACCTCATATAATGTTCCCTGCTTTTGATTTGCTCTCTCCAGATGGTCGCTTTGATATCAATGAAGAGTTGCCTGCTCCTATAAAGCAATTACTCATTACTTCATTTATTTCACAGCTTATCCACAAAAAAGATCCGCACGTAGGTAATCTCAGATTTGAAATACCAAATGCATGTGAGGTTCGTAGTTTATGTGAACATGAAATTAATGATGCCCAATTAACCAGTCAAGGATACTACAGTTATGGATAAGTCGATTTTAACACAGATACTTAATGAGAAAGCGAACCCAGGTACAGTTTGTAGATTAAAAAGCTCCTTTGAGTGTCTGGAGAAAGCACAACATTATATGGATAGTGCGAATGCCGTACCAGGATTAATTGGGTATTTACTGCCCAGGTTAATAAAAGGGCAGGTACACTATAATGTACAATTAATGTTATACAATCAATTCGATAAAAAGCAATTTAAGGATTTTATAGAGACGTTTGAAAATGTTGAAATAATACCAACATCTTCTTGTGAACAGGAACAATAAGTTGAATGACCAAAGCATAAATCACAATAAATGGGATTTATGCTTTTCTCTTCTTCCAGGATCGATTGTCATTAAAACTCTACAACCTGTTTCCTCTTTCTTTAGAGAGGAAACAACTTCTCTACCAGTTTATATGATCCATTACTGGCCTATTAGGTTATCTGTTTATTAATTGCTCTTTTAATAAAAGATACTCATCTCGAACCTTGGCTGCCGCTTCAAACTCCATATTTTTTGCATGCAAATACATTTGTTTTTCCAATGTATTAATGTGTTTCACTAATTCCTGTGTTGACCAATGTACGTATTCCGGGCTTGGTTCGGCAACTGCAGCATTACGTTTTCCGTGATAAGCACCTTCCATGATATCGCTTATGGACTTATTAATCCCTTTGGGTGTGATTCCATGTGCTTCGTTAAATGCTTTTTGCTTCTCACGTCTTCGGTCAGTCTCCTCCAAGGCTCTTTGCATGGAGCCAGTCATCTTATCAGCATAAAGAATGGCACGTCCTTTCATGTTACGTGCTGCACGCCCTATAGTTTGGATCAAAGAACGGTCGGAACGTAAAAAACCCTCTTTATCTGCATCAAGAATAGCAACTAAGGAGACTTCTGGCATATCCAAACCTTCACGTAACAAATTGATCCCCACCAAAACATCAAAGACTCCCAGACGCAGATCACGAATAATTTCAACCCGCTCAACAGTATCGATATCCGAATGCAAATAGCGTACTTTAATGCCATGTTCATTCAAATAGTCGGTTAAATCCTCTGCCATTCGTTTCGTTAAAGTGGTCACTAAAACTCGTCCATTTTGTTGGCTCACGTAACGAATTTCTGACATTAAATCATCGACCTGGGTGCGTACAGGTCGAATTTCTACTTCCGGGTCGACAAGACCTGTGGGACGCACTACCTGTTCGGCTATATTATCAGAATGTTCTTGCTCATAAGGACCTGGGGTTGCTGAAATGTAGATCGTTTGTGGCGAACGCCCTTCAAACTCTTCAAAGCGTAACGGCCGGTTATCCAAAGCCGAAGGAAGCCTAAAACCGTACTGAACCAATGTTTCCTTGCGGGAGCGGTCCCCTCGGTACATCCCACCAATTTGGGGGACAGTGACATGGGATTCATCAATAATCAGCAATGCTTCATCTGGCAAATAGTCAAATAAAGTTGGAGGGGGTTCACCCGCCTCACGCGCCGATAAATAACGGGAATAGTTTTCAATGCCCGAGCAATAACCCAACTCCAGCATCATTTCCATATCAAAAACAGTCCGTTGCTCTAAACGCTGTGCTTCGACTAATTTATTCTGCTCCTTAAACTCAGCCAGGCGCTCTTGCAATTCTTCTTTGACCCAATCTACAGTTTGCAAAATACGATCACGTGGTGTCACGTAATGGGTTTTAGGAAAAATAGTGATCCGGGGTACACGTCGCAGAATTTCCCCAGTAAGTGGGTCAAACTGAGCAATGTTTTCCACCTCGTCATCAAATAATTCGATGCGTATTGCATCTCGCTCCGAGTCGGCAGGAAAAATATCAATAATATCTCCATGCACGCGAAACTGGCCACGCTCCAGGGATAAGTTACTGCGAGTGTACTGCATTTCAGCAAGTCGTCTTAAAATTTTACGCTGATCGGATTGTTCTCCACGGGAAAGATGTAATACCATACGTAAATAGGAATCAGGATCACCCAAACCATAAATGGCAGAAACTGTTGCGACAATAATCGCATCTTTACGTTCAATTAAGGCTTTGGTTGCAGACAAACGCATCTGTTCTATGTGCTCATTGATGGATGAATCTTTTTCAATAAAAGTATCCGAAGCAGGCACATAAGCTTCTGGCTGATAATAATCATAGTAGGAAACGAAATATTCCACCGCATTGTCAGGGAAATATGCTTTAAATTCGCCATAAAGTTGAGCAGCAAGCGTTTTGTTGGGAGCCATGATCAAAGCGGGACGGCGCATGGCTTGAATAACATGTGCTATAGTAAAAGTCTTGCCCGAACCAGTAACCCCTAAAAGGGTTTGTTTGGATAAACCTGATTTCAGGCCGTCAATTAATGAGGCTATGGCGGTCGGCTGGTCGCCAGCGGGCTTATAATCGGCATATATTTTAAATAAATCTTTCATATCTTATTAGTATATCTCACAGGAGCAACAAATGGATATCGCATTAGCAAAACGCGTGCAAAAAGTTAAGCCTTCACCTACTTTGGCTGTAGCAGCAAAGGCTACCCAAATGCGTGCTCAAGGGCATGATGTCATTAATCTGGGTACTGGTGAACCTGATTTTGACACACCCAATTACATTAAAGAAGCGGCTATCGCTGCCATTAATCAAGGCTACACCAAGTATACAGCTGTTGATGGCATACCCGAGCTTAAAGAAGCCGTTAAAAATAAATTCAAAAAAGATAATGGTCTTGATTATCAAGCCAATCAAATTTTAGTTTCAGTGGGCGGCAAACAAAGCTGTTACAATCTCTGCCAAGCCCTGCTTAATCCAGGTGATGAAGTGATTATTCCTGCGCCATACTGGGTTTCTTACCCCGATATGGTCTTATTGGCTGATGCAATACCGGTGATTATTTCTACAACCCCAGCACAACGTTATAAAATCAATGCGCAACAACTCGAAGAAGCAATCACCCCCAAAACGCGCATGATCTTTTTAAATAGTCCTTCCAATCCATCAGGGGTAGCGTACACCCTAGATGAATTAAAGGCTTTAGGTGAAGTCTTAAAAAAACATCCACAGATTGTTATTGCTACCGATGATATGTACGAACATATTCTCTGGAGCCAACCCTTTGCTAACATTCTTAATGCATGTCCCGAACTATATGACCGAACCATTGTCTTAAATGGTGTCTCCAAAGCGTATGCCATGACCGGTTGGCGCATCGGTTATGCAGCAGGCCCCGCTCCATTAATGAATGCGATGAAAACCATCCAGTCTCAATCGACCTCAAATCCTTGTTCCATCGCCCAAAGAGCAGCTGTAGCCGCACTAACAGGCGGCAATGAGAGTGTCATAGAAATGGTAAAAGCCTTTCGTCAAAGACATGACTTTGTGGCCTCCCGATTGCAAGAAATCTCTGGAGTAGAGGTAATTCCTGCCGATGGTACTTTTTATATTTTCCCAAGTGTTCAAGCAATCATAGAAAAGCGTGGCTATGCCAATGACCTTGAGTTTTCCGAAAAGCTGTTAGTCGAAGCCGGCGTTGCTTTAGTACCCGGATCTGCATTTGGCAATGAAGGCTGCATTCGTTTATCCTTCGCAACCAGTATGGAAACATTACAAGATGCCCTGAACCGCCTACAACGTTTTTGCAGTTAAAAGAAGCAAGGATACCTTCTCTTTTTAGAAGAAAAGGTGTCCATTAGAAGCGATAGCGAATAAGATACCCCTAAATAAACCAGATTTTAAAAAATTATTAGTAAATCTACTTGACCCTCAATCAGAATCGTTTTAAGATTCCGACCCTATTCCCCGGTAGCTCAGTCGGTAGAGCGGATGACTGTTAATCATTAGGTCACAAGTTCGAGTCTTGTCCGGGGAGCCAATTAAATCAAGGCTTCTTGCGTCTCCCCTCTAAAAATTAAATTCTGCGTGTCGAATATGTGTCGAAGTTTGGGATGGTCTTTTAGTACTATAATCCATTAAACTGTAATGTCTTCTTGATTAAATCCAAATTGCTGATAAACATTTTTTATACGACTGTCTATTTTTTGTTTTAGAGCTTTATCTTTTAAAGCATCTCGAAAAAAAGTCCTTAGCCCGTCAAGGTGCATCAATGGGGTCAGGCCTTGAATTGTGAATTGTACCGGTTTTTTATTGGCACGTGGTTGTAATTCAAAATTCAAGGCCTGACCCCACAGGTGAAGGATGATATCAAATAATCTGCCTGCAAACGTATTTGAGTCTTCAACAATATTTTTTAAACTTGCCATAGATTTCAATAGATTATGATCAGTAATTTTAAATTATCAGCTTTACTCATGAATATCATTATCTTGTTGATGCTTTACTATAATTAAAAAATATCTCACATCGAAAAGGAGTTTGATTTGGGTAGCCGGTTTTCAAAAAGGATTACGTTATTTCCGGGGTTTCGCATAAATTTGGGTAAGCGTGGAATTAGTGCTACTGTTGGTCCACGTGGTTTTTCTTTGGGCTTGGGAAGACAGGGGGTGCATGGGAATGTTGGGTTGAGAGGAACGGGGTTGTCTTATCGTACAAAATTAATGGATAACCAGGGGCGTATGGTATCTCAAAGTCAATATGATACTGGAAGCAATTTTTTCAAATTGGCTATAGATGAAAACTATGATTTGCTTATCCTCGATGAAGATGGATATACATTATCCAGTTCTGCAGAAAGAAAAGTTAAAAAAAGCAATCGACATGAAATCTTCTCTTTTTTAGAAGACTACGCTGATCGCTTCAATCAAGAGTTACAGTTGAGCATTAACCAGCATCTTTTAACACCAAAACCGGATGATAGTTTATTTAAAGTTTCAGATTTCACAATTCCCAAACCTGATTTGCCTAGGTTAAAAAAGAAAGGCTTTTTTTCCAAGCTGGTGCGATTAGATAGCTACATTGATAAGAAGAATGCAAGGTTGCAAAAATCTTATGATAAAGAACTGGCAGATTGGAATAAGCAATGGCAATCCTATCTTTCACAAAAAAAAGAATTTCTTGAGCAATTGTATCATGCACAAACAGGCCATATTGATGCAATGGAAAAAACGTTGCAGTATATAATGAATGAAATCCAGTGGGAAAAAGAAACTTTCCTATCATTTGAAATTAATAAAATGGGTGATGAATTATCCATAGATATTGATTTACCAGAAATAGAAGACATTCCTAATAAAGAAGCAGATGCATCTGAAAGGGGGCTTAAGGTAAACATCAAGCAAAAAAGCGCAAAAGAAACCAAAGCCGATTATCAAAAATGTGTTTTTTCAATATTATTCAGGGTTACTGGTCTTTCTTTTACTGCTTTACCAACACTCAAAAAAATTACTTTATCCGGCTACACCCAGCGTTCAAATAGTAGCAATGGACATGTCGAGGACATTTATATTGTTTCCGCTGTGATAGAGAGAAGTCAGTGGCAACAATTAAATTTCGATGCTTTAGAGGATATTGAGCCATTCTCAGCCTTTCAAAATTTTAATTTAAAATGTCAGTTACAAAGGAATGGCGATTTTTGCAGCATAGCCCCTTTTTAGAACGAGCACGACTAAGTCAAATTGGGTATATGCTAAATTATTTTTTTGAGATCGATGCAAACAATTTTTACAACATCAATGGGGTCAGGCCTTGAATTGTGAATTGTATGAATTGTACCGGTTTTTTATTGGCACGTGGTTGTAATTCAAAATTCAAGGCCTGACCCCACAGGTGCTGGCTGGGCTTAACAGCCCAGCCTACACTAGTTTGATTTTTTATATCTACTCGACTTCATTGTCCACAGATCCCTCTTATAAATTTAAGGCTTTGCAGAATAGTGGAGTTCTTCTTTTTGTTTTACGAGCATTGACTTATGGCTTTCCATATAAGTCTCGATAATCTGAAATTTTAATTTATCTAGCCCAATCTCTTCTTTCGCGGATGTTTCGATATAAACTGTACAGAAACTTTCTGCTAGCTCTTTTGCCTCTTGCTTGCTTACTTGTCGCTCCGAGTCAGCATCGCCTTTTAATCCTACGAATAAAAACCTGAATCGAGGATTATATTCGTTATATCGAAAAAGATCCTCGTACCAGAATCTTAAATGATTAAAACTCTCGCGAGAACTAATATCAAAGCACAGAAGATGAATTTTATCTCCCATATATTGCTTTCTATAATAAGGAGCCGCGTTATGAGTCATTGGATAATCGCGTCCTTGAACTAAAGGGCTTTGATAACGCAATAACAGTGATCCATATTTTTTATCATTCCGAACATGACTTTTCTCAATCTGTGTCATATTCGAATCAATAAATTTGTTTTCGGCAAGCCGACAGATTAGGCTTTTAATGCCAATATCTGTATCACCAATCAGATTAACAATGATTGGGGTTATGCTTTTTTCAAAAGAAGTCTTCCAATTTGCTCTGGGAATCTCTGTTATTTTTCTAAAAAACTGGCCTGTTTCTGAGAGTCTGCATAGATCGTTTGGTTTGAAAAAAGAAGTAACATATGCTGTAATTTCTCTAGGTAATTTACTAAAACTACCAGCCCTAATTGTAATTAATTCGTTTTGTATTTCTTGAGGCAACTCTCGCTCAATGACTTTTTGTTTTTGTTGAATTGCCAGAGTCAATTCGGCAATGTATTTTTTTAATCCCACTTTAAATTGTTTGATCGTGGGGGAGCCAGTAAGAGTTGAAGTAAATTGGGTCACCAAAGATTTTTCTTCAGACTGCAGTGAGCTAAAGGTTTTCGCGAGAAGCATACTATATTGCTTCTTGAAAACCGTTTGAGATGAAACAGGGCAGCTTAGATCAATGATGTCAACCAGTAGTTTTTCTACTCGCATCCCTATCTCGGCACTCAGGGACTTAAAAGCTGATTTGTTATCTTTTTGTTGCTTTAGCTCCTTTAGCATTTCTTGTAAATTGTTCACAAGTCCCGTATGTTCTTCCAATACTTGTTTAATTTTTAATAATTGACTAATTCCATTAGGCTCATGAGGGCTTTGCGAATCAAATCTGCGTAAATAGTCATAGGATTGTTCTAATAGTAAATAGATCGCATGAATAAGATTAATTTGTTCTTGAAAGTAGGTAATGCGTGAGTTCATATTTTTTTCTAAATAATTAATAAGTTAATTGTTAGTTAAAATATAATTCATTTTGGAAGCATGTCACATGCGTAATATTACCCACGCGCTTGTGTTTTTGGTAAACATAACTTAAGTTGGGTAATTTCTATGTTGGAGCTGGAAGGGGACAATTCAAGCCATTAATTTTAAAGCAATTTGGCTTTTAGAAAAACAACCAAACTTTTCGCGTAAATTTTCAAAATGCCGTTCAATAGTTCGTCTGGATACATTCAGTAGTTTTGCCGTTTCATCAGAGGTTTTTCCTTTGAAATACCAAAATAATACTTCTTTTTCGCGAGGAGTAATTTGAATTTTAGATTCTAATGAATAAAAAGTTGCTGGCAAAGTGTGCTCTATAAAATTATTGTGTCTCAATGTTAAATCCCATAAATTAGTAAATTCAGAATATTGATCTTCTTGAAGATGGCTTTGGTTTATTTTATTACGAATGGGCGCAATTTGGTTTTCAAAATAGAGGTTAAATTTTTTAAATACGTTGAGATTATTTAAATAAACATGGTTCATATCCTGCTTTCCAAGCGGTGCATCAAAAGAATACAATCTAATGGTGTAATTATCAGCAATTTCTAATATCCGAAACGAATGTCCATAATCGAAATGATTAAGTAATTGAAATACAGGTAAACTATATTGTTTGTATTCATCTTGATAAACGTCAATTAGATAAAACCCGGTTTTAGGATAAGTTTTTAAAATACTAGTAGGTGCATTATTAACCAATTGTTGGTTAATACACTTCTCCAAATAATTACGGTCGCTTCCTAACCAAATCAAATTACCTTGATTATTTATTTCGACATAGCTGAAATGATTAATACCTATTACCTTAAACAGATCGTTACAAATCTGATTAACCAAATCGGTATAATTTATTAATTCGATAGTACTCATTCAGGGTTATTCAAAAGCATGGGTCATCACATCAAAAAGGACAATAATCTAACATTCAGACCAAAATAAAACAATCATGCGCCACATTTCTAGCTTTGATATATAGCTGTCAAATAGGTTAGATCGTATTAGCCTTACAAGTCCAATTTAAAGATAGGCCCAGCTATGTCCATGTATTTTGAGATATCACAAACATTGGTAGAAAATAAGCACGATAGCGATTAAATTAATACATTAAATATTTTTTTAAACTATTTATGTAAATTATTTACATAACCCGAGGAATCAATTAACCTAAATAACGTACAAATTGTATTGTAAATGCAACAAAAGGAGTTATTTATGTTTTTAAAAGGAGCTTTCTCTACTGGGTTTACCTGGAATCACGATTTATCAATCCGAGATAATGTGTGTCACGTGATTAATGATTACCTTCCTTATCGATTTAATGCACTCACGCAAAAAACCCACTTAATTGAAGCAAGGGATCTAATTACTTACTTAGAAACCCATCCAAAGACTACAGATTGTGAAATTTATTTGTATATTCAAGCGAGGAGGCAAGAATTGAGTGATGAAAATGGCGAGTATAAAAAAAGATTAAATTTTTGTGTACAAAAAATGGAAGAGCAGAATATTCTGCTCAAAACTTTAGGCTCGGCTGGACAAGCTTATAAATCTGTTTTTGGTGCGCCATGAATCAGTTTAAAAGGCGTTAACTGAAGCAGATGAATGGAACTTGCACTTCTAAGCTTCATACCATTGAGCTGCTGCTCAAATAGGGCATAGTTATTATGATGTGAACCTGTGTTCAGTATGGGGGACACAATATGGTCGAAGAAATGAGTCCGCTTTTCAATTTCTTCACCATATATTTTTGCTACTAGTGCTGGATCATTTTTAAATTCACCACAACCCCAAGCACCTAAAATCAGTGTTTTCCTTCAAGAATTAAAGTATTAAGTTGAGCTGCAATGCCATCAGTTGCTACGTACCGCGCATAAAGCGCGGTACGTAGAGAAATTTAAGCGGTACATAGGAAATTTAAGCAGGTATGTAGAGAAATTTAAAATGAAAAACTGACGATCCCTCAGGTCATTTTGACCCAACTTATCGGGACAAACTGCTCAATCAATTTTAAATGGGCCATAAATGCATTTACATGAGGTTAAGAGTCCTATCTAGAACATGTGTATTTCCAAGTTTCATACCGTCGAGGTGTTGAGCAAAAATCCCATGGTTGTCATGTAAACCTGTGTTCAATATGGGGAATACAATATGGTCGAAAAAATGAGTTCGTTTTTCAATTTCTTCACTATATATCTGTGCCACTATTTTTGGATCATTTTTAAACTCCCCACAGCCCCAAGCACCTAAAATGATATTGCGCTGTCCTTCAAGGATTAAGGTGTCGAGTTGGGCTGCAATACGTCGGCGCAAATCTGCCGTGTAGTTTCTTAGAGTTTCAGGATCTAATGCTTGAGGCGCAGAAGAAAGCTCTGGAGCAGCTGATCTTAATTCATAGAATGGAAAAATATCGGATTGGGAAAGAAAAGTATAACTCAGCCCGCTGTCAGCTAGAGGTTTATTTGAGGTAAAGTCATCGAAACCACTGGTGATAAGTTTTACTTCTGGTCCCCGGAAACATACCCTGGGTTCTCGGTTAAATAATACTTTATATACTATGGAATCTGTTTCCCCTCGGTGTTTTCTTAAAGCCTCACATTCCTCATCGGTCATTTTTAACTTGGCTTCTAACAGCTTTCTTGTCGTTTCATTGTAGCGAAATGTCTTAGAGTCTTCATCTAAATAAACGATTTTGTCCAGTAACGATTGAGCACAGTTACTTCGATGCCACATATTTTCTTCTTGGGCACTTCCTCCTTCCAAAGCGGCGCCCCCAGGGAAAACTGAATTTGCCATATTCAGCACGGTATAAGGCACGCCATGTTTTTGGGTTGCTTCGAGTGTTGCAAGCCCCCAATCTTTATGAAGTACTTCAACCGACTTCGGTAAAGATAACTTTTTCTTGTTCCATTGGTTTAAATTTAATTGTGCCTGTTTTTGTAATTCCATGGCTTTATTCGCATCAGTAATCCAATCTAAGGTTTGTGCCATGCTTTTATGCCGCCACCTGCTTCCAGAGATGGAGCCTGAAAAAAGATTGGGCTTATGTGCGGCATGGACTTCTTTAATTAATGAAGGGGAGTGGGGCCTAAATAATTTTAAAAACATCGTTCTATCCTTAAGTGGCACTTATACTCTATCTTCAACAGCGATACTTCTTAAAAACTTGATAAATAAGTTATTTAAGATCTCACCTAATTTATAGAGTACAGTAGGGTAAATTCCGTAGGCACAACAGCTTCGAGTGGTATCAGATTAAAATATTCCTTGTATGCAAAATATCACTCTGATTTTTGTTTTTTGATATAAGTTTGAACATGCAACAAGTCAGGTTTTACGTTCCAATAGCAATATTCTAAGCAATTGTATCCCTTCTTTTACTTCTTGACTTAACATTGAATCAGTTGAGTCAAAATCAGTAAACCAGAGTGCTCAAAAAAAGTCAACTTTGTTCGTAGAAAAAAAATGAAGTCAAATCTTGATTCCATTTCTCTTATATCTGTTATTGAAGACGACTATTTATATGCCATCTTCATCGCTCAACAACAGTGTAAGTTTTATAGCCCAGCTTGGGTCGCCGTTATCTTCAATTAACCAAGCGGCCATCAAAACCAATCGCACAAAAACCCAATCTTTGATTCGTTGAGCATCCAGATTTGATTTTTTTGCCAGTAAGTCAATTCGCTCCGCAAATATTTTTTTTACATTAACTGCAGTTGCAAGCTCAGGAATGTACATAAAATCAAAGGCTGCAATTTCAAATTCTGCCTCGCCAACCACACCTTTAGGATCAATAGCCAACCATTCATTACCATGTTTTAAAATGTTGTCATGATGCAAATCACCATGTAGGAAAATAGGTGACTTCAGTGAGGAGAGTAATTGATTCCTCAACCCAATCGCTCTATTTAATACAGGTGCAGGAATTTGTTTTGATGTAGGTGTATCAAGTGCCTTTAGCCAATCAGCAATATGAGGATAATTCTGCTTTTTGGGTAGATGCTTATTATGAAGCTTTTGTATGGTCGATACGTAACAATCCATCACATAATCGATTTGAGTAGGATATAAGGACTTAAGCGTAATGCCAGGAATCGCTTGTTGCAATAATAATGCATTATAGGTGCTGTTATAATCAATAAGCTTGATTGAGCCTCGGGCGTCAAGATTCTTCAAAGCCTGTTTTTCATTTACACTACTTTTTTTATCACAGCTAATTTTTAAAACGACAGGCTGATTGAGATTTAAAATTGCTTTGGCAACATAATTGAACGTCATGTTGGGAACAGGGATTACCTGGCTTAAGTTCCAGTAATCTGTGAGTGACGCCACAGTAGCAGGCAAATTAGCAATCCATTTTTCCCCTTTTTCCCCATATATATTTGTTATGTTTTGCTTTAGTTTTTTCATTTTAATCCCCTGCACAAAACATAAACTAAATTTGGCTATTAAATCTAAAAATATTTTTTTTACTGTGGTTTAAATGCGCGATTTCACGAGTATATTCGATAAAGTTATTCCCACAATAATGTTTAATTGTGGCTCTCCAGAATCGATAAGCGCCTTCATTACCAGGTATAACCATTATCTCCCATGTACCAGGAAATTTCTTAAAACATTGCTCTGCAACATATCGGCCAATACCTTTATTTTTGAATTTTCGTACAATAAAAAATTGCGCCATATTAAAGTCAATTCCAGACTCACTTCCCTTTTTATCCACGATAACAAAACCAACCAGTTCGTTTTCATAACGTACTACATACGGGAATGAGTTTTTGTCTTCCCAATATTTTTTAAAATCAATGCACTCATACAAACCATCTTCTGGAATTTCCCAGCCTGCTAGGTTGCCAAGATATTCACTCATGTCATATACGTAAAACCTACCTAGATTTTGCATAGCAGGATAATCTTCTAAAGTCGCAGGAATAAGTTTAATATTGTTGTAATCAATACATGACTTATGAATTTCGTACATTGCTACTTCGTTGTTCCAGTAATTCGCACGCCCCACATAATTCATTCGTGCTTTTTCCAATACTTTGCGAGAACGCTCGTTGTCCGGATGAATAATGCCAACAAGTTTTTTAACCGGTAAGTGCTCAAATCCCCAATGAATAAGTGCTTTTGCAAGCTCCATACCATAACCTTTATTCCAGGATGTTTTAGTCAACGCATAGCCCACTTCAATATCAGGCTGACTGTCATCATAAGCAAGATAAATTAACCCTGCTCGACCAACAAATATCCCGCTTTCTTTTTCAAATGCACAGCCAAGACTAAAATTATATTTTTCATAGTGCTTAATTGCTTTCTCTAAGCCAGCCATTACCTCAGCGTGTGTGCGTACTCCCTGGCCAATATATTTCATTACCTCAGCATCGGATTGTAAAGCGTATAAATTATTAAAATCTGTCAATGCAGGCGTATTAATAATTAAGTTTTTTGTTTCTAAAAAAAGACTCATAGTATTCACTCAGCAGATATAGGCAACTTTTAATCCAGCATTTTACCGAATACTTTTATCAATTAAAGGGAATAGAGTTCACAGTACCACAATAAATTGAGAACAGAGTTACTTTTTCACCAAAAAATCTTTTCTTCTTTTGGATTAGGGTGTTGCCATTTTATCAAAGAAATCTAAGAAATTATTAATTCCACGATCTTCTGCTCTTTTTTAAGAGAATACGCATGGAAAGGAATGAGTTATCCCTAGCATCACTGTTTAGGGGCATATGAAGGTATATATTCGATTATAGTCCAATGGAGATTTAAGTTCCCAGACACTTTGTTGCTTAAAATTTTCATGTCCAGAAATATAGGCGCGCTTTATTATATCTGTCTCAATTCCAGCTACACTTGTTATATAATCTTATTTAAGGAAGCAGTAAGAATGAGTAGCAAGGCACCTATGGTAATTGGTGATGTGAAAATCAAACCAGGAGAACGTAAAACTGTTTTATTGCCTATGCCCAAATTATATGATTGGACGCCCATTTGTTTACCTATTCATGTAATTAACGGCTTGGAAGAAGGCCCCACCTTATGTATTACCGCAGCCATTCATGGTGATGAAATTAATGGTGTAGAGGTCATCAGGCGCTTTTTGAAAAAGAAGGGACTAAAAAATATCATTGGAAATGTCATTGCAATTCCCATTGTTAATGTATACGGTTTTTTATATCAAGAACGATATTTAATGGATCGAAGGGACTTAAACCGATCATTTCCTGGCAGCTCGAATGGATCGCTTGCCTCCATTCTTGCAGAAATTATTAGCAAACAAATTTTATCCCAATCAACCCACGCCATTGATCTGCACACCGGCTCAAACCATCGCTATAATTTACCTCAGATCAGAGTAAACCTAGATATGCCAGGTATCGAAGATTTAGCCCGTGCTTTTAATGTTCCAGTAATCCTGCATTCGACCTTTAGAGACGGCTCAATGCGAGAATATGCCAATGAGCAAGGGATACCTATTTTGGTTTACGAAGGGGGGGAGTCTTTGCGCTTTGATGAATTCTCGATCAGAACAGGGATTAATGGTATTTTGAGTGTGATGGGGGCATTAGGAATGATTAAACTAAGCAGATATGGAGTAAAAAAATTCACCCCCACTATTTCCAGAAACAGTTATTGGATAAGAGCTCCCATAAGCGGCATCTTAAGACACATTAAGAAATCCGGAAACCGGGTCTCTAAGGGACAAGTCATTGCAGTTATAGCCAATCCCACCAGTACGGAAGAATACAAATTAAAATCACCACTTTCCGGAATTATTATTGGTGAAAATATGTTGCCGCTTGTGCATTCAGGACAGGCTTTATTTCATATTGCCAGCTTTGAAAAATTGACCGTCGTTGAAGAGCAGTTGGAAAACCTACAAGAAGCATTTGACCTAAATGACTATGAAGATTAGAGTCTGAATACATTTCGCTAGCTTGAGTCAAAATGACCTGATTTTCGAGCACCGAAGCGCAGCATACATGAAGTATGTGAGCATCGGAGCACAGAAAATCAGGGCAGTTTGGCCAAGATAGTAGAAATGGAGCCTATCAAAAGTAATCAAGCCAAAATCGTAACAATGCAGTTACCGCTTGCGGCGACTCCATAGGCGACATATGGCCAGAATCCTCAATAATCGCTAACTTGGAATTGGGAATTTTGTCTGCCAACTCTTCATGAACGTCCAGAGGAAAAATTTTATCTTCACGCGCATGAATAATTAAAGTAGGCATTGCAAGTGAGGGAAGAAAAGAAAGGCATTCATGGCGAGCTAATAGAATTTTTTGCTGGGTGAGAAATATCTGTTGGCCACTATTTAAGAACATAGAAAGCACTTCTTTCTTAACACGGCCATCGTACACATAGAGATCGGCAAGCGTTTCGGCAACAATTTGAAAATTCCCCTGCTCTACTTCTCCTATCATTTCTATTCTTCTTTGATGCTTTTCTTTGGAGTCGAGCCGGGCGGAAGTATTTACTAAACATAATTTCAAAATACGCTCCGGAACTCTCCTGGCAAGCTCCAGCGCTAACCACCCCCCCATAGAATGGCCTGCCAGGAAAAATGTACCTTCAACCTTGCTTAAAACACTTTGAAGTAAAGCTTCAGTGGAATTCCCATGTATGAGTGGGATAGACTGACATTTTACCAGGTCTTGTAAATGATTTATTTGATAAGACCATACTCGATGATCCGATAAAACCCCGGTTAAAAAAACTAATGTTTTTTGCGACACAATCCCTCCCCATTAAGAAGAACGCTTTGTAAACCACAAAATTAAGTCATCATCCAGACACAGCATAGAACCGGGATCCACAGTTTTATAATCATACGTAATTCCCAAACCATCAGGAATATAACCTCGTTGTACATACAGCCTCTGGGCCTGGCCATAATCTGCATACAGCCCTACACCAATTCCAAGTACCGGATATTTTTTAAATGCCTCAGCTTCCGCACAGTCAAGAAGAGCCGTAGCAATTCCTTTATTCCGATAAGGGGGCAAGACATTCAAATCCATAATTTCAGGAATTTTTTGCTCGCTAAATGATGGATAGGATGATTGCCATTTCAAGGTAATATATCCTGCAAAATTCGTTTCATAAAAAGCGAGCCAAATCAGGCGTTCCTGGTTTTCCTGCTCCTGCAGATAGTTGCTAAAAGTAACTCTGGGTTTTGGCCAACAGTAGGCTGCAAATTGCTCCACGATTAAGTCGATGTCTTCCTGGGTCATTAAACGGATATGCATGGGTATTGAGTTCATTTGTTGCATCTCGGTATATAGGCATAAACATATTGGCATTGATCATTCATAACAGATAATATCAATAAAAAAAGAGAAAAACAGCGAATAAAATTAGGGTTTGTTTTCATTTCGCTAACTTGAGTCAAAATGGCCTGATTTTCGAGCCCCCAAAGCACAGCATACACGGAGGATGTGAGCAGCGGAACACAGAAAATCAGGCCATTTTGACCGAAATGTAAATAGATCTATCCTTTTTCGCCCTAACGAAGGTTGTATGCCTATGTCCAACAAATCTCTGGATACATATTTAAGTTTATGTACCCAAGTCTATGATCTGAGTAAACCACTTCCGCCATCAGATGCTTGGAATTTTTATTTGAGTTACGCACGAGAAACAGAGGGACCTATTTTAGAACCCATGTGTGGTACAGGACGTTTTCTTCTTCCTATGCTGAAGGAAGGCTTTACCATCGAGGGGTTTGATGCCAGTCAATCGATGTTGGATGCGTTGCATACCAAAGCAAAAGCACAGCAGCTTAATCCTCTGGTCTGGCATGGGTATCTCGAAGCGCTCAGCCAGGCAAAGCAATATGGATTAATCTTTATTCCTAGCGGTTCGTTTGGCCTGATCGTTGATTTGGCGGTGGTGAAACATGCACTAAAAATGATTTATCATCATTTAAAAGATGATGGTATTTTTGTATTTGAAACCGAAACCTTAAATGCCCTTCCTAAAGAATTAGGCATTTGGCGTGGTTCACGTTGGTACCGTGGCGATGGGCAAATGATTTTGCTGAGCCAGTTGGCCATGCTTGAAGAAAAAACCGTTTGTTACTCCATTGGTAAATACGAGTTAATTGAAGCAAATCAACTCATAAAAACCGAAATCGAGGAATATAAAATTCGTCTTTATGATGATCCTACTCTTTTACTCAATTTGCTTCATGAAATTGGTTTTAGAACAATTCGCTTAATGAAAGCATTTGATAGGGCAGCGTCCCCAGATAAACAGGATGAAACCATTCTCTATGAATGCAGAAAATAACCCAGCGCTTTTTTGGGCGCAAAATTATCTGAATCAACAAGGATATTCTATTCAGGAGCCATTTAGGCTCATACAGAGCTCAGCCTGGGCCAAGGTGTATCAAATAACCACAACAAAAGGGGATTTGTATTTAAAACAAATACCCGAATCATTTGCGATTGAGCCTAATTTATTACTCTACTTACGAAGTTTTTTCCCGTCGTTAGTACCCGAAGTACTCGGTAATAATCTCTGCTTACGCTGTTTTTTAATGAGCGATAGAGGAATACCACTTAGAGAAATTTTTTCAATCAATTATCAAGTTGATTTGGCAAAAGAAGCACTTAAATCTTATGTACAGATCCAAACAGGCCTTATAAGTCAAATTGATGCTCTGTTGACACTTGGTGTTCCCGATTGGCGTTTGGCGAATCTGCCTGATCTCTATTTAAAGTTGCTGCATGAATCTGAATTTTTGAGCCATGATGGTTTAACCGTAAGTGAACTACAACATCTTATTTCTTTGCATCCCAAGGTTACTGCGCTTTGTCAGAGTCTTGCGCAATACTCTATTCCTGAAACAATTGAGCACAGTGATTTTCATGAGAATAATATAGTATTTCAGGCACAACATCTCACGATTATTGATTGGGGTGAAACTGTTATTTCCCATCCCTTTTTTTCTCTAATTTCTTTTTTGGTCAACATGATGCGCACCCATCATGTAAAGGAGCAAAATGAAATTTACACTATATTACGGGATACCTATTTGCGTTACTGGTATGCTTTTGAATCTCAAGAACGATTACTGGACGCTCTTGCATTAGCAAAACGCTTAAGCCCCATCAAATATTGCTTAAGTTTTTTTCGCTTAACTCAATGCCCGGGATGGTATGCTAGCGTACGTCATCAAGGACGAATGGCGCAGGTGCTGCGCGCATTCCTCCAGTCAGAAACAAAGGCGAATAAAAATTAATCCCTTTCTTTTTTATAATGGGGATGTTTCATCTTTTTGAATTCGACAATGCAATAATTTCCAATAACCGAATAGATTGGTCTTTCGAGAATCCAACAACTTTAGTGCTTTGTAGTCAAGAATCGAGTGCACAGAAAAATCGGATTTAAAACCTACGAGTTCATTAACACGCGCAAATGTTTTCTCGAAAAAGCGAATTACGGGATGTTCTGAAGCAAAATGATTCACAAATATAATTTGTGCCGTAGGCTTGGCAACACGGGTGAGCTCCTGAAGAAAAGCATGTACATCAGGAACCACGGAAGCCACATACATAGCAACAATAAAATCAAAACTGTTATCCGGAAACTCTAAATGAGCGGCATCCATAACCTTTAACTGCACCCGCTCTTCCAGCTTATTTTTTACTACCTGCTCTTCTGCCTTTTCCAACATTTTTTCAGAAATATCGATCCCGGTAATCTGCAAATCCGTACGATAAAGCGGCAAAGACAAGCCCGTACCAATACCAATCTCAAGTACGGTAGCAGTTTGCTTAGCAGCTTTATTGACTATCTCAGTACATAAAGAACGGCCAGGATTAAAAATGGAACCAAACACAAAATCGTAGAATGAAGCGTAAATATTATAAACTTTTCTTATTGAAGCTACAGACATAAGCACACTCCATAAAATGTCAATAATTTAATTAAATTATTGAGTTCTTACCTATAAATATAGGCCTTAACCGCTAAAAATAAATTGGAAAATAAGAGCGATTAACCTGCCTTTTTTAGAGTTCTATTTCCAATAATCAAATAATAACCCATGCATGCCAAACACTGGATCGCTTTGGGGCAGCCCAGCATTTTTAATCTGCTCATCAACATGCGGATGTTCTTCTGCTGCTCCATAATTCATATCAAAACCAACATCCCATGGATAAGCGCCAATGCATTTAAAGTCCCTGGATAAACTCAAGCTTTTATGCGCCACCCCTGCAGGAATGATCACTACATCCCCTTCCTTCACCTCATAAATTTTGCCTTTATCTCCTCCAAATTGGACTGTACCTTCTCCCTCAATCATAACTAATACTTCATGAGTAGTACTGTGATAATGATGATAGTCGTAAATCGAATCTACCCATGATTTACCCCAATGATTTCGACCTAACAAATCCTGAATAGCTTGCGCTGATTGATTGGTTATGACAAACGTTTGCTTGTAAAGCAATAAGGGATAACGCGAATTATTTGGAAAAAAACCAGAAGTTTGGATCAATTCATGGAGCACTTCTTGTGGGGTTACAGGTTTGACTGTATCCATTTGCATCCTTGTTACGTTATATTTTTTCAATGACCCATTTCTATGGGAAACCGGTCACTTAAGATACCTCTCAGAACAGAGAGGTATCTGGTCTTTCAATTTTTATTAAATCATGATGAGCACGTAGGTGCGGGAGGCTCGCTATCCGCACTCACTTCTTTCTTTTGAGTAGCAAAAAAACCAGGTTTTTTTTGTCTTTCTTCTAAAATTCCCTCGGCATAACCTGTGTTTGGATGTTGGCTTAGCAGCGCGTTTTGGTAAGCGACACGCTTTTCTCCTTCATAAGAATTTGGATCATCGGAAGTAAGTTGGCCTTCTGGAGAAATATAGGCAACGGATATCTGGCGTTTGTAGCCTACCGGCTTCAGTTTATTGAGCGGCACTTCCGAATTAATTTTTGCTTTACTCATCGATTGTCTCCTCTGACACTTAAGTTTATTCTGCCTTGAAACGGGTAACTTTTTGCACAACTATATCAGATCATAAACAATGAAACAATACAATTCAATTTGATCAATAATAAAAATACTGACAAAATAGCATTCAACTTAATCCAGGTTGCTTTAGTGACATGTCATTAAAAATTGATTTAAACCACCCCATATTTTTATTAAGAAATAAAATCCAGGAAGTAAGTAAAAATTTATTGGATGCATACGGATTTAGTTATTTTCAATATTTACGCTGTTTTGCAGATGGTTCGATCAATTGCCTGACGAACAATACAGGCCTCTTTGAATATTTCCAACAAATTGATAACGAGCCGGTTGTTTTTTCTTCTTTTGAAAATGAGCATGAAAACAACCATTCCTACTGGTTTCTTTGGGATGAGGAATTACCCGGTACACCGGTGCAAATTGCTCGCGAAAAATTTAATTTGCATAACGGACTCACTTTAGTCCGGCGTAGTAAAAATTATTACGACATGATTGCTGTGGCCTTACCCTATGAGCACCCAAATCCAGGCTCCTTTTATCTCAATAAATTTAAAGCAATCGAGCAATTCATTTTTGATTTTGATCTGCAAAATAAAGATTTAATCCAGGTGCTCAATAAAAATCCTGTCGCTTTGCCTGAAGCGTATCGTGATGTAAATTATAAAGAGATTTGTCTGCCTCAAGGCAGAATTTATGTTACTGGGAAAAACGGAAGCACTTACCTCACTGCTCAAGAAATAACGTGCCTCAGGCTATTGCTACACGGAGCAACTCATAAACAAATCGCCCAGATGCTTGAGCTTTCTCCTCGAACCATTGATACCTATATGTTGCGTGTTAAACAACGCACAGGATTTTCCTCAAGGATGGAAATGGAACGTATGTTGTATTTATGCTCGGCATTATAGGCCCTTTAATTTAACTGTTTTTTTTGTCCGTGTTCATTACGGACAGACAGTTTTTTTTCTTCTTTTTATACTTCATCCAAAATTTTATTTATTCAGGAGAAGTCCATGAAAATCCCAGAAAAAAAACCCGCAGAACAGCTCTTTGAACAATTTTGTGAGGGGTATGAACAACGGAACTTGCCCTTTTTACTTACCCTTTTTACCCAAAATACAAATGTTTGGGGCTCTGGACTCGATGAATATCGCGTCGGTTTAACAGAAATGGAAGAGCAACTACGAAGGGATTGGAGCCAATCAGAGCAAGGTAAGATAGAAATAATTCGCTTTGTTCCAACTCCTGATGATGCTTCTTGGGCTGCAGCAGTATGTCATGCACGAATTACCATCGAAGGTAAAGAGTATTTGTTTGAACATCTGCGTGGCACTTTAACCATCGAAAGAGAGGAGGGAGTCTGGAAGATTGCACACATGCACTGCTCTTTTCCTGATTACAGAAACGCTGATAATGGATCTTTTCCCGTAGGGAATGGATAACAAAAGATCAGGCAGTCTCATAGCCTCGTTTGAGTCTGCTATCCCTTACATACCGCGCTTTGTGCCTGAGAGATCCTCACAAAAATTAAGCAGGTAGAAATCATTTGTTACTTGAATCCTTGTCTAAGGAATGGATACCCTCTATCGCGTCAAAAAGGCTGTCATCCCTGCGTAAGAAAGGATGACAGCCTTTCAGGCATCACTATAGATGTTGAATAGGGTATTTTCCTGTTTCGATTTTGTGAGGATCTCTCAGGCTTTATGCGCAGTATCCAGAATGATGCTTTGCGGTCATGAGCCTATTTCGAAAGGCCTCACTTTACTTGTCAGTGCTCCAACCTGGTTTTTATGAGAAAACAAAAAATTTACAAAATTGTCTATACTTATTCTGTCCTGTTAATAAAAGTGACGGCTGGTTTCATGTGCATATAAAGAAAGAATGAAATTGTGTTTTTAAACTTCAACCATGAGGACAAGTAAAATGGATCTAAGTAAACGTATAGAACCAAAAACCTGGGCTTTCGTTGAAAAAATCAAGAAAGCTGGCGGTAAACCAATTTATGATCTTCCGGTAAAAGAAGGCAGGGCCATTTTTGACAAATTGCAAGAATTGCCTTCAGGAAAAGAAAAAGCTGATGTGGATATTGAAGATCGTACTATTCAACACTCTAAAGGCAAACTAGACATTCGCATTGTTCGTCCCAAAGGCTCAAAAGAAAAACTACCGGTAGTCATGTTCTATCATGGTGCGGGTTGGGTTTTTGGTGATTGGCAAACTCATGGCCGGCTTGTTCGTGAGCTTGCTGTAGGAGCTCATGCAGCGATCATATTTGTCAATTACTCTTTGGCTCCAGAGGCGCAATACCCAACTCAAATTGAAGAAGATTATACTGCTTTGAAATATATTGCAGAGCATGGTAAAGAATTGAACCTCGATTCTTCTCGTTTAGCAGTTGCTGGCGATAGCGTTGGCGGAAACATGGCGGCAGTCATGGCCCTCCTTGCTAAAGAGCGTGGCGGTCCCAAAATTGACTATCAAGTACTTATTTATCCTGTGACTGATGCCAATTTTGAAAATGCTTCTTATAAAGAATTCGCTGACGGCCCCTGGCTAACCAAAAAAGCAATGGAATGGTTTTGGGACAATTATTTACCTGACAAAGCAAAAAGAAAAGAAATAACTGCCTGTCCTTTGCAAGCGACGATTGATCAACTTAAAGGACTACCACCTGCACTGGTAATCAACGGTGAGTGTGATGTATTGCGCGATGAAGGCGAAGCTTACGAACACAAGCTTAATGCAGCGGGTGTACCGGTTACCGGACTTCGTCATCACGGCACAATTCATGATTTTCTTATGCTAAATGATCTTGCTGATACCCCAGCATGTCGTAATGCAATCGAGACAATCAGCGCTCATTTGCGTATGGTTTTTTCCAAGAAACACTAGCCATCAGGTTAAGGAATAGCTCGCTTACGTCCCGCACGACTTGTCCGCGGGATGAAAGATGAGCTCAAGGACCTAACTTAATGGCAGTAATGCTTGAGGGATATTGCTATGGGGGTATCCCTCTTTACTTTCTTAAGATAATTGGAGATCTGATATCGTTTTTTTGCTCTCAGCCGCTCTTTTTTTTATTCCTGTAAATAAAGGCTCCTCATATCCTCCTGGAATGCCATTTTTGGAAAAAACAATTTGCCATAACTGGTTCGACCGCGAACGAAAGGAGCCTGCACATGCTAATAAATAATAGCGCCACATCCGATAAAACCGCTGGTCGTATTGCTTTTTTAAATGCTCCCAATTTTGTTCGAAATGCTCATTCCACGCCATTAAAGTATGATCATAATATGCCCCGAAATTAACCCAGTTTTCCATGATAAATAATCCTTCTGAGGCTTGGCTAATTTGTTCTAGAGAGGGAATCATACCGTTAGGAAAAATATATTTATTAATCCAGGGATCTGCTGCTTTTGTAGTTATATTCCCACCAATAGTATGCAGCAGAAATAAACCGTTGCCTTTGAGACAATCGCGAACTTTTTGCATATAAGTACGGTAGTTTCGATATCCCACATGCTCGAACATCCCTAAAGAAACGACACAATCAAATTGTTCATGCATATCGCGATAATCCTGAAAGCGAATTTCTATGGGCAAACCAGAACAGTTTTGTTTTGCATAGTCAAACTGCTCTTTGGATATGGTGATTCCAACGACACTGACCCCATAATGTTCCGCAGCATATTTTGCAAAAGCACCAAAACCACAGCCGATATCCAATACATGCATCCCTGGCTCAAGTTTTAATTTCTGGCAGCTTAACTCCAATTTATTTAATTGCGCCGTATCCAGATCATTTGCATTTTTCCAATAGCCACACGTGTAATTCATGCGGCTATCAAGCATGGATTTAAATAATTCATTTCCCAAGTCGTAGTGTTTTCTACCCACTTCCAGGGCACGCTTTTTCGATTGATGGTTAATCAGTTTGAGCCATATTAATTTCGGCCATAACCACTTATCAGTTTTAATTTTTTGGTCAAGTTGGGCCTGGAGAATGCGGGTAATAAATTGGTCGAGGCTTTTACAGTCCCACCATCCATCCATGTAGGACTCACCAAGTGCTAAAGAACCCTCATTAAAAACGCGCTGGTAGAATGCTTCATTATTAATTTGAATGTCCCAATCTTCATTTCCATTGGGAGTAATTCCTGCTGAATGCAAAAGGTCCGTAACAATTTTTTTTATCTGCTGATTCATGAATAGACTCTTCCCTTTGAACTACACAATTCAAGAATGTATTAAGTGAGTAATTTTTAACGGGTCATCTTACTCAACTTATCCTGTAAAAAAATAAATACTTCAAATAACAAAATCATTAATACAATATATTTTCCATACATCACAACATTATCCATTATAAAATTTGCGTATCCATTTTGTTTGTATAAAGCGAGTGAGAATGAATAGTACATTCCTAAAGTAAAAATTCGCGTCCATTGTGAAAGATTATAAACAAAAATACCCCGAATAAAACCCGCAATTTTTATTCGATAATACATTTTGATTAAACCCATTCCCTCAACAAGAGAAATAATATACTCGTATCATATTCCATAAATTGGTGAGCTCTGACTAGGCTTCATTTGAAGTGGTATCCTATTCATTCTACTCATTTCATTTTAAAAAAATTCTCTTTTGGTGCAAATTGCTCATTGCCATCAGACTTTATTAATAACCACTCGCAGTGCCTGCAATTTTAAAGTGGTACTGTGAATGGATTCTTCACTTTCAATAAGTTGTCTTTTGTAAAAGACAATCTCGTCTTCTCGTATCGATGGATTAATGCTTTTTAATGCTTCAAGCCGATTCACCTCATGAGTAATACTCTCTTTCATCTGGTTTATAGCGTGTTTGATGATCTCTTGAAGTTGCCCTTCAGCTGCTTTTTTGCTCTGCGTTAATATGGTCTCAAGATCAGCATGAATCTGCTGAATAATTGGGTAACCTAAATGACGTTTAACAGGCTCACACATTTGATTCAATTGTTTGTAATCCAAAATGCTGGAAAGATTCTTTCCAGAAACATCCATGAGCACACGAATCGGTGTGAGCGGCAAGAAGCGATCTAATTGCAAATTTTTTGGTGCGGCACAATGGGCTGTAAAGAATGATTCCAAAAATAAGGTCCCAGGCTTAATGCTTTTTATGGAAATAGTGGCCAAAGTTGCATTTCCCAACTCGGAATCCAGGATCATTTCCATACATTCGCTGACTATAGGATGTTCCCAGCTTAAGAACTCAACATCTTCACGCACCAGAGCTTTAGAGCGAGAATAGGTTACCGTAACACCATCTTCTTTTAGTCCTGGGAAATGACTTATTTTCATGTGATCCGTTGGGCGCAATATTTCCGTAGCTTCAGAATGATACTCATGGTCAATACCGTACTCCTGAAATACTTGTGCCATATAATTTTCCAATTCCAAGAAATTTTCCTCTGCCTCTATGGCAGCAATTAATGCCTCTGCTTGAGGTGCGTTACATGAATTTAATTCCAATAGCCGATCTCGACCTTCATGAAGGGCCTGATTTATCTGCTCCGCACGCGTCTTTGTCTCTAAAATTAGTTTATCGAGCGCACCCTTATTTGTATCGACTGTATCAAGAATTGGCAGTAATTCATTTTCAAATTCTTCATAAAGTGTAAATCCAATAGAGCAACTTCTGGTAAATAAATTAATTCCTTCGTGATACCAACGAAACAACTTCTCTTGTACGGTATGCAACAGATAAGGAACATAAATTTCAATACTATGTCGCTGACCTATGCGATCGAGTCGACCAATACGTTGCTCTAGCAAATCAGGATTTAATGGTAAATCAAACAATACTAAATGATGAGCAAATTGAAAATTTCGCCCTTCACTCCCTATTTCGGAACAAACGAGCACCTGGGCTCCATTTTCTTGTTCCGCAAAATAAGCTGCAGAGCGATCTCGTTCAATAATTGATAATCCCTCATGAAATGAGGTACTGCGAATTCCTCTCTTTAATTTTAGATGCTGATCTATAGCAATCGCTGTATTTGCCTTGGCACAAATAATTAGGATTTTTTTGGGGTGCAGTTCATTAATTTTGTTTACCAACCACGTCACTCGAGGATCATTTTCGAGCCATATCTCTTTATTCAAGAGTTGTTCAGGATAAAGCTTCCTTTGACCTTTATGCTCCTCTACAGAAGAATAAATCTCGGGGCATTCCAAAGGACAGGGGTGTACGTGTCGCTCAGGAAAGCCTTGAATCGCTGCACGGGTATTGCGAAATAGTACGCGTCCTGTTCCATGCCGATCTAATAAATCTTTAATGATCTGATTCATGCTCAAGCCCGTTATCTCGCCCAAATAAGCTTCCAGCTGAGCCTTATGTTTCGCGCTCAAGACATCTGTCGAAGCCTGCTCCCCATAAGCCATCAGTTCTTGTACGAGTTTATTGATGTGTTGGTATCCTTCTTCCTCTTTTTTAAATGCAGAAAAATTATAAAATCGTGAAGGGTCAAGCAATCTTAAGCGAGCAAAATGACTGGCGATCCCTGCTTGTTCGGGTGTTGCAGTCAAAAGCAATAAACCTTTACTTTGCCTCGCCAACTCTTCAATGCATTCATACTCAGGGCTTTTTTCTTCTTCGGACCAATGTAAGTGATGTGCCTCATCAACAACAAGCAAATCCCACTGACTGGTCATCGCCTGTTGGTATGCTTTTTCATTTTCCATGAGAAAATCCAAGCTGCATAAAACCAATTGCTCGTTTTCAAAAAGATTCTCTTCAGCTGTACCGAGCTGCACCCCGTCTTCTTCATCGAACTCATACAGAAGTTCATAGCGTTCTGCATCGATGATTGAGAAGTACAAATTAAAACGTCGAATCAGCTCGACAAGCCATTGATGAATCAAAGTTTGTGGTACTACAATCAATATTCGCTGGGCGCGGCCAGTACCTAGCTGATAATGAATAATCATACCGGCCTCTATGGTCTTGCCAAGTCCTACTTCATCTGCAAGCAAAACTCTTGGGGCATGGCGTTGTGCTACCTCACTGGCTATATAAACTTGATGTTTGAGATGACTGGTTCGTGAACCCAATAATCCCCTGACTCCAGATTGCTGTAATCTGCTGGCATGATGCAAAGTATCTATTCGCAATTTAAACGTATTTAGCTTATCAAGCAAACCACTAAAAAGTCTCTGTTCCGGAGTATTTAACTTGATACAGCAATCCAGGGAAAGTTCGCTAATCTGAAACTCATTGCCTGCTTCATCTGCTCCTGTATAAAAAAACAACCCTTGACGCTCTTCAACATGGGTGACACACATTTTTTGTTGGTTCGATGTCGTTATTTCTTCACCTTCTTTATAAACGATGCGGCTCAGCGGAGCACTGTCTATAGAGTAAATGCGTTCCTCGTCGGCAGCAGGGAAACTCACGCTCACCTGCCTACCATTCAAATCAATAATAATCCCTAAACCAAGGTGTGTTTCTGTGTTACTTATCCAGCGTTGGCCAATACTAAAAGTCATAAAAGAATCATCTTATCGTGTTAAGTGCCACTAAAATAATCAAAAAATTAAATAAACACAACTTGACTTGTATCCTTTTTTTAAATAGCATGGCTCGAATTTAAACAACCCTAGGGGTGTCACTATGGAATCAAAATACAATAAAGAGCAATATAGAAGAAGGGATGAAGAGAAATATAACAGTGAGTATGAATATGACGAGCCAACACGACATCAAACACGTAAACAAGAAGAAGTACCTGTAGACCTTTGGGATTTATTTTTGGGAACTCCAAAGCAAAAAGAAGTAATGTGGAAGGTAACCAAAGAAGAAATCGTAAGTAGTTTTGAATCCGCAAAAGGTTTTGTACCTGGCTTCTTCGCTCCCTTTACAAGTAAAAAAGAATTTGGCGTTGTCGCTACAACTCCAGTAACCCTGCCTTTAGCTGCTGGTCTTGTTACGTGTGTTGCAGCAGTGGTTGCTGCTGGAGCTGCATTGACTGCTCTTGGAAGTTTAGTGTTTGCCGCGGGGTATGGTTTAGATGGTTTACGCAAGGGCCATGAAGAGTCAAAAGAAAAATCACATGCTGCACTCATATTTGCTGCAAAAGCAGGTATTATTGCTGCTGTGTGCGCTGTAGTTACCGTTGCTGCGGCCCTATTAACCCTTATAACAGGTCCAATAGCTTTGGCTTATTTGACGTCTCGTTCGATCGCTACTGGTTTTGCTAAAGCGAGCGAACTCATCTCTTCGTGTAGTTCTACAGACGATCATGAATCTACTCATTCCTCGTATAACCCTAGCTCCATGTAACTAGGTAGATTTAGTTGGGCTAAAAGGCCCAACTAAATGATACAACTAATTTTTTCGCACTCGCCAAATAATTTTTTTGCTGGGTCAAGGTTGTCATTTACCCAAAAAGATAAATTTTGCTTGTTTTTTCCCCTTGTTCTGGTTAAAAATAGTAGGCACAGGAAGATTATTCAACAGAAAGGAATTCATATGGCTACCAATGAAGAAGAGCTTCAGCAGCTTATCGCGATTGACACCCCCAAGGAAACAGAACTCGAAGAATTGCAAAAAGCACCGGTAGAAGAAATACAAACCAAGTTACAACTCATTAATACCGATACAGAAAGCGACAAGCTCCAAAAAATTACCATAACCAAAGAAATATTCGAGCAAATCAGAAAAAGCCTGCAAGATACGGTTAAAAGTATGGAAAAAAATCCAAGTATTTTCTCACGTGCAGCAGAATACTGGGGTGAATTACCGCTTTGGCAGAAAATTATTGGGGGTGTCGCTTTAACGGTTCCTACGTTAATCATAGGGATTGTGGCACACATTGGTTTTCTTTTGGCCATTTGTGGTGTTACTGCCGTTACTTATACAGCCGGAGGACTCATTCTTGATGATCATCATAAATGCAGTACCAGTGCTGTCGAAAGCTTGCAAAAAGGTATTTTAGGTTTGGCTGATCTTCTTGAATTAACCATTAATGCCCTGGATATTATTCGCCAACAATTAGCAGCAGAAATTCAAAAATTTGCCAAAGAAAATGCACAACTTGAAGAACATATTGAGCAGATAAGCAAGCAAATTGATGCGATAGACAGAGAGGTTATGGCTACATCCAAAGTAAATGCGGCGTTAGGTGAAACCAAAGACGGATTAGAAGCCGTCTCTGGTTTACTCAAAGAAGAAGTGACCCAACAAGTTGATTTTTTAAAGCAAAACCAAGAGAAATTAGATCGTATTACTGAAGCATACAACAGTAGCCAAAAAGAATTATCAGATAGAGTTTTTGAGGTCCAAAAGGTGCGCACAGAGCTTGGGGAAGATCTTAATCGAGCTAAAGCGATGATCGATACGCTACACCTCGCCATATCCCAATTATCAACTTCTGCCATTGGCAATGAAGAACAGCGCAGAGCGTTTCAAGAAAAACTGGATGTCTTCATAAAGAATAAAGAATCGAGTTTCCTTTTAATCGCCGATCGTATTTGTGATGCGGAACGAAAGCTTGCACTGGTGCAAAAAGAATTAGAAAATTCGAATGTACGCTATCACGAACTCCTTAAAATACAGGAACGACACATAGACAAGCTGCAAACGTTGAGCACACCACCCGATCAGGCACCCCAGGTGACCCCAGTTGGTGAGCTATTAAATAAGAATGGGTTCTACGCAGTAAAACAAGAAATGCCGCTTTCTGGGACTGAAATTAGAACATCACTCGAAGCGACCATGTAAATATGACTCCTATCTCCTGCCCCCGCCTCCATATGTTTGCTTAACCTGGAGAGGGGGATTTCTTAAGATGCTCCATAAACCACAGCATATTTTAAAAAACATGCTTTATTTCTTTTCACCTTCTAAAGTCAAATTATATGCCTCCAAAGCGGCTTTGACTGCGGCACGTTCGCTGATTCGTTGATACCATTCCAGTAAATGAGCAAACCGCTGCGCATCAATAGTCTGCTGGTAAAAAATTTGAAAACAGTAAATCCAAGGCCAAATAGCCATATCCGCAATGGTATACTCCACACCACCTATATACGGGCATTGTGTCAATTGTTTTTCCATAACACCAAGCAAACGATCACTTTCATCTGCATAACGTTTCAGTGCATAGGGAATTTTTTCCGGTGCCCGGTGAAAATGGCCTAGTTGGCCAAACATAGGTCCTATATGTGCCGCTTGAAAAAAACACCATTGCAAAATCGTATATTTCTCTGCCAATGATTCAGGTAAAAATTTACCGTGCTTTTCTGCAAGATATTCCAATATGGCAACACTTTCAAACAAGTAAAAATCTTTTTGCGAATCATATAAAACCGGGATTTTATTATTCGGTGAAATTTTTAAAAATTCCGGATTAAACTGTTCCCCTTTAGAAATATCAATTAATTTAATCGTGTAAGATTGAGACAACTCTTGAAGCATAATTGTCGGTTTAATACCATTAGGCGTGCCCAATGAGTATAAGGTATACATAAGAACCTCCTTGTTTTTTATTCTCGACTTGAAAGCACCGAGTTGATTTTCTTCGGCTAAACCCTGCCTGATTAAGGACAAGATAGACTATAATTCTAAAGAAACCCAGTTATTCTTTGGCTAATCTTAGAAATCATATGCAAAAAAGGACTTTAACATGAGCTTCAAAGACAAAGTGGCTATTCTTGGCAGTTCCCGTACTCCTTTTGTCAAATCACAAACTTACTATTTAGGAAAGTCCAACCAGGATTTGCTCGGTGCGGCCTTAGCTGATCTCATCAATAAAAACACGATCCAAGGCGAGTTATTAGGTGATTTTATTGCAGGAGCAATAATGAATCATCCTTTTGATTGGAATTTGGCTCGTGAAACTGTTTTAGGAAGCTCCCTTTCTCCTGAAACGCCCGGATTAACCATACAACGTGCCTGTGGTACTGGTTTAGAAGCAGTTAACCTTATCGCCCTAAAAATTGCTAGCGGACAGATCGCAGCAGGCATCGGTGGAGGAACAGATACGAATTCAGATATTCCATTAATTGGCCAAAGAAGATTGACCCATTTTTTAATCAAATTTCAAAATGCTAAAGGAGTTATGGAAAAACTGAAGGTACTCAAGGAATTCCGGTTAGGTATGTTAAAGCCCGAAGTCCCAGAAGTACGTGAGCCTCGAACAGGCTTATCCATGGGTGAACATTGTGAATTAATGGTTAAAGAATGGCAAATTTCCCGTAAGGATCAAGATGAATTGGCACTTCGCTCACATCAAAATGCCGTACAAGCCTATGACGAAGGATTTTATGAGGATTTGATTGCACCTCTTGATTCCTTAAAACGAGATACAATCACCCGCAAAGATACCTCTTTAGAAAAATTATCTGCCTTAAAACCCTCATTTGATAAATCAGATAAAGGCAGTTTGACCGCAGGAAACTCCACCCCCCTCACTGATGGCGCTTCCGTTGTTTTATTAAGCACTCCTGAATGGGCAAAAAAACATCACCTGGAACCCCTCGCTTATTTTGCGGACTGCGAAGTGGCTGCGGTAGATTTCGTGCATGGCGCAGGCCTATTAATGGCACCAACCATTGCGGTTTCGCGTTTGTTGGCACGGAATCGACTCAAATTGCACGATTTTGATTATTATGAAATTCATGAAGCTTTTGCCGGACAGGTGCTCTGCACTTTAAAAGCCTGGGAATCTGCTGAATACTGCCAAAAAGTTTTGAACCTCAATAAACCTTTAGGGAGTATTGATCCGCAAAAAATGAACATTAAAGGAGGTAGTCTTGCCCTTGGCCATCCCTTTGCAGCTACAGGCGGACGATTAGTTGGTGCCGCAGCAAAAATACTTGCCAATAAAGGTCATGGACGCATTCTTCTAAGTGTCTGCACTGCAGGAGGGATGGGTGTTGCGGCGATTATTGAACGTTAGCCCGCTTCTCGGGTAATACGATTTTGTTTCTACGCCGCTAATTTATCACGAGTTAATTAAGATGTACGTATTGGCTTCTGCCTCGTGTATTCTTTCAGAGTGCAGTTGCCTCGATTTAGCAGCAAAAAAATTACTTGCCAGATAAGCACTTGCCCCCACTGTTGAAGAAACCGCCTCCGTCACAGCTAAAGGAGGATTTTGCGTGGCGCCACTCGGCTTAAAGAAAAAACCACCGCCATAAGTAGCATGTAGCGCGGCATCAACTGATTTTTTGAGTAAAACGTTCAAATTTTCAAAATATAGAGGTACAGTAAAGTTACTCTCGCCCAAATCGATTGTTACATTAAAAGGCTGGGTTATCACTGCCCCATTATAATGCTCTCCAAATACTTTTTCTTTTCCGCTAGGAGGGTAAGTAAAATCAGGAAAAACCTTGCCTGAAAAATAAAGAACCGCTGCGGCAACTGCATTACTGAGCATGGCTGTGGATATTGAGCTGCTAAAGGCTTCAGCACTCACATAAAGATATTCTTTTAACTGAGGACTGGTAATTTGAATTCTTTTACTGTGCGCATAAAAACGTCGTTCTTCCCTGTTTTCTTGCCAATGATTAATATTGGCACCTAAAGTTTTTAAGACAATACCTGAACCAATACACATGGCGCTGATTGAGCTAACCATGCCTGAACTCACATACTCAGTCAGATTATAAGCAGGAGTGTCATTATTTACCTGGTTACTGTAAGACACAGGGAGCCATTCATGGACATAATAATTCAAATTGGTAACATTGATCCCTAGAGAAAAATTACCGACAGCATGCACCCCCCCGTAGTATGCTGCATTGACTTCCTGTAAAGGAAGCACATTAGATAGCGCATAGGCAGCTCCGCCAAGGGTACATGCCAGTGTACCGCACGTGTTCATGGTATCTGCTACTACATGTACGGTTGTATCTAAAACCCAATTGGTTGCCGTCCAAAATTTATCCGCCCATCCCATAGCTACATCCTTTTTAACAAAATTAGCTTCGACATTACTTATATTTTTTAATTTCGCATGTATCTACTTGTATTTCTGGGGGTAAGCTTCCAAAGAAGCCTAATGAAAATGAATAATCCCAAATCAAAATATCAACACAATATTTGATTGCTATCAGAACATATCTAGTGCAGCCGGTCAATTGGTTGCAAGCTGAACTTAAGATGACGTTTAAAAAAACAAAAGGATATGGACTTTGTTACTTGCTAAAAATGACGCAAATAATAATTCAATTCATCTGCACGGTTGGTAAAAAGCCAGTTTACTCCTCGATTTAATTCTCTGTATAAGCTGTATTTAGAATCTATCATACCCACACCGACAATTTTTTCGGCTGCTTTGAATCGGTTAACTATTTTGTTGTTGATCAAAAAATAATGGCCAAGTACGCCACCATAATCCTCATTTAAGCTGGTTTTACAAAATTGATGCACATTACAATGCGATGCAACCAGCAAAAGAGCATCCTTGGGGAATTGTGACAATGAATAAAAAATTGCAGAATCCAGAGTTAACAAATGATAATTTTCACCCGCAGATAACCCATTTAAAGCTTCTACTAAAAGATCCTCATCCTGAAAAGGTGCTTTTAATTCAATCAGCAAATGCATACTCTCCCCGTAGGCAGCAACCACCTCATTAAGCGTGGGCACATCGGGAACCAGAGCCCGCAGTTCATTAAAGCTCAGGTCAGTAATTGCGCGATCCTGTTTCCAGAGGCGCTTTAAAGTAGCATCATGATTTACCACCAGGACTTTATCTGCTGTTGTGCGCACGTCAAATTCAATTCCCCAGCATTTCAATTCTTTCGCCGAATTAAATGCAGCAAGTGTATTTTCAATAATCCCCTCTGCATGATTATGGGCACCTCTATGTGCAATCAAACGAGCGGACTTAACGGTTTCCATCGGGGGTTTATCCCTGGGAATGACGGCAAAATAACCATCCACTGTTTTTTCTAATAAATTAAGTAACACGACACAATTCCTGATATCTCTATATATGTATAGTCATTCTATGTTGGTAAAATTGAAAACGCAAAAATACTGATTTCTCTTGCAATTTGTGTAAAAATAAGGGGTTTTTAAATCTATGATTGGGATATGCCTTTAATTACCACCAATATTAATCGGGTTATCAACGACTTACGTGAAGGGAAACCTGTAGCCATACCTACAGAAACTGTCTATGGTTTAGCCGCGCCTATTAATAATGAAAAGGCCATTAGAACAGTTTTTGTGATGAAAGATAGACCATTAAATCATCCCTTAATTGTTCATGTCCCACAAAACTGGGATATCAATACCTTGGTTGAAGACATTCCTGTTTATGCGCAACAACTCATGAAAAATTTTTGGCCTGGTCCTTTAACTCTGGTCTTGCATGGCAAGCGCAATCAAATCGATCCGTTAATTACAGGTGGCCAGACTACTGTCGCCATCAGATGTCCGGCCCACCCCATAGCCCAGGAATTATTGACACAATTAGGTATCCCACTGGTTGCGCCTTCAGCCAACCCCTTTGGAAAAGTCAGCCCTACTACCGCGCAACACGTTAGCGAATCATTTCCTAACCTAGAGTTAACCATATTAGATGGGGGCCGTTGTAGCGTAGGCATTGAATCGACCATCATTGATGCGACGCATGCAGAAAACTATCAAATTTTACGTCATGGTCTTATTGATGAAAAAACTATAGCTAAAGTAATTGGGCCCCCCTCCTTTCACCTTGAGAGTACCCTACGTGTTCCCGGGAAACTGGAAAGCCATTACCAACCCCAAAAAATCTTATATTATTTTGCCAGTTACGAAGCTCTTGCCGATTTTTGCCAAAAAAATCCAGCAGAAGTGTATGTTATTGCAAGCAAACGGCCAATGAACATCCGTGAAGAGCATTTCCATCTTTTGGCAGATCATCCCGAAAAAGTGGCCTTTGACTTGTATTATCAGTTAAGGAGAGCGGACGCAGCCGATGTTCAAATCATTACAATCGAACTTCCCCCTGAAACAGGAAATTGGCAAGGAGTGAGAGAACGCATTTTAAAAGCAGGGACTCCTTATTCCAGCTAGCCTGGAAGTGAAAAGGGTCTATTTACAATTCGCTCTCTTGAGCCAAAATGCTGCGATTTTAGAGCACCGAAATGGAGCATACACGCAGTATGTGAGTATCGGAGGTCATAAAATCGCAATATTTTACCCAGGAAAGTAGGATTGAAATCTGAAAAAGCCATTGACAGTTCAGCAAAATATGAGTAACTTAGCGCCCAATGCCGAGGTGGTGGAATTGGTAGACACGCTAGCTTCAGGTGCTAGTGGGGGCAACTCCGTGGAGGTTCGAGTCCTCTTCTCGGTACCATTGATAGGTTTTTAAACTTTAAACTACTCTATTTTACCTCACCTGGTTTCGTTGTTGGCGAAGTGGTGTCCGGTGTAGTTGTTGGTGCAGATGTTGATTGAGGAGTAACTGCTAGGTTATTCGAAAAAAAATCAATACCAATGCACTTTCCTAGGTTGTTCCCCCATGTTGATATGTTTTTATCATCTATGTTTGCGGGTAATTCTGAATAAAATTTTGTTTTACATTTATCAAAACTTACCGAAATTAATGCCACACATTTATCATAGCTTATATTAGCGTTTGCAAGCAGTTTATTCGTCTTCGCATCATCTACTAATTGCCGGCACATTTTCGCTGGGGCTTGCTCTTTAAAAGAGGCTAACCATTCATCTTTAGTCAGGCTCTTGCTAGAGTCAGCCAAAACTATTGTGGAAAACAATATACTGCTCATCCCGATTATCCCAGTTAAACTTTTATTGGACATGATGGTTATTTCCTTAAAGGTATTAATAATAAGGATAGACATAAATGTTATATTTTTCTAAAACAAATCGCACATCTCATTTTTGTGTAAAATGAATTCGCTTAAGGTATTATTAGACCCATTCTATAGGGAGGTTCTCATGAAAATCATTATCAGTGGTGGAACAGGATTAGTTGGTCAAATATTGGTGCCTGAGTTACTTCATTCTGGACACGAAATTTATGTCATAGGACGAGATGAGGAAAAAATTAACCGTACATTTTCAAGTTCAGTTCATGGAACCACTTGGGCTAAACTTAATACATTAAACCCCAACGAATTTGATGTGATTATTAATTTGGCGGGTGAAAATATTGCCGACCATAGATGGAGCGCTAAAACAAAAGAGACGTTACTTTCAAGTCGAATTGAAACAACTAATCAATTAGTTCTTTGGGGTATAAAGGCCGACACTAAAAAACCTCACTTATATAATGCAAGTGCTGTTGGCATTTATGGTTTGCAGAAGATACTGGCACAAGACCATATTACATTTACCGAAACTACTCCCCCCATTGACTCTCCTGAAACCAGTTTTGCAAACCGCCTGGTTACTCAGTGGGAAGAGGCTGCAAAAAAAGGGTTTGATGGAGGCATGCCTGTTACTCTAATGCGTTTTGGCGTCATTCTAAAACGGGGTAAGGGAATGTTAAAAAAACTGGAGTTGCCTGCTCGATATGGAATGGGGGCTGTAGTTGGTTCTGGAGAACAACCTCTGGCATGGATTGATAGCACCGACCTCGTTGAAGCCATCTTGTATTTAATAGCACACCCAGAGATTACAGGCCCAGTGAATCTAGTAGCACCTGAGAGTGTATCGCAAAAAACATTTACCAAAACATTCGCCCGGGTACTGAAAAAACCGGCTTTCTTATGGATGCCGGCATGGATTACACGACTTTTATTTGGTCAAATGGGTGAGGAGTTATTATTGTCAGGACAAACCGTTGCACCTCAGCGGTTGT
The DNA here is from genome assembly GCF_014109805.1 of Legionella sp. PC1000. GTDB lineage: Bacteria > Pseudomonadota > Gammaproteobacteria > Legionellales > Legionellaceae > Legionella > Legionella resiliens. Next base: position 4,023,836 of record NZ_CP059400.1, read on the forward strand.
CAGAATATCAATTTAACTTCAAATACCCCACTTTATTATCTGCTTTAACTAAAGAATTTGGAGGTTAAATTATTATGAGTCTTCGCTTATTGTCCTTAGATGAAGTCAAACAAAGCATCACCATGAGTCAAGCAATTAAGGCAATGGAACATGCATTTATTCAATTAGCAAAACAACAAGTTAAATTACCTTTAAGAACAGGTATTATTATTGATGAAGAAGATGCGCTTACTTTAACCATGCCAGCATATCTGGCTCAAGACAAGGCTTTAGGCTTGAAGGTAGCCTCTATTTTTCCTAAAAATAGTGCACTTAACAAGCCCTCTATCACTGGTTTTATCATGTTACTTGATGCCAGTACTGGCGAACCCAAGGCACTCATGGACGCAGGTTATTTGACCGCTCTAAGAACCGGGGCAGTTTCCGGATTGGCAACTCAATATTTTGCAGTAGATAACGCAACCCATGTTGCAATCATTGGCTCAGGGGTACAGGCAGAAACACAACTTCAAGCTGTTGCAACGGTGCGTGATATAAAGCAGGTATCGGTATGGTCAAGAAACATACAGAAGGCAGAGCAATTTGCAACAAAGTTCGCCAGCCAATATGCTATCAATGTATATGACCATATTCCTGACGCAATCAAGAATGCAGATATAATCTGCACTGCGACGGGCAGTACTGAACCATTAATTCATTTGCAAGACCTACAGCCTCATGTTCATATTAATGCCATAGGTTCACACACCCCCAATATGAAAGAAATAAGCAGTGATGTACTTAGACATGCTGTAGTGATTGTTGATCAATGGAGTGCTGTTATGGCTGAAGCAGGCGAAATTATCAGTGCGGTCCAGAAAAAGCAGTTAAAGCAAGAGGATGTCATTGAGATAGGCGATTGGCTAATACACAAAAATACAGACTTCAAAAACCAAATTACCGCATTCAAATCTGTAGGGCTTTCAATACAGGATGTAAGTGTCGCTTCGGTTGTTTATCAGAATGCCATGAATAACAAATTGGGAACCCTATTTGCATTAACATAAGTTTGAGATAAGCGTGTAGCCTGGGTTCCGCTGCGCTGCACCCAGGCTACATTTCTTAATCGTGAATAGGTACAATTATTTAATTTCACCGAGTGCCTCACCTAAACGGATTGCACTTCCTGCTCTTAACGCTTCATTCCAATGTACTTGCATATCGTTTGCAAACAGCAAGACAACGGTTGATCCCAATTTAAAATAGCCCATTTCATCGCCTTGGGCCATTACCCTTTGTTCTTTATCCTGATTGTATTCAAAATCAACACGAGTCTTACTCCGCTTGATATCCCCATGCCAACTGGTTCCTATCGCGCCAACTATAGTTGCTCCAACCATCACCATAACCATAGGACCTGTTTCGGTGGAAAAAAAGATAATCAGTCGCTCATTGCGCGCAAACAGTCTGGGTACAATGCGAACCGTTGAAGGTTGAACTGAAAATAAAGCTCCTGGAATATAGGTCATCGAGGTAATTTTAGCATCCATAGGCATATGCACACGATGGTAATCTTTAGGTGACAAATACAAAGTAACAAAATGTCCGTTAATAAATTGAGAAGCCACATTGTTATTACATGCTAAAAGATCCGCCACGGAATAATAACGACCTTTTGCTTGAATTAATTGACCCTGCTCTATAGATCCTATTTCACTCACACAACCATCTACAGGTGAAATAATATCCGCATCCGCCAAGGGCCTACATCCTGGTTTTAGCTGACGAATAAAAAAATCATTAAAACAGGAATATGCAGTATGATCTTCGATCAAAGCCTCACTCATATTCACCTGATATTTACTTATAAATCGTTGAATGATGTAATTTTTTACTTTGGTATTTTTTACTTCAGCCAAACAACCAGCAAGGCTAGTAAGCCCATGTTGAGGAATCAGGTATTGGGGCAATGTTTTTATTAAATCAAAAGACATGTGAAGCTCACAGCATTCTAAAAAAAAGGAATCATAACCTATACTTCCAGCGGTCACAAACATGGTCGTGATCACTTGAAGTATAGCGGTACATTTAACGTGCTTTTTAATAAGAATATTCTGAGGTAATTTGTAATTGTCGATGCGACGCAGAAATTGTTTCGTGATGATACCTCAGATTATTGAGATAATGTGTTTTATGTTCTTCCAAATTAAATAGAGAAATTAATTGATATTTCGGCTCGTCCAACATCCCTGGATACTTACTGATTTCTCTTTTAATTGCTTCTATTATTTTGACAAACAGACACTCATTCAAGGTGGAGGACTCACCTCCATTCATAAAGATCATAGCCAGTACTTTCGCATTACAATTTCCCTTTAAATAACCCTCTACTTCTGCTCTCCTTGAGGCTCCCAAAAGACTTCCCCATGTCTTCGATTCATATTTTGATAATGATGAAGAGATTAAGCTTTTAAATGATTTATCGGTAAGGGTATCTACCCAATCATAAATCGTCTTATACAGCACCGCGATGCCCCCATCACTATAAGGATGGGTAAAGCGTTTGTCCTTTTTAGCAAAAAACACCACATCTCGGGTAAAATCATTGATGCCTTTTTCAAAACTTTTATCTCTGATCGCAAGATCAATACTTGGTATAGGATGCTTTTGCAACATCAGAGGAGTAAGACCCTGCACAAGCAAAGTATTCAATGCCCCATCTTGCTGGGTTCCTGAGCTTAAAATATAAGCCAAACGATTATCACCACGTTCCTTTGAGCTCGATTTTAAATAGTTCTTCACCGGTTCAGCCCTTTGGCGGAATGAAAGTGAGGTGACTACTGGCGCATATTTTTTATCTATAATTTCATTGATATAATGTTCCAATTCTTCAGGTTTGAGACTTTTTGCCCAAACAAACAATGAATCATGGTATTGTTTTTTCACGTCTTCATGTGTAAAAGGCAGCACTTCTCGTTTCACGGCAAGTAATGCTTCTTCCATCAGTTCGTCTGTAGTGGTCAAATGCAATTGGAAATTGACCTGTTCTGCAATGAGCTTAAGGCTGGATGCAATACTATTAAATTCAGCAGCATAAGTTGTTGTATTCGCCAAGGCCTGGCGAATTTTTAGGTTATATGTTTGATGGAGTAAACTCAGTTTATTGGAAAACTCAAGATTGTCTTCTTCGGTAAGATCCTTACGTTTTTTTTCATAATAAGTCTTTGTTACTTCACGAAATTCGTTAACAAAGGCAACTAAAGATAATAATGCGCCACGCAAATTACTGTCTTTATCAACACTAATCTTTGCTTCAATTATTTCAGCAGAAAGCACAGGGAGGTTTCCAAATAACTCCCATGCACTGGTTAAAGTGTCATCAGTTGCTTTTTTGCTTAGTAGTTCGGAAATTTGCACGTAGGGAGGATTAGTGGCTTCTTTAAGTAATGAGTTCGTTAGTCTGTACGAACTGTGAATCAACTCTTTCATTATTGGTGCAAATGCATCACGCCAGACCTGGTGATATCGTTTTTGTAATTCATCAGAATTGTACTTTAGATCTTCTTCTTTAGCATAGGTTGTTTCATTTTCCTTTTTGGCCCATTCCTGTATGGTGCGATAAAAAGAAGGCTTTTTGTAAAGATCTAGATAAGTAGGTGACAACGGTAACCCATAGCCGTTATCAGTACATCCCATGTAAAAGACCACTACTCGATATAAGTTATCATAGTGTTCTTGATATAAATCCATCATAAAATCAACAAATGATTTTGAGTTCGTCGTTTCATTGCAAAAGCGAGGATACAGCTCTTCATATTTAGCCCGTAAGCTGGGATCTGTCTCCTCTAAAGAGGTGTAATTTAAAGGCATATCACCAAAGAGCTCTGTTAAGCGTTTACGTTGTAACTCCGGTTGATATGTTAATAGGGCCTTTAAAGCGGCGGCCAGTTTCTGTTCCTGGGCAAGAGAGTTCTGTGCCAGACGCGCGAACTCGACTGGGTCTGCATAAGCTTTAGGTAATAGCTTGCGGGCTACATTAGGTACAATAGCCGGAATGGTAACTTGTCCTGGATTTTCGTAAGAAGGCCAATGATAAGGCATGGATTCCTGAACGTTGGGAAAAGCTTCATAATCACGAACGGTGAGCGTTACATGTTCCTTAGGTACTCCGATTACTGATCTTGGTACTTTCATATGGATGGTGAACCAATAGAAGAACATATCAAAATCAATATCCGCAGTCAGCTCCTCAGCTATACCGAGGTTATGAGGATGCGAATCATCATCATCCAGGAACCATCGGCCGAGCAAAGTTTCCATGACATCTTTTTCGACCAGGGTTTTCACACTGGGAGCAACTTGCTCCTTTAAAGTACTGTTAACAGGAATACCCTGACTCGCATAATGGAGCGGTTTAAAACCCTCAATACCAATAGATAGTGTACCAATTAACTTATCTTGAGTGTGGCCTCTTTTTGAGGTGATTTCCAAGATATTACTTTTTATAGTATTCAGCTGTTCCATTAAGGGCAGTTCAGGATTAAAGTTTGGTATATCCTTTACTGCAATAGTATCCTTCTTTAGTAAGCCATCAGGAGTTTTAACAGTGTATTCGAGGAGGTCTTTTTGCTCTAATTTAATATAAAGTGTGTTATCTTTTATAGTTTTGTTACTATCTGGCATTAATTCGAGATCATACTCCTCGAATACTAAACGCTCTTCGGCCGATCTTTTTCCTTGGAATAACCTTTTGAATGATGAGGTAGCTACACTGATTTTGGCTAATAATTCAGGATAGTGATTTTTAGGCTCTAATTTTTTAAAAAAAGCCTTCTTGACAACACCATCTTCTTCAAAGGAAACCTTCCATGTTTCATGAGAGCTATCCGAAATTTTTTCTACATAAGTGAGTTTATTATTTCTGAGTGCTTTTTTTGGAATTCCCATATTTTAATCCATTAAATCCCAGTCGTCCTTTTAGAATAGTTCATATTAGGCAGAAATATTCAATAAGTTCAAGAATAATTTTCAAACAGATAACAAGGAAACTAAACAGTTAAGATTCAAATACTTAATGGATTACTCAAACTCATGACACACTGTTTTTGAATGAATCATCATGCAAATTACATGCCTGATCAGTAAGAATGCCCCGCCCGGAGGGAGATTGGTTCCGGGCTAAGGGCGGTAACCTTCTTCGGTTACGTTTGACTAACTCATTTGACACCAGGATAGGGGAAAACACACTCCATTTTCATCCGAGTTTTCTAGATCGATAAGCTTAAGCACTTCCTTATCCAGTTCGCGTATTTCCTCTCCTGAGCGAGTCTGGTTAAAAAACCAGAAATTGCCAGTCTTGTAGTATTTATATGCGTTAGCCCCTCCAAGGGAAAGGGTGCAGCTAACTATATTAGCAATAACAATTAAGGCATTGTATAAAAATCTATATAAATCAGACTCAATTTCAGGATCGACAATTTTAAGTACTTCATTTTCAGCGTTCTTTAATGTAGTCCGCACATCATCGGCATGAGGATTCATGAGCGCATCATAAGAAATATTGTATAATTTTTTCCTATAAGCTTCTTCTGCATCCTTCCATTTTTTATGCATTTCACTGGATGATTTAGACCCAGCTAAACGCTCATGAATTATTTTGCATTGAGCCTCAACCCGCAAAATAATGTGCCGAAACCGTTTAGCTTCTTCCCTCTCTTCTTGTGCTGCCAATTCGATCAGATCTTTTCCGATCTTTAAGTCTTGCATTTGCCTGACACAAATAAAACGCTCGCGCAGGCTGTCAGCCAAAGCCAATTGTACTGGATCTTTTATGGCAAGGACCTTATTGCCTTGAGTTTGTATCCCATGCACTACCCCGCTATAAAGAACTTCCATCAATAACGTTCGCGTTTTATCCTCCATATTCGCTAATTGTGGTAAAAGCAGGCGTAAGGCTTGTCCTTTATTATCCTTCTCTAATACTAAATGATAGGCTTGAAGAGGGGCAGTAATACCTGATTTTTTTAATAGAAGTAACGCGGTGCTTGCTGCTTTTAACTCGTCAAGAGTTAGTTTGCGTAATCTTGATGTTACATCATGAAGCTCTTGAAATTCTTTAGCGAAATGGTGAGCAATTGATTTTTGTAAATGTTGGTGTGGATTTAGCGCAAGCTTTTCTAGATCTTCAATAGTAATGGTTTTGGTTTGGTCTAAAGCCACCAGGCTTGAAGCCAATAAGGGATATTTCTTTGTTGCAGCAACGATTTGTTGATAACCATCTTCAGATAAAGATCCTTTGACCCAAAATATCAAACAAAGTCGTCTGCAGTCTTCATCCGGTATAGAAAAAATAAGTTTTAATTCGTCACGTTTCGATTTAGATTCTTTAAAAAATTTAGGGACATCTTCTGTGAGTGCCGGCTCCAACTCAACTAAACTGGCTATAGCTTGGTAGTAAGCTTTTTCAGATAAAATATCTCGAATTAATTCCTCCGGATAGGATTGTTGAATTAAAAATGGAAGTAGCTTAATTTGGGTCTCATCCCTCATGTAGCCACTAAACTTTCTAATCAATTCAAGATTGGTCAGTAGCTTCCGGTTTTGCTCAAGAATTCCCTTTTCGTAAAATACGATGATGCTTTTTAATAAACTTTTATTAATGCGTTCATCATCAGTGAATGTTAATTGAATTCTTTGAATTTCTTTACGTAATGGACTGGATTCAGATAAAAGCTCCTTGAGCAGAGAAACGGACAACGGAAGCTCATCCAGTATTTTGTATTGAAAAAGCAAATCCAGGGCTGGATTCTCTGCAAATAACGCGGATAAATTAAGTTCAGCAAAAGGAAGCGGTTCGTGGAGGGTTGCCGTTTCTTGCGCTACTTGGATTTTTCGCATCAATAGGGCAATACGATGAAATCGTAAGTTAATCTCGTTATTCCCTTGGACTGCATTGTGTAATAAAAAACCGGGAATAGCAGAACCAATCTGCTTTAATAAGGGTTCTATAGATGACACGGGAGAAACGTTCACCCCAGCAGCAGGCGATTTAATATACGGGGTTAAATTAAAGCTTGCTACACAGACAATTTCTCTGGTTTGTGGACTTGCATGACCCTTTTTTATTAAACCGATTACCCACTGTTTCGGGTCATCCTTTCGATACATCACCATAACGCCGCAGTCCTCTCCTGCGTCATTAATATAGGCAAAATCATGGCAACCTAAATTCGCCTTGTAAGCCTCTGAGTCTTCCTTTTCTCTTTTGAGCGGCTCGGGTCCAAATAAATAGGACAGATTTCCTGCAGTCATATTACCATGCAGATAATATTTCCCTAGAGCCTGTTTGCGCCAGATATTAAAATGTCTTATTGCTTGCTGTATCGTACCCAGGAAATTCACAGATGGGAGATCCGCAATTATTTTTGTGTCATCTTTTTGTTCTGCAATGGCCCAGCCCTGTCCAAAAGCATGAAAAATTTGTTCTGCGTTTCCCTTCAGCAAATAAGGCATAATTCATTCTCAATATGACAAATTGAGAGTATTATAACCAGGAATTCATCGAGATGGTGATGGTTTTTTGCTAAAATTGCATTTTTAATACCTTATAATACGTTATAATGACTCATTAAGCCCGAATAAAAGAGATCAGGACGTAGGACCCAGTCCTATTGAGAAGCCCCTTAATTATGCGGATGACGTACTGACGATCCATCAAGACAAAGAAAATAAATATGAAATGCAATATCATAGGCGCAGGCCGATTAGGTAAAAATATCGCACTGGCCTTATCTAAAGCTCATCTCATCTCGTCCTTTTCCATTTGTAATCGCAGTTTGGAAAGTGCACAAAGGGCGAGGCAGGAGATTGGTTCCGGCCAGGTAGTTGACAAAATTGCGCACTTACCTGCAGCTGAAGTAATCTGGATATGCTGTAATGATGATGCCATTCACAATGCCGTAGAAATCCTCACTCATACTGATGTCTTAAAGCCGGGTAATTTTGTTATTCACTGCAGTGGGGTTTTGAGTTCAGCTGTATTGGCTCCTTTAAGAAAACAAGGCTGCTTAGTCGCGAGTTTTCATCCTTTAAAAGCATTTAAAGCAAATTATCTGGAGCCCACAGCATTTTATCAAGTTGATTGTGTTTTGGAGGGTGACTCTGAAGTATGCGAGTGGCTAAAAAGCGCGTTCAAGCAGTTAGGTTCTCATCTCATTACCCTTAAACCGGAGGCAAAAACAGCATATCATGCTGCGGCATGTATGGCTTCAAATTACTTAATTACCTTGGCATCCTGCAGTGAAGAATTGTTTCTTAAAGCAGGTATCGATGCACAACAAAGTCGACGGATGATAGTCAATTTAATGCAAGGTAATTTAAATAACTTAGAACAAACCGAACGTATTGCAGAGTCACTCACAGGACCATTAGCAAGAGGGGATGTGCAAACCATTGCGTTGCATTTAGATTCGATAGAAAATCCAGAGATCAAGCGTTTATACCAAAGTGCAGCATTGAGTACCTTGCCGCTAACACAATTATCTGAAGAAATAAAAGAAAAAATTACAGGTCTTTGTAGTTGAGTTTCTCACTTAAAAGAATGAGTTATCCAATATCCTGGGTTACAGCCTTCAACCAGGGCTGTATCTCACCCTGGAACAATAGGCTGCCAAAAAGTCAAAGTTCTTAGACATTCGTAGGAGTACTACTATATTGCTCTCCCTTTCCTAGACCCGATTCGTCAGAAAGGTCAACACCAATACCCTCTTTAGGATCAACTAAGTCAATTTGTGATCGCGGTGATACCACTGGTTGCTTTGGAATCTCTTTAACCCCCAAACGATCTACCAGTGTTTTTGGACCATCATTAAATTGAGGCTCAACAACTTTGACTTTGGCCTCTTCTTTCTCAACTTGAAACTCATAGCCTTCATGAGAGCCCCCCTTGGCTTTCTTAAGTCCGTCCTTTTCCGTACTCGTTAATTCTGTTCCACCTTTCTTCTTATTAAATAATTCATCTTCCTTTAACACCTCTAAAATTACCTCACGAGTACGTTTATCCTGGCCTTTATGTGCCTGGGTTTTACTTGCGCCGGTAGCATCAAGATTCATTTCTCTATCTGCCGCATTATTAGTATCAATTAATTGGGCGATATAGAACTTTCTAACTGAAGGAATCAGTAATAAGGGTGCTGTTGCTAAAGCAAACAGTCCAAGCCCAATTCGCGCAGTCCAACGCAAGAAAGGATTTTTTATATTCTGCACAAATGAAAAACTGCTTACTTTCGCAGCACCGCCTTGGTCTTCGCGTGAAATTGCTGCCGCACCCCCGTGCAAGTTACTTTTGCTTACCGATACAGCAATCGCAGCACGTAATTCATCGGGATCCGCTGTTTCTCCTTTTGCATATGCTTTCATTTGAGCATAAATTGCTTTTTCATGCTTTTGCAGCTTATCCAGCTTTCCATCGTTATGTTCTACACGCTCATGAATACTTTTCAATAAGGCAAAGCGCAACATGACATCCTGATTACGCTCATTACCACTTTTACAGCCCCCAGTTGATGCCCATTCGATATACATACTAAGCGCTTGGCTCAGTTGACCGTAGCGTACATCCCAATGCTGGTTAGTAGCAATCATTCTTGCAAGTGCATTGGACGCTAATGAAGGTAAATCGTCATCATCCTCTTGTTGCGATAACCCACTTTCTAATTCTTTTTTAAATGCTCTGATCTCTTTAATTAAAGTATCACCCGCTATTGACTGAGCGAAATATGTTGGTCTCTGTTTATCATCTAAAAAAGTATCATAATGCTCACGTACTCTAGCATTGATAGCAGTGATTTTTTCCTTTACTTCTTCACTTAAATAAGCACTATTTTCTTGAAACGTGTGCAGCATGGCCATTTCGGCACTTAAGGTAATGTCATCCAGTTCCACAGAACCGGTAACGAAACTTCTATCATCTCGATAACCTAAATCTCGAGTATGCCGGTTTGTACCGATATTTTGTACGTATAAGAAATTATTTTTGCCTGGTTCTAACTCTTTCTGTCCTGCATTAAACTCATGCATGGCCTGGATCATATAGAGGGCACTGGCTCTTTGTCGGTTATTATTATCTCCTATAGTTTCAAATGCTTCTGAATGAAACGAAGTAAATAAGTTTTCTACGGCAGGACCTTCTTTGCCACCACGCATATTACGCATTTGCGCATGAAGAAAACCAAATTTATTTACTAGATCTCTTCTAATGTCGTCTTCGCTCATCGTGGGATGAAAAACCAGTGCTGGTGAGGGGATACGCGCACTCACAGCGGGAGTTGGATGCAATACACCCGTTTCATCTTGATAAGTATAAGTAACTCGCCTAAAAGCCGCTTGATCTTCTGTTTGTAACCCTGGAATAAACGAAGGTTTGTCATGTGCTGTCTGTTTAGTTCCGCTTATTAACATCCCTTGTTGTAAGTAATTGGACGTGTAAAAATAGTCATATCCTGTAGCCGTCTCCGCAGTAAAGACATGTTTATTCAACTCGCCGCTTAGTTTTTGCATGTATCCTAAAACAGTTTCTCTAGTACGCTTCTTAATTAGAGCCTCTTGCTCTTCTTTCGTAAGGCTTCCAGAAGTTAACTTCCCTTCTTCATCAAATTTTAAATTCTGATGCTTCTTAAGTAGTTCCTTTTGTTCTGCTTCCGTTAATTTTCCTGAAGTTAACTTTCCTTCTTCATCAAATTCTAAAGATAACGCTACGCGTTCTTTTAAATGCGCAACGACTCCTTCTATAAGTGCTTTTTTTGCAGATTCAGCTAATTTAACTCTTTCTTTAGCCAAATTTTGATTAAGTTTATTTACATCAACCTTACCATTTGAATCACTGGATTTTTTAACGGCTTCCTTATAAGCCTTGGCCACTTCATCCTGAATCTTCAGCGCGGCATTATGGCGAATATTTTGCCACGCATCATGACTAATTGTTTCCTTATCTTCACCATAGGTTATGGAACGCCGCTCAAATGTTCTCGCCATTAAATTCATATGCGCATAAGTTTCTTCAAAAGAGGCAACCATGCTTGCTCTTTGATGAGAAAGAAGCGGCTGTCCACCATATTTTTTTACAAACTTATCCCTTAGCTTCCTATGCACATCGGTGCCTTCACCATTTACTTGACCACTTAAATCAATAGAACATAAAGTAGTGTCAGTAGGTGTACGACCACCAAGGACCTTTTTAAGCCCCCCTTTAATCTCTATACCTTGTCTATCGTCAACATTCGGCATGTTTAGAGCAGCTTCTATCTTCTTAAGTACCTTTTCTTGTTCTTTTTCAGATAGTGTTAACTCGTAAATTAAACGAGCTTGGGGATCAAACAATAAATCGTCACGCTTCTTAAGTATCTCGCTTTGTTCCTTTTCAGATAAAACCCCTGAGGTTAACCGTCCGTGTTCATCAAACAAAAAATCCTCATGGTTCTTCTTCACTTCTTCTTGTTCTTGTGCTGTTAGAACTAAATGTCCCTCCTTATCAAGCAAGGTGACCTTACTTCTTACACGCTCCAGGGTTATTTCACGCAGGTAATCTTGATAGATGGCATTGGCTTTGGCGGTAGCATATCGTTGCTGTTCGATTTTTATTCCATCGCGTACTTCTTGAGATAGACTATTCTGGAAATCAAGATCATTTAAACTCGCTAAGGCTTTTCGTTCATCACTTCCTTCAGCTGTTTCGCCTGCTTTAAAAAGTAATTTCTGATATATTGCAATTTTGACATCATCTCTTAAATTTCTAAAATTTTCTTGATAATGCCCCTCACCTGCTGCGATAAGATCTTTAAATGTTTTTAAAAGTGCCATGCAACGGCCCCTACTTAGGCTTATGATTATATTTTAGCACGCAAATATTACATTAACCTTACGTGATATAAATTCAAAAAAGCTACTGCATCAAGTAGTTCTGTAGTTAACTGGAATAGTAAAATCCCGGGTTCCGCTGCGCTGCACCGAGGCTACTGTTTTATTTTGGATGGTTAAAGTTCAACTTCTTTTCCCAAATTTTGCTGTTTGGCTTGTTTTTTTGCCTTTCTTTTCTCTTTCCAAGTTTGCAACATCACAAAAAATGCAGGGACAAATACCACGGCAAGACACGTTGAGGCCAGCATTCCACTGCATACGGCAATCCCAATCGAGCGTCGCGCATTGGCACCCGCACCCGTGGCGAATACTAAGGGCATAACGCCAAGAATAAAAGCGAACGAGGTCATTAAAATAGGACGAAAACGTGTTTTAGCACCAATTACCGCAGCCTCCATGATGGATTTGTTATGCAGTTCGTGTTGTTCTCGTGCCACTTCGACAATCAAAATAGCATTCTTGGCTGCCAAAGCAATAAGCAGCAAAATCCCGATTTGGGTATACATATTATTGGAAAGACCTAAAACCGATAACACCAATACGGTCCCAATTAAGGCCAAGGGTACGCTTAATAGAATCGATGCAGGGGCGATCCAGTTTTCATATTGACCTGCTAAAATCAGATATACCAAAATGAGTGACAGGATAAAAATATAATAACTCATGTTTCCCGCAATTTTTTCCTGATAGGCGGTACTGGTCCACTCATAAGAGATACCGGCAGGCAAAACTTCCTTTGCAAGCCGCTCCATAACTGCCATGGCCTGGCCGGAGCTATAACCTGGTGCGGCCGAACCATAGATATTGCTTGAGGGGTATAAATTGTAAAGAGAAATAATGGAAGGCCCTACTGTAGGCGACATATCCGTAAGTGTCCCCAATGGTACCATTTCCCCTGATTTATTTCTTACATAATAATTACGTACATCGCCAACCGTCATGCGTGACGCGGCATCGGCTTGAACATAAACCTGAAACACCTGGCCGAATTTTGAAAAAAGATTCACATAGGATGAACCGAGATAGGTTTGTAACGTATTGGAGGCATCGCCGACAGAAACACCTAAGGCCTCTGCTTTGACTCGATTAATTGGGGCAGAAAGCTGTGGTACTGAAGCACGAAACGAAGTCATCAGACGTTGCAATTCGGGCTGCTGGCTTGCATAACGAATTAACTGATCGGTAGCAGTTTGCAATTTTTGATAATCAAATGATCCATCTTGCAATTCAAGTTGCATTTGAAAACCGCCAGACATACCCAAGCCTTGAATTGGCGGGGGGATCATAACCAATATTTTAGCGCCTAAAGTTTTTTCTGCGACCGCATTAAGCTGTTTATACATCGCGAGCAAATCCTCTTTTTTCCCTCGCACGCTCCAATCTTTAAATACCACGTAAAGAACACCGCCATTGGCAAGGCTCGCATTACTATCCAAAAGAGAGATCCCTGCGATACTGATCACATTCTCTACGCCACCAACTTTAGATACTTGCGCGCTCAAATCGTGTAAAACCGCTTCTGTGCGCCCTAAACTGGAACCATCGGGCAATTGCACGTTCATCATCGCATATCCCTGATCTTCAAGTGGGATAAATCCCGTAGGGATACGGGTTAAGCCTAAAATCGCCAACAGGACCAGGGCGATACCAATGAAGCAAACTGTTTTATTATTATGAACAAGTCTATCGATGAATCGGAGATAGAAATTTTCTATAGGATAGTAATACTTATCAAATAAACGAAAAACGAAATTTTTCTTTTTTTGCGGATCAACCGGCCTGAGCCATAAAGCACATTGAGTAGGCTTCAAAGTCATCGCATTAATGGCACTAATAAATGCAGTTGCCGCAATAACTAATGCAAACTGTGCATACATAGCACCGGTTAAACCTGGCATAAAACCGGCAGGAACGAATACCGCCATTAACACAAGGGTAATACCAATAATGGGCCCCATTAATTCTGCCATCGCATTAATTGCCGATTGTTTGGGCGGGGTACCCTGTTCTATATGCTGGGTTACGCCTTCAACGATTACAATCGCGTCATCAACCACGATACCAATTGCTAAAACAAGTGCAAATAAAGTTAACAAGTTAATAGAGTAACCTAATACGAGCATGGCAAAGAATGCACCAATGATAGTCACAGGGACTGTGGTAGTAGGCACCAGGGTGGCGCGATAGTTTTGTAGAAAAAGGAGAATAACAATTAAAACCAGAATACCCGCTTCAAACAAAGTCTCATATACCTCATTTACCGAGGCTTTTACGAAAATGGTGGTGTCAAAAGGAATCGAATATTCCATGCCAGGAGGAAATTTTTTTGCCATTTTCTCAACTGCTTTACGTACCTCGGCTGCAACTTGCAACGCATTGGCATTGGGAAGTTGGTAAATACCAATAGCAGCTGCCTGTTTATTATTCAGTCTCGCGAGCTGGTTGTAACTGCTAGAGCCTAACTCCACACGCCCTACATCACGAATACGAACAATTTGCGCACTTTGTGTGGTACTGGTTTCTTTAGCGCTTTGATTGGGGTTTTGCGCTATTGTTTTCACTATGATGTTTTCAAATTGATCTACATCAGCAAGTTGCCCCGGAACATTTACTGTAAATTGATACGCTTCTTTCCCTGCGGTTGGGGGTGCACCAATTTGCCCGGAAGAAACCTCTTGGTTTTGATTGCTAATGGCCTGAAGAACATCACTTGGATTAAGGGAATAAGCCAACATTTTTTTAGGATCCAGCCAAACACGCATCGCATAAGTACCGGTTCCAAAAATAAGCACATTACCTACGCCAGGTAAACGGGATAATTCGTCTTGCATGTTAATTGCCGCATAATTATCCAGAAACAGACCATCGAATTCCTTATTTTTGGACGTTAGCGTAATAAACTGGAGTATTGCCGTAGATTTTTGCTGTACCACCACCCCTTGCTTTTGCACTGAATCGGGCAACTGCGCCATAGCAGACTGTACCCTATTTTGCACCAGTACCTGGGCAAAATTAAGATCCGTTCCAATAGCAAAAGTAACAATCAGAGTGTAGGTGCCATTATTCGTACTGGTGGATTGCATATACAGCATGTTTTCCACCCCATTCACTTGCTGCTCAATCGGTAAAGCTACGGTTTTGATGAGTGTTTTCGCGTCGGCCCCAGGATATGAAGTGGTCACCTGAATGGTTGGTGGAACAATAGCAGGATATTGCGAAACGGGTAGTACAAATATAGCTACCAACCCCAGCAACACGATGAGGAGCGCAATAACATTTGCCAATATAGGCCGCTCAATAAAAAATTTAGAAATCATTCTGCTGTCTTCTCACATTGTATAACGATCACCAAAACAACACCCCTGACGCATCTAAAATTAATCTTTGGCTGCCCCATTATCTTTTGGTTTGCTTTTGCCATTATCTTTTGTTTGCGTTACCCGTTCATGCGGTTCAACCTTATTTCCAGGAGTCGCGTATTGCAGGCCATCAATGATTACTTTGTCTTGAGCATCAAGCCCCGTAACCACCGCACGCATCCCATTCTCTGCACCGCCCAATTTTACCCGTTTCGTCACGACCACATTGTCATTATCTACGGTCAATACATAGGGGCCGATTTGATCATAAAGGATCGCTGTATCAGGCACTGTTAATTGCTTTTTAGGTTTGGAGATAGCGACGCGTACTTGCACAAAGAGGCCTGGTACAAAAATGTACCCCTTGTTGGGTAATACGGCACGAAGCTCCATAGTACCCGTAGATGCATTAAGACCTGTATTAACAAAATCAAGCGTGGCTTTGTACTTAACTGTAGGATCGTTTTGCAGGCTCACTTCAATAGGAACTTTCTTTATATCTTGGGGTTTGAATCCTTGCGCCCGCGCTGCCGCCCGTAATTTGAGTAAATCAAGTTCATTTAGATTAAAGTAAACATAGATGGGATCGATCTGTTCTATGGTAGCCAAATTTGTGGCTTCACCATGCCCCACAAGGTTTCCAACGTCAACTAAATGCCGACCGATTCGGCCGTCAAATGGAGCTGAAATGTGGGTGTAACTGTAGTTAATTGCTGCATTGACTTCTTCTGCTTCGGCTTTATCAACTCCTGCGGCAACCTCCAGTGTTTTGGCATACCATTTTTCAACTTCGTTTAATGAGGTGGCATGCTGTTTATACATTTTCTGTTGTCGTGCATATTCGGACTTATTATAGATAAGCGCAGCCTTTTCTGCGGTTACGGTCGCTTTGGCTGCTCTTAATTTTTCAAAATACGGCTCTGGTTGAATTACAAAGAGCTCTTTTCCTTTTTTAACGAAAGTTCCATCTACAAACTCTATTGAATCCAGAAAGCCCTCAACACGTGCAACCAGGTTCACCGAATTATAAGCGACTGTATTACCTGTTTGTGTCACATATTCAGCCATTTCTTTGAGTTTTGGCTTTTGCACAACGACCTTGGGTGCCGGGATGGCGGGTACGCTACTTTTGCCAAAAATATGTGAAATCAGATAAATAAGAAGTAAAATAGCAATCGCTATCCCTGCAATTTTGACTGATTTTGAATCTCTATTAAAGTTCATGCCCAATACCATTTTATTTAATTTTCCAAAATTTCCTTTCTCTGCTTAGGGTCATTACCATCAAGTTAAGTCTGGGCATAAACTCCCATCCCTATGTAAAATTGTCATCCACGCCAGGCGGAGATCCAATTCGAATCAAAAGCCAACACAGGGATAGATTCCCGCTACGCGGGAAATGACCAAGCTCTTTAACTTAATGTATCCCTAACCCTAACACAGGAGAGGGGTTTTTCCTTTCTTCTACCACTTTGGTAAATACAGTTGCTTAAATCGTTCTTTCCTAGTTCGCGGTGGCTCATGATTTTGCTGTTTGAGCAAAGTCCCCCAGTTTGTACGTGCTGCCATTTCCGCTTTGATTAGGGGCGGCACAACATCATTAGTACCCCGTATTTCCCAGCCCCCGCCTAGTGCTCGATAAAGAGAGACTAATGCGAGTGGAATATTGGCTTGTGCGTTAACCAATGCAGTTTGAACGCTCAATTGTTGCTGCTCGGCATTCAGCACAGGAGTAAAATCAACTTCTCCATTAATATAACGCACGATTGCCAATTTTAGTGTTTTGATGGCCGCGTTATTTGCTTTGGTTAATGCGCGCTCCGCCTTTTTTGCCTCGATATAGGCTGTAATACCATTTTGAACTTCTTGCTGTGCTTTTAGAACCAAATTAATGTAGTTTAACAAGGCCTGCTGGAATACAGCGTCTTGTGCCCGTACTGCATTCGTAATTTGACCGTAATTAAGTATTGGCCAAGTCAAAGTCGGGCCTGCGGTTATTGACCGGTTCGCCCAATTAAACAAATCTGAAAGTGAGTTTTGGCCAATATTATTTGATGAAAAAACAAAAGTACCATTTAACGCAAGAGAAGGAAAAAGATTTGCTTTTGCTGCGCCAATTTTGGCGGATTGTGCCATCGCCTCTAAACGGGCTTGATGAATATCCGGCCGTCGCGCCAAACTTTCTACAGGAATTCCCACTGCTACTGTTGAAGGCGCTTTAGGGATTCCTTTGCTTTTCTTAAGCTCTCCGTCTACTCCATTGGGTAGTGTACCCAATAAAAGAGCCAGTGCATTTTTTTGCTGTTCTAAGCTATTTTCCAGCGGAGGAAGAGATGCTTCTGTTTGTGAAAGCTCAGTCTGTGCTTGCTCCACATCCATGAGATTTGTTTCACCTGCATTATATCGAGCCTTGGCTATTTTTAACCCCTCTCTTTGCACTACAATGTTGGCTTTGGTTACCTTGATTTGCGCCTCGAAGGTTCGAACTTGGATGTAGGTGCTGGCAACGTCTGCGGTAAGAGTGACCAAAGCATTATCATAAGCAGCAAGAGAAGATAAAAACGTCGCATCATTGGCTTGAATTGCTCTTCGATATTTTCCCCAAAAGTCAATTTCCCAGTTTGCAGCAAAACCTAATGATAATGTTGCGAACGATGAGGGTAGAATTGATTGCAGTTGACTCCCACCAATTTCAACATAGGTATAGTTACCGGTTATCGCCTGTTGTTGCGGGTATAACATGCCTACCGATTGAGCCAGGAGAGCACGAGTTTGCAGTACCCTTACTCCGGCAATCTGGAGTGTCAAATTATTATAATAACCTTCGTAAATTAATGAAGTCAGAACAGGATCATGAAAAACCTCCCACCATTTAGTTGTTTTAAATGGCGCTTCTTTTACTGTTGCATCCTTTTTTGGCCAATGGGTAACGACTGGCTTTAGCGGCTCTTTATAATTAGGACCGACCATACAGGCGCTAAGAAAAAGGCAAGTAACGAAGGTAAAAAATTTTAACATGGGTGCTAAGAATTCCCTATCTAAACTATTTTCCATTAATGGAAATGACATTAGCTTCTTACTTCAAAGCACTTTATCACTACTATGAATTATTTGATAGATCATTAGCTTAAATACTGTAGCTTTAAGGATCGTAGCGCTTATTGGGTAGTGCGGCAAACTTATTGTCAACTCTTTGATTCCACCCAAAACTGGAGGAAGTATATAATTAACTCTATAAGTTAAATTTTTAATTTATTTGGAAACTAATATGCCTAAAATAATCATAATGACGCACGCTCCGCAAAAAACTTTAGGAGATCCAAGCTCAGCAGCTAAATTACAAAAGCTTCTGTTAGAACAATATAAACTACTAGACCAAGAAATCGAGGTTAAAGTAATTATTGATACCGGGACTACAGAAAATGAAGAGGCTGTCAAAAATTTATTTGGTGAAATGAACTATGAATTAATAAAAAAATTTAATGCCCCTGAAGGAAAAAAGAGATTAGAACAAAATATTAGTGATGCAGATCTCATCATACTCTATCCGACGCCTCATTTCCTTAATTTAACTACGGCAACATTAATTACGGACATCATGGCAAGATCAAAAAAAAGTGGGGTGATTTCACTGGTAGAGTATGACTACGATATTCTTCATCAACATAATAGTAAAGGATTTGTCAACACAGTAGCAGGATCACTGTATGTGAGTACTGGCATTGGAGAACAGTGTTTAGGAATTTACATTAACGAACAATCTCCTTCCAAAGAGAATTTATTTCAGCGACTCCATGAGACTGATCGTGCAAAGTTGCCCCGCGATCTTAATCAAAATGAAGGTCTGTATTTTGGCTATTTTAATAAAATTGGCGGCTCCAAAACAGGGGCAAATCCTGCCCGCTTTATAGCTTTTGCGGCTCATAATAGTCCTGAAAAAAAACAAGTGGATGTAGTCATCCCCCTCTTGCCGGGGGGTAGTGATGTTCATGTGGAAAATAAGATAGATGCATTACTTGAAAAAAAATTTATGGATGACATAAAAGATTTTAATAAAGTGGTTATTTCATACTCTCACGCCGGTGCTACTCGCTACTTTGTTTATCAAAAGAATGAAGATCAATTGGTTGCAAAAGAAATTGATGAAGGGGAATATGAAACTCAAAAAAACGACGCGGATAAGGTAATTCGAGTTATCAATCCTTTTCCTCTACACCCGCAATCCATGCACGCATTGATGGAAACATCCAAAGCGGTGAATCTTGTGACAGGCGATCAAAGCCTTTCAGAGGCATTATCTCTAGCAAAAATTCCATTTTATCAAGCCATGTCGTGGAAGAAAAAACTCTATGACTCACTCACATCTTTTGCCCAAAACTATCCCATACTTCACGAATGGCTCACTAAAAATGCGAATCAATCCATTTCTCCAAAAGAACTGGCTGATTTTTATTCAGAAAATCAATCGAAAATGCAAGAAGAAATCCAATCTTTGCGTAGTGAGCTTATTCAAAAGAAAAACTTGGCAATTAATATTGTTGACTATATTAATTCTTTAATAGGAATGAGTTTACTTGAACGATATCAATTCTTTATTCAAAATCTGATAAACGATTTTGAATTTTATACACAGAGGGAAGGGAGACAGAAAGAGAAATACTTGGACCGTAAGGCATTATTTAGTCATATCGATTTTTATCTTCAGAGTGCTAGTACAGACGATGAAAGAAATGAAATAGTAGCGTACTTTATTAAACACATAGATGATATTTTTAATTTAGACGAGTATGATGTTATGCCTCTTTTTTGCGAAATTAATGACAAATATCCATCTCTTAATTTTCAATTACCTTTCTCAATTATACTTAACGGTTTTAAAAAAATGACTTCAACGGTAGCTCAATTTGTTCTTATAAAGGGAGAAGAACAAGAGATAACAGTAGCAGCAAATTACATGAGCGATTACCTAAACTACTTATCATGGACTAGCACATTAACATCGGAAGAAAAAAGAGACGTTCTTGAATCAAGAAGTCTGAATGCTTTTTGTTATTTTTGTGAGGAGGAAAAGCTGAGTAAAGATACGGTAATGCCTTTACTTCAGATGATAAAGAATGAATCCGATAAGGATATATTGCAGCAAGGATTAAAAATATTGTTCACTATTCCTACCTACAAAGCTGAAGGGGATACTCTTGAATTTATTCCTTCAGAACCAAGTATTTTTTTTCAACTGAAAGAGCAAGACCGAATAAAGGTGCTCAGCAGAATACTGAAAAACCCTCAAGCGAAAGCAATTTTGTTAGAAGAGTTATTCAAAGCTGAAAACCCACTCTGTATCGATGCACTGAATAAAGAGCCGGTAAGCACTTTTGTGTTACGTGCATTGTTTTTTGAAAAAGCAACTTCCGATAACTCTCATTCTTTTTTTAAACCCACATTAAATGAGACATTACTCCTCCAACTTTTAGACACCACAGATGGAGACATGCAAAAAATCATTCAAAATAGGTTGCAAGCCATATCAGCAGAAAATACTGTTATGTGTATACCGGATTACTTAAATACATTTCTAAGTAAACAACTAGAAAAAGTGATGTGACACTTAGTGGAACAAAAAGATACGCTAAAAATCACTCAGTCAGCCCTAGTTGCTCTCCAGGATCTCCAGACATATTAGAAAATCCACCGCAAAAAGCAGCCCCTTGTATTCAATATTGGAGAGTATATCCCAGAGAGTCAGTTGGCTCCATATTGAATACAAACATTCTAATAGCTAAAAATTCATCTGGATTATCATCCAATACTTGGTAAAAACAATCCTCTAATCTATTTGGTATATTACTATTAAAGAAAGTTAAATTTATGGAGTTGGAGAGCAGATAATTCGTTGTTTCTTTAAACCAATTAAAATAGCTTTTATCTTGATTACTAATTTTTTCTTTAAAAAACTCAACATTGAATGAAGGAACACGCTTAATTTCCTCTAATAAACCCGATTGAGCTATTCGAGGTAATTTAATCTTCTCAATAAAATTACAGCAGATTAATCTCATGTACTCATTAAATACCTGCTCCTTGTTCTCCTTCATATCTTTTAAATATTTTTCCTTTTTATCTTTAGGAAGAACCCAGAAAATTTTTTCTAATTCCCCGTGATCTCGTGTAATATCAACCAGCCTATACTCCATTTTATTTAGATACTCTGTTTTATTCTCCCCCTGAATCACACTTAATAACATCATGAAATGGGTAATGTTAGCGACGAATTTAACGAGTTTGGGCCACATTGTCTCTAAATAAGTCTTTTGATGCTCTTCTGGAAGAATATTTAAAATTTGAATACAGAACAATAAGTCCGTTGATAGTTCAATTAGTTTACTTTTCACATTATTGAAATAGATACCTATTTGTTGTGGAGGAAGTGCACTGGCTATGTCTTGAATAGTGGAAATGCTTATCGAAATAGCGAGCAATTCTTTATGAATATTATTCCACACGATTATTCTTTTACATGGTCGAAGGCGCATAAATTCTTCATCGTTTAATTTTATAAATTTCCATATTCTTTTACCTAAACCTTGAAGAAATGCATCTGCTTTTTCTTCATTAAGAAAATCTATGAGTGCTATAAACTCATCAGAATTAAGGAGTTTAGGGAATTGACGAGCCATTATTCGAGTGAAAATAATAATTTGCTGTTCATTTAGCCCAATAAAAACATTCGCTAAGCCATTGAGGCTCCCAATGGATGCAACTATTGTTTTCTTAAGTCGTGAACAAAGTATTGCAATACTTTGCAGATCAAGATCTTTGAGTAAGATTAAAACGTCCTGAGAATTTTGAATCGAATTTTCATCTATCTCCATTACTTGAGAAGAGCTGAGAGGAAGAATCTCCCTGCCATCATATTCTACTCTCTTATCAAGGACATCCTCTAATGATTTCTTATAAAGATCAAAGTCTTGCTTATAAGTCATTAATAAGGAATCTATTTTTGTCTTATCTAAGCAAATAGAAGTGAGCTCTCCTTTATCGCCTGCAAGCGCTCTCATCAAAGATTCTGCAAGTGATTCAACGCAGCTATCTCTCCAGTTCGGGTTCAGAAGAGCCTCGTTTAGAGCACTATTCAATTCGCGGTTTCCTCTGGCCTTTTTTTGTTGCTCCGGAGATAGTTTTTCCCAGTAATTGCGAAACTGTTCTAAAGCGAGGTACGCTTTGACACCAGCAAAGCCATTCACTCCTCTTTGAATCAGTGCATGCTCTCCCCCTTCTTGTAAACCTTCTATCAAATACTCAATAGCACTATAAAGCGATGAAGATTTTTTAGAAAGAGAACGAAAACGGTAATACGACTTTATAAACACTTCTGTGGTCTCTGAATGATGCGTAAGTCGCTCTATATCTGTTTGCGAAAGACATTTGCCGGTGAAAGGATTAATTAAAATCTTCTCTACAAGTTCTTCTGATGTAGATACCTCTATGTGTTTTAGTAAAGATACAGGAATAAGCCAATCTTCATTATGTTCATTCGTAATCACAATGTAAAATTTTACTATATCGTTTAGAGCTAATTTGCTGATGTCCTCATAGCTATTCACTTCAATATAGTTATACGTACCTGATGAGCAGTTCACGAAAGGCATCAAGAACATTAAAGCAGGAACAGCGCGATTAAGGGATCTAAGTGGTGACTGCTCCGCTAAATAATTCGCAACTTCACAACAAATTTTTGTCATCGGAGAATTAGGTGTCGACGTATAACTTAGATGAGTTCTTTTAATGTTCTGCCAGCGTGTGGCAAGAAACTGTTTAAGTTTTGTCCTGCTATTTATGCAATCGAGTAATTCTGGCAATTGCTTGATGGCATCGTTTACTTGAATTCTCTCATAGAGATTTGTCGGCGTAGACTCTTGCGCTGATTGATACGTATTATTAATTAGCCACCGTAACCTTTTCTTTTTCTCAAAGCGATGAAGCCTACGTATTGCTTGATTTGATTGCATAAAAACAGGGTATGAATAATTTTTTTATTTATACACAAAGAGTTAACCATTGTCTATATTTGCAAATAATAAACATATAAATCATTTATTGATTTTATATTTCTAAAAATCATCAGTAACCCGTGATTTTTTGCTCTAAATCAATTTAATGTTCAAACACGACTTTATTTTCAACTAAAATAAATTTAAGAACATTAAAAAGGAACTTATGTGCAAATAAAAACGAGCAGGAGTTTTCTACGTTTTTCCCTTATTTTTTTTACCCTGTTTATACCTACGGTAATTTATGCGGAAGATAATTATAACTCTCATTTTATTAATGAAAGTAACAAAGGAGCAGAGAAATATACTCTTGTTAAAACAAGAATGTGGCCAGAATCAGGATGCATTATAGAAAGTGGGCCGGATATACTTTTACCCGGTGAGAAGACGCAACTTGTTATTGCCAAAAAACAAGGTTGCGATCAAGCTGGTATCGGTTATTCCTTATACAAAACTGCCGACAACAAACAAGAGCATTTACTAGGCTACGTCTCTCACCGTTTTCGCGATGGTACTTTTAGTTTACAAGTTTCGATTTTTTGTAATGATAAACAGTGTGTATTTAGAGATCTGAATCCAGATCAAGACCGAAATTAAGTTGAAGATTTACTAAGAATGAATTTTTATTACCCTCGCTTTTGCATGGACTTTACTGTGTGAGACAACCCATTTCTCATCCCCCTCACTTCGGCAACAGGTGGCTGAGCACAAACAAATCTAATGGATTATTTTTTGAACTTAATAAAATATTAATAATATATTTGTATAATTTTACCTCTTTTATTGGAGATATCCTAGGATAAAACCAATATCTATTAATTAGAAACGAGGCATATATTCATGAGAAGTCCAATAGAATCATCTCAAAATGTTAACGTCGATAAGATAAAAATATGTAATGAGCAAATTTTCCAATTTGTTATAAAATATAGGTACTTAGATATCGAAGGTTGGGAATCGCGAAATTCTTCCAGCAGTCAAAAATTTCAAATTGTTTCGCCACTCTATGATTCCCCAGAAAAGCTGCAGGCTATTTTGAAACAATATGGGTATGACGATCATCCTAATTATAAAATATGTGAGAGTCGTGAACCTGGCCAGTACAGAATCGTCATAACAGGCTTATCAGATATATCGTCCCACTTTAATCCAATAGCACAAAAACTTAACGAATATTGTTACTTGGGATGTTATGGATGGGAGAGTAGGCAAAGCACAGGTCAAATGGTATCAGGTCTTTTTGATTCCCCAGAAGAGCCTCAAGAAATCTTAAAAAAACATGGTGAATTATTAAGTCTTAAACACTATAAAGTCGTCGAAAGCAATCAAGAGCCAGGAAAGTACCGAATATGTATATCCAATGATAAAACAAATCAGGAAGATCCTTGGTCTTTCCTGATACAAGATATGGGCGTATATCATGAACAAGATATGACCGAAACCGTAAAATGGATACAAGGATCCGGCCTAATGGTGTTGAATTTTATAACGCAAATGGGTTACCAAGAGATATGTTCTTTCAGAACTCAAATGCACTTTAAAAATAAGGACCTAACTAAACCAGGTCATTGGGTCTTTGATGAAAAAAATCTATGTTTGGTCAACTCTGGGCCATCGATAAAATATGATAATGATGAAGGCGCAGCGTATAAACAAAATATAGAGTTTTCTATCCAATTTGGAATTGAGCATCTCCAATTTCCTCAATCTTTAAAGAAACTGGTTGATTTCATTAAAATCGAAAATTATAAACACTGTTCCTATTATTACATCCCTCTACAAGCGATTAAGACCGATTTAAAATTATTCATAGATGCTACAGTTTCAAGTTTAGATAGAATTCTTGGCCACTTAAATGATCAGATTAAGCACAAAAAACTGGAGCTTAATTTTTTTAGTGAGCGGTTTACTCCCGATCAACATCTTATATTAGCTGGATGTTTTAAGTTTTATCAGCAAGTACTTATAAGCTCATTTAGTCCGGCAGATTCCGGACGGATCATTGAAATACTCTTAAAAGACAACAAAACCCAAGAAGAAGAGGAGTGGTTGAATCATAAGATGCCATCCGAGATATACAATAATTTATTGAGGGGCAATGAAACTCTTACTCGACTTAAATTAGACACTGTGGATGGCGGTAATTTAAAAAATGGTACCCCCATAACAATAGCTGATGTCCATCAATTTATGAAATTGTCTTTTTCTTTAACTGAGCTTTATTGTCAAAAAAAGATATTTAGTGATCAGAAAAGAAGCCTTCGACAACAGGAACTCGAAAGCTCTTCTATTTCGCTCTCTTCTCATCCTAATTCTATTTTTTCTGGTAAAAACAGTCCAAGCGAAGAAAAGAGCGAACGCAAAGACAATGAGCCATCCCCTGTTTAAAAGAAACAGATTTTGTTGCTTAGCTGCATGGAATGGCTAAGCAACATTCATTTCTTAAAGATCACTATCCCCGATCGCGAGCCCGCATGCGGGTACGGGATTATTCTGAGGTATTGACTTGCAATTGGGTCACATTTTGCAAACCACGTGGTAATCGGTTGCCTCGACGTCCTCGCTCACCTTTATAATGCTCCAGATCGCTTCCTTTCAAAGTAAAATGCCGTTTACCAGCATGTACAGTGAGGGAATCCTCTGCAGAGAGCACTTGTAAATCAATCACATATTCTTCACGGGATAATGCTTTAGCAGAAGGGATACTGATTAATTTATTGCCTTTCCCGCGAGATAATTCGGGTACTTCCTTGGCAGAAAAAATGAGTAAGCGGCCAGCATTGGTAACACAGGCCACAAATAGCTCATCATGTTTGGGTAAGAGGCGAGGCGGCAAAATACGGCTGGATTCAGGCAGCTTAATACAAGCCTTGCCATTGCGATTTTTTACGTAAAGATCACCTATTTTGGCGATAAAACCATATCCTGCATCACAAGCTAATAAAACCAATTGTTCTGCCTCGCCACCGATCACTGCTTCAAATAACGCACCTTCAGCTGGATTAAGCTTACCAGTTAAAGGTTCACCTTGGCCTCGTGCTGATGGTAAAACATGCCCTGGCAAGGAATAAACTTTGCCTTCACTATCAAAAAAAAGGATTTGTTGGTTTGAACGCGCCATGGCTTGCGCTTTAAATTCATCACCTGCTTTATAACTCAACTCGCTACCGATTACATCATAACCTTTTGCCGCCCTTACCCAACCCTTTTTGGAGAGTACTACAGTGATTGGCTCATTAGGTAAAATATCCTCTTCTTTTAATGCTTGTGATTCTTGTCGGACAATAATTGGCGAGCGACGCCCATCTCCAAATTCATCCCTGTCTTTGATAATTTCGTCTTTAACCAAAGCTTTTAATCGTTGTTCTGAAGCTAGAGTGGTTTGTAAATTATCGCGTTCGGCGCAAAGCTCATCCAACTCACCACGTATCTTTACCTCTTCCAGTTTTGCCAAATGGCGCAACTTCATTTCTAAAATCGCTTCAGCTTGACGATCACTGAGATTAAAACGTGCCATCAACCCTTGCTTGGGGTGCTCATGTTCGCGAATTATCGCAATGACTTCATCGATGTTCAGATAGGCGATCAGTAACCCTTCAAGCACATGAATGCGATCCAGAACTTTTGCTAACCGATACTCCAAGCGTCGCCTTACTACCGTTAAGCGATAAGACAACCATTCCCGCAGAATATCCAGTAAATTTTTTACTTTTGGCCTGCCATCAAGTCCTATCATATTGAAGTTAACACGATAACTTCGTTCCAAATCTGTCGTGGCAAATAGATGAGACATCAAACCTTCTGCATCAACGCGGTTTGAACGTGGAATGATCACCAATCGGGTGGGATGCTCATGATCGGACTCATCACGTAAATCTTCTACCATTGGCAGTTTTTTCTGTTGCATCTGCAACGCGATTTGTTCTATAACTTTGGCACCAGATACCTGATAAGGCAGAGCAGTAATTACTATATTTTGTTTTTCCTGACTATAAACCGCCCGCATTTTAATTGAGCCATTACCTGTTTCATACATGTTGGCAATTGATTCCGGCGGAGTGATTATTTCCGCTTCGGTCGGAAAATCAGGCCCTTTAATGTACTGAGTAATCGCTGCTAAATCTGCCTGGGGATTCTCCAGTAAATGCACACAAGCATTTGCCACTTCGGTTAGATTATGCGGCAGAATATCTGAAGCCATACCCACAGCTATACCTGTTGCGCCATTTAATAATATATTCGGTAAGCGCGCTGGCAGTAATGAAGGTTCTTGTAACGTCCCATCAAAATTGTCCACCCAATCTACGGTACCTTGTAATAATTCTGAAAGCAGTACTTCAGCATAAGCCGATAATCGGGCTTCCGTATAACGCATGGCTGCAAATGATTTAGGATCATCTGGGGATCCCCAGTTTCCTTGACCATCCACAAAGGGATAGCGGTAGGAAAACGGTTGCGCCATCAATACCATGGCCTCATAACACGCACTGTCACCATGGGGATGGAATTTACCCAGCACATCCCCAACCGTACGTGCTGATTTTTTATATTTGGCGGTTGCTTTCAGACCCAGCTCAGACATCGCATAGATTATACGCCGCTGAACTGGTTTTAATCCGTCAGCAATATGGGGTAAGGCTCTATCTAAAATGACGTACATTGAATAATCAAGGTAAGCCTTTTCCGTAAATTCAGTTAATGCTTTTCGTTCTGTTACTTCATTCATCGTTTTTTTATTCATGAAATTAATATTTACTATTTAACCATCGGGACGCTCTATTGCAAAGTAATTTTAACAGAGTCCTTATGATGTCACATAGAGAAATAGCTTATAAATTGTGAATAACTTTTATATATTTCTTCGTGACGCGCACCATATTTAATTTAAGCAATTGAAAATTAAATGATTTTTAAAATCAACATATTTTAAATCATTTTTTGCCTGTGGATAACTTTGTGCATTATTATCGAATAAAAACGCTAACTTATTGTAAATAACATAAAAATTATAAAACGTTTCGCACGATTTCCTCATTGCAATTAATTACTTGAAAGGATGATATATAATTGAATGAGAGATGCTTATTTAATGGTTTGTTATGGATTACAGTAAAAAGCAAATCCAAGATTCGCCAGGTGCTAATACCGATTCTCGATTTAGTAAGAGCTTGCTTTATTTTATTTTTATACCAGCACTCGCGATCGTACTCATTATTGGTATATTCTCTTATCGCCAAGTGAATAAACTGGTTGAGGCAAACAGTTGGGTAACCCATACTTATCAAGTCATTCACTCTACAGATCAAATCTTATATACAATAGTCAACATTAATTCTCTGCAAAGAGGTTATCTCATTTCCAGTGATGATCAATTCATCGCGAATATTGATAGAGCAAAAGCAAACTTTAAACCGAATTTTGATAATCTAATTGCTCTAACAAAAGACAACTCATCTCAAGCAGAACGAGTTACACGCTTTATTGATTTAACGAATCAACGGCTTGGCCAATTAAATCAAACAATCCAATTAAAAATGAATAACAAACTCCATACCCAGGAAGGAATGGATTTTTTCCGGAAAGAAGTAGACCTTTCAAATCAAATTAAAGCTTTAGGACAAGAAATAAAATCAGTTGAATTAGTGCTATTAAATGGAAGAAATGATCTCGCACTAAGTGGTGCACAATTGGCAAACTATATTATCATTAGCGGGAGTTTTATTAGTATATGCGGCTTAATATTAGTATTTTTTTTAGCGAACAGAGAACTCTCTCGAAGCCTCAATGCAGAACGTGAGAGGAAAAATGTTGAAACTCGCTTAAGGAGCATTTTAGAAAGCGCTACAGACATGATCGCAGCTGTTGATAATAATTACTGTTATATTATTTTTAATGAAGCATACCAACGTGAGTTCAAGCGTTTATTTGGTAAATCGATAACTATAGGCATGAGCCTAGATACGGTCTTTTCAGATGTTGGCTCCAAAAATAAATTGTCGGAGCTTTGGAAAAAATCTCTAAATGGAGGTGAGTTTGTAAAAAATATTGAGTTTGAACTAGACAATAAACGCAATATCTATGAAATCACCTCCAGCTTAATTATCAATGAGGATAATGAGATTAGTGGAGCGGTGCATATTATCCGTAATATTACGAAACAAATTGAGGAGCAAATTGAACTTAAAGACTCTTATGCAAAACTCAATGCCGGAATGCTAGCGCTACAAGATAAAAATGACCAAATCACGCTTCTAGTCGAAATGAGTGACATTATGCTTGCTTGTAGTTCCCAAGAGGAATTAAGTAATGTGATGACAAAATACTGCCAGCGTATGCTTCATTTTGCGAGCGGTTATTTATATGTCATGCACCCCTCAAAAAACTATCTTGAAATTGCCACAACTTGGGGCTCACCCAATCTTCAGTCTACTACGTTCCCTCCTGATCAATGTTGGGCAATCCGTTTAGGCAGGATTCATCATGTGCGGCCTGCTCATAACGAATTAATTTGCAACCATGTGAAGGCAGACAATAAACAGCAAGCAACCTATCTTTGTGTGCCATTAATGGCTCAGAATGATATTTATGGTTTATTGTATTTGGAAATCAAACCAGGAACACAAATTGAATTTTCAGAAAATCAGCAGCTTTTAATTACTGCATTCTCTGAATTAACGGCGCTGGCTTTTGCAAACGTACGCTTAAGAGAAAATCTACGTTATCAATCGATGCGCGATCCTTTAACTGGCCTCTATAATCGTCGTTATTTGGAAGATTTTCTTTTAAAACAACTTCATCAATCAGAACGAACTAAATCGCCACTTTCACTCCTAATGCTCGATTTAGATCACTTTAAAAAAATAAATGATACGTATGGTCATGACGCTGGTGATGCAGCTTTAAAAGAATTGGGAAAAATATTACAAGATGATATTCGCGTTGGCGATCTTGCAGCTCGTTATGGTGGCGAAGAGTTTATAGTTGTCTTTTATGGCACTGATGCGGAAACAATCAAAGGGCGCGCTGAAAGCATTCGTCATGCCGTCTCTCGACTCCAAATAAAATATGGGGCACAACACGTAGGCCCTATTACCATTTCCATTGGTATATCCGTCTTTCCGCTTCATGGTCGGACCCCTGCAGAATTAATCGAATCTGCAGATAAGGCATTATATTTTGCAAAAGCTAATGGAAGAAATCAGGTTGTTCTTTATTCAGACATCGAAGGTAAAAAGTATCCTGGAAATGGGAAAAAGAGTGAAGATAACAAACCTTTTGATAGTAAATTAATGTGAGTCGCAAATGAACTAATACCAAAAATTATTATTTTCACCCCCCTTTTGGCTCCCATTGCTACATGCATAATAATCGCTACTTAATCCCTCTACAAAGATAACTGCGTGAGTTAATGCGGGTTATCAATTGGAATAATGAAGCTCTGATTGCTCATTAATAGTACATTTTGTTTTTGCTATTAATACTTTCTTAATAATATTATTATATTCTTTACGGCCTAATAAAGTTAATCACTCTTAATAGTGAGAAAATTATGCCCCAAATTATAAATAGTAATGCTTTTGTAGCAATCCAAGATGACCTGAATATCTTATTCGAGCAAGTTTATAAGCACGAGAAGAAAGATAGGCCAGAAATAACATTCCAGGTTCAATCCTTTTTAGATAATTTCAGTGAATCTCTGGTGAGTCATTGCCG
Source organism: Legionella sp. PC1000 (assembly GCF_014109805.1). GTDB lineage: Bacteria > Pseudomonadota > Gammaproteobacteria > Legionellales > Legionellaceae > Legionella > Legionella resiliens. The sequence continues at coordinate 4,054,848 of NZ_CP059400.1, forward strand.
CCAATTATTTATCAATGTCCGTGAAGAAGATGTAATCTATTATAAGTCAAAAGATAAACGCAAAGGAGCTTACAGCCTTGACCCTTTCAGCAATTATGCTGGTGCGCTACAACTCATGGTTACTCTTTTAATTGCAGATCAAGAAGATCCTACCAAGCGCGTCTTTTATTATGAAATGTTCATTCAGTTAATGAATTCGTGTTACCGCAAAGGGGATATGACAAGTGCTACGGCCATTTGGTCGGGTCTGCGCTCACATAATCTTGAGAATTATGTTGATATGAAACAAATCAGCCCCGAGAGCCGCCTACTTTGGGATGAATGCGATGTGGCGCTTGCAAATATAAATAATCCTATAACTACAATAAACGCACACGAAGAATTGAGAAGAAAACTTAAAGGGGTTTTAATTCCATCGTTAAATCCCTTAATACAGATTCAAGCCAACTGCAAACAAGTATACGATGATAGGTGTGCAGAGGCTCGAGAGAAACTTAAAGAAATTGAACCTAAATTACGCGAAATAGATCAAAAAATGCATCAATTTCTTAATCAATTACAGCGTGACAACTCAGTTTGGTCGCAAGAATATTATAATTATATGAGCACGATTTATATCTCCCAGTGTCAGTTTGAATATCTCTGTCTCTTGAGAGAGTATGATGGGCATTTAGGCTATCCTGGGGTGGCTAAAGAGTTTCATAAAGATCAAAGTGCGGAACGTCTTGTCGGCCTCTTAAACCGTTGTTTTCAAGAAAACCGAGAACTTGGTGTTTCGCCGCCAAATGAAGAAGTGATTGCATTGTTAGCGGAAGTGGAAGAGTTTAACCGTGTTTATCCTGGAGATTTTACGTTGGATCTTTATGATTTGGTTAAGGAAAATTGTCATGAAGTTAAAGCCAAGAATATGGGTAGATATACGTCTAAAATTATGACAGGTCTTAAACAGCCTCGGGGTACACCAGGAGTTTGGCCTGAATATGAGCAAGAGCCCCAAGATGTGGAATATATTCAACCAGCTTATGATGGCATTAAATTAATGACTGAATTAGATTATACAATAGCGGCTCGCGAACCTAATGTTACAGTTAAAGTGCCGGTAGGACGTATGCATTGTGGATTCTTTAAGGGCATTCCTAAAGAACAGGTGGTTGAAGAGGAATTCATGCTTGAAATTCAGGATGTACAGCGAATTGATTATGATTTAGATGATTTTGAAACTCCTTTAGTTCAAACTTTTAGCTAATCTCGCAGCAATTTCTGTCTCAATGAAAACAGAAGATAGAGGACTAGAACACTCCTCTATCTTTTGATAGAAATTGAGAAGAAATTTTTAAAACACTCGCGTTGCAACAAAAGGAACATCAGCCTGTTAAATTGCACCTTAAGATTGGTATTTTCCTGCACAAATTCACTGATTTAATGCGCAGTGATATTACTTATGATCACGCTCATTTCAAGCTAATAAAAGATAAACTTTCTGCCGCTAAAAATGAACTGCAGGAAACTCAAGGTGTCAGTTTTTGAGTCAGAGTTCCTTTCATACAAAACAAGAAAATTCGAGTTACATTACAAAATGACCAGAATTAAAACACATCGATGTGATACTGGCCTAGAATATAAATATAATATCTGTAAAAGACGTATTATATGGGTTTCTTTATAAAGAATATTGTTGTAATTGGTGACATGGATGGCAAAAATGGTGAATATCATAACTCTCTGAATCCAATGCAGGGAGGTCGTCCTATTATTTTCAACGATGGAATTGTTGATAATCAGCGAATTGATCGGATGGTTGAACAGATAAAAGGGCTCGCGGAGTGTGCAAAGAATAATTCTAAGCCTACACGCTTAACTCGACTGATTACGGATGAATTTAGCTTTTATACAAAAAATGCTCCTTTGAGCATAGAAGAGTATAAAGAGCTTATTAATAGAACCTCAGAAGTTCTTCAGAACCTCCCCCCTAATATTGTTTTAATTCTAAGTAGCATACCTGTTTTGTGGCCCGATGGAACCTTGCGGAATGCCGTGTTGCATGTTCAGTCTCCAAACTCCAAAGATTCAGAACCCATTATTCATCATTTTAGTAAAGAAAGCTGTTCCGGCATAGATCCATGGTATTCCAAAGACAATACCATTCATAACTGTTATGAATTCCGCGATGATGATTACTTTAGTGATGAATACTCCCCTGACGTGGTGTTGAAAGATACCCGAGTGAAATGTAATGATCCCAACCAGTACAAAAGTGCCATTATCGTTCAAGGTTTGAATTTGCCGCCTGTTGTAGATGCCATTGATATTTGTTTGGACCATCAAAATGGGGTTGCAATGAAAAATGCCGAACAATTATTAAAAAACCTATCTTCACCGCCAGTGCACATAAGCCACATTGTTACCTCCAATTATATCGCTATAAAAGATGAACAGCTGACATCAAGCGTAGTGCATGTAGATCATAAGAGAAGACGCGTAGAAGGATCTGGTGAAAAGAAAGAGGAAGTTGTGAGCACCACTTTTGGAAATGGAAGCAAAGTATTTACATACCAATCCAAAAAAACAGAACTCATTCATTCCCAATTATTTAGAACAATTTCTAATAAAATAAACATACAAAATGTTATCGATGATGAGGGAAACACTCTACTGCACCAAATTCTTATTCCCGATAAGAAAAACAATCCTTACTGCACACATAAAAGAAGACGCTTAGAAAGCATCCTGCCACACTTTGACCATCAATCCATTAATCAGCAAAATAAAAATGGCGATACCCCTCTTCATTTAGCAGTAAAAGCCATCTATGAAGAACACATTTTCCTCCAATTTCTGGAGCGAGGAGCAAGACTGGATATTAAGAATAGTCTAGGGTTAACTCCCATTGGCATCGCATATCAAGAAAATAAAATCGAGCTTGTTACTGCTCTGTGTAATAAGATCATCAATAATAAAAAAATATATCTTTTTCATCGTGATGTCATCTTGACTCTAATCAGTGAAATCAAAGACGAAGAATTGCAAAAAAAATTAGCGTGTGCAGCATTAAGCTTTGAAAACTCCGAGTCGTTCATTACTAAAAAAATTGAAGAGCGTTTACTAGAAATAAGTGGCAACTCACTCGAATCGACACAAAATAATCCTCCGATACCTTCCGCGCTGGGAGGGGCTGAAGAAGAATCGGCGATCTCAGAATCGATAGTAATAGAGCCTACATTCCCAGAACTTGGTAAAGCTGAGGCTTATACTTCAATAAAACTCGAATTTGAAAAGGGCTCCGCAGCGGACCTAAAGCTAATTGAACACCTTTTATTACAAAACATTAACTTAAATGAAGACAGTGGATTGGGCCATTTTACTTTAGGTGCTTATCTTATTGTCCAAGCATTTATGAGTAGAGATTCTATTTCATCTATTACCTTAGATTTCTTCTTTACCTTAGCAAAACCTCATTTAAATGAGCGCATAATCCAAGAAATATGCGATTACCTGCACGACTCAACGTGCCGTGATTGGATTTACCAAGAATTGGTAAAAGATCAATTTAATAAAGCACTCCAAGGAAAAACGCTTGACACCGCGATTATTTTTACTGCTTTTTCTAAGGGGAAAACCATTTGGAATGCAAAATATGGATCTATTACCCTTGCCGAACGAGCGGTTTTTGAGGCATATCGCGCGAATAATCCTAAACTTCTAGAGATAGTTTTTACAGAATTACGCAAAGAAAATTTATCCGTTGATGTTGATGAAATTGCAAAAAAAATGGGCGAAAACCTTCCCGAATTTTTAAATTGGGTGGGGGTAAGACTCGAAAAGATGGAATTACATCACCTACTTAAAAATGAATTTTCGAATGGACCTTCTGCAGACTTAATTACAGTTCGTAAGATTTTAGAATTAGGTGTCAATTTAGATAAAAACAGTGGTCTTCGTGATGATCTCACCCTAGGTGAATATGTCATCGCTCAGGCGTTTATTAACAAGGATTCCATTAGCGCTGACACTTTAGCTTTTTTCTTTGATACAATCGGAACAAAACTAAATCCCGAAAAAATAAAAAAAATAGCCGTTACTTTTGAAAACCCCCAAGAAATTAGTGATTGGATTTATCAACAGTGGATAACGCTTGAACTGAATAAAGGAGTACAAGGTCAAAAGACTAATGAAATGGTCATTTTTACCGTTTTGTCACAAAGAAAAGAAATTTGGAATCAAACTTATACACCTCCCGTACTTAGTGAAGAATCGACCTTAGACACTGCAACTGCAACTTCTGCTGTAAAAACCAGCATGGTATCCCAAAAGCCAAACGGCACGCCCCTCACATTTGCTGAACAAGCTATAGCCCAGGCTTTCAAAGAGAAAAACTTAAGAATTCTGGAAAACGTTTTCACTGAATTACGTAAAAATAGCTTAACCCTGGATGTAAAAAAAATAGCCGAAAGCTTCGAAGATCAAGGGCAGGAACAGGTATTGCATTGGCTCAACGGCCAACTGCAGCAGTTAGAGGCACACTATGCATTAAGAACTGAATTTCAAAAAAAAGAGCAAGCCAATCTAGCGATTATTATAGAGAACTTATTACAAAACCCTAATTTTAATCAAGATGGGGGACTTGCCAACGGGCTTAATCTTGGGGAACAAGCCATCGCCCAAGCTTATATTTTACGGAGCCCTGATTTGTTATCAGAAATTAATTTACACCATCCCATTGATGAGCAAATAATTAATAAAATCGCGAAAACCTTTATTGACCCCAAAGATATCTTTTCAAATAACTCAGAAAGAATGAGTACATTTAAGGGATGGGTATCGCTGCAATTATCTCTTATGAATCAAACGGAATTGAATCCGATAAGAACAGTAGCAAAAAGGTATCAGTTTTTCCTAGAATACAATCCTTCGACGGTGACTATTGAGTCACCTGAATCTAAAAAAAATCTAACCTGAAGAATGGTGCTCTAATAATCCGAAAATGACAGCTAAGCTCACCCTACGACTGTCATTAAAGACGTTTTCATCTAAAAAACAACTAAATTTTCATATCCTTCTTCGGCATCGCGAGCAGCTTCATTTATTCTTCCAGCATTTACAACGTCATTTTGAGCAACTTCAGCTGCATTCTGAGCTGCATCGACATCTGCTTGAATAGCAAAAAAATAATTACTATTTTTCATCATTTAGCCCCTTTTTTATTATTTTTCCTGCGATTAACTTAGCACTTAAATTATTGTCAATATGTAACATTATGAAAATTATTGTTCTTTTTATTAACGTGATGAATAACTTGTTTTAATTAACTTTCTTTTTCAGACTCTGTTCAAATACGTCATTAAAATCTTCAGATACAGTTTTTTTATTTTTAAAAAAAACCTCGGGTATTTGAACTGAATGAACTTTATCTTGATATTTGAACTTGATATGTAGTGCGGCAACACTTGGATCTTTATCAATTAAAAAATTATCACTGCTATGTCGTCTACTTAACGAGGGGGGCTTAATTTTCATTTTTTGGATAATGGGTTTGTACTTTGAGAATGATGATTCCTCGCGCAAGTTTAATTGTTTTTCAATATCATCCGATTGTTCATCACTTTCGGTAGCTGAGCTGCCTTTTCCTTTCCTCGTTTCATGCTTCTGATGACACGTTAAATAAATATCATACGCGCTAGCCCCTAGCCACAACATATTACTTACAGTAGAAAATGCACCAGAAATATAATCATACATTGTTAATTGCTCTCCTATGTATAGACCGTATATGGATACCATGGAACAACCAGCAGCGACTAAAAACATAGATGATGAGACAAATCTTCTACTCAATAAGCTCATTAATTCGCTCCTTGTATTTAGTTCCTATTCTCTGTGAAATCATTACCTCAAAGCGTGGATAGTAGATATACTATATATGCGCATTATGATATCACTTTTGATATATATAAATCAGTAATTTCGTGAATGAATAAAATTTGTAATTTATAGAAAGCACGCCTAGTGCAAATGAATGGGTTTTGAAACAAGCTTCCTTCCGTATAAAATAAAGAAAGAAGCTCTAATAAATGAAATTACTACTTAACCATTTTTCTTGCTTTTTGAATGGCACGGATTTGCGCAACAGCACGTGCTAATTCTGCAGCAGCCATGGAATAATCCATTTCACCACCTTTGCCGGCCATTGCAGCTTCAGCCTGAGCTTTTGCAGCAAGTGCTGCTGCTTCATCTAGATGATCAGCGCGCTCAACAACATCAGCAAGAATAGTAACATTGTTAGATTGAACTTCCAGCATTCCACCTTGAACGTAGTAAATTTCTTGGTGACCGCCAGGTAACGTGAGTCGCACTTCACCTGGTTTCAGGACTGTAAGCAGAGGGGCATGACCAGCTGTAATGCCTACCTCTCCTAATTCTCCAGTTGCAACAACCATTTCAACCAAACCGGAAAATATTTCCTGTTCAGCACTAACAATATCTAAGTGCGTTGTTCTAGTCATATTTGCCTACCTCACAAGGTCTTAGCTTTAGCAACTGCTTCCTCAATGCTACCAACCATATAAAATGCTTGCTCCGGTAAATCATCGTATTCACCAGCGAGAATACCTTGGAAGCCTTTAATTGTATCTTTCAGTGATACGTATTTTCCTGGAGAACCAGTAAAGACTTCAGCAACGAAGAATGGTTGCGACAAGAATCTTTGGATTTTACGCGCACGGGTAACAACTCGCTTATCTTCTTCAGATAATTCGTCCATACCAAGAATCGCAATAATATCTTTTAATTCCTTATAGCGCTGTAATGTTTGTTGTACGCGACGAGCAGTATCGTAATGCTCTTGTCCTACAACGAGAGGATCTAATTGTCGCGAAGTTGAATCCAACGGATCTACCGCAGGGTAAATACCTAACTCAGCAATTTGACGTGACAATACAACTGTAGCATCCAAGTGAGCAAAGGTAGTTGCTGGTGATGGGTCAGTTAAGTCGTCAGCAGGTACGTATACTGCTTGAATCGAGGTAATAGAACCGGTCTTTGTAGAAGTAATACGTTCTTGCAGCATACCCATTTCTTCGGCAAGTGTTGGTTGGTAACCTACTGCTGAAGGCATACGACCTAGCAGCGCAGATACTTCAACCCCTGCCAAGGTATAACGATAAATGTTATCAACAAACAGCAATACATCACGGCCTTCGTCACGGAATTTCTCCGCCATAGTCAAGCCAGTTAATGCAACGCGTAAACGGTTACCTGGTGGCTCGTTCATCTGGCCATACACTAATGATACTTTATCCAATACATTGGAATCTTTCATTTCATGGTAGAAGTCATTTCCCTCACGGGTACGCTCGCCCACACCAGCAAATACTGAGTATCCGCTGTGCTCAATAGCGATGTTTCGAATTAATTCCATCATGTTAACGGTTTTACCCACTCCGGCACCACCAAACAGACCCACTTTACCCCCTTTGGCAAAAGGACAAAGCAAGTCAATAACTTTAATACCGGTTTCAAGTAATTCCTGGCTTCCAGCTTGATCTTCGTAGGAAGGCGGCTTGCGATGAATAGCCCAGTGCTCCTCAGCACCAATTGGACCCGCATCATCAACAGGACGGCCAAGAACATCCATAATTCGACCTAAGGTTTTCTTTCCCACAGGCACTTGGATAGGATGACCTGTATTTTCTGCTTTTAATCCACGCTTAAGTCCATCGGTTGTTCCCATGGCAATAGTACGGACGACTCCATCACCCAACTGTTGCTGTACTTCGAAAACCAAATCACCATCAGCAAGTTTCAATGCATCGTTGATTTTAGGGACATTATCACGGGGGAATTCTACATCCACAACCGCGCCAATAATTTCTACTACAGTTCCTAAGCTCATTTTATACCCTCTTATAAAGCGGCTGCGCCACCGACAATTTCTGCTAACTCTTGAGTAATTGCAGCTTGTCGGGCTTTGTTATAAGCCAATTGAAATTCTTTAATCAAATCACCGGCATTATCCGTTGCATTTTTCATTGCAATCATTTTAGCCGCTTGTTCACAAGCGATATTTTCAACTACCGCTTGATAAATCTGCAATTCGATATAACGTTCTAAAAGATTATCCAGCAATTCTTTAGCATCAGGTTCATAAATATAATCCCAATGATGCCCCAAAATCGTGCTGTCTTCTTCTGATTTTGGCAATGGTAATAACTGTTTCACCACAGGTTTTTGGGTCATGGTGTTAACAAATTCGTTGTAAACCACATGCAACGCATCGATGGTGCCATTGTTAAAAGCATCAAGCATGACTTTAACGATGCCAATGATATCTTTGATACCTGGCGTGTCACCAAGATGCTCTTTTGAGCCAAGAACATTACTGCCAACTCGTTTAAAAAATGCTTGTCCTTTGCGACCAATGACCGCAAGATCAACTTCTTTACCTTGCTCCTTCCAGCTACGAATAGTACGCACTGTTTCTCGGAGCAAGTTGACATTTAAACCACCGCATAAACCGCGGTCTGTAGTGACTACGATAAGACCGATACGATTAATCTCGCGTTGGCTCATAAACGGATGTCTGTATTCTGAGTTTGCACGAGCAATATGTTTTACTACACTGTAGATCTTACTGGCATAAGGTTTAGATGCGCGCATTCTTTCCTGAGTTTTACGCATTTTGCTTGCTGCCACCATTTCCATCGCACGAGTAATTTTCCGAGTTTTGTTAATACTCGAAATTTTCGAACGGATTTCTTTTGCTCCAGCCATAATCTTACTTCGCCTTAAATTGACTTACCAACTTGCTGTACGCTTAAAGTCCTCTACAGCTTTTTTCAATTTTGCTTCAATGTCATTATCGTAAGCACCTGCTTCATTGATCAGTTGCAACAGATCAGGATGAGAGCTACGCATATAGTCATGTAATGACGCTTCAAATGCTGCAACTTCATTTACAGGCACATCATCCAAATAACCTTTTTCAACAACAAACAATGCGGTACCCATTTCTGCAACAGACAATGGAGAATATTGCTTTTGTTTCATCAGTTCAGTAATACGCTGACCACGTTCTAACTGTTTACGGGTTGCATCATCAAGGTCAGAAGCAAATTGCGAAAACGCTTCCAGCTCACGGAATTGAGCCAGTGCCAAACGGGTACCACCACCCAATTTTTTCATGATTTTTGTTTGTGCCGCACCACCAACCCGCGATACAGAAAGACCCGAGTTAATCGCTGGACGAACACCCGAGTTGAATAAATCAACATCAAGAAATATCTGACCGTCGGTAATGGAAATAACGTTTGTTGGAACGAACGCGGATACGTCGCCAGCTTGGGTTTCAATAATTGGCAATGCAGTTAACGATCCTGTTTTTCCTTTTACTTCACCGTTAGTCAGTTTTTCTACTTCCGTAGCATTAATACGTGCTGCTCTTTCTAACAAGCGAGAATGTAAATAGAAAATATCACCAGGATATGCTTCACGGCCTGGCGGTCTTCTTAACAACAATGAAATTTGTCGATATGCCCAAGCTTGTTTGGTTAAATCATCATAAACAATTAATGCATCTTCCCCTCGCTCCATGAAGTATTCACCCATGGTACAACCAGCGTAAGGTGCAATAAATTGCAACGCCGCTGAGTCAGAAGCACCAGCTACTACAACGATTGTATGCTCTAAAGCACCATGTTCTTCGAGTTTACGTACTATTGCTGCAACAGAGGAGGCTTTTTGGCCAACTGCTACGTAAACACACTTAACTCCAGTACCTTTCTGGTTAATAATCGCATCAATTGCAATTGCTGTTTTTCCAGTTTGACGGTCACCAATGATGAGCTCACGCTGTCCGCGCCCGACAGGGATCATTGCGTCAATCGCTTTCAACCCTGTTTGTACGGGTTGATCTACTGATTTACGTGCAATAACACCGGGAGCAACTTTTTCTATTGAAGACATGCCTGCTGCATCAATAGGCCCTTTTCCATCAATTGGATTACCTAAAGCATCAACAACTCGTCCTAATAGACCATTTCCCACGGGAACTTCAAGAATACGACCTGTACATTTACCTTTTTGGCCTTCGGCTAAAGAAGAATATTCACCAAGAACAACTGCGCCTACTGAATCTCTTTCAAGGTTAAGAGCTAGACCATAAACGCCGCCTGGGAACTCGATCATTTCACCAGCCATTACATCTTCTAGGCCATGTAAGCTCACAACACCGTCTTTCAAACTGACAATAGTACCTTCATTTCGTGCTTCAGATACTACACTAAAGTGTTCTATTTTCTTTCTGATTAATTCACTGATTTCAGAAGGATTTAACGCTACTTGTTCTGACATGGAAACTATCCTCTAAATTATGCGGTCAATTCAGTGCTAAGCTTGTTAAGCTTGCCACGAACTGAACCATCTATAACTAAATCGCCCGCTCGAATTATTGCTCCACCAAGCAAGGAAGGATCAATACTGATTTTTAACGATACCTTGCGCTGTAAGCGCTGACTTAATGATTCAATTAATCGCTGTTGTTGCGCATTTGATAAATCAGAATAACTGTTTACATCAACGCTCAGAGTTTTTTCTTGCTCTGCCCGATGTGTTTCATAGAGTGCATAAATCTCAGGAAGCAATATCAATCTTTTATTAGTGGCCACTAACGCGATTAAATTGTTTAATGGCTTGTTTTCTTTTGATTTTGCCCCGACTGCAGCCTCCAACAACTCGATATGTTGCGCTACAGTCGTTGCTGGATTTGCAATAAATTTCTCAGCCTCAGGTGTCAACACAGCTTGTGCAAGATTTCTCAAATGGGCTGACCACTCAGCTAATTCTTTTTCCCCTAAAGCATATTCAAAAATTGCCTTGGCATAGGGTCTGGCTATGGTGGTGCTATCAGACATTTTAAATCTCTTCTATCAAGTTATCTAATAATGCAGTATTTGCCTTAGCATCTATTTCGCGCATCAAAATCTTCTCAGCACCGGTTATTGCTAAGTTTGCGACTTGTTTACGCAAGTCATCTTTTGCATGATTGATTTGTTGCAATAATTGCTCTTGTGCCAGTTTTACTTGCATTTGCGCTTCATGCTTTGCTGTTTCTTTTGCTTCTTCAATGAGTTGCGCAGCACGCTTATTTGCTTTTTCGATGATATCAGCTGATTGAACTTTAGCTTGCTTTAACTCATCTTTCACGCGATGTTGTGCTAACTCTAATTCTTTACGACCACGCTCAGCAGCAGCGAGACCATCAGCAATTTTGTCTTGTCTTTCTTCCATAGCTTTTGCTAGTGGAGGCCATACTAACTTCATAGTAAACAAAACAAAAGCTGCGAAAACGAGCATTTGTACGATTAATGTTAAATTAATTTCCACCGTTTATCTCCTGTAACAATTAGGGCGCCATGCGCCCTGATCATGTGTTATCAAGAACCCAGGTTGCTAAGGAAAGGGTTTGCGAAAGTAAAGAACAATGCGATACCCACTCCGATCATAGTTACGGCATCTAACAAACCTGCAACGATGAACATTTTTACTTGTAACATTGGAACCATTTCTGGTTGACGCGCTGAGCCTTCAAGGAATTTGCCACCAAGCAAACCAAATCCTATCGCTGTGCCCAATGCACCCAAACCAATTAACAAGGCAACCGCAATAACGGTCATACTTTGAATTTGTGCTATTAAACTAGCGGCTTGCATATTTATCCCCTTTACAATGGATGAAAATTAAATCGGTTAATGATCTTCGTGTGCCAAACTAAGGTAAACAATCGTTAGCACCATGAAAATAAATGCTTGCAATGTTATCACCAATATGTGGAATATTGACCATGCTAGCGCCAAAATAAATTGTGCCGAGCCTAAAGTCACTGTGCTCACTGTTGATGATGTTGCAGCATTTAAGGTTAACAGAGCAATTAATATAAATATTAATTCGCCTGCATATAAGTTCCCAAATAAACGCAGTGCTAGTGAAATTGGTTTTGCAACAAGGCCAACCACTTCAAGCAACAGGTTAAAAGGTATAAATCCAGGATGATTAAAAGGCTGTAAAGTAAGCTCTTTTATAAATTTTTTAGGGCCTTTTATTTTAATGCTGTAAAAAATAATGAGAATAAATACAGAAATTGATAAGCCAAAGGTCAAGTTCAAATCGTTAGTTGGCACTACTTTGAGGTAATGAATTCCACCTGCTTGCGCAAGTGCAGGCAATACATCTACAGGAAAAATATCCATAAAGTTCATCAGGAAAACCCATAGGAATATAGTTAAAGCCAATGGACCAATTAAGTTATTTTTGCCATGGAAGCAATCTTTTACCTGATTATCTGCAAACTGAAGCATAATTTCAGCGAAGTTCTGTAATTTACCAGGAATTCCAGTAGTCACTTTGCGTGAACCGAAATACATTAAGCCGCAAACAAAAATTCCTAAAACAATCGAGAAAAATAAGGTGTCAAGATTCAATGTCCAGAAACCGCCCGAACCAAATTTCATATCTTTAACGTTAAAGGTAAGATATGTTAAATGATGCTTGATGTAATTTGTGCTAGATACCATTTCAGTCACTTTCAGGCCTATTCTGTTTGTTTACAATAATCAACGGGGCAAACCAATGCGTCATCAGTATCATAATGTATGATCCAAAAAACGCTAATGGTGTAATTTTAAATAGTAAAAACACCGCGGTGAATAGGAATATGGATATTACTATCTTTAACGCTTCGCCTTTATAGAAACTGTTCACTATCTTTTTGGCTGAACGAGCACCTTGATACTTAAACAGTTTACTTGCAAAATATGCATTAGGAACAATACAAACCATACCACCAAGCAATGCTGAACTTGCTGCGTTAGCATTGTATACTAACGCGCAAAGCGCTGCAAAGACCAATGTAACGCCTGACTGCACGAGCCACAGCCGTACAATGCCGCGTTTACTTAGCTGTTTGTTCACATATTCACCTAAGTTTCACCGCGCGAATTATAAAGCAACCCGCTTCAATAATCAACGCCATATTTTATATATCCAAGAATCTTTATTACCAATGACCTGCGTTTGGCGCTGACACCCAAGGTTCCTGTATTGGCAAAGGCTCTCCCTTTTGTAGCAACTCTATAGAAATATTATCTGGAGAGCGTATAAATGCCATATATCCATCTCGTGGAGGCCTATTAATTACCACACCTGAATCTCTCAATCGTTGGCATATCTCATAGATATTATCAACACGGTACGCTAAATGGCCAAAATTACGTCCTTCCTTATATTCTTCATGATCCCAGTTATAAGTGAGTTCAAGTAATGGTGCTTTAAGTTGTTTTGCTCGCTCCAGGTCATTAGGTGCTGCGAGGAATACCAGAGTAAAACGACCTTTTTGATTCTCCATGCGATTAACTTCAAGCAATCCCAATTTCTTGCAATAAAAATCAAGTGATTCATCCAAATTGGATACTCGTACCATCGTATGTAAATAATTCATGCATTTTCTCCCTGAGATTCATGTAGCTTTCAATCCTTCATTAAATGCATCCTGTTAAAAGGGGCAATCAATTGAGTTCAAAATGCATTGTATCATATCAAAAAGGAGACAATGTCCGCTCAATTAAGCTTAATTTCAATTCAATATATACAGAAAGATCAATTTACTCTAATTATTATGACGCGCTGCACGTCAAAGTATCGTTGTACAGCCAATTGTTTTGGGCTGAAATCCCCATTATATCTGATTTTACCGTCTATAATTAAAGAGTGGAGCTTGTTATCGTAACTCGGGTAATAAGTAGTGTTTATTAACCTCGCAAAAGGAAAAAACATGCCTGATAAGATCCAACATACTGCAGCCAGTCTGCAGCAAAAAATGCTCGCTCGTTATAGCGATGGGTTACATCACAAACATAACAAACATCATCTAGGATATCGACAACACTGTAGATCCCACCCATGTAATCAAATTAATGGTTTAAATAAGGATGAAGAAGAAGGGTTAGCCGGCTCTACGGGATTGTTACGTCAATTTAAATTGAGGAAAATGCGTAAACGACCTGATAAAGGAAATTTCCACTAAAAAACATACATCCTAAAAAAAGTGATTGGATGTATGGTTTTGATTGAGCAATCGCTTTTTTTAGGATCATCATCCCACGGAATTATCCTGATACGTAAAATACTTAAGAATTTTTACTACCCGCACTACATCATTTGTTCTTCTTGCCATATTAATTACTTTTTCAGCTTGCTCTTGATGCACGTCGCCCATCAAATATACAATTCGGTCTGAAGTAACTATTTTGAATGCATTAGGATCAATAGAATCGTCAGCAAAAATTTGGCTGCGAATTTTAGTGGTTATCCAACTGTCTTGTACGGTATTAGACTCCGAAGAACTTACGTGGACTTGATTAAACAGACGTCTATAACCTCTTACTTTGGCTAAACGTCGGCTTAATTCCGTTTGCATTCCAACATTAGGAACATGTCCTGCTACTAAAACATCACCGTTAAACACCGCAATATCAATAACACTTTCAGAGTTTTTGAATGTGTTATCAACGGCTATCGCATTATTCACTTTAAGATATAAACTGTAATCATCCAGTTTTTTATACACATTATGTCGATTGTAAACCATAGTGGCGCCTGTCCATAAGCTGCCCATACAGCCGGATAGGCACAGCAGAACAAAAGTAAGTAATACCGCCAAACATCCTTGTTTTAACATGTTATTTAGTGAATATACTGAAAAATTTTAACCACTTTGCTTACACCATTAACGCGCCGCGCGGCATCCACTGCAAGAGACGCTTGCTGGTCATTAACGATACCCATGAGATAAACTACTTTATTTTCCGTCACAATACGAATCGATCCAGACTCAAGTCCTTTTTTAGCCAACAACATGCTGCGGACTTGACTGGTAATCCAACTGTCTTTAGAGCGTTCCGTAAGGGGTATGGGATAACCTACCGATATTTCATTATATACTCTATATACACCCGGAGTAGTTCGCGCGATTTTTTCCGCCAAATTACGTAACGAAGCGGTTGGTGTTTGACCTACAAGCAAGACAACCCGATTAAAGCTGGTTACAAGTACCCGTGAGTCACTGAACTGGCGGTTGGTTACGATTGCTTTATGAATTAAATGAAATAATCGGGCATCTGCTTCCATAGTGATAATGCCACGTCGATCATAGACCATTCCTGCAACGGCACCGGTTATTACAGCGGCAACACATCCTGTTAATAAGGTAGTTACTAAAAGAAAAACGATTGATTTTAATTTTAACCTCATTTTTTACCCCAAAACCTGACCAAACAATGATTGGTCAATTAAATCACAAAAGCAATGTAAGATGAACAAATGCATTTCTCTTATTCGGGCAGAATTGTCTGAGGTAACACGAAGTTCAATATCTTCAGGTCCCAAATGATTCGCAAGAACACCTCCATCACGTCCACTTAAGGCTACAGTATCCATTCCGCGTTCGTTTGCTGCATGAAGTGCATGCAGCATGCTGTCTGAATTACCCGAAGTAGTTAACAAAAGCAGTACATCATTTTCTTGCCCTAAAG
The DNA here is from genome assembly GCF_014109805.1 of Legionella sp. PC1000. GTDB lineage: Bacteria > Pseudomonadota > Gammaproteobacteria > Legionellales > Legionellaceae > Legionella > Legionella resiliens. Next base: position 4,070,426 of record NZ_CP059400.1, read on the forward strand.
CCTGAATTTGCCGCGCAAATACTTGACTATAATGATTATCATTTGCAGAAAAACTTAAACTGCTCGCATCAGTACTTAAATTAATTACAGGAAGAGAAGGTCTTTCTACTTCAAATTGGTTCAGCATGGCGCTCGCAAAATGCATGCAATTGGCGCTTGACCCCCCATTACCACACAATAATATCTTCCCATCGGCAAGCAAACAATTCACTAAACGTTGTCCAGCTTTGGCGATCATATCAGATAAAGAATCAGCAAGTGCTATCTTGGTTTCTATATTTACACCAATCAAATGTCTTACTCGTTCTTCCATTTGTACCATCATATTAAAACCTCTACTTCTTAATTTTTTGTAGTTTACTGTTTTGGTAAAAAATTCCCGCGTTACACTTCGCCTCATACAATTAAATCAAGAAATCACCTCTCCGCCTACGCCGCGGGACGTGGGATAAGGTTCGGATAATTAACTTAACGGCAGCGACGCCTCACTTTATCCAGATTACATCAATCAATAATCTGTGCCAAACGCATCTTTCACCCAATTAATGGATGCTGATTTTCCATCAATACTTACCACATCAAAACGAAGTGCATCGTTATGATTTTGATGCTGGAGCATATAATGTGCAGCCGTTCTAAGTATTTTTTGTCTTTTTGCATAGGTAACACTCGCAATACCACCGCCAAATTGCATGGAAACTCGTGAACGAACTTCTATAAAAACAAGCTGTTCTTTATCACGCATAATTAAATCTATTTCACCCAGGCGACAGTTGTAATTTTTCATAATTAATTCAAGGCCTTGCTTTTGTAAATAGGCTAAAGCTTTTTCTTCAGCAATACGTCCTTTCTCATAGGTCATCAATTACGCGGTCTCACCTAATGAATGTACAAGACCTTGTTTAAATTGTCCCCACTCCAAAACACGCGCAACGTGCTGAGACGGATTGAGATATAAAATACCCTCTCCAGTCTGCGATTGGTCTGCTGGGAATAACATCAATTGATTCAATTGCGTAGCCAAAGTATAACTATCGATTCCTAAAGCATACAATCGATTGTAGCTATTAAACTGTTCTGGCCAATTGCGTGTCCCCGCCTGATGCGCGAAGACCCAAGGAATATCACAAAAAATAATGCCATCAAGATCTTTATCTTTCAATGGATTAGCACTACCACCGTAGACACTTGCTGTAGCATATACTGGGACATCTCCTGCATAATAGTAATTTAACAAAGGCATAATTTGCCGGGCTTTGGAGGGATAGGCCAGCAAAAATATCATGTCAAAATCTTGCCTGCGGCTAATAACTGGCTGGATTTTTTGTCCTAATAATTCCCTTAATTTCTTTTCGCGTTGTTGGCTGTTGGTGATTTGCAGAAAATCTTTCATTTTTTTATTCAAATCATCATTAACACCATATGAAAAAGTATCAACAACACGCCCGCCATTTTTTTGCCATTGTTGGGTAAATGCTTTGGTTATCTCTTTTCCCCAATCGTTTCCTGGTGCGATAATTAATGCGCGACTATATCCTTTATTCTTTGCTCTGATTGCTACCTGCACTGCTTCATTTGTGGGTGAAAGTCCGAATAAATAGGAATTTTCCTGGATAACGCTATCAGCATCATTGAGCAACAGTGTAGGAACAGGATGGGATAGTGCCGCAACTGCAGCTACCTGCGATTTGGTTAGAGGTCCCACAATATACTCAGCACCATCATTGATTGCATTTTGATACAAGGAGGCAACATCACCTTTATCGGTATCGTAGGTTTTCACCTGCATGGATGTTTCGCTGTTATTGCTCTTGTATGCGGCCATAAATCCATCCCGCACTGCCGTACCTGGTCCTTGCAATGCGCCGCTTAAGGGGAGCAATAGAGCTACTTGTTTTGGTTGAGCACGCATTTTATGCGCAATTGAATCCAGTGGATCAGGCAAAATATGATTTGCTGGGTGACTCCTGTACTGTGATTGCCATTGGTTTAGCGCAGCAAGTATAGCCTTTGGATTGTCGCGATACGTGCGTGAAATCAATACGAGCTGTACCCATCCTTGCAATACGGATTGATTCGCGGTTTGAGCAGCAAATGAATTTAATTCTGCTTGAGGTATATGAGTCAAAGTTAACCAAAGCGTACGACGATTATTGGCTTGACTTTCCTCATCAGTCAACAAAGTCTCAAGTTGAATACGCTCTTTAACCGATTCCAATTGCTTACCTGTACCACGATAAGCTTGTGCTAAAAGTTCATGAAGCTGGATCTTTTGATAAGCGGACAATTCATTGCGCTCAGTAATACTGGCTAATTTGTTCAATGCAATTTGGGGTCGGTCGCGAATGAGATCACTTTGTGCCAATAAAAGACTCTTTTCATGCTTAAGTGCCGGTGTTAAGTCAGAAGTCTGTGCTAAAATAGCAGTACCTTGTCGCCATTGACCTTCTGAAATCAATCGGCCTGCAGCCCGAAGTAAGGATTGTTGTTTTTCGATGCCCTCTTGATTTTTAGCCTGTTCAAGGTAACTTCCAGTAGGCTTGGAATAAGGACTCGCTTTTTTTTTCTTCTCTACTTTTGGTGCAGGCGCTGGCGCAGCCATTTCTGGAGGATTCACCGCTGTAGTGCATTGGCAAAGAAAAAAAGTAGATGTCAGTAAAAAAAATACGCGAATTTTTATTAACATGTTTTTAAGAATTGAATGAGCAATAACGCAAGAGGATAAACCATGACTAACTCACTAGCAACAGGCATAGGAACGCTTTATATTGTTGCGACTCCAATTGGAAACCGTGAGGACATTACATTTAGAGCATTAGAGGTGCTTAAGTCGGTTGATTTTATTTTAGCTGAAGATACACGTCATTCGGTGCAGCTATTAACTTCTTTAGGAATAAAGAATAATCTTGAATCCCTCCATGCACATAATGAAAATGATAAAAGCAAACACATTGTTGAAGCGCTTTTAACCGGGAAATCAGGAGCATTAATCAGCGATGCGGGTACACCATTAATTAGCGATCCAGGTTTTTTATTAGTAAAATTAGCGCGTCAATACAACATTCCTGTTATCCCTGTTCCTGGAGCATGTGCATTAATTACAGCGCTTTGTGCGGCTGGAATTCCTTGTGATTCTTTTCTGTTTTTAGGATTTCTCCCGGCAAAACAGCAGGCACGAAAAAGCAAATTGGATACCCTCCGTACAGAACCCCATACTTTAATTTTTTATGAATCGACGCACCGTATTCTTGAATGCCTTGATGATATTGGGGAACTCTATGGTCAAACATGTGAGATTGTTCTGGCAAAAGAATTAACCAAAACCTTCGAACGCTTTATTACAGGTACTTTGCTTGAGGTCAAAAACTGGCTTTTAGCAGAGCCAGCACATGTAAAAGGAGAGTTTGTGCTGCTTATTCCTCCGCGCCCAACAGTTCCTGAACCAGATGCTCATGAAAAACTACTTACAGTATTATTGGATGAGCTTCCGCTTAAACAGGCGGTAGCCATTGCATGCAAGCTAAGCAGCGGAAGTAAAAATGAATTGTATGAAAAAGCATTAGCAATAAAAAATAAATCAACGTAGTCTGGTCTGGGAAGAATCTCAGCAGATTAATTTGAGCTATGAACTTTTTGATGGAGGGATCCCTGCCTTCGCAGGGATGACAGAATACGGGAGAAGGGCAGCGTATACAAAATTGAGCATTATGACAATATAATGCTCAAAACAGGAAGTTCCCTTCGTCGTCAACGACAACCAATTAAAAACAACCACATCCTAGTAACTCTTCATCTACATCTACATTTTCGCCAGAATGAATCAGTCTCGCTTTTTCATCTTCAAGAATATCCTCTTCTTTAGGACTTTCCAAAGCTAACCTATCTGCTTCTTTTTTACTGTTATGCTGATCGTATGCATGATAAATTTCATAACCTATAAACAATACAGTTAAAGCGATTGCTGCAGGCCAACATACTGCATAAGTAGCAATTAAAAGAGTGGGAATGACTGTATTTTTTATCATAGTAAAAACAAAATCATTATACGCAGCGTCATACTCCTTAAGTGCAGCTGTATAATCTTCTTTTCCTTTGGCATGTTCCAAACGTAAACTTTTTTCCTGATACTTCGCATAAGCATCCGAAGAGAGATACATTGCAACAGCAACAGTACATACAAAGAAACACACAACCGGTATTCCTGGCCCGGTAAGCATTAATGAAGCTGAGAAACCAAGCATCAATAATGCTGCTGCTGCCGCGTTAAAATAAAACGTTGCTTCTTTTGTGCGCCAATTAATTTCCAGCTCTATAATTTGCTTTTCAAGCATTTCTATATGCATTTCTCGTTCTTTTTGAGACAAATGGGTAAATAATGCTTTATTGCGGTAATCCTCTATTTCCTGGTCATATTGCGCTTTCTTAGCCAGATACTCCCGTTTTGCCAAATAACATTTATATAAAGTCATACAAACGTCAAACCCTAAAAATGCAGCCGTAATCACTCCAGCTGTAGGATCGGGTATGTGAGTGATATGATTAAAATTAGTTAAGAAATTAACAGTGGCCCACACTAAGTCATTGGCAAAATTACAGTGGCGTTTGTATAGTTCGAATTTAAAACGCTCTAGAGCTGTAGTTTTATCCTTTTTCTCCTCATCGGTAGGAAAAAAAGTATGCTGAACCAAATAACCAGCATCGATGGCAAAACGAATTAAAAAGAGACCTACGCTAAAATAATTAAGCACCCCATTAGGCGCTTTAAGTCGCTCAATTATTTTATCAGCATCTGTATGCGTACCTAAAATTTTATCCAGCTTTTCAAGAAATTGCGTCTCCTTTGCTAGAGCAAAACCTGAAACCATAGTTAACCGACAAAAAACCCAGTATACGCGGCATAAATTAGCATAAGCCACATAATCCCGAATTTGCGAAAGGTGAGCTGGCGAGGTAAACAAATTACGAAAACTTTTAATGAAATAGTCCCTTAACGAGTTTATAAACTCTTCTTCATCTTTTTGTTTTTCTTTTTCTTTCACTAAATGCTTTTTAATTTTTTCCTTTAATTGGGTATATTCGTCTTCTTTACTTGTTCTTCCATATTTTTTTATAAATGATGCCTCTGAAAATCTATTTTTATGTGCATATGACTTATGAAAAGTTTCCAAAAGCGTAGCGCAATAGTAACAGTACTCCCAAAATGCTTTATATTTTTCATCATCTTCATCTTTTTGTTTTTCTAATACAGCAAATAGATTAAGGAATTCAGTTTCAAGATCTTTTTGATTTTTTAATAGGAAGGTATAGCTAACTTGACCTGCTCGACCGTCAATATCCTCAGGGGTGTTTAGCTCCTTATTGCGAAGTTGCATGAAGAACTGGTTCTTATCCTCAACAAAAGTCTTATCTAATTCTGAATAAGCCATGACAACCCCCTTCTTTACAAAAAATTTACAGAGTGTTTTTATATGTACATTATCATTTGCCTTGAATTTTGACAAGAAATTTTTGTATGTTTTTTTAACATAATGTTTCAAAACGGTAAAGAAATGCATTAAGTTGTTACATAAAGAAAAAGTAATGACTTATTTGCCAATACAGAAGCTGGAAAAGATACGACCTAACAGATCATCGGAACTGAATTCACCGGTTATTTCGCATAAGCTTTGATGGGCGCGGCGTAAATCCTCTGCCAATAACTCACCGGCGCGATGCACGGTTAATTGTTGTTGGCCGCTGGCAAGTAAATTTTTTGCTTCATCTAATGCGTGTAAATGACGTCTTCTGGCAAGGAAGTGGCCTTCATTGGGTTGATAGCCTGCAACCTGTTTGATTATGTGTTTTAGGCCATCAATTCCTTCACCTGATTTGGCACAAAGATAGACGTTATGCTCATGTATTTGAGCACTGCGGCCTAAAGTATCAATTTTATTAAATATTGTAATAATAGGAACTTCCTGTGGTAATGCAGCCTTGATTTCCTTTGTTAAATAATGATGGTGTTCCAGATCATTCACATCAACGACGAGCAAAACGCAATCTGCCTTCTTTAACTCTTTCCAGGCTCTTTTAATTCCTTCCTTTTCAACCAAATCATCAGAATCCCGTAAACCCGCAGTATCAATGATGTGAAGTGGAATATCATCAAGCAAAATATGTTCACGCATCACATCTCGTGTTGTCCCAGCAATTTCCGTCACTATGGCAACATCACGTCCAGCGAGGCAGTTAATCAAAGTTGATTTGCCTGCATTGGGTCTTCCAGCGATTACTACAGATAAGCCTTCACGTAAGATAACGCCTTGACTCGCTTGCGAACGTATCTCCTCTAACTCAATTAAAATATTTTGTAGCAATTGGGCTACTTTACCGTCGTTGAGGAAGTCAATTTCTTCTTCTGGAAAATCTATTGCTGCTTCCACATAGAGACGTAAATTAATAATCTTTTCATTTAATTGGTTGATTTTATTTGAAAAATCACCTTGCAAAGATTTTAAGGCCATTCGTGCTGCAGTTTGCGAACTGGCTTGAATTAAATCAGCTATTGCCTCAGCCTGCGTTAAATCAATTTTATCATTTAAAAATGCTCGCTCAGAAAACTCCCCTGGACGCGCCATCCGGGCCCCTAGAAGAATGCACGCTTTGATGAGCATATCGAGCACAACAGGAGATCCATGCGCTTGAATTTCGACCACATCTTCACCAGTAAAAGAATGGGGGGCTTTGAAATAAATCATTATCCCTTGATCAATTAACGCATCGAGTTGTTGTGATTGCGCATCCTCAGAGAAAGAATAAAAGGAACAAAAAGTAGCCATACGTGGCGATAGTGGCTTATTGCCATTAAGCGAGTAGGCTATTGTGTATGCTTGTGGACCAGATAATCGGATGATTCCTACCCCACCTCTGCCAGGTGGGGTAGCTATAGCTGCTATGGTTTCTGTAGTAGGCATTTATTTTACGGAAACAAGTTTCTTTGCTGGTTTTTCATCAGAATATTTACGAGTAATGTACCATTGTTGCAATATAGACAAGGTATTATTCACAATCCAATACAATACCAAACCCGCTGGAAAATTCCAAAATAAGCCAGTGAATAATATGGGCAAAAACATCATGATTTTTGCTTGCATTGGATCAGGCGGTGCGGGATTTAGTTTTTGTTGGATCAGCATTGTAGCGCCCATAATCAATGGCAATACATGATACGGATCAGGTGAAGCCAGGTCGTTAATCCATAGGATAAATGGTGCTTGTCTTAACTCAACGCTTTCCAATAAAACCCAATATAAGGCAATAAATACAGGAATTTGGATTAATATAGGCAAACAGCCACCTAAAGGATTTACCTTTTCTTGTTTATAAAGTTCCATGGTAGCTTGGCTGATTTTTGCTTTATCATCGCCATAACGTTCACGTAAAGCCTGTAACTTGGGCTGTAATTTACGCATCCCCGCCATTGATTTATAGCTGGCAGCAGATAAGCGATAAAAGGCTAATTTAATTAATACAGTAACTAAAACGATTGACCAACCCCAGTTGCCAACGAAATTGTAAATTGCTTTCATAAACGAGAATAATAACGTAGATAAAAACCATAAAATTCCATAATCTACGGTAAGTTCAAGCGAGGGGGCAATGTTTTTTAATACGCTGGTGATTTCTGGACCTATATACAATCTGGAACCCACTGTGGTCTGCTCGTCAGGCTTGAGGGTAATCGGTTTGCTTACAGCCCCAATAGTATAATCATTATTTGCAGCGCGAGTATAAAATTTGTTGTTCGCATTAGGTTCTGGGACCCAGGCACTTAAAAAATAGTGCTGTTGCATGGCAATCCAGCCACCTTTACTGTCTACGTCCAGATTTGCTTTATTCATATCGCCGAAGCTTACCTTTTGATAGCGATGTTTTCCTGGTTCTGAGTACGAAGCTCCCGTATAGGAACCAACGTGAAATACGCTTGATTTATCCTCTTTGGGTGAGCTACGTAACAGCTGGGTATTCAAATATCCAGTCCATTCATTGCTTCCTTTATTAACAATTTTGTAATTTACATCAATAAGATAACTACCTTTTGTAAAGGTAAATTCTTTTTGTACATCAAGCCCTTCATTGCTTTTTCCGCTAAGTGTTACGGTTAATTGCTTTTGATCGGGCCCTAATTCGAATTGTTTTTTTGATGTTGTAAAATTAAAGTCAAGTGCTTGAACGTTTTGTCCTGAGGCAACAAAAAGGCTGCTGTTAGCAACATAGCGTTCGTTGGGTTGATTTTGTAAAAGAAGAAACGGTTTATTCTTTTCTTCTACACTTTGAGGGTATTCAAGAAGTTGACTTGCAACGACATCACCTTGTTGTGGATCAATAGACACATTTAAAACATCTGTTTTAACATGAATTAAAGATGCATTGTTGCTTTTAGTTGGTTCAGCAGTCGGATTAATTGGGGTTGATGTTGACGTATTGCTTGGGGTTACTTGAGGTAACAAAGGTTGTCCACTTTTCTCTTGGCTTGTCACATTTTCTGTTGGTACGGGCTTTGGAGGATAGTCTATTTGCCAAGCATTCCAAAGTGATAAACTTACTAGCGCAAGCGCCATATATAAAACTATACGTCGTATATCCATCAATGATTCTCGTTGTTAGGGAGTACGGGATCATAGCCACCACGTGACCACGGGTGGCAACGCAATACTCTTTTTAAAGCCATCCATAAACCTTTGGTTATGCCACATTGTTGGATAGCACTTTCAGCATATTGTGAACAACTTGGGTAATATCGACAACTTGGTTTTAACAAAGGGCTAATCAAATACTTATATAGTTTGATGGGTAAACAAACTATTTTTCGTAACATGAGATTATTTTTTTCCATGTTTTGCCCATTCTAGCGTTTATAATTGCATTTGTTTGTTTTGCTACGCCTTGTCTTGCTAAAAAGACCAAATCGACTGCAGGTAATTCTTTTTGTCGAAAGCTTTCTCTTAACAGTCGTTTAATACGATTTCGATCATGAGCTTTTGCTATCATTTTCTTCGACAACGCCAGCCCAAGTCGTGCATAACCTAAATTATTCTCTCTAAAGAGAATGATAAACTCGGATGTTACAATTTTCTTCGCTTGTTCAAACACATAATTATAATCATTTTTTGTTAATAATCGCTGTGTTTTTTTAAAAGCAAACACTTAAGCAGTCAGACGCTTACGGCCTTTAGCGCGACGGCGTTTAATCACTAATCTTCCTGCACGAGTAGCCATACGCTCACGAAAGCCATGATCACGTTTACGTTTTAAATTACTGGGTTGAAAGGTGCGTTTCATGATGAACCTGCTAATAAAATTATGAGGTTGGCAATAATAGAGAACTTTTTTTCTACTGTCAATTTTGTGGTCTGATTATTTTTTGTGTATTTACTTTTTTACTCATAAATTTATGGGCTGTTAATAACTACATTATTTTATATTTTTAAATTTCTTTTTGTTATTGTGTCATCTATTTCTTGTTGATAAGTCAAATAATTTGTCAACAATCAATTAGTTAAGTTAAAGATAACCTTGTTTGTAAACTATTTTTTTCCCTGTGATCTATTTGTTTGTATCTTTGTGCTTTGATTTATTCATCACTTTATTATCATCTTATTCCCTATATTTGATCCTGTTTATTCATAGTTAACTTGATCCAAGGTGACTTAAATTTAGTCTTTTTATTTTGTTTTTAGATATTTTTTATATGGTATTCTGGTTTTTTTGATTATTTTTTATCTTGAACTGATTATCGATGAGATATAGATTCATGATTTTTTTCCAGTTTCTAAATCTAAATATCTCTCTATTTTTATTGATTTGTACTTCTTTTACATAAAAGATATGTTTTTTGAGAACAATAGGATTCATCAAGTTTCTCCATCTACAATGATTTCAGATTGATTAGGGATACTTATGGTTTTTTTTAAATCAGTTTTAAATGGAATTGGCTCTGGATCTGGGGTTGCATGGCCATTGTTTGGTATTTTATTCTCTGTGGTAGGTGGATCAATTGCCAGTTTTTTTTCTTTAACCTTGGGTTTGATTTCCATTACTTTATTTTTTTCAGTGAGTGGTCTTGTTTTTTATTTTTCCTATCATGAGCAGAAAGAGAATGAGCTCCTTTTTCAAACTCAATTTCGCAAAAATCAACACAAATTGCTTGCCGATATTGATGAATATATAAAGAGTATTGATACTTACTTTTTATGTGAAAAGAACAGTGATGCCTTTAACAAATTATTTAAACGCATACTCACCCTGGATCTTTATAAAATTCGGGATGTAGATGCTAATTCGGCTTTATATCAAATTTTACTGCTTCTTAAAGATGAATATGAATTACATCAATGTATTCCTAATAATAAAAATATATTAAAAAATATTGCTTATAAAGTAGCGCAGCAATCAGTACCTGCATCAAAAAAAATGATTCCTGCTTTGTTTACTTTTGTGGGTACTTTTGGTTCTATTGCAGGGTGTTGTGCCGGGGTCTCAGGTTTATTAACTGGTATAGGAATATGTTCCAGCTTTATAGCATTTCCTTTAGTAGGATGTGGTGTTTTGTTATTTGCATTACTCAGTAGTGTTGCTTTAGCTTATGAAGCATTTACTGTGTCAATTGATGATTTTAAAAAGTTACAGCTCAATCTAATGATGAAAAATATGCATCAACAATTAAGTAAAGCTATTATGGAGCGTAATTTCAATGCAACGTTATACAAAGCTTCTGTTTTTTTAACTGAGCACAATGAAGGAGGGATGGAAGTTGCTCCTATTAACCAACAAATTTTTGCATGCCCATATTTTAAAAATTTAGAAACAGATAAACGCAGATTATCCTTTTTTAATGTGAATCAACCTGTTCCTGTTACAGTCAATGCTTCGTTAAAAGCGTTTTCTTTAGAATCAATTACCCCTCTATTTAAATAGCTTCTGGGATAATTTGTGCATGCTGTTTTTAAAAATATCCACACTTTTTTTGTGGATAACTTTTCTTTATCTAAAAGCCTGAGTATAATTTGCATGCAGCAGCACCTTGGTGAATCGAAGAAATTCTACTTTTTCACTTTATGCAAAGTAATTTCATGCTTAATTATCTTGCTGTCCAGGTACTTTCAGTGGCATATTTAAATGCTGTGGCTAATTAGTTTTAATAATCTTTTTACCACCCTTCTTTGATGAGGAGTTATGTT
>NZ_CP059403.1 GCF_014109805.1 Legionella sp. PC1000
ATTATGAGTATCATTTATTATTTTTATGAGATCAGTAAAATTCGTTGGCTGCTTTTGAATCTGGTTTTTATTGCTCATTTATATCCTGTTAAAACCTATAAAATATATTGATATTATACGCTTAACCAATGATAGTGTCCTTAATGAGTAATATTAGATAAGAAAATAAAGCAAGGGTAATGGGGTTGAAGCCCAACGGAAACGTACGCTAAGCTAAGCTGAGCTGCTCATAACGTAAAAAAAAAGATTAAGTTACCACCAAAATAAAAAACCCTGAATATCAGGGTTCTTAATAAATTAAACTGGGATCGCTTTATAACCGCTCTTGGGCTGGTACCTTAATAAGGTGGAGGAGTGCATAGCATGGCTATCCTGTTCATACACTCACTAACAACATAATGGCACTTCATTGCTCAAAGCGCAAAAATTTTTTGGTTAGCATTCTTTTTATATCAACATAATGTGGTTTTTTTTCAATAAAGAATGCTTATCCATCATTGGGAAGGTTATTAGCGATTTTGTACGATTTTTAGAATTACAAATAACATAAAGATAGAAAATCCTGCAAAAAGACACACGTTTCCAGCTGTTTCAATAAGAGGATACAAACCCTTTAGCAAATCACCTTCCGCAGGTGGCTTCTTTAAATGATATCCTACAAATAGAAATCCTAAAGTGGAGAGTATTGCAAGCGCAGGCTCGGTAATAAGCCGGTATATTCCATAGATAAAACCTTCAATATTCATTTAATTTCCTTGTTTCAAATAACGTGATTAACATAATTGGTTTTGTAGGTCTGTTGCAAGCTTATTTAGCTCCCATTAAAAGAAATTAAACGAACAACCAATCAATACTGCCTGTTGTGCAGGGATGTTATGCAAAACTCCCGTCTCAGTTTCAGGGGAGACAGTTAGTTCGGGTTTTTTACCCCAGATGGTTTGATAACCTATAGTGATGGTGGCTTGTTGATTAATTTGATAGCCTAATCCTGCCTGAATTTCAGGAGAATAGGCCTGCACATCATTGACCTCAACACGGTCTACTTGAAGTTGTCGAAAAGCAACCCCTCCCTTCATCCATGCAATCATTGGGAAGCCACCAATTGGCTCTGTTTTTAAGCCAATGAGTACATCGAGTAAGGGTTTAATCTGAGCAGATATTGGTACACCTCCTAATACATCAATAGACTCTTTGGACAAGGCAAGCCGCTGGGTATTTCCACTTTGGATGCCAGCCTCAATATCTGCTTGCCAATAAGGATTGGTGAATAAAGTACGCCCTAAACTGAAACGACCCACAGCTGATTGGCCGTCATTATTGGTCATGTCAGGAGTATGTCCCATACCAAAGGCAGCATTGACTGCCCATGGTTTAAAATGTGTTTCATTATAGGCGTAAGTAAGTCCGGTTAAATTCATTAAGGTGAGTAACAGTATTATTTTTTGTTTCATGATAAGTTCCTTAGTATTTCTCATATTTAAAGGTTAAAAACGACTGATGGTACGCACGCGCCCAATAGTGTTTGATTTGCTGCTGGCGGTTATTTCTCCCGTAGAAAAATTTTGCAGCCAGGCATTAGCCACACTCGCTTCCGTGGAGCTCCAATAAAATTCAGGGGCAAAAGATGATAAATTGGAAAGATGCAAGTTAGTGTGCAGTAATTGCAGTTCAAACGCCGAGGGAAGATACCAGCCACCGTAACACGTATTGCCTACAGCAATTGGGGTTTTACACGGCGTTACCCCATCCTCAAGCACTTGGAAATTAGCGGCCTGTAAGGCTGCAAAAACACCGCTTTGATTATCAATTGTCTGCGCTGCGATGATTACCCGAGTATTGCTTTCTCCAGCACCAATGCCATCTCCCTTGGCATTGGTGATTTTGTTTCCCGAAGCTCCATTGCGCCATTGAATTCCTTGGCCGTTGACATCAATCTTGCTGGCAATCAAACCGTGCTGCCCACTTTCATCCACATAAAATACCAAACCACCGCGGTATTCTTCGCCAATTTGATGGGATATTCGGGACATTTTAATCACATCACCCTCGATCGTGATGCCATCCCCTGCTGTATAGGTTCCTGGAAGCCCACGCGGTCCTTCTGCACCCATTGGTCCTTGAGATCCTGGTATTCCTCGCAGACCTTGTGGGCCTTGAGGACCTGGTGCGCCCTTCTCACCCGGAATTCCTTGTTTCCCTTCAGGGATGTTAACTATTTGAGTTTGTAATGAATCGGTCTTCACTTGTAATGCGGTTACTTTGCCATCCAATACTTTAATCAAATATAATATCTCCCCAATAATTTCGGCATGAGTGCTAAAGGATGCGGTGAGTAATAAAACACTAATTAATTTTTTCATCATGGTTCTCTTCAATTAAAATGCATGGATGGCGCGAACCAGTGCGGGCGTTAATTTTTCATGGACACTTGGCTCTCCACTACTAAAATCCACAAGCCAGGCTTCGGTGGTCGAACTTTCGGTGGAACTCCAGTAAGAGAGATCAGCCAACTGGCCTAAGCCCATCCGTTTTAAATGGGTATGTAATAACACGAGTTCATAAACTGATGGTAAATACCAACCTCCATAGCAAGCTAAAGTCGCCGTTATTGTGGCAGGACAAGGAGTCATTCCATCGGCTGAAACCTGGTAATTAGCAGCAAGGAGTGCTGCAAACTGACCTTCTTGCTGATCAATGGTTTGTTCGGCAACGATGAGACGGGTATTATTTTCTCCAGCGCCCAATCCTTTCGCGTGGGCATTAACGGTTCTATCCCCTCCTTCCCCATTACGCCATTCAATGCCCTCTGATCCATTAAGATCGGCAAGAGAAACCATTAATCCATGTTGCTGACTGGCATCGACCCAAAAGACCATGCCACCTTGAAATACTTCACCAATGTGATGGGTGACAATGGGCAGTTCATTGACTTGCTTTTGAACTGAACCCACCCCGGTATTGAGCGCTTTAATTTGAGCATTAAGTTCAGTGCGTAATGCATCTATGGATGCTTTCACATATTCCGTGGATGCGGGACTACACCATGCATGAGTACTTAACGCATAAATTAACACCCCAGTCGCTATCAATTTTTTTGTAACCATTTTTTTCGTTCCTCTTAATCATAAAAGTATTCATTCATCATCCTTAAATGGTTTAGTCCTGTTTATAGTGAATTCGTCTCTTTGTTCTGCGATAAGTAATCATTAATGATGATTTGGAAAACCCTTGATTCGTGGCGCTCCTTTATTGTCTAAAAAGGTGGATTTACATTGAGGAAATCCCGAACATCCCCACCAAAACCCTTTTTTCCCTTCCCGTCTGTACAAGGTGTTTTGACACTCTGGGCAGGCAAATTGACTTAATTCACCGGGGTTTTTATAAGCGGGTGCGAGGTGAATTAATTGCTCTAGCATGCCGGTGAGCGTGTCACTCTGATCATCAAGAAAATCGGTGATCCCGCTCACCCCATTGGCAATACCATCCAATACTTGCTCCCAAAGTGCCGTGGTTGCAGGATTAGTAATGCTGGGTGGTAATTTCTGGATAAGGCCGCGCCCTTTTTGTGTGGAGATGAGTTGCTTGCCCTGGCGTTTGATGTACTCTCTACTGATCAAGGTTTCTAAAATATTGGCACGGGTGGCTTCCGTGCCAATGCCTGCTGTTTCTTTTAGAATTTTTTTAAGTTGGGGGTTGTCCACGTATTTGGCAATGGACTTCATCGCAGTGATTAAGGTTCCTTCTGTGAATCGTGCGGGTGGATTGGTTTTTCGTTTATCCACTTGGCAACTATTGACTGCCACCGATTGTCCTTTGATTAATTGGGGAATGTTGCCTAAATGTTCCTGAGGAGAGCCTTCTGGTTCTTCTTGATCCTCCTTCTCTTTAATCGCGTTTTTCCAACCTAATACTAAAGCTGTAGCACTTGAACCTTTAAAGAAATGTCCCCTGATATCAAGCACAACACTTCTTTGTAGGTATTCATAATCACCAAGAAATTGCGCCAGATAAAAGGCACGAATGATGTGGTAGAGCTGACGCTCAGGCTGTGTCATAGAGTGAAGGGCAACGTGTGCGTTTGCTGTTGGGATGATGCCATGGTGGGCCGTGATTTTTTTATCGTTCCATACCCTTGATTGGAACGTCTTCGAACATTGAGACAGTAAGGGTTCAATTTCTTTATCTACCTGTCCCAGCGCTTTTAATACGACGGGTGCTTCTGCAAATTGACTTTCGGGTAGATAACCGCAATCGGTTCGCGGGTAGGTGGTCGCCTTATGCTGCTCATACAAAGATTGAGCTACATCCAGGGTTTGTTTGGCACTAAATCCAAGTTTTGCCGAGGCGATTTGCTGCAAGGCAGATAAGGACAGGCATAAAGGCGGTGCCTCTTTTTTTCGGGTTTCCTTAAACTCGTTAATAGTTCCCTGTTGGCCTTGTATTTGAAGTACCACTGCATCAATCAGCGATTGATTAATGCATCGTCCTTCCTCATCAGTAACCTCTTCAGGCATTTCCCAGGTAGTCCAGAACAATTCTTGACTTATCGAGGCACATTGGGCTTTTAAAACAAAATAATCCTTAGATTTAAAGTGTTCAATTTCAATGTCCCTATCCACAACTAATTTCAAAGTAGGCGTTTGTACCCGCCCTACAGATAAAACACCCTGCCCAGGAACACTGAATAAGCAGCTCACCGCCATCGTTAAATTCATGCCAATCAACCAATCGGCGCGGGCTCTGCCAAGTCCTGCTTGATAGAGCGATTCGGTGGAGCTGCCTGGACGAATAGAATTCAGTGCTTTTTTAATGGAAGACTCATCCAGGGCAGACAACCATAACCGCTCAACAGGGCCTTTATAATTACAGTAATCCAACACTTCACGGCCAATCACATCGCCTTCGCGGTCAGCATCCGTAGCAATCACCACCGAGGTTGCTTTTTTTAATAACTGTTCAATGGCTTTGAGTTGTTTTTTGGTTTTTTCTTGTGGCTTTAAAACCCAAATCTTTGGAACAATAGGTAAAATCTCCATCCTCCAAGGTTTTATGTGTTCGCAATAATGATCGGGTGGCATAAGTTCCAGTAAATGACCAATACACCAGGTGACTGCAATGCCCTGCCCTTCAAAACAGGATTGAGTTTTAATCTTAGTCCCAAGAACCGCAGCAATGTCTTTGGCTTGAGAAGGTTTTTCGCAAATATATAATTTCATGCAGCGCCCCTTTCTTCGGAATGGTAGCTACTCAATGGCTTGCTATCCTGTTCTATTCTTTTGTTTAAACAAGACAGCAGCGGTTGCCTTAGTTTTTCTTCAATCCTTGGTGCCACATTGGAGGTAAGTGCCTTATAAAGGAGGGAGTAATCCATTTCACCATGGTGTTTTGTATGGAGTTGATAGGGCTCTTTCTGATGAATTGCCTCATCGAGTGTAATCGAGGGCAGCTCTTTAACAGAGCTTAATGAAAGGGTGCTTAAAAGACGATTCACCTCTTTAAAATAGCGTCTTAGGTTATTGAAATAATCATCATCATTGCTAAAGCATCCTGCCGTTCTTAAGGTTTTAAGAAGAGAGATGAGGTGATCGTAGACTTCAAAAAGCTCAACCAGACTACTGGCTAGAGCACTATCAAAGCGTACTTCAGGAAAGTGCACGGGTTGGTAGGTGATTTTTTTCCCAGCCAAATGCTTTTTCTTCTCCAACACCCCTTCGAATGTATCAATGTCATCATAAAATTTTTGGATGGTGGTATTAACGGCTTCATTCATTTGATAAAGTCTTAAGAGCGCATAAACACGCTGCTCCTGGCAGCACTTGATTAAACTCGCTACCTTGTTCATGAGCTTTTGGTAAAAATTCACCCCATTTTTTAGCTCGCGAGTAAACAGACGGTTCACTTCATTATTACTTAAAGTAAGTTTTACAAATGTGGTCATGATGGATTTCCTTCTTTAATGTCAGTGGAATATTCAGTTCGAACAGGTTGGCTTAATCGACAAGGCATCACTTCCTGTTGCTGCCCCGATCTATTGATGAAATAAGTTTTTTCCTCACTAAAGGCTTGTTTTAAGGCAGTTTCCAGAACTTCGGTCACAATCCCTGAGCGACTTTGATATTTGCCAAGAACTTCGGGCAGTAAAAAAACACGCTGATCGTCTTGTTCTTGGCGTTGTTGCAGAATTAATTCTTGCGCATCTAACGAAAATTGTTTGTTACCAGATTGCATGCGGTGTTCAAGCCATTTGATAAAGTCGGGTATAATCTTTTGCGTTACATCGGGAGTTTCCAGCTCTTCTTGAACTACCACCAAGGACTCTTGAGCTGGTTCCTCAACGCATGGCACGGAGGGACTTACCTCAATTTCAGGACTAGATTCTGGGATTAATGGTTCAGAAGTTCGCGGCTGTTCGAGCTTATTGATGTCACACAAAACGCTTTTAATATCATCAGGTGCCAGTCCATCGTTAAGAGGCAATGGAATTCGAACCTTATATAATTCTCCGCCATTAACCAAAACAAACGCCTGGCCTTTAGGCAACGAGGTAATGTCGTTGACCTCCAGCATGCCAATTGAATTTTTTTGTACTCGGTCTTCATTGGTGGTATTAAAAAACACACCCTCTTCACCATGTGGCGTATCACTAACCATGGACACCTGGGTATGTGATACCACATCAACACTGGGTAGAACTTTGATTAAAAGATTCGCGGTTTCATCATTTTCTACCCGTAAAATAATCAGGGTGTTTAAGTTGCCTTTGGTGACCTCAGCCATCGCCTTTGAGCCTAAAGCCACTTCTAAATCCTGTTTGGTTTGGGCATAAGCCGTAACCTGAAAGCCTGCTCCTCCTGCTTTATTTAATATTTTTACAAAGGAGTCCTGAATGATTTCAGACAGCTCGTCACAATGAAGGTTCAGGCGGTAATTGGCATGGCTTTCTTTATAAATTTTCCCAGCGGTTGAGACTAAATCAGATAGAAACGCTTTGCCTACCGCTTGGGCAATATTGGGGTTGGTTAAACTATCAAGTCCTATATAAATCACCCGCTTGTTTTTAATGGAGGCCATCAATTCAATTTCAGAAGACGCTTCTGAAAAGGAAAAAATACCTGAAGCATTACTTTTATTAATTTCTGATAAAACAGGCCCAACACTGGCGGTAATTTTATCGTAATAGGTCTTATCCATAAGGGCTGCATCGTATAAATCAATAAGTACCTGGTCGTGCAGCGACTCCACATTGCCCTGGGCAATGGTGTCTGAGATGTATTGTTTAAAGTATTTAGAAACGGCCTTTGCGCGGTCCATTGCAGGATAGGGATTACCGTATTTATCAACACGGGCATCATTATCCGCAATGATTGAGGCAACCTCAGTTAAATAATTAGGATGACGGGATGGCATAATGGTGTCGGCATAAGCCATCAATAATTGATCGAGACGACTGATGTAAAAAGCGATGGTTTTATAAGTAATGGGTTGATGCATTTCCTCAAGGCAAATCGCTACAATATTGACGTATTTCCAAGCGAAGGCGGCAAACTGTTTGCCCTCCCCTTCAGCGGCAATCGCATCAGTGATGCGTGTGGCCACCTCACTCACCTGGTCAAAATTTTTTAAAGGGTTGTAGCAGGCGGACAATTTTGGAAATCCTAAATGAACAATACGAAAATCTTCCAATCGATTAGAGGCTTTGCAGGCAGAATACATATCCCTGACCAATTCCAGATCCCCTTTAGGATCAACCACAATCACCGCATCACCATTCCGAATATCTTGATTGATTAAGATGCTGGCCAGACGTGTTTTTCCAACTCGGGTAGTACCCACCACGAAGGTATGTCCCACGCGAATACTTTGCGGGATATAAACAGGCTTATCGCTGTCACCAAGCCCATGTAAATAAGGCTTGCCACCAACGTCAGGTGCGGGACGAAATGGATTTATCCGTGAAGGACTTCTAAACCATGAAGCCATAAGTGTGGCTTCATGGTTTTTACAAAAGGCACTGACGGCTTGATGCACTACGTTTCGTTGTAAAAAACGCTCATTTTCAACTTGTTTGATTTGATGAAGGCGTTGGGTATGACGGGGAAACCAACGAAAGCCGCGTCCTACAAATAGCCAACGCTGTGACAGAGGCACTTGTGTTGTTGACATGGCATAATAAGGCATTGCTATCAAACGTTTTTGATAGCGAATTACACGATAAGCTTGTAGCGCACGATAACTACCCAGACCACCTAAGCTTAGGGCTGCATAAAGTCCCATGTTTTGGGTTAATAACAGTACATGAGGTAAGCAATATGCTAAAACAGCGAATGATCCCAAGGTCAGAGCAGAGTAGATCTCCGTGGGATCTCTTAATAAATTTTCAACAGGGTATCGGTTAGCCATGTTCTTACCTTAATATATTTAAAACTTCGAAAATGACAAAGGCGCCAATTAAATAAAGCCGCGCATTCAATGCACATCGCCGCTGCTCCTCACTAGGAGGAGAGGCTTGTTTTTGACTCAGTAGGTTGATTAAAAAAGGCCATGCAAAATAAAGGACTGCATAAAAAAGCCCATGGGTCATGAGTAAAGCCCACTTGAAGTGCTGAACTAATTGGCGAAACTGATTCAATGAATCAGTATTTCTTAATAAAAATGGCGTGATGCAGGCGATTAAAATCGCTAGCAAAATCAATTGAATTGCCACTATAATTGAAGGTCGAAGGAATTTTTTTAACATAAGGATGACTCCTGATGAATGCAGTATTGGAAGTCGGAAAAGGCTTGCTGAAACTGACTTGGTTTATGCTTAAAATAACCGTGTTTGTAATGGATGCAGTACTCAATACCCCTAAAAAACGCACCTCTCCGTACAGTATTTATGAGGTTGATGAGCTCTTTGACAAGGGACAAATCTCGGTTGAAGAGTACAATAACGCTTTCAAATCTAAATAACATTTCTATCTCCTCATTAAGCCTGTGGCCATAGTTAGGCCTTTTTTAGCAATGGTTCCCGCTGTTTCAGCGGACTCATTTGCGGCATTACTTCCAGCGCTGATTAATCCTGCCAAGCCAGCTCCCGCATCCCCGCCGAAGTGACTGGACAATTTAAACAGCAATAAGGGTGCTACGTAGTAAAAAAGTACGGCCATATTACGCATTGCAGCCACTAAATCACTGTCGCCCATGGGATCAATAACACTGCGTTCTAAAATGCCCACGTAATGCCAAATGCATTGGACAAAAATGGCCATAACAAATAATCCGCAGAGTGCTCCCAAAGCTCGTGGGCTATAACCGCTTAAAGCAAGAACAAGCGGAGTAAAGACAATTAAGAAAAAATAAAAGAATGCATGCATTACCGGCAGGGTTTGCATGGTGGCCTCTCTTTTTAAAGGAGTAGATGTATACGATTTAACGGACTGTCCTATATTCACAAGACCGCGAGAAAGAGAGGTCCCGATGCTACTGTTGGTTGTATTCATCAGCGATTCAGAACTTTGCTCCTGTAAATCACGGTTATCCTGGATTAACACTTTGGCGATGTAGTCTTGTGGGGTTAAATCAGAATTCCATGCAGACTGATGCTTTTGTTTGTAATCCAGTACTCGTTTACTCACATCAAGTGAGCCAATGTGTTTGTCGAAATACCCTGCTCGTTCAGATGCTTTCACCAAATCAGCCTGAATTTTGTCCCACCATTGATTGCATGTTGGGTACCCATTAGTAGGTTTATGGTTATTAACAGACGCATCATCCTTAGCCGCCGACTCAAAATTGGGATTGGGGTATTGGGCGTAGGAAAATCCAGGCACCGGTTCTCTTGCTCTTGATTTGCCATAATAAAAAGTACGGAAGGTTTTAGAGCCCATCCAATTGAGATCGTCCTCACCACCATGACGCTTTAATATTTTTTTAATTTGTTCTTTTTCGTTATCAGTTCTTGGCTCATTTAAATAACTGCCGCGTGCTTCTAAAAAGCACTGGCGATGAAACTGCAAGGCCTGCTGACGCAGCTCTTGTGGAATGTAGGTTGAAATCAAATCCCCCTGGATGGACTGAAGGCTATCAGTACACCCTGCCACTTTCATGAGCCCATAGCTGAAACTAGAGAACAGGTTTTGCAATACCGCAAATCCAATAGGCATTTTGACCTGATTGGTGAGTACGTTTGCAAAGGCTTCATCATAAGTAGTTCCTGAATCTTTAATATGCGATTCGCTGACTTCAGTGCCTTTTTTCATCGTGCACATCGGCTTAAACGACAGCCCTTTTTGTTCTAAAGGAACGCAGGGGTAGACAAATAACCCGCAAATTAAAAAAGTAATGGCCAACTCATACAAAAAATTATTTAGTGCATGCTCCGCCGCATTATGAGTCGAACCTGCTGGAGCCAGCACGTTTTTTAGATAGCGATACCCCACCATCAAAAAACCAATGTATAAGAGTCCTGTTTGCCATAGGGCATCAAACAACACATCATACTGCTGCCAGCCCAGATAGGTGGTATATAAAGCTAATGGACTAAATACAATCATGGTTCTACTCCTTCTTATCGCTGTTTTGATACACTGCGCCGTTTTTAATGAGATCAGTCTCATGAGTGCTGCCTGGCATTGATTTGGCTAAATCATGAGTGCGCAAATCCATAATGAGGTTTAGGGTTTGGGTCATCATTTTTTTACGAACCTCACTTTCAAAGGCCAGGGAGTGAATTTCTTTATCCAGCTTGCTGAGCGCGGCATTCACCATGGTTTGAGCGGGCTTTAGATTTTGTACCTCTTGAATCTGCATTCCGGCTTGTAGGAGGTGGCGTAACATAATCGCCTCATCTAATAGATTTTGAATGGCAATTTCCTCCCCTAATTTGGATACGGTCATGATTTGTTGCTCGCGAGGCATGCGTTGGATTGCGGTAATGATTTCATCGGTAATGACTATATTAGAGGCACTGATTTTTCGTAGATTCACTTCAGTTAAAGGCCACTTCTTATCAACCAACTTCCATAAAGCGCTAGTTACATTAGTAACGCAGGTTGAGCTGCTGGCACTCTTTGGGCAGCTTTGAAGTAATGGGGACAGACCAATGCCTGCCTTGGCATCATGTGCGCTGTTTTCTTTTTTATGGCTAATGTGAATGTCACCTAAAACCAGTACTGCCCAATGAGCGGCCTCTTCGGGAGTACGCCAAATTTGAGCGAAATGATTCTTTTTAATATTGTCCTCTGAAGGAGCTGTTGTATCATCAAGCCCACGCGATGGGGTGAGTAATACGTTATAACCAGCAATCACCACATCATTAATGACTTTAATAGGGACTTGTTTACTCCCACCCGCATTGCCTTTATCTCGATGCACCCAGGGTAGACCGTATTCTTCCCCCTTATTGGCAATGTCTTTGGCAGCTTTTGAAATATCGACAGACTCACCCTTTTTGGCGCGCCTTGCCGCATCCACCCACCCTTGAGAATCAGATACTGACAGCATGCCGCTAATGGGCGAATTTCCTTCCTCAAGGGCTCGTTTTGTTTCCTGACAATCAGCTACTTTTAAGGCAAATTCATTTTGTGCACCGGCAGAAGCATTTTGTAAGATGTTATAAAGTCCGGGCATGGCTTGTTGCAGCTTGTACATAGGAAAGCCCGCAACAGAGCCTTTTAAATTATCGACGACATCCGAAGGCATGCCATTGACGGAATTTTTAAAATCATTAAACGTATTGGTAATAGTGACTACCGGATTAAACAAATTACAGCTCAACCCTCCTCCGTTGATGAACCCACCAATGGTCACGGTCTGGTCCCGATTTACAGGAGGTACGAACACATCCGATGAACTCCCCAATTGATAGTAATATTCAGATTGTTCTGGAAAGAGAGAACTCGCCAAAACCCCAGTACTGAATAAAACTCCTAACGCCACTACAGTTAATTTCATTGGTTTCTTCCTATCGTTTTTGAGGGGTGCCCACATCGGGTGTGCCCCAGAACAATTTGCCAGATTGTGTGACACAACCCTTGTATTTGCGCCACACCACAAAGACATAATTCCCATTGCCTTTGCGCTCATCATCTATACCCTCATCTGTTGGGTCGCCCGGGATGATGTTGCGATTGTTTGGATAAACTTCCTGCCAAATAACCTGTTTTTGGTGGGGATCAAACACCACATTAGCCGACACACAATGAGGCCCACAGGTATTGCTGGTCGAAATTTTTAAGTGCATGCCGCCTTCGTTGGTTACAATGTCTGCAGCATGCATTGCGGCCACGACTGAGGCTCTAAACCGTGAGGGCTGGGTGACGCGCATGAGGCGGGGCAGTTCATGACCCCATATATAGGATGAAGTTCCAATATCGTGATTCATTAAAAGCGAAAGCCTGCTTGCCATATAAGCAATTTCAGCGAGTTCCGTCCGTTCATTCACCGCATCAGCAAGACTTGAGTAATACAATTTCATGAACGTGGTTTCAGGCTTATGGGTTACTCCTTTCATTTGATAAATTGCTGATGGAGAGCCGATGACACTGACCACTCGGGTTCGGTCTTCATTAATGTGTTGCGACGCCAATTGTCCACTGCCATCACCAAAGCCCAAAGGCAGGTTTAGTGCTGTTGTAAATAACGACTTATAGGTGGTTAATGCCGCTTTATTTTCATAAAGAGTATTCGCCTCAATCCAGGGATTTTCCCCAGGATTATTGGAAACGGTCACGATTAAATCAGGGACAAACTGAGATACTGCAGGACCTGGGGTTAATTTCGGTGGGAAATTACGTTCTAACCACATGCAACCGCCAATCACCTTCAGGTGGCTATTTTTCATTTGCTTTTTTAATACCCTGAGTGCGATCTTAGGGGTGCTAGTCGGCTTGTTCGGTTTGGTGCTTTCAAACCCAAGGGCTGCCAATGAAAAAAGGACCATGTAAACGCACAGTATCCACTTAATCATGATGAGACTCTTTGTAATGACGACTTGCAATCAATGCCTTATCTGCTGCGCGTACGCCATAAGTTACATAGCGCTTATCGATGACGATGGCAGGTAGCGAAGACACGCCATAAACACTGGCCCGCATCTGGCAGCGATAAAAGGCCGTCAGACGGGCATTTTGAACGGTATCAACCCGTTGTACTGCTGTAATCTCGGATGCATTACGGTTTAATTCCAAAGTCATTTCATTTAATGCATCAAGCGCACAGACTTCGGCCTGTAAGCCATTAAGTGCCACAGAGTATGCAGAGGTTGTAAAGACCTCGATGAGCTCTGCGTGAGTATTGAAACTAATCAGGCTAATCATCATAAAAACAATGCTCTTCAAGGCTGTGGCTTCGTTTATTTTCCAAGCGTGTGGCCACCAATTCTGCCGCTTTAAGTACGCCATGTTCTTCCTCCAAAAGATGTCGGGTTGCTTTTTCTGATTTTTCATTCAGGAGTAACGCCAATAAATAGCGTGGTGGAATGACTCGAAATAAACCCTGATAGCGTGAACCTAATAAAACGGCTTCGGCATAGAGACCTTTTTGTGAGTCAATATCTCGAATAAGTGCTTCTTGCTCCGGGGTTAATTGTTTGAACTTTTTTACATCAGCCAGTTCTTTTTCATCAAGTCCTAATAAAATCCAGGTTTCAATCAGGGAGAGAATTTTCATGGCCTTTTCTGAGCTCATGTCCCCCACATTCTGGGTAATGGGAACCAGCCATAGCCCTAATTTCCTGGCTACTTTTGCAGCCAGTAGACACGCCGACACAATCACATCAATTTGAAATTGCAGGTGGGCTTCATCAATAAATAAAAAAGTGGGTCTGTTATCGTTTTGGGTGGCCTCGGCCATAGCCAAGATCCGCGGCAGCAAGGACACCATCACCAAAGCCAATTTCCCTTTATCGTCTTTAATGGCTGAAATATCGATATGAAAAATATCAAAGTCCCCTAAGGGCTCAGTGGGTACGTTAAAAAAGCGCGACTTATTGCTGTTAATTACATAGCTGTTTAATCGGTCATGCATCTCCAAAATACGGTCTTTTTTACGAGGAACCTCCTCAAGAGCAAGTCGTTTTGCAAAGGCTTCCAATACATGTTCGGTCAGCATCTGCGGCACTTCATTTTTAAATGAAGTCAGGATGGCATCACTTAACACTTCAATCAGCAGGGTTTCATCACTTAAGGAAAACAATTCTTCTTCTTTTTCGTTCGCTTCCGTTATCATGGTACGCAAGGCTAAAAGCAGTTCACTTAAATAGCTGCGTGATTCTTCATCACAATTTAAATCAGAGTCTTGCGCAATTACTGCCAGATTGGCTTGTAAATCCAGCATCTTTTGGGCAAGTTTTGCGGCTTTTTCTTCCGATAAATTCTCACTGATTTCAGGGATTGCCTTATACGCTTCACAAAAAGGGTTTAAGGGAACCGCTTTGCTCTTTTGATTGCTGAGTAATAATTGTTTGGTGGATTTGCCCATCGTTTTAGCGTGAATGAGCATGCGATCAAAGGAGTTGCCCATTTCGAACAAAACAATCCGGGCATTTTTAGTGGCCATTAAGGAGTTAATCATCCAGCCTGTTGCCACCGATTTTCCAGCACCAGAGTTAGCAAAAAGGGCCATATGTGAGTTTTGACTGATGAAGTCATGATGCAAGATATCGAATAAAACAGGCTCACCTAAGCGATTAAAGAAGGTAAAGCAGGGAAGGTGCCTTGCCCCTTGATTGCGTCCATACACTGGGAGTAACGCCGCAAGCTCTGATGCAAACACAAGGCGGTCATAACACAAGTGTTTGCGTGCAAAGGAGGGAACGAAACTAAAAGGCAGGCTATTGAGGTAGCTGTTTAATGGATGTAAATCAAAGCTTGAATTAATGAGCGGCATCTTGGCATCAATAAATAACGAGTGCAGTTCTTTTTCAATCTGTAACAACGTTTTGTCATCACAGCCCCGGTAATACACCGCTTGATTCACCCAAAAAAGTCGATTGCCACAAGCCAGCTCATCACGAGCAGACTTGATGTCCTGACGTACTTCAGAGGGCTTAAGGCTTGTGCCAATAACGCCTTTTTCGATGCGCATCAAGTGCGCATCCAGTGATTCATCGCTTTCAAAGACCACCGATAAAGTATAAATAGAGCCTTCGGGTAAGCGATCTAATAAAGCGTAACGATGCTTGGGGTTGGCCTGGGGTTTTTCTCGGGAAATCAAACCAATTTCCGGGGCTTCTTTTAAGCCGTCTACATAAAGCACTCGATGCTTGATGCCATCAAACATAAAACCCTTCTCATCGCTTGCCACAGGACTAAAGAAGATGTTTTGAGGAAAGCAAAAGCTTGCGGGTTTATTCTTTTTTGGATAGGGGAAGCGCTTTAATAGCTCTTCACTATCGCCTTTCGTCAGTAGAGGGTTGGGGTTAAACCATTTGACCCACCAGCTGTAATACGCCCTACCGGTTAGGCGTTTTAAAGTAAGTCCTGGGGAGATGAGTTTGGCGGCAATTTGGGCGCATACTTCCTCGTGTTCACTCACTGCCGCATCCCTTGTTGTTTTGAGTCGCTGGTAGCGTCGATAAAACAATACCCGAATGCGCCTGCGTCGCCCACGAAAAGCCGCCCCGGTTTTGGGATCTAAAAACAGGCCTTCGGGCCGCGCCATTTTTTGAAATAAGTCCTGTAGGCGATTGAGGTACTCTTGAGTAAATTGGGTGTTTAAAATCTCAGGTTCAATGGCGTTTTGAATGTGTTTTAGCACAGGCTCTAATGAATATTCATCGCAGACGTACATCTGCATCACCCAAGGGTCGTCTTTGTGTAAAGGCACCACATTGGCAAAAGTATCTCTGATTTTATTAAAGACGGCTTCCAAGTGCTCAGGTGAGGTGGCTTCCGCTGGAATGTCGCCTAATTCAAAACCGCTTCCTACGCTTACTCCATCGTTGAGTAAAAAAAGATTTTTTTCATCACAAAAATCAACAAAGGCCAGGCGCTCCGCCAAAGAAGGGCCTTCTTTGGCGTACCCCTGCTCTATGGTTTTTGTTTTTAGAGGGCTAAGACCCCCCTCCCCTAATAACCAATTGATGGCCTGATTCACACGATTCATTCCTTGCCCCTTAATTAGTAGCGTTCACTGGCCAGCGCAAACTGGTTTTGCTTATAGAGAAAAAATTCGGTGGTGAACCCTGGTTTTACTAACTGCTCATCGCCAATGAGGGCCACGTGCGGGTAGATGTAAATAGGGATAGCCGGATTATCCAAAGCTTTAAACAAAGCTTTAGTTTCATTAGCTGCGGTTCGTGTTTCACCTTGGTAGTTCACCGCCATTTGGCCGCTTACCGTGCGTTTATAGCGCGGTGCAGTCCAGGAGGGCGCGGAAGTCGCTACACTTTGGTTGTAAATCTGGCTCACAGTAAGCCCCTCCTCAGGAATGGTTCCTGAGGCGACAGACTTGGCACAAGAGCTCAGCAACAGCAAACTACTTGAGACTAAAATCATGCGTATAGTGTTGTAAGTGACCATAATCTAATACCCTCCCTTTGGGTTCTTTATCGAGTTGAATGGTTTGAGTAAAATGAAGAGACATCCGGTTCGGGCGATAATGCGTTTGATTCCCCATCCGATACGGCACACTGGCAGGGACAAACACCATGTCAAAACTGCCTTGTATGCGCTTTTCAAGCCAATCGGCAGCTTTAACAGAGCCTTGCGCCAGAGCGCCACCTGCAGCATAGGGGGCAAAAGAGCCAGTAGGTGCAGCGCTTGCCCCGTTGGGTCCTGCAAAATAAGTCATCTGCCATTGGGATAAGGCATTACCAGCCCCTTCCATACCACCCGCAGCCAGCATGGCAGTAAGTACTCTTGGGGCGTTGGTGTAGTATTTGCCGTGAATGCAGGGATTACCGTAAGCCGTAGTTAAATAGCCCAAACTGTCGTTATTGACTAAATCCACCGAATTGGTCATCTGCTCTTTACCGACCACCACAAAATGACCGTCTTGAAAAGTGAATAACACGGAGGTGACATAAGCCCTGGCGCAGGAAATATTATCTAAAAAGGAGCCCACGCCGATTGCGTAGCCACTGACTTTCATCCCGGAAATATCAGGAGGAAGGGCTACGCCATTTGAGGCCATTAAATCTCCGCGGCTGATGATGGCGCTGAAGGGAAACAAGGGTTGCATCAGTTTGCCGTCAATGGGCACTTCACCGATTAATGCCGATAACAAGGTGGTATTGCCTAAGTCACTTCCTGCAGGAATGGTGTAATAAGGAATATTTTGTTTTTTATGATCCTGATTGGGGATCTGCTTCTTAACCTTGCGGGTCAGTGTTTTTTGAATGCGCTTTCTTCTTTCATTGAACTTATTCCAATACCTCACCTCCTGTTCACTTAAAGGACGTTTCATGAGCTGTGCATCAATATCAGTAACGCCACCCATTGCATGAGGCGCTTCATTTTGAGCGAGTTGTCCTACGGGGTAGCCCGCAGCATTGTCCGCAGACGTTCGTGATTCTTTTAATTGGACCAGCTCCTTTTTCAGATCTTCTATTGTTTGAGCTACTTCTGGGGGAAGCTCTTGGCGAACCACCACCCCGCCCTCTTCTTTAGATGCCATGAGCGCTGCATTGCGTTCACTTAGTGTTTTATTTTGTACTTCGATGGAGCGCATCTTTTGTTCGGTCTGTACCAAGCGTGCTGATACGTCACGAATATTGTCATTAAACTGACTGGCGATGGCTTCATTGATGTTATTAGGATTGGTTTTGTTCTCCGTTGTAACGGACTCCCCACTGTTCCCGGAGTTGATTAAAACTAAAGCCACCACACCAACCACAACCCCTGTTAATACTTTAAGGCCTAAGTTCTTTTTCATCGGACAAACTCCTGAGTCTGAGATAAAGCCTCGCCAAAGGGTCGGTCAGACACCACAAAAACGGTGGTGGTGTCGGCAGTTCCACGAGCCTCTAGAGTATTGGTTGGGAAAAAGGTTGCTGTTTGCCAGTTGCCTATTAAATGATGCGGTGTGAGTACCACTCTTTTTTTAAGCTCGTTTTTTAATTCAATGGCTGTCACATACAAGTCCTCGCCCTGCCAGGAAATCAGGGGTCTTGCTAAAATACTGGCCCCATAAACCAGGGTGATGTTTTTATGGGTGCGCATCGCCGTGCGCGCCACCCCGGGAGGGGTTACTAACAAACGCTCCGGAGCATACAGCGATTGAATGGCAAACCGGGTTAATGACACCGGATTTACTTCAGGCGTTTTGCTGATTTTTGACGGCTCCTCTTCCTGCTCTGGGGCGGTAGAATCCTCACCATCTGATGCCATTAGGACTTCAATGGGTGCTGCATCCGTGGCCTCCTTGCTTGCCGAAAGGCTTAACACAATGGGCTCGCCCTCAGGCATTAATTGCACGACCAATCGTTTATTGGTAAAGGGCTCTTTGGCATTCAAGTACAAAGCATCCTGGATTTTCATCAAGCCTATGTCTTTGTCGAGCTCAGAATCCACAATGCTGATGGCCAAGGGAAATCTAATGAGGCGCTCCTGGTTCAATGGCAGCGTGATGTGGATTGGCGTCTTATCCCACAGGACATGTTGCGTGGGTTGCGTCTCGGCGTGCACCGTGCTGACACACAGCATCATTAAGAGTATCCATTGTTTAAAGTTCATGTTCTTCTCCTGTACGTTCCTGGCTTAATAAGTCTTTGACTAAGCGTTCGGGCTTGGTGTATCCATCAAGAGCCAATTGAAAGGGATTGAGTAATTTGGATAGGCTCACCTTGACTACTCTCAGGTGGTAATCCACTACTTTGTCTGCAATCACCATGGGGCTTTTGTCGTTTAGCCTCTGAGTAATGCGCAAGACCACATGCACCTCCCAGGTGTTGTTGCTTAGTCGTTTCACATCTCCTGGCTCTAAAAAACGATAAAGGCTTGCCACCTGTGCTCGATTAAAGAGTTGTGCCTGAAGGTATGCGTTAAAAGTCTGCGTCACAAGTTCTTGATGGCGGGGAGTGAAATAGTAATGAAAGCCTTTCAGGTTCGTTACAAATTCCTCTTTCCCCATTTGAGACCAGGAATTTAGGGGCGGGACTAAAGAGGTGACAAACCCATGCACGTATTCATCAGGCACCTCCCCGGCTTTCATTAATCCCCCATTAGCCACCATGTTAGGTGCCAGCCAAAATTCCAGCTTCTTAGGGGCTGTGCTCAAGGCGCCAATGAGTCCTGCAACCAAAAGCACTAAAATAATAATAAAAGTGAACAGCACGCGATTCACTTGATTGAGTGCATCAATTTTGTTCCAGTAATTAAACACGACGGGCTCCTAATCGTTTTGAGGTATGCCAAAGACCGCGATGGGCTAGATAAGGTGGTCGCACCAGACCCCATCTGGCCAGTTTTATTCTTATTTTTTTCATTAAATATCCGTGTGGTTTGCCCGCTTTTAAGCGAGAAATCGGTTTTGGTGCGAGGCTCACCCCGACAATGAAGCCAAGCACCAAGCCGAGACAGCCAAAAGCGCCAGGAAAGCCAAACAACACGCCGATGATAGTGAACACCAACGCCATCACCCCTGTGGTGATGGCCACAAGAACCATAAGTTCACGTAAAGTCAGCCCCTTAAATGCGGGAAAATCATGGGATAAATGACGGCTTGATGGGGTAGTCATGTTGTATCCTTAGAGTTTAAATTTATCGATGACGGTGTACCCTAAATAGCCCGTTGCAATACTGATGGTCAGATAGACAATCCCCATCACTGCAAAATTAGCAAATACTGCAAGCGAGCCGCCTTCATGTTTTTTAGCTTCCTCAATGCCATGCGATATCGTGGATATAAATTTGGTGAACATCACCACCGAGACGATGAATAACAAAATCATCAATCCCTGCCTCACCACATTGGATAAGACGGTCATGGCGCTCTTATTGCCTTGAGTCATGTCATCAGATGCCGCGACCTTAGGAAACCAACCACTATCAGCCCATAGGGCCGGCGCGTAGCTTAAATTGATCAGGGCAAGGTGGGCACTAAGTGCCCAGCGATTTATTGTTCTTGGTAGGTGCATCATGTCTAACTTCCTTTTGTTGTTAATAAACCGATAAATAAGGTGAGGCCTATGAGCAAACGCACGGTTCTTGAGCCTAGAGCCACCATAAATACTTCTGAAGCTTTTGCCTCCTCACTCATAAAGTGCACAATCGACCAAAGAATGGCTAAAATCACGCACATTAACGCCACGAAGCGAATCAGCCCGCTATAGGTTAAGGCCTGTTGCCCTCCTGCTTCGTTAAATGCTTTGGCAAAGTCACCCGCAAGTTGTTCTCTCATCGCTAGTTCCCCACAAAATCAAATGCGAGTGGCTTAACGGTTTTAGGCTCAATGGCGGGCTTGTTGATGTAGTCAATCAAGGCATTGCGAATGGCCACTAAATCCTCGCGAACCCCTGGATGGGTCTTTTTATCACTGCCTTCAAAGGCATTAATATGTAATTGAATGCGGGAATTAGGCTCAATTTCCTCTTCTGCCTCGGCTAATAAGGGCAGCGTGGCGTTAATTTGATTAATCACCCGCACTAAGGTTTTATTAAGCTCCGCTTGATTGCTGAAACTCACAGCACTTAAGAGCATTAATCCCAATCCAAACAATGTTTTTTTCATCACATCTCCTTATAAATATTTTTTAAATCGACTGGAGGTCACGCTCACCAATACAGCGAGCAACACGCTTAAACTCACGAAAATAGGGGTTGGTGATAAGGCATGCGGGATGGCAAGCCATAGAACCAAGACCCAAAACAAGGCGCGTCGCGCCAAAGGAATGGATTTATGAAAGACATAGGTTGATTCACGCCCTAAAGAGGCAGTACGAATGGCTCGTTGATTTAATCCGTCCACAAGTCCTGCACTAATGGCTAATAAAAACAGCGGAATGGCCGCAATCAAAATAGCTCCTTTGATTAATAACAGATCTCCTGTGGCGCCCAATAAAATCCAAAATTGTTGTGCCTTTAGCCAAAATTCATTGAAGGTTTGTTTTAACTCTGGCGCTATTGAAATTGGGTCTGGTTGAATCACCGCATCCATTTGTTCTTGTGCCATTTGAGCAAGCCTACCCCCTACATCTTGTGCTTTGATCAAAGTGCTCGCCGAATGAGTGCGAAGGTCTGGGGTAACCCTTTGGCTTAACCAGGTAGTGAATGAGGCGTCGCTAAATTCACTAACAACCACTGCTTGCTTTAGGGACAGCGCTTTAATGGCGTTAGCAGTTGATTCAAAGCCTACATGAACCCAAGACCATAATGCCCAGGCCATTAAAACCATCCAGCCAATAAAGGCGACACACACCCAGCTCACCACTGCTCGTTTAAGCCAGGATGATTTTTTAACAGATCTTTGAATGTTCGCTACTGCCATATAACCCCCGAAGCATAGGCAAAGGGGTAATGACGCACATCCAGTAAAGAGGCTAATTCATCGACATCAACTGCTTGTAAGGGTAGGCCCGCCAATTGTGTTAACTCATGCAGCGCGCGCGATGTGGCCACATTAGTAACAAGTCCCAAGGCCTTGCTCTTTTGCAATTGCAAGGCATGTGCTTTTAACCAGGCGCGGGAACGTGCATCATCGCCCACTACAAAAAGAGCGTGTGACACGCTGCTGTTTTTAATGGTATGTGTGTTCACGACTCCAGGATTTATACGGCTGGTTACTGGTAAGGGAAATTCTTCTGATTCAGTTTGTGCCCCTTCCTGTTTTGAGGGAACCTGACCTGCCTCTAAATAGGGAGCTGCATCAATAACGGGTGCTTCAATGGCTATCACTTTCAGCGCATAACAGGCTGCAATGAAACTCCAGGAGATGAAAAAAAACAGGGTGCGCATGTTAAAACACTCCCAAATCAACAACGCTTGAAGCGCCGCCTCTGGCCAACAGCAATAAAGGCGTGGTTTTTTTAGGGGCATTCAGTGCGTCAAAACTTAATTCACCGTGATTTAGGGTAATAGTTCCATTACTTACTAATTCTCGTGGAATTTGATTAAGGTTTGCCCACACCTGAACCGCATTGTCATCCATGCCCATGAGCATCAAATGCAATCGGGTATTGGAACTTGCATTAATTGCTTCCATTAAGGTTAAAAGGACTGTTTTGATTGCGTCATCTGTTTTGATGAATAAAAATAAAGTATCGCCTTCATTAAGACGTATCGGTTTGTAGGCAACTGGCGAATAAGGGGATGCATCAAACTCACCCACAACAGGTACATTGGCAAATAATTGATTGTAGGCTTTGTAAAACGCATTATTCCATGCGATGTTTTTAGATACCTTTTGGGCTTCATGGCGAGCAGAAAGCACTGCAAAATGGGCGCGCTCCGCTTCACCTTTTGCATTTATACCCAAGACATCCACAGGGGTTTGCCTTAATCCTTTATAATATACCGCACTGCGATTTTGCATTAAAAACACGTAGCGTTTTTCTTCCTCTTCAGTTAATCCCCAGACTCTTGCTTCATGGAGTTGCAAAGGGGTAAGTTTTAACGTGTTCATGTCTTGCTCTGCCGTGATGTCGTCTTCATTCACTGAAAGACCTGTTTTGGCAAGCGTTTTATCGGTTGATGCCAAAGCATTGGAATTGTTGTGGTGCATGACAATCCCGGGAATGGTTAAATCAGCATGTGCCTGGACATTTAAGAACATGAGGCTTAACAGCAGTGATTTTTTAGACATGACTCACCCCTTCCCTAACCTATGTGCTCATGAGTTATAAGTACTCGCTCAGAGCGTGTATTTTCTAATTCAAGGCGTTGTTTGCCGTAATCAACGCTCACCACCTTCCATCCCGCGAGCGCATCGCCCTTCTCCAGGGGAATGGTTTTGTAGTCATAAGCAACACTGGCAACGGGGACTTGTTGAATGCTGTCAATACTCACGACAGAAAATGGCAGACTCTTTAGGGATACGTATTTGACCGGGGATTTTTTATCATCCAGGTGAGTTACCACTTCTTTGATGGAATGAAGCTCTTGGCCTAAGGTATTTTGGGTGTGGTTTAGAGACTCAGTTAATTGTTTGCTGTCGGCTTCTCGAAGCTGGTCGAGCCGACTGGATAACTGCGCAATTTGTTGGGTGATGGCATCAAAATTAACCTCTGGTAGGGGTTTATTAGCCGTTTCGCCCAACGTTTTTAATTGAGACTGCAGCTCGTTTAAGCGTGAAACGACCAGAGTGTCAGTCGCTGCGTCCTGTGTTGAAGAGGGCTCATTTCGAATGGTTGCCAAACCCAGCAAGGTGGACGTACCTATTGCCAGCACTAAGCCCCCAAAAAACACGCCTTTGCGAGTGGGTAGAATCAAAAGATTTTTTAATTGTTTGATGGCGTTGTTGTTCATGCTTTTTTTCCTTGGAGATTGGTTTGTGCTTTGGCGTATTGCGGTTTTAATTTAAAATTAACCTGGCGATGAAGTGGGTCTTGGATCAGAGAAAAAACTTGCTGTCCCACCAGAACCTCTAATCCATCCTGTACCGTTAATGGCCCGAGATTTCTCACCACTTGCGGTAGGGGTTGATTCATGATGTTTTTAAGCGCCTGGCTTTGTACCTTCTCATCAACCAGAGCGTATCCTGAATACTGCATCCAATGAGTTAATGCTTCACCTACGGTATGAATGCTTTGAGGAAAATGGATTTGTTGCACGGTGAGCAAAGGGTTAATTTGTGAGGTTAACGGCTTATTCTCAACGGTTGCGTAACGATTTACCTGGGTCACTTGAGCTGCATTCACAACGCTGGCGGACAGGCAAAAAATCACGATGCTGGTTGTGGTTTTTAACTGATTTACTGTTTTCACGGTCAAAAATCCCCCATCACGCTTCAAAAAGCGCAATTTTTTATTTAATTGATTTTTTATCTGCCAATACTTAAGCGCATTGGCAGTCCATTGGATTTAGATTAGAAAATGCCTGATAAGGTCCTCACTAATCCTTGCTCTAAAACAGGACGGGCGTCTTTAAAGGACAAATTCACTTTATCGGCATTAGACACCACACGAGTCCGATAACGCTGGTAATTGGTTTGTTTGCTGGATGTTTGATACGTGCCTGATGCGGTCCCGTTTTCAAGAGCAGAATTAAAATGCTCCTGCACCGTTACCCCTTTTCCTACGCGTTCAGAAATTTGAACGTCCGTTACTACGGTGTAATTGACGTCTTTTACTAAGGAATCAGCAGCCAATCCTACAAGCCCTCCTGCAATTCCACCGCCCAGCATGGTGTTAGAATTTCCAAAAGAACCAATGGCAGCACCAGTAGCTGCTCCCGCTAAGGCCGAGCCATAACCACCGCCCAGAGCATTTTGAGAGGCAGAGCGACTCATTTTCCCAACCTTCAAGATGTTGGCCTGAATCATGTAATGGGCTTGTGAAGGATTGGTAACAACCCGATAGCCACGCTCAGTTAATGCTTGGGCCAGCGGTTTCTCAATCGCCAAGCTCTCTTCTGAGGTGTTTTTTACGGAGACAAACACCGTTTTTTGAGACGGTGCAACGGGATCGAGAAAGATGGTTTTACTTAATTTAGTATTCGCCTCTAAAGTATGGTGCTCTAGTGCTGTTTGGGTTGCGGCACAGCCTATTAATGTTGATACAGCACAAGCTATTACAGTATATTGGATTGCTGTCTTAAGCCCTACTCTTGTTACGCTCATCATTATTCCTTTAAGTATTGTTGTTATTAGTTCACTGTATTTTTATTAATTAATGGCTCTTATTGGCATTATCGTTAACATGTATAGGTTTTATATAAAAACCACCCTGCTCTTTCTCTTTTTTTAATTTCAGATAAATCTCTTCACGATGTACGGAAATGGATAATGGTGCATTAATGCCAAAGCGCACTTGATTGCCTTTAACGCCTAAGACGGTGATATTGACCTCGTCACCAATCATCAGAGCTTCTCCTATTCTCCTGGTTAAAATGAGCATTTGTTTTTTCCTTTTTTTTATTAATGAATAGTCATTGATGGATTTGAATTCTGTTGAAACGCCAGGGTTTCGCAGGCATCGGCTGTCTTTTCAAAAGCCTCCCAAACGTCAGGTCTTAAGGTTTCGTCATACGCTAATAAGAGCTTGTTAGCGCATTGTTGCAGCATGGTCAGTAAGTCTTCAGTTAAAGTTCTCATCGATTACACTCCTATGTGTTGTTTGATTTGGTTTAAGTATCCCTTGCCTACCTCAAGATTTCGGGCTGGTTTGATTCGATGTGGCGCATCTATTTTAGGGAGGTCATGGCCTTGTTGAATCAAATGACATACTTGCTCATACTTTTCTTTAAATACGCTATAAGCTATGCCATCATGATCGATTGAGAAGAAATCAAAAGGCATTTTTTTTGCTACGAATTCAATCACTGGATGGCTCCAGCGTGGAATCGCCTTGCGAACGCTATTCTTGAACTCCCAATAGGCATCGGATGCTTTCGGCAGTTTTAAATCATCATAAAAAGCCATACATAACGCTTTGAATTGCAAGCAATTAGGTGGGTATTCAACAAACTTCCCATTACCCGATAAGTTTCTTAATCGTTCCATCCCGCTCTCCAGAGCTTTAGGCGTTAAGCCTTTTAATGTGTCAAACCAAGTGCCGTTGTCATGCGTACCAAATTTAGTTAGAAACAAAGTGCCGTACATTTTGGTGAGTTCCATCCAAAGCCATGATACATGGTCTGTACTCAAGTTCGGCGCTGATGACTTTTGAGGTTGGGAATAACTCTTCTGTTGAAGGTTTGCAGGCGTTCTGGTTGAATCTTGCGACTGTCTCCAAGGCTGCGTCATAAGAATTGACTTTAGGGGATGCACGCTCATTGTTTGTACTCCTTGTCTGAGTGTTTGATATCATGGGCTCTTGTTGTTTGCGTTCGGCATGTTTAGCAAGAAAACTTAAATAAATGGGGTTGAAGTCAGCAAAAGTACTTCCCCATGCAGTGTTTTTGTCAATGAATTCTTGGATGATGTTGCTGTCAGTAGCAAAGCTGTAGCCTGATGCAATTGCTCGTGCAATTGTTTTTTGGCTGGGGTAGAAATTTGGCGATATGAGTTGTTTTAAATTTTTATTCCCAATTTCCTCGCCTAAGTTGTTGTTGTTTGTATTGTTATTTATATTAATAAATAACTTCTTTACACAGGGGTTAGGTATGTTAACTTCTGTGTTAAGTTCTATGTTAACTTCCTCATCAAAAACAACCTGTTCGTCAATGTTTTCTTGATTGTTGACTGGGTTTGTTAGTGTGTTAACTTCCGTGTTTTCAAAGATTTTACTAAAAATTTTAGGTAGTTGAGGAAAAAGGAATTTGAGGGATTGACCTTCGGAAACCACTTTAAAATATTCCCCGCATTCCCTCTCAATTGATTTGATGTAATTACGAATAGTTTGTTTGGATGGCGTACCACTTTCTTTTCTTCCTGGTGCGGAGTTAATTTCAATTAGCTTAGCAATATCATGATAGGAAACATCATAAACGATGCCCGTTGCTGGATCTGCCAAATTAATAAGAGACTTAATTAATAATGCGGGACCATAAGGGAATCCAATAAATGGGCGCTCTACATCTATTCTAGCTTTATTGAAGCATACGACTGCTTGAAGTTTATTTATAATTGAAATTTCATTACACATCTTAAAGATCCATTATTAATTGTTAATTGGCTGTTGCCATCAAATTAAACAAATTGTTCTATTGGATTATTTTTAACGAAGATTGTGTAAAGAATATTGTATTGAGCTATCATCCATAATTTCCTTGTCTAATGAATGCAATGGCTCAATCTATATGTTATGATTTTCACCATGGCATTCTGTCTTATGCCCGAATACACCGAGAGTGACTGTTTGGCGACCGTTCTCTCGGTGTTTTTTTTAGAACCTATGAAGATATTAACGCATAGCAATTCATGATTCAACATTTTACTCGATTTTTTTTCGACAAAAGTGTATTTTAATGAGATTAACCTAAATTTACACTAAAGATTACTATGACAGCACGCGGATCAATTACAGTTTCCTGGGAAGATGTGAAACAGGATGTGGCTAGACTAAACCCATCTTTACATCAAATTATTGAAAATGATATTAACTTAGTTCCATCGGAATTAACTATCCTAAGCTATAATTATGGCAGCCAGATAGGTGATGAATCGTATTTTTATTTCCCCGATTTAAAAAAATCTCCAACAATGCCATTCTGCATGGTCTATGAAAACAATTTTGAAATGTATATGGAGTTTAATGAACGAACATCACCATGGAAAATATATAAACCAGGGCAAATTTTCCCATATACTAAATTTTTAAAAAATAATTACCTATATGAGCCATCTGACATACTTAAAATGACAGCAGGTATAAGGAATTCCTTTTTATTAATGAATAAATTCAGCGATAAAAAGAGACATTCATGGTTACAAAAAAAATATAATCTAACATGCTCCGTTCCCAATAATTTCGATGAACAATTTTTTGTTTTAAAACAAATCAGTGATCATATTAATCCTTCATGGAAAGCTAAATTACTTTCATTTCCTAAAACATGGGAAGAAAAAGCGTATAAATCACCTATGTTTGTAGATTATTTAAATTCTGTTGCCAATAATGATCATATTTTTAAGAGAAATATTTTATTGTATGACTATCTTCTAAATACCATTAATTTGGATAATAAAATAACTAATAATGGATTTATTAAGGAAGTAATTCGATATTTATTTTTCGTAGCCTGTGGAGATCAACCCGCTTATTTACCAACATCTAATGAATCAAACGCACCAATAAGCCTCTTTAGAGAAGCATATATTGACATTTTTAAATCTGAAACGATTCCCATTTTTATGACGCCACATAAATTGTCACCTTTTGAGTCAAATGAAACAGTGTATTATTCTCTTAATAAAGAAGATTTTTTATTCAAACCAAATCAAATCTCTAACTTAAATAAATTGTCTTCTGAAATTAAATCAGCTTTTGAAAATACTTGTGAAAAGATCTACTCTTCCAAAGTTGCAGTAAATACAATACTCCATAAATGCGCTGATAATTTAAATATTAATTTAATTCATCGTTGGAATATCAACTCTTCATCTGAAAACAATCAAGAAGAACTATTCTTTAATAAAGACAATTATCTCATGGACGAAATATCAAAATATAAAAACCTGGAATTTCCATTGAATTCATTATTTTTATCAGGGTGTTTTTCCATATCATATAAAAAAAATTATAAAGTATTAAATAAATGACCATTGGAAAGGAAATATGATTCTAATTTTAAAATGCCGTCAAAAATTGCCGTCAAATTACACTTGGATATCTTTTTTTTATCTAAAAATTTAATAAAGTCGGATGATAAAAATAGTTTTTGTTCACGTCTAATTTTATCCGAAACAATTTTAAGTCTTGTTTGTTTGTAACTAAAAGAATCTAATTCATTTAATATATAGGTAATTTTATGAGTATGATTTTTCTTATACTCTAAATAAATAACAATATCGTGTGCTATCTTTTCTAAGAATGGGGTCGCTGATTGTATCGGGATTGATGCCATGCTCTGTAGATTTTTTTCTAAATAATCTATAAGAGTAGGATACATTTTATTTGCTAGATCCCTGATAATATAGATATTTTTTGAACTATGCACGATAGGGATTTCACTTTTGATTGATTGATGATTTTTTTGAAAATATAAAAGCACATCTTTCTTTTTTTGATCTATGTAGTGCGCTTTTAATTGAACAAAAATTGCTTCTGGAACAGCAGCTTTTAGTGTCAACCAATTTCGTTTTTTAAAGTGAATTTTCCTTAATTTACAGATTAAATTATTGTCACATAAGTGTAACTTTTCTAATGTGGCTCTAATGTTCACCATAGCAATGGTTTTATCAAAACCATGGGTAGAGGGAAAATATGAAATTGCAACTTCATCATCCCCATCTAATACACCTGATAGATAATCTTCAAAAACCTTCCCAGATCCTAACATCCCATAATTACGAAGCTCATATGCCCGAAGAGCCCCCAGAGAAGATAATCCGATTACTTTTATTCCTTGCTCTAATGCCCACAAAATCTCTTTATGAGTAACACTAGCTTGTTGTTCAAACACACCATCTACAATAACTATTATTTCTATGCTTGGGTGTTTGAGTAAAACTCCGATTATATCCCCTCTTCTAATCGCTGGTAACAATAAATCGCTATCCTGAATATATTCTGATAATTCATCATGAGAAATTGTTGAGTCAACAAATATAGCTCTTTTTTTATTATTCATTATTTATTAGGAAAGTTTTTAAAATACATATATCTTCGTTACAGTAAGAGTATACAGCTAAGTCGTTATTGTTGTGATTTAGAAGTTTAACAATTTGATCGAATTGTTGTACCAGAGAAAGGTTCGAGGAATTAAGATTTTCGAAATAGATTTTTTCTGGAATTTGAGTCAATGTCTTTAATTTTAAAAAATTATAACAAGATTGATCCAAATCATCTCTTGCGCCAGATATAATACCAACTTTTGATTGAATTGCCTCAATATAGGCTTTCATAACCGCCTCATGCTTTGAAAAATGACAGCTATAACCAGCTACTACAGACTGATTATTTAGAGGATTACTATTTAAAATATTACTTTCAATCACAGGCAAATTAAAAATATTCTCATAAAAATAAAACGAGGCACTTATTTTATTCATATCTGTAAATCTGAATATGTCGCATTCAACGTGCTCTAGCTGTTTTTTTTTGGATAACTTGGTTGAATTTCTTTCTATTAATTCTAAAAAACTATAAATTAATGCTTCTTTATAATTTGACCCCGACGCAATACCATCGGAATTTTGTCCAAATATTTTAGAAAGAAGTAAATTACTATCAAGAGATAACGCTATATGTGGTATGTATATTTCTTTATTTGATATTAGGGTTCTTCCAAGGCACCAATCAAGACTTTGCTTACTTAATACTGTGGCGCCATAGTCTTGTTTATTTAAATTAACAAATAAATCATGATTATTAGCCAAATCTTCCTGTGAAACATTAATTATTTCTGGTTTAACTTCTTCTGCAAAATAAGTCTCTATAGATTCCATCAATGCTGCACACTGGGCCTCATCTTTATGTATTGATTTGCCCATGCTGACGGTTATTGATTTTGCATTCGGACGAATAGCAGAAAATATTTTTAGATCGGATGTATCATCTAAATAACTTAAATCAGCAAGCCTTGAAATTCCAGCTTGCTTTATATATTTTGAAAGCAGGGATAAAGTATCACCAGCAGATCTAAACCTCAAACTCATGATAAAATCATCCACCAGAAATTGCAGATAAAATATTCAAGGAGTCCTTATCTGTTAATTTAATGTAATTCAGTGTGTCTATTTTTATGCCATTTAAATAAAGTAATATATAATCTTTTGGCAAATCATCTTCGAATAAATACTTATATTTAGTTTTTAAAACATCACTTAGAAGTTCTTTCCAATATATTTTATCATTTACGATAAAACTATTGCTCAGATGATTTAACGCTCCAGGAAAGCTAACAGAAACTTCCATTTTAAATTAGGCTGATGGAATTCAAGGAAATAGGATTTTCAAATATATCATAAACTTCCTGAATATCTGTTTCAAAAAGATTAATATCCTGTTCAGATAAGGATACATTAAATTCTTGTTTATCATCCATTTTGCACCATATAGAACGAATTAATCATATTTTATTATATCATTGTTTTCTAAAGAGAAAAAATCATCTATTAAATCACTG
This sequence comes from Legionella sp. PC1000, assembly GCF_014109805.1. GTDB lineage: Bacteria > Pseudomonadota > Gammaproteobacteria > Legionellales > Legionellaceae > Legionella > Legionella resiliens. The sequence goes on from NZ_CP059403.1 coordinate 30,806, forward strand.
TAAACGGAACTATATCCAACGAATGAAGCTGCAGTATTACTTGCTGATTTTGGAGTGTCATAATAACCACCAATATGAACTCGAAAATCAAAATTGTATTGTCCTTTAAGTTTTGGTAGGGATATTTGTGATACTTTGCCTTTTTTAAGAGGTATGTATCCACAAAAATCATATACCTCATTATTATTAAGCTTAATCGTCATATCTTTATCTAGCTCAAGGAGTACCATAGCGGTCTCCAGAGAAATCCCTGCCCTTCTTCTATGAATCAGATTTATAGCACCACCTGCTTGGCGAATATTAGTTTCTAGGAAAATGGGCTCTTGGTAATCATCTAGAAAAAATTCTGTATGCATAACACCATTTTTGTACTCTAGTAATTGCTGAACTTTAATGGATTCTTGCTCTATTTTTTTTTCAAGAGACAAATCAACTATAGGGAAACTGGCAATTATTTTCCCGTTTAGAAACATATGATTAGGATAAGAATATCTCCGTGCCTGAATATACTTAACTACGCCATTTTTTACTATCAATTCACAATGAAACAAGGGTTCAGGATAGAATTTTTGCAAAATAAACTTTATTTTAGAGTCAAAGCAAGTACTCTTCCAAACTATAAAGTCATTTTTACTTTTAATATGATAACCGCCCTCTGCACCAGCAAGATTGTCTGGTTTGATGAAATACTCACTGTAACCTATTGAATCAATAATATCTTCATACGCAAGATCTTCATGATAATCCAATGTTTTTGGAACCATCATATAAGGACTTAATAGTCTGTACATCTCTGATTTGACTTTATATTTCTCTATTGTTGGATAATTAATCCCAGGAATATTATATTTTGTTCTGAGCTTAGCTGCTTCAATTAGAAAATTATCATTAAAACAAACAATAGCATCAACCCTATTATTTTCTATGATTTTCGCTATTTCATCTATACACAAAGAATTATAATAAACACTGTTCTCTTTTCCGACTGTCTCTGTGCCCTCAAAATAAGCCAATGTTGGTTCAATATCGTTGGTTTTTAACAATTCAAAATCAACCAACTTATATGTAAAGGGCATACCAATTAATAAAGGGAATAATTTTTGCATTTAAGTAACCCTGTATTTAAATATAGAATTATATGCTAATGAGATTACTATCAAACCCATCATCGTGTTGATAAGCATTGCATCTAAAGATAAGTTAGTTAACTGAGAGCAAATGTATACCGAAAGATAGATTAATGAAGGACACAAACCATTAAGCACAATTACATTAAAGCTAGCTAAGCGCGTGCCTTGAAAATTATTGTAACCCGAAAGTTGTGCTACCTGACGCATAAAAAACATACTCATGTATTCTATATATGCAAAAACTCCAAACATAGTTATTAGTAAAATACTCACATGCTGCTCACTAATTAAAGAATAATAAAAAATCAAAAAAACCAATGGTACTAAGTAATTTATATAAGAAATTTGTTGATATAATTTAATCCGGGAATATTCAGTACGGCTCTTTACTAGTGACCAGGCCATTATGGCGCCTAAAATTAAAGAAACAAAAGGTTCAGAGGAATATGCAAAATTAAATAAATCAATACTGCTATGCAGATTGTGTAAGAAATAAGTTAATACCGAACCGGTAAACACTGCTAAAATAAGCCCATAACCCAATGAAATATTAATTATCAGTTTAAGGTCATTCGTGTGTAATGATTTTTTAAAATTATTATATATTATGCCTATGAATACAATTGTCAGCATTGGAGCTAGAACCCCAATAGACATAACAAATAAAGATAAACAACCAGAAAATATTAATGCTATAGTGATCAATATAATATAAGAAAATGCCCCTAATCTCCCAAATTTTAAGACTATCTTTAAACAGTCCCTCCAATATCCACGAATAATCAGTAAGTAAATAACAAATATGACTTCTAAATAAACACAATATTTACTATAAACTGTTAACTCGTTATTTTCATAAAACCATCCAAAAATAAATATTGAAATGATTCCAACTAGGTTCAAACTAAAACCGAAGTAATTATTAGCCTGGGTCACACTGATTCTTTGATTTTTTGTATATGTATTTAACTCAGCTCTGATTAAAAGCTGAAAAAATGAGATAATGAAATAATGAGCCCCACTCCAAAAATAAAGCTGGAGCTTATCAGCCGGATTTAAGACGAAGTAACTACTAATAACAAAAATAATACTAAGGATTGATGCAATAAAACGATACCAGTGAATAAACAAATGTTCTCTGTTTTTAAAATAATTCTTATTTAAGAAGTCCATGAAAAATGATAAAAAAATACTGGTAAATGCAATTAGAATTGTAATTTGTGAAAAAAATAAAATGAGCCTACTACTTTCATGCAACACTTGAGCATAGGCATTAAGCTCTACACCAAGTGCTCGGATAGGAAAATATACTGGTAAAATAAAAAAATAAATTAAACCAATATTCTCCGAAACTCCCCTGATAAATCTTCCTAACATTTTGTTAATCACATCCGTTCCCTTTTAACAACTTTACAAATACAAATGCTGAGGTTGATGACATAAAATGCTTTTGAGACTACAATGAGCAGATGTTGGTCTTAAAGTACCTAAAGTTTCAGTTCATGCTCTAGATTCAATAAATTTTTTCGTTATTTTTATAGTCATATATGCCATCAGAACGCTATTGTAGACAAATTAATCTTCTTGGGGAAGAAAACCAGCTTAAATTAGCTGAGGCTTCTGTGTTAGTAATTGGAGCCGGAGGAATCGGCTCCCCAGCTCTTATGTACTTGGTGGCTGGTGGCATTGGGAAAGTAGGTTTTATTGACTATGATTTTGTGACTCTGTCTAATTTACATAGACAAATTCTTTATACCGAACATGATATTGGGAGCACCAAATCATCTATTGCTTACCAAAAACTAAGCTCCATAAACTCAGAAACAAATTTAATTGAATACAATTCAAAATTAAATATTGAAATTGCAAATAGTATTATTCCTCAATACGATTTAATTATTGATGGTTCCGATAATTTTAAAACTCGTTATTTAGTTAATGATATTTGCTGTCAATTGAATAAACCATTCATTAGCTCAAGTATTTTTCAAAATAAAATACAAATCATTTTTTTTGATATTAAACAAGGATGTTATAGATGTATATTTCCTGAACCACCACCACCTTTTTTAATGAACAACTGCTCTGATGCTGGCGTTCTAGGTCCAACAACAGGTATAGCTGGATCGATGACCGCATCATTAGCCATTAAATATTTTGTAAATCCAAACGCCACCCCAGTTCAAAAAATAATTACTTTTGATAGTGATACCTTAAAGACAGAACAGTTACCATTTTCACAAATAGATCGCTGTTCAGGCTGCCATCATAAATCGATTTCTTGGCCAACTCAAAATTTTAGTGTGGAACTTCAAAAAATTGATTTATCAAATTATAAAGTCATTGATATTAGAGAAGTTAATGAAGATCGTAAGGTCAAGTTAACTAGTGATGAACTTCATATTCCTTTCAGCCAGATGATTGAGCTATCTAATAAAATTCCACAGGATAAATTGCTTGTTTATTGTCAAAGTGGCGTTAGAAGTGATTATGCAGTGCATTTTCTGCGCAAAAACGGGTTTCATGCGTTTTCACTTGACCAGGGAGTATCTACTTTGAAAATCAATACTGATGGATTTGCTTATTTATAAATATTTTTAATTTTCAATATCAAGATAATCATAAATCCTTTCAATACTTTCAAATTCCATCAAAACTCTTATTCGACCAGTCTTTAATGCATTAATTCTTACATTTTTGTTGTATAGGTTTAAAAATTTTTCGGATAAGATCTTCATGTCATCACTTGAAACCAGAGGCCTATTATTTATTTTTGTAACCTGAGGCTCAAGTAAATCCAGATATTTCTTCTCCTTAATAAACTTTTCTGTTTCTCGAACAGAGAGTTTTTTGTCTATAACATATTGAATTACAATATTTTGAAATTTATGATCTAAAATAATTGCTGCTCTAATATGGCCATAATCCACATCCCCATTTTCCCAAAACAATTTACATTCAGGGCTTAATAATGATGCAACACGAATTAAATTGGCAACAGTAGATCTCGGCTTACCGATTATTTTGGATACTTGATCAACACTTAAAAAATGCTCATCCTTAAGCTTTAATAAAGATTCAGATTCTTCAAGTAAAGTTAGCTGTTCTCGTTGAATGTTTTCAATTAATGCAATGGCAAAAGCTTCTCTCTCATTAACATTTTTTATTAGACAGGGAATTACAGTTAAACCAATTTCTAAAGCTGAAAGATATCTTCTCTCACCAGCTATCAGCTCATACTTTTCATCATCCATTTCTCTAACAATAATAGGTTGTAAGACGCCTTGTTCTTTAATAGACTCTACTAAGTCTTGAAGAGACTCTTTTGAAATTTTCCCATGTTTGCGAGGTTGATATTTACCAAGAACAATTTTTGCAAGCGAAATATTTTTCATTATATTTCCACTTTGCTTTTCATGGTTTAAGTTTAATAAATCAACTTCAATTGCATTAATACCCTTGCCTAAGATATTCATAAAATTGCCTTTTATTTGCTTGCAAAAAAAAACTTAAAAACCCCTATAATCCTCTGCCATCATGGGCTATAGAAGACTTGTCCCGTACGGGACTATTATTCTTCGCTTGCTATATCCTTAAGAAACTTTCGGTCCGCATACATCCATTGGCTTAAAGCCATCCGAATAATTGCGGGTTTAATATGTACTTCCAACATTTTTCTAGAATTTTTTATGTTAAGCTCTAAATCTATTAATTTCTCTATGTTATGCATATCAATATTTGCTTGAACAGGATTAGAACCAATGTTTTTCATCATGGCTCCTAATTTAATTTGAGTCAGTAAATTAATAAGAACATAATCATCGGATGAATTATTCCAATTAATATCATCTACTGATGAACTTTTAAAAAAGTGTTCTAAAGCCTCATTTACTAATTGAGATTGCTTCCCTCTTCCCGAATATTCTTTCTTGGCTTTTTCTTGAATAGATGTCCATAATTTTTCTGGGACGCGAAGAGTAATTTTTTTTTGTTTTTTTAAACAACTCTTTTGTTCTTTAGGTCTTTCTAGAAACATTATTTTTCCTCAGTACTTTTTCCCAATAAAAATTCTTCCAATGATTTTAAAAGAGATACCATATCATCAACTGTCTTAACTTCTGAAATAGTCGAATAATCCTTCAATTCGGGTATGCAGCTTAGAAGCTTATTACCTGCTTTAACACAATTGTCGATTGTTTTAATTTGCATTGAAGCAACGGATCTTTTGCGGCCATCAGTTCCTCTTGGAATGGGTTTTTTCATTTGAACAGGTAATTCAATATTTTTTTCTAACAACTTATAAATAAATAATTCCTGGCGATCTTGTCGATTATATGACGCCACTTTAATGAGATTATTGGCTGATAAATGCCCCGACTCCAACGCTGAGTATATTGATGAATGATACTTATCTGGATATAAAATTAATTTAATTAAGGTGGAAGCTAAATCTTTCTGAATTTTTAATCTAGTTGAAAGGTCTCTAACTGTTATCTTTGGATTTTCTTTAATTTCTTCAGAGGCAAGTTTAAAGTTACCTAGAACACTAATATTAGTCCTCAAACTATTTTCAGTAATTTGACGACCAATCTTATCTCTTCTGCTCAAATTATGAAGGCCTTCATTGCGAATTGCCTTAATATAGGGAATGCGACCAAGAATACAAGCCAAACGTCTTAAGTGACCCTCAAGCACAACTAATGTATTATTTTCAGAGTCTGATTCAATTTCGATCGGCTGTATTTGTCCAGTCTCCCTAATGCTTTTTGCAAGATTAACCAAAAAGTCAAATTCTTTTTTTTGAGTGATATTGGGAGAGTTAAGAAGCTCTTCAAATTGAGGAAATATAATAGATTCAATCAATTTGCCATCAACTTCTTCTTCATTAATTTTTACTAAACAATTCAAGTTCATATTAGATTCAAAAATATCCTCCATATCGATACCAACATGTTTTACCAACCAGGCATCATCAATCACCCAGTCTGGACGAGGATTATGAGCGCTAGGTTTTAAAGCTTTAGGCCTAACTTTATAATAGCCTTCGTCATTTCCATCATTAAAACTTACTTGTTTAGAAACATTTCCAAAATTTAATGACCTAGTAACATCACCATTTGATGAACTTGGTTTTTTTATTATTGTTTCTGTGCGTTCTATTGTACTGTTCTCAAAAATCATACTCATGCCATTTCCTCCAGCTCTTCTGTTACTAATCCTTTGGTTGCAATAAGATCTTCGAATCCTATTTTTTCAAAAATATAATTACATGCTTTAATCGCATCAATTCTTAATGTTGAACTCTTCTTTAGTCCATTAAAAGGCATAGCTAAATCAGCTCCTTTCGTATCTACTTTTGACATATCTCCAGAATCTCTTAATTCACATGGAATTAAATAAGGCTTGATATAAACACTCTCTTCTAATTTACTACGCTGGTCGTCTTGCCCTGTCCTTTTATTCCAGGCCTTTTGATTGGCTAGAAACCCAATAAGTTTACTAGCTTGAGATCTAGGTTTTGCATCATTTTGTTCATGAAAACAATGCAGCATTGCATTCAAACCCTCACAACTTTTCTCTTGTAGTTGAAACGGCATAACAGTATGAGTTGCAGCACGCATTAGACCAACAGACGTTATTGATATGGCCGGAGCGCAATCTGCAATAATCAAATCAAATCCAGCTTGATACATACGTTCAGGATCAAAAAATTTTCTTGGGATATCATATAAATCATCATATGATAAATTGCTATCAAATTGTTTTTCTTCAATTTTTTTCAAGATTTCATTATGGGCTGGTATAATTTTTAAGTTTTCATATTCATAGGCAGGATAAGCAGCAATAGGCTGATCTTTCATATATAAAGATGCTAGGCTAGAAATACCATCCCAATTAGGATGCAATTCAGGATCATATTCAGGATGAATTGGTGGAAAATATTTTGCAGGTAATTCTAGTCTATTATCTTTAACAATTCGTTTACTTAGGTTTGCTTGCCCATCACCATCTACAGCTAATACTCGCAACCCTAATATGGTAACTGCATAACTAATTAATAGTTGCGCTAACACAGTTTTTCCAACCCCACCTTTATTATTTGCAATAACAACAATTTTTGCTTTGTTATTCTCTATTGCCATATTAACTCCCCTAAATATTAAGATTTGTACTAACTACATTACATCAAAAAATATAAATAATAAAGCATAATTGCACTACCGTAGTGCTTATGAGTGTATTTCTTTTTTAGTGTCGGGAAAATAGAGATTATATTTTTTTGTTAATAAATTTATTCTTAAATATCAATATGTTATGTGAGTTTTGGGTGTGAAAAAATCATCTGATATTTTTTTAGATATTGATCATTTAAAATTTGTAGTGCATATTAAATCTCAATTAGAAGAGAAATATTATTCATAATAAAAAAAATATAAAATTTATAGAAGACGAAGAATGGTAAATAAATAGATAAAAGAAAAGAGGGCTTTATGGCATGGCTGCAACCAAGCCATAAAGAAAAAACATAGGATACTAATATGCATAATACTTCTGAGGGTATTCAGCTATCATATTAGTATTCCTTAAACTTTTTGTCAACGAATTGGCTAGACGCTAAGGATACTTTACGCATGCAAGAAAGTGCGTTAGTGATGGATTGCATTGATTTCATAAAGAAATCAACAGACACAAACTACAGCTCTAGACGAGCAGGAGTGGTGCGTCAGGGTAACTGGTGCGGCCATGATCCTGAGTCCCCGCGTTTTTTTCAAAAGCCACAGGAACATAAGGATCGCCCCAAAATAATTACCTGGGCGATTGATGCCTGGCGGCGTTACTATGGGCTACCCACATCCTATTTTAAAGAAATCCGTATGCGTCGCAACTCAACGCGCCAGCAGCGCTCTGAGGCACGTGAAGCTTTGGCAAGTATTGCTCAGGTCTTATTACATTACACAGAACTGGCAAGCCTTAGGGTGGGTGTACCTCATGCAAGTGAAGGATTTCGCTCCCTTACCATCGAATTTCTTGCTGATAAGGCAGGAATTGGTTTAAAGCGAGCACAACGCGCCATTAAATTACTGGTTCGTGCAGGCTATTTAAAAATGATCGAGCGTTTTGATGTCAAACTTGAAGAGGGAAAAGAGCGTTTTATTGGTCTTGCTGCGGTAAAATGCCTAACGCCCGCTTTTTTTAAAGCATGCAACATTAATCTGCAGGCTCTGTCTGCTCAACGCGCTCTAGCGCGTAAACGGCTTAATAAGAAGCGAAGCACCTTTATTGCCAATGCTCAGGAGTCTCAGGCTGCCGCACGTAACATTCTTGATTTTATAGCTCCCCAAGGGAATGCTAAAACCCATCTTGATGCGATGAAGGGCATGCTTAAGGGAGAGCAAAACACTGAAGAGCGGTTGCGCGAAAAAGAACGCAGACGAAGAGAATCCCTTCTACGTCGCCACAAATTGCGGGAATAGGGCGCTGTAACCTACTTCAATACCCTTACCTTTGTTATTAGAGAAGCCCTTCTATACCTCCAACACCACTAAAATGCCTCACAAACCCCAATTTTTATCATTATCTATAATTAGATTAAAAAAAATGTCCATCACCTGCAAAACATGTGAATTACAATGAATAAACCATCATTTTTAACAAAAGCTACTGTATATATTTTGTCATAATGAAATTTAAGTGTCTTATAGAATAGCTTTTAAGTGTCCGCTCTTACTTATAGTCCCGTTTAAACCTTCTTGAATATTATCCACAAGAAGGTTCTGTGGATAATTAATAATAAGGAATTCGCTTCGCTCATCAATCATTTCATCTTATTAAAAGGAATTGGCCTATGGCCAATAATCAAATAAAAAAACAAACAAAGCAATAATTAAAGATCGATTGCCTCATCACTCATCACTCAATCGCAATAAAAGATAACTCCGCATTTTATTAAGAACAATGACTACTCACTCGCAAGCTCGCTCCGTTCCTCATTGTTCTTAATAAAATACTCCGTTATTTTTATTTTTGCGACTGAGCGATGAATGACGAGGCACAAATCTAAATCTTTCTTTTAAACTGCTTTAAATGAATTCGCTTCGCTCATAACTATTAAATGCTCCTAAGCTCCAAAATCAAAGGCAGGTGGGTAAAATTCGAACATACCTTTATCCACATTTTTAGGGGATAACCATGTGAATAGATTGACTTAAGGCAATACCGATAAGGACTTAAGAACAAGGAGAAAGTGTACTCAATGAGAGTAATAGTTAAATGAAATAGTAATTAACTATTTCATTCGAACGCTATTTTTAAGATTAAAAGTTAAACATGACCCTTTTTTACCAAGATCCCGGCCGGGGGGCTAATTGATATAATCAATGTATCAACAGATGGTAAATACAAACAGGTGTAAAACCCAAATTAAACATATCTAATGTATCAACTATTGATAAATTCAATGGTTATCAATAAACTGCCTTCAATAATTACTATAGAACTTTATAAACTATGGCCAATAAAAAACGCAAAGTATCCCTGGATGACTATGTATCTTGTTATCACTATTTTGAACGTGCCATTCAAAATAATCGATTTATGACTGAAGAGACGAACAATTCGGTGAAAATAAAAGCAATCCAAGCCTTTGCTGAATTCAAAAACACGGCGCATGATGAAGAAACAGTACGCTTGTTTCAATTATGGCTTGATGAATTCGTAGATCCTCAAGCTTTTAGTCGCTGTTATCGTGCTCTGAATCAAAAAAAATATCTGGTCGAGAAAACTCTGCGTACTATCACCATCAGTGATGAAGCGTATAACGCTTTAAAAGACCTCGCACATCAAAAAAATATCAGTCTCTCACAGGCGATAGTGGATGGCTGTACCGTACTGCGAGACAAAAATACTGAATCAATTAGACCATCGATAAACACGGACACATTAAAACCTAGTAACATCAATCCAAAACCAACTGGTTTGTCAATCCCAGTGATAACATCAGTAGCTCTTGGCAACACCAATGTCATTTCCTTGTTTGGTGATGAACTTGATAAGTCATCAGACGAGGAAGAGTCAGACACTGAGTTTGATTTCTTTGATTTTGAAGAAGTACGCGAATGGCCACGTAAACCCGAGGGCTATGATTTTAGAACCAATGAGTCCTATAAAAAATACCGCAAATATATTGAGCGTCTTACTATTAAAAAACCAGACGAAAAATTACTGGACACCTTTAATAAAACGATTAATTATTACCTAACCGAAGACAATTGCCACCAGATTGGACCACATCTGCTTTCAATCCGTCATGAACTCTTAAATCAAAAACTCTTTTCTCAAAAGTTTAATCCTGAACTCTTTGAGATCAGTAAGGGGTTTAACGTAGGTAATCTCACCATGGATGATTACGAGGATGAACTGATTTTTCTTTTAGGATACATCTTTGGCTGTACCACGGCCTCCATTACCGCAGGAAATAGACAACCTACCGTGTTTGCAGGTCACCCAAACCATGTTCAGCTGGCTTACAAAACCTTCCATTACCTTGATGCCTTCTTGAACGATGAAGTGAAGTCCTTTGCCGCACGGTGTCATAAAAACACCAAAAGAAAAAATCGAACTACCCGTGCAAAATGGCATGGATGCCACCTGGTCGGAGTGATGCTGAACTCTATTATTGATGATGAAGAAGACTATATGTTGTTACCCCAATCAGAATATGAACAATTGTCTCAATATTCCTTTAAAAAAGTGCATGAGTATTTTGATGAAAACGAACCGCTTGGTGGTTGGTGGGATCCAAAAAAACATCCATTTAGATAACCTAAAGCCTGTAATATCATCAATAAAAGTGGGTCACTAAAAAAAGAATGACTGAACACAATTTATTCGATAGAATGACCAAGATTTAACCGTTCGAAGGAAAAGCACTCGGTTGATTGTTGTTTCAAACCAAATTAAGGAAACGTGGTAATGAGTAACATTCTGAATATTAAAAATCAATTTTCCCCCTCAATAAGCAACCTTAAGACCTTATTTTCACGGTTTTTATACGCTGCTTCAAAAACCGCAGATACACCTCAATCCAATACGTAAAAAAGGTACTGGTAATTAACTCAATAATTAAGAGGTTATCCGTTACCCTGCTTATCGTAATCTTACTCTGATAATCAGGTGACACCATTTCGATTTAAAAAAAATGGATGACCCATTCGTTGTAAGGAAGAATCATGTCGTATCAAAAAGTGGAACTTGAGTTGGCTTCTGATATCCATCAATCAGAAGACATGGAGCAGGACACTCGCGCTCAGAAAACAAAAAAAGATAAAGAACGTTTTGAGAAGATTGTAACGACTCAAAATAAAATACAGAAAATCAAGGTAGATCTGAATCAATTGATTCAAGCGATGAACCAAAATCCAAGTCTATTATCGAGGGCTGCCAATTTGTGGAATAAAATCCCTTTATGGCAAAAAATTACCGCAGGTGCAGTGCTTACCGTACCTCTTTTGTTGACTGGGCTCATGGCAAATCTTGCAGCCCTCATTACACTCAGTATTGTTACAGCAATTGTTTATACAGCAAGCAGTTTCCTTCTTGATAATCATCAGAGTCAAAATACAGACAATAGCGAACAATTAAATGCAGGAATTTCAAGTCTTGTTGAGCTTCTGGATACGGTTATTTCAATTTTAGACCTCTTGCGCGAACAACTGGCTATTGAAATTGATGCATTTCAGAAAGAAAATGAACGTCTAACCGAGAGTGTTCAACAATTTTGTGAGCAAATTAAGACATTAAAGTCACAAATCAGTGAATTGAATGATACCGAAAAGGCACTGCGTGCAACTCAGATTGAACTCGAATTGACTGCCAAAACGCTTAAAGGCTCTATTGAGGAACAGTCTCAAGTTTTAGAAAACACTCAAAAGGAATTAGAGCAGGTTGTTCTGGCGTATAAAGACAATCAGAATCAGCTATCTGATAAAATTAAAGAACTTGAAGACATTAAACTAAAAATGGGTAAAGAGGTTGACCAGGCACAATCGATTACCCTCGTTCTGAGAAGTACCGTGGAGGCCTTATCAAAAACGGTCATTGCAGATGAAGAACAAAGAACTTCATTTCAATTAAGACTCAATGAGTTTCTTACCAATAAAGAAAAAAGTTTTGATCAAGTTGCGGAACGAATATGTGAGGCCGAACGCAAACTCGCAGTGGTTACGAAACAATTAGAACAAAGCAATCAAAGGTATCGCACATTGTTAGACAGGCAGGAACAACAGATTATTCGTCTGGAGCAACTGGATGCAGAACAATCCAATGAGGTGCAGGAGTTCAGTAATGAGGTTAAGCCAAGCCTTAATGGGTTTTATGCAATTAAAAAAGAACCTCCATTTTTTCCTGCTTCTACCCATAGGACACAGATGGTTGCTGTAGTATAACCGGTGTTTTTTTGCAATTATTTTGAACTAAAACGAGTAAACCAATATGGAAATAAGAACAGTAGCTTTTGAATCTGAGTTAATTATTACGTTAGAGAACAATCAAAAGGTGGTGATTACCCCTTTTAAAACTCATGAACCTGGAAATTTTAAATTGGGAATTGATGCGCCTAAACAGGTGAGCATTAACAGGCAGGAAATTTATTTAAGAAAACAGGAACAATTAAAGAAAGAGAAGGGGAAGACATAAACTGATTCCTGATGGCTTTTGTTATCAGGAGATGAGTGGATTTTTATTAGCATTTATTCTGGAAATAATAAGGCTTGATGGTTTCATAAAGCAGGTCGTTAAGGTGGTGTATCACTCGATGAATTAAAATATCATGGGCATCGGTGAATTGATGGGCGATTACATCACTGACTGCATCAGTCGTTTGCTCTTCTTTGGCCAGGATTAACAGTAGATGCTCTGGTTGTGTGGAAAGAAATTCGTTAATTAGCGGGCGAAGCAGTTCTTGGGTCACCTCTTTTCTGGATAAATAAATTAAACACTCGCGCTCCAGTGTATAAAACAATTTTTTATTCATGGTGTATCCCTTTGCAGCCAGCCCTCAATATAGGTGATGGTTTCTTCTATAGTACTTACTTCCTGATTATAAAAGTACATCAAATAATCCTGAGCTGTTTTTCAATCAGTGGATAATCAAAAGCCTCAAGGCTTTTTTCATGCATTCCAAATCAAATGGGAAGTTCCTGAGTCATTAAGGTTAACAATTCTTTTAACATCTCATGAGTCAGGTAATTTTTCAATGCTTCGTCACTGTGTACGATAGACAACTGGTGGAATGAATAATTTAAGAATATCTATGGCCTGTGACTGAGTCAATGGTTTAGTTAATAAGCACCCATTCTTGGCTCAATGCATCCCCTCATTTGAAGAGCAATGCAAAAATAAGGACTTACTACTATGCTTTCAGTAGAGAAACATTTAAGTTGATAAGATGCTATTGATACCGGTCAGTATGATTATTTTAGGCATTGGGTTTCTTGGTTCAGGCGCATTTTTAATTTTTAGATTACTGCGACAAACCCTTTATTATCGTGTGCAATGGATTTCTTATCTGTTACTTATTGCTTTTTTTATTTTAAGTTATGCCGGCTGTATCGTCTATGGCATTTATTACGATCCCCATTGTCTTAATTATTGGTATGCCACACTCTTTCTTCTTGGAGGCGTTTATGTGTATTTATCCTGCAATTTAATGACGAACACCATGAATAAAATGGAGTTAATGGATGACATCACCCTGCGGTATGAATTATTAAAACAGCGCAGTACACTCGATAGTTTGACTGAGTGTTTAACTCGAGATTATTTATTAGAGGTTTTGAATCACCGTTTTCAGAAAATTAAACTGGATGAGGGGATGTTGGTGATACTCTTTATTGATATGGATGGTTTTAAAGCTATTAATGATAATCATGGTCATGACATAGGGGATAAAGCATTACAGCAATTCACTCAACTCCTAAAACGGCGTTTACGAAAAGAAGATTTAGTCTGCCGCTATGGTGGGGATGAATTTATTGTACTAATGGAGCATATTGCGATTGAGGATGCTCAAAAAATTGCTTCGGATATTGTCCGAAGAGCCAGGCAATTGAGCCAAGATAACGTGCAATTGACTGGTTGTTCTATAGGTATTGCAGTGTTGAATAAGCACTCGTCTTCCATCAATGAAGTCATAAAAAAAGCCGATATTGCCTGTTATGCGGCGAAGCAAAAGAAGAGCAAAAATTCTGTTTGTCTGTACAGCCATGCGTTATCTGCCGCTAATCACTCCAAAAACTAACATTAGAATATTTACGATTATCAATCCTTAGTTGTCATCTTTTTAGAAATGTATCTCATTGAGTTTTAATGGGTTGATTGACAACATACCCTTATAGGTATATACCTATAAGGGTATGTTGGAGAACATGTCATGCCCAAACTTCCTGAACATCATAGTGAATTATCCCGACTTAATCGAGCTATAGGTCAGCTTGAAGGTATTAAGCGGATGATTGAAGAGCAGCGTTATTGTGTGGATATTTTGTCGCAATTGCGTGCTGTTCGAAATGCTGTAAAAACAATTGAGCTCGGCGTGCTTGAGCGCCATGTTTTAAATTGTCTTAATGAGGTTGCTTGCCATGGCAGTCAGGAATCGCGTCAGGAAAAAATGGATGAAATAATGGGCTTGCTTAAAAAATACGATTGAGGTGAATGATGAGTACACATAACCACAAAACTGAGCACACCAAAGAGGAGCACAGTTGTTGCGCTCATCAACATAAAAACCCTCCTGCGTCCAGTGTTGATAAAGAGACAGGAACTACAATGTATACCTGCCCAATGCATCCGCAAATCCGTCAAGACAAACCCGGAACTTGTCCCATTTGCGGCATGGCGCTTGAACCTGAACAAGTGAGTTTAACAGAGCAAAAAAATCCTGAATATCAGGACATGTTTTGGCGCTTCATTGTGGCATTTGTCGCCAGTATTCCCATTGTGATTTTAGCGATGGGTGAACGCTGGTTGAGCGCATCGATTCCAGTGCCTTTATCCTTATGGCTTCAAGCAATGCTTGCCACCGTGGTGGTTTGGGGTTGCGGCTGGCCATTCTTCGTTAGAGGTTGGCAATCGCTTCGATCACAACGATTGAATATGTTTACTCTAATTGCCTTAGGTACGGGAATTGCCTGGGGGTATAGTTTAGTAGTAGTTATTTTCCCCCAATGGTTTCCCCTTCATTTGCAAGAAAATGGGATGATTCCGGTATATTTCGAAGCGGCAGCAGTCATTACGACTCTGGTGCTTTTAGGTCAAGTATTGGAGTTGAAGGCGCGAGAACGCACAGGAGATGCTATTCGCGCGTTGCTTCATTTAAATCCTACAGTCGCTCATCGATTAAATGATCATGATAAAGATGAGGATATTACGCTTGATGAGGTGCGCGTAGGGGACAGATTACTAGTGCGTCCGGGCGAAAAAATCCCGGTTGATGGGGAGTTGATTCAGGGTCAAAGCGATGTCGATGAGTCCATGCTAACCGGTGAGCCTATGCCTGTTGCAAAAGAAATAGGCAATCACGTCATTGGCGGGACCCTCAATCAACAAGGAAGCTTCATTATAAAAGCCGCCCAGGTGGGCAAAGATACGTTACTTGCTCGTATTATTACCCAAGTCAGCGAAGCGCAACGCACTCAAGCTCCTATTCAACGGTTGGCTGATGCTGTTTCAGCCTGGTTTGTGCCATTGGTTTTAGGGATTGCAGGGCTTTCGTTTCTCGTCTGGTTTTTAATAGGGCCTGAGCCTTCTTTAAGTTATGGACTAATTGCTGCTATTTCCGTACTGATTATTGCCTGCCCTTGTGCTTTGGGGCTTGCAACGCCTATGTCAATCATGGTGGGGATTGGTGAAGGCGCACGACGTGGTATCTTGATTAAAAACGCAGCTTCTTTAGAGCTATTACGAAAAGTCGACACACTTGTTGTGGATAAAACAGGAACATTGACTCAAGGCCATCCAGCGTTAACCCAAATTATCCCAAGTATGAATTGGCAAGAAGATGAACTGCTGCGTCTTGCGGCATCCCTTGAGCGTCATAGTGAACATCCACTGGCTAAAGCCTTACGTGATGAAGCGCTAAAACGCCAAATTAATTTGGAAGAGGCCACAGATTTTATTGCAGTCAGAGGTAAAGGCGCTCAAGCCAAAATCAATGATGCGATTATTGCCATTGGCAATGCCCATTGGTTGTCTGTTCCTGGTGATGAGATTCCTGATGCGGCATTAACAGCACAAAAAGAGGGAGCTACTGTGATTTATATGACGGTCAATAAACAATTAGCCGGTGTCTTTATGGTAGCCGACCCTATTAAAGAGTCGAGCCAACATGCGGTCGCCTCCTTAATAAAAAAGGGCATTCAAGTCATCATGCTCACCGGTGATAATGCCATGACAGCTAAAGCGGTAGCCCAACAAGTTGGTATTCAAGAAGTCATTGCTGAGGTGCTGCCCGATGAAAAGAGCAACGTAATTCGCAAGCTGCAACAAAAAGGACATGTGGTTGCCATGGTGGGGGACGGGGTTAATGATGCCATTGCGCTGGCAAAAGCCGACATTGGCATTGCGATGGGAACCGGTAGTGATGTGGCGATTGAAAGCGCTGGCATGACCTTATTATCAGGTGATTTAAGCAAACTTTTAGAAGCCTACGAATTATCGGTGCATACGGTACAAAATATTCATCAAAACCTCTTTTTTGCCTTTTTTTATAATGCACTGGGCGTGCCGGTCGCGGCAGGCGTTCTTTATCCACTTACAGGGTTGTTGCTTAACCCGATTATAGCCGGTACTGCCATGGCACTCAGTTCCGTGTCAGTGATTGTCAATGCGTTGCGTTTACGTCATAAACTGTCATGATAGAATAGCAATGAAGGGAATGTCATTTTAGGGATAGAGTATACATGATAAAACAGAATTGGGGATTCACGTGTTTTTTGATGGGTGTTATCGCGCTGATACCTCTCTTGGGGTATGCAAAGCCTCCTTTAGATCTTAAAGAGCTTACGCAGTTGGGTATTCAAAATAATAAGGATTTAAAGGCAGCACGTTTTGCCATTGCTATTGCCGAAGCACGTCTCACGCAGTCAGGGTTATGGTCTAATCCTAGTTTGAATTTAAATAATAATGATGACAGGTTATTTAATAACGAAGGGGAGTATTCTCGCAGCATCAACTTTAACCAGGCCTTTCCCATTTCAGGCCGAATAGGCAGACAAAAAACGGTTGCACGTATTGATATTCTTCGCGCGCAGGCGGAAGTGTTTGAGGCGACACGCCAACTCAGTGCAAAAGTCGCCAATGCGTTTTATACGGTGGTGGTTGCAGAAAATCGGATGCAACAACTTAATTATTTACAAGGTATTAATCAAGAATTAGTACGTGTCATTCATAATCGCTACCATGCAGCTGAAATTTCTAAATTGGATGATAATTCAGCTCGCATCGAATACGCACGAATCAAACAAGAAAAACAACTATTAAAAAGCCAACTGATTAGCCAATATGCGCTATTAAATCAACTTATTGGACGCGCACCTAATGCGTCGTTGCACGTTGAGAAAACGATTAGGATAGCGAAAGGTCTTCCTTCTTTAGGAAGTCTAATCAATCATGCACTCAATAATCGTCCTGACCGGCGAGGCTTATTACTCGCAGAACAGCGTGCATTGGCTGATAGGCGCTTGGCACAAGCAGAGCGCTTTGCGGATTGGAATTTAGGTGTTGGCGTACAGCAAGATAAAATTGTGGTAGAAGGTGCCCCACCCCAACAAGCCGACCGCACTTTAGGAGTTTCGTTATCGATTCCCCTGCCGATACTGAATCGTAATCAGGGACGAATTTTAGAGGCGGGCGCTACAGGTGCTCAGGCAATGATGGCCATTGATGCCTTAAATCTTGCTATTGAAACTGAAGTCACCAGCAATTACGGTCAGCTAAATGCGCTTAAAATAAGTGTGGTACAAACGCAAGGAACCTCTCTTCGTTTAGGACTTGAGAATGTGACACTTGCCCGTGAAGCGTATCAAAATGGGCAAGTCTCTTTTCTTAATGTCTTACAGGTCCAACGGCAACAAAACGAGGTACAAATGGCGTATTTAACGACCGTGGGGCAATATTTTCAATCGTATGTTGCCTTATGTACGGCTATTGGAGCACCGCATTCAAGCGAGTTGTGCTCTTATTTATCTTTCACTAAGGACACGACTAAATGATTCATGGAACTCATAGTACCCGCCAAAGAGTGCGGTTAGTTTTTTTGCTGGGGATCCTTTTGCATTCATCACTTCTTATCGCGCATGGGGATGAAATTGAAGTAAATACCTCAGGCCCTGCACAGGCGGTTACATTAACACCTGAACAAACCACGATGCTGGGCATTGAAGTATCTGAAGCCACAGCGCGTCCAATGGCTGAGTTTTTGACGTTAAATGGTCAAATCCAATTGTTACCCAATGCTCAAGCCGATGTTAGCGTGCGTATTAGTGGTGCAGTGACTGATATTGTTGCCAATCTAGGTGATACGGTAACCAAAGGACAAGTTGTAGCTACCGTGCAATCGCGTCTCGTTGGAGACCCTCCACCCAGTGTCGCGGTAAAAGCACCCATTTCAGGTGTTATCGATGCACGCAACGTGAACTTAGGCCAAGCAGTAGAGCCTAATACCGTTTTGTTCCACATCAGTAACCGCGACCAATTGCTGGCCATTGCCCAAGTGTATGAAGAAGATTTAGGTAAGATTAAACGAGGACAAAACGTTAATGTCCATGTTTTAAGTTATCCAAATCGAATTTTTCCAGGCAAGGTTACGCTGATTGAGCCCAACTTAGATCCCTTAACACGCAGTGTGAATGTACAAATCAGTCTTGATAACAAAGAAGGGTTACTAAAGCCGGGCATGTTCATGCGTGCCAATGTGGTTTTGCGCTTTACAGAAGGTGCGCTCACGATACCTAATAATGCCGTACTTGAAATCGACAACGCCACCTTTGTGTTTGTAAAGAATGGCACCACCTATGACCGAACGGCGGTAAAGCTCGGGGGTCGTGATGATAAGTACACTGAAATTATAGAAGGCTTAGTGCCAGGGGATGCGGTTGTGACTCAAGGAAACCGTGAATTATACACCTTATCCTTAAGCGGTGGTGGCAGCAAAAAAAACGGTGACAAGGAGTCTCACTAATGTTTACTCGCTTAATTGCCTGGTCGTTACATAATCGTCTTTTGATTCTAGCCTTAACACTGGTTCTTTGTCTTTTAGGTGGTTACACCTTAAAACAAATGCCGGTGGATGTGTTTCCTGAATTTGCGCCACCGCAAGTAGTGGTACAAACCGAAGCGCCGGGCATGGCAACGCAAGATGTCGAAACGCTCATCACCTACCCTTTGGAAAGTGCCATTAACGGCACTCCAGGGGTGGCTAGCGTGCGCTCAAAAACCTCTGTTGGTTTATCGACAATTACAGTGGTTTTTGATGATAGAACCGATATTTACCGTAACCGACAACTGGTTAACGAGCGTATTCAACAAATGAGCAACAGACTTCCACCTGGGGTTAATCCCCCGGTGATGCTTCCTGTGACCTCAGCTGTGGGTTGGCTTGTTAAATACGCCTTAATCAGTGATACCGCAAGCCCAGAAACTTTGCGCACAATTTCGGATTGGACGATTAGGCCCAGGATTTTGGCCTTAGGTGGGGTTGCTTCAGTGGTATCACTGGGTGGTGAAGTGAAACAATACCAGGTGCGGTTAATTCCTGAACGCATGCTTGCCTATGGTGTAACCATTGAAGAAGTGCGCCAAGCATTAACCACCGCCAACCAAAATGTACCCGGTGCTTTCGTGCACCAGGCAGGAAGCGAGCTTGTGGTAGGAACGGTTGGTCGAATCCAATCCCTGGAGGACATTAGAAAAACCGCGATTACAGTGCGAAAAGGAGTCCCCATTACCATCAATAACGTGGCAATCGTCGCCTTTGGTGGAGAAATTAAGCGTGGAGATGGCGCTTATAATACAAAGCCTGCGGTGATTGGCACGATTTCCAAAGCCTATGGTGCTGATACGGTGACAACTACTGCTAAAGTGGAGCAGGCTTTAAAGAACATCAAGCAAACACTGCCCGCGGGTGTTGCGCTTAAAACCGAAGTCTTTCGACAAGCCAATTTTATCGAGTCTGCGATTCATAATTTAACCCGCGCACTTTTGGAGGGCGCGATTATTGTTATCGCCGTACTGTTTTTGTTTTTGATGAATTGGCGCGCTTCGTTTATTACATTTCTTTCCATGCCGGTATCTTTTGTCATTGGTTTATTGGTATTGCACTATTTTGGCATTGGCATTAACTCGATGACGCTAGGTGGGATGGCAATTGCCATTGGTGAGGTGGTGGATGATGGCATCATTACCGTAGAAAATGTGGTGCATCGCTTAAGAGTGAACCGCCAAGAAATTAATCCACTACCTGCAATTGAAGTCGTTTTTGATGCCGTGCTTGAGATACGAAGTTCCGTTGTTTACGCCACCGTCATTATAAGCCTTGTTTTTTTACCGATTTTCTTTCTATCAGGTATTGCTGAGCGTATTTTTAGTCCCTTGGCCATTGCTTATATTGCTTCGGTATTGGGTTCGCTTGTGGTGTCCATTACTATGGTGCCGGCACTTTGTTATCTCTTATTGGTTCGAAGCCAAGAAAAAAAGGAAGATGCTGAGGTGAGCTTGCATGCGTTGTCCCAACGCGAGCGTCATTATGGGGTTGAGCAAAAGACAGAACATAATGCTGAGTCTGAAACCCGTTTTGTCCGGTGGCTTAAGGGACATTTTTTAACTGCCTTACACTGGTCTTTGGCACATTTTAAAGCGGTAGTTGCGATGTCTCTGGCCGCATTTTTATTTGCGCTCGCTTTACTTCCTTTTTTTGGTACTTCGTTTTTACCTGAATTTCATGAAGGAAATTTCATTGTAGCCATGAGTACCTTGCCTGGCACCTCCTTAGAGGAATCAATGCGCTTAGGTCAACAGGTGCAAAAAACCTTAATGCGTTATCCGCAAGTCATCTCAATTGCTCAGCGTGCCGGACGCAGTGAGTTGGATGAAGATGCACTACCGCCTAATGTCAGTGAATTTGATTTGCGTCTTGATTTTAATAAAAACAAATTCATGCCCCCTGATGAACTGTTACGGCTCATTCGTGCAGATTTAGCCAATATTCCCGGAGCCGTATTTAATGTGGGGCAATTTATTGCCCACCGCATGGACGAAGTGTTATCAGGAGTCCGGGCGCAGGTGGCAGTGAAGCTATTTGGTGATAATTTATCCACCTTAAATGAGTTAGGACAATCGTTAGAGGCTGTCTTAAAATCGGTTCCAGGGGTGGTCGATGTGAACAAAGAGCAGCAAATTAATGTACCGCAGGTCATTATTAAAATTGACCGTGAAAAAGCCGCACGGTACGGCGTGAATGTGGGGCAGATTTCTGAAGACGTGCAAGTGCTTTTAAATGGCGTGAGTGTTTCGAGTGTTTTAGAAGGCCAACGCACCTTTGATTTATATCTTCGTATGGATGAGCCGGGACGCGACAGCATTAAAGCCATTCAAAAAATGCTCATTGATGCGCACGGACAAGCTGAAGCAAATTTAAGCCAAATTCCTTTGCGCGCGGTTACTGATATTAAAGTAGAACCACAACCTTTTGCGATTAATCGGGAAAATGTGCAGCGGCTATTAGTTATTGGTTTTAACGTGCAAGGACGTGATTTAGGCAGTGTGATTGCCGATGTTGAACAAGAGGTGCAAGAGAAGATTAAACTGCCTGCGGGATACTTCATTCAATACGGCGGTCAATTTGAAAGTCAACAGCAGGCATCCAAAGTGATTCTTACCTTTGGCGCTTTAGTTATTTTTATTATGCTTATTTTGCTGCATAAAGCCTTCGGTACCTTTAGAGAAGCCTTATTGGTGATGTTTAATTTACCCTTAGCATTAATTGGCGGAGTCATATCTCTCTTTATCGCCAGTGGCGAGATGAGTGTGGCCGCCATGATTGGTTTTATTACCTTATTTGGGATTGCAGCGCGAAATGGGATTATTTTGGTTAGCCATTACAATCAATTGCGTTTGCAGGGAAAAACACGCGAGCAAGTGGTTATTGATGGTACGCTTGATAGATTAGTGCCAGTGTTGATGACCGCCGCCACCGCAGCACTGGGGCTTTTCCCCCTGCTTTGGGGCTCACCTGCCGGTAAAGAATTGGAGCGTCCTTTAGCCCAGGTGCTGTTAGGCGGGTTATTAACATCAACCGTACTTAATATGTTTGTAGTCCCGACCGTCTATAACGCCATTGAACAATGGCGAGAAAAACGAATCGCTTTAAAGGATAATCAACTAGGAGAAACACCATGAAAACACAGCAATGCAATAAAAAATCGGTATGGCTTAGTTTAATCATGAGCCTTTTTATTTGGACAATGCCTTTGGGACTCTTTGCCAATACTGCTGAAGTTTCTAAAGTAGCTATTCCTTCCACAATACCTGAGATTTGGAAGGCTATTGATGCACAGGCTGCATCCATTACTCAATCATTAAAAGAAAACCAGTTAACCTCCATTCATGAGCATGCGTTTGCCATTCGCGATTTAGTCAACGCACTACCCCCTTTAAGTATGGACTTATCCGATGAGCAGAAAAAATCATTACAAAGTAATTTAAACTTTGTTGCGCAGTTGGCTACACGCCTTGATAAAACGGGAGATGCCAACGATAAAGAGGGGACTCAGGCGAATTGGGATAAATTGGAAAAAATATTAACGCAATTACGCGCGCTTTATCAAACCTCACAGTCTAATTAAGGATTACATTGATGAAATTGTTTTATTGCGTTCATGGAGTACTATTAAGTACGCTGTTTTTAGGACAAGCTCTTGCAAATCAAGAGCTTGTTTCTCGTAAAACGACTGATCCTACAGTATTATTGATTAAAAAGTTCCAAACCGAAGTGGATGGTAAACCAGCTGAGTTGTTCCGCATCGAACAGCCCGATGGGGCATGGGGATATAAGGGGGTCAAAGGTCAAGTATTTGATGCGATTGTAAAAAATCAAACGGATAAGCCCACCGTCTTACATTGGCATGGTCTTATTGTTCCTAATGATCAAGATGGGGTACCTTATGTGACGCAAGCACCTATTCCCCCAGGCGGCGAGTATCATTATCATTTCTTACTTAAACAGTCTGGGACTTATTGGATGCATTCGCATCATGATTTACAAGTACAGCAATTTTTATCAGCCCCTTTGATTATTGCTGATCCAAACGATAAGGTGAGTGATAAAGAGGTTACTTTATTTATCGGAGATTTTAGTTTTAAAAAACCAGAAGTGATTCTAAGTGAGTTAAAAAAAGGGCAAATGACCCACATGCATCATGGCAGTGGGATGTCTTCTATGCCTATGGATAATGCGGCACCTGATTTAAATGATGTCAATTATGATGCTTTTCTCACCAATTATAAAACTTTAAAAAATCCTCAAATCGTTCCCGTTCATCCAGGAGATACTGTTCGATTACGTTTCATTGCGGGTTCTGCAATGTCCAATTTTTTTATAAATACAGGTATTTTGAAAGGAGAGGCAATCGCACTCGATGGCCAATCGATTCAACCGGTACAATCCGAGCAATTTCAACTGGCTGTGGGACAACGACTTGATGTCCTGGTGACTATTCCCCAGGGTGAAGCAGCATATCCTATTCTTGCTCAAGGCGAGGGGACGCAGATGCAAACGGGTTTAATACTCGCAACGCCTAAAGCGATTATTCCTAAACTTAATGAAAAAAATTCAAGTAAAGCAGGGGCTTTAAATTATGATCAGGAGTTTCAATTTAAAGCATTAAACCCACTGCCTGATAAAACACCAGGCCAAATCTTAACCGTTAATCTAGAAGGCGATATGATGCGCTATGAATGGACTATTAATAACCAAAAGTGGCCAGACATCAAACCTTTAATCGTTGATGGAAATAAACGCGTTGAAATGGTCTTTAACAATAAAACGACCATGGCTCATCCTATGCATTTGCATGGTCATGTATTTGAAGTAACCGAGATTGATGGTAAAAAAATAAAGAATGGCTTGTTGCACGATACGGTCATCGTGTTGCCAAAATCAACAGTGAACATTCAATTCGATACCGATAATCCTGGTAATTGGATGATGCATTGCCATATGCTGTATCATCAAGAAACGGGCATGATGACCCTAGTGAGTTATCGCGATTTTAAATTGCCAAAATTAATGATGCACCATTCGTTGTAAGCTCCATTACAGTATCTGCAAGGAGCTTGAACATTAAGCCATTTTTTCGCATTCTTCAGCACATTGATAACATGCATCGGCACATCGCTTGCAGTGTTCCATGTGCTGATGCTTACTGCATTCATCGCCGCAAGCACGGCAAATTTTAGCACATAATCCACAAATTTCTTTAGCAAAGGATGAACCCCTGGCCATCATCTCTGCTGCAAGGGCGCAGATTGCTGCACAATCACGATCCAATGTAATACAACAGGCTAGGTCTTTACGGTTGTCATCTTCGCTGCAAGCCGTTGCGCAATGCTCACATTCAGCTACACATTTTTGGCAGGCTTTAATACAGGCCTCATACTGTTGGTGGGACATGCTATTCTCCTTTTGATGGTTCATTTGCATACCATTGATTACGCCATGTTTTTAATTGCTCAATTTCTTTTTGTTGGGTGTCAATGATTTTCTGAGCCATTTCCTTGATTTCTGGGTGTGTTGCCTTGTCTAAGGCATCTTTTGCCATCATAAGGGCAGCCTGGTGATGAGGTATCATCATATCAATGAAGCGTTTATCGTATTGGTTGTCTTTTTTTCCTAACTTGTCCATCATCATTTGATCCATTGCACTTTGACATTGGCTCATTGAGCCCATATTACACGCACAATTTTCTTTTGCCCAAAGTGTATTAGGGATTATAATGGTAAGCGCAAGACTGCTGATAATTAATAATTTTTTAAACATTAGGCTTATCCTTGTCCAGTTTTATGAAATGATTTAATGGTTCTTTCTTGAACCATTAAGGAACTCAATAATTTTTATTACGTCTTTTTTTGTAAAGGGCTTACGAAAGACTCGCTCCTTGTTCTCTTCTGATAATGCATAATCTTCGTGTGAAGATATACCTATAATAGGGGTTTTTTTGCCAATGCGCCAATTGTTCTGAATTTGATTAATTAATATAGTTCTTTGGTGAATGTTTATATCAATTAAAATAAGATCGTATAATGTAAAGGACAGGTACTCCCTGGCAGATTCAAAATCCCAAGCAATATCTAGATGATGCCGAAAATTGAGGAATTGGGAGCGAATAACAATTCGCTTCGCTAGGGAAGGTTCGACTATTAAAAAAGAATAAGACTGTGGTGTGGACATTTCTTACCTTAATAGGTGCTATATACCACAGCATAGTTTATTATAGTGCAATTTTTGTCATTACAGGCTTCAGGAGTGGGATGTAATGCAATAATAGTAATTGTCTTTTTTAGGCCTCTAATGGTGGGTTTTAAGATCATAGGAATCTAAGTATTAGAATTTCATATCAATTTTAAAATATCGCATCCCATCAAAATTTTTTATTTCAATAAAATATCACTTGTTTTTTTTCTTGACTGAATATTTGAATTTTACAATAGCAAGATTAACCTCTATGCTTGCTTCCGTTTCAGATGTGTCGAGGTCATCAGGAACCACTAGATCCGAAATTAAATTACCTGTTTTTTGCATGAGCTCTTGGTACTTTGGTGAATTTTGTGGGGTTTGTGGTATTGCTTTAATAGTACGTGATATTTCCCTTACTTTGGTAAAAGTTTCAATAATGGCTAAAGTAGTTTCTGTTGCTTTTGGGCTTTTTAATATAGTAGCTAGCATATAAAGACCTTTCTCAGTGAAGGCTTTAGGGTTTACTGTTGAATGCTTTAGTCCATCGAACCGGTGGAAATTTTCCACCAGTTCATTCTTTTCACGCTTATTTAGTTGAATAATATAGTTATCAGGAAACTTATCCGGGTTGTTTTTGACTGCTTTATTAATATCTCTTGTTTCTACTCCGTATAAAGCGGCGATGTCAGAATCGAGAATAACGTGTATGTTTCTGATTTCTATTATTTGTTCTTCTACGTTCAATTGACTGATGTTCATTATTAAATCCATGATTATAACCTGATAGGGCATTATAAGGCGTGCTGAGTTTTTATCCCAGAATATTTATGAGGGTATAGGTTATTTAAGCAGTCAGATAGGTGTGTTATTGTTTGGGGTAGATAACGTACCTTATCTACCCCAAACATGATATTATTGAAAAAAACTCATGGAGAAGTTCTTGAATTTACTGGATGCTCAAAATGACCAAAATCGAAAGTTTGGGGTAGATAAGGTTTTTCATCCATTGGATGTTCATTTTGATACCAATTCGTTATCGGCCTGGTTGTCATTTTATTTTCAGGTTCATGTCAAAGGTGCGCCCGAAAAAACAGTTCAGGCGAAACAAAAAGACTTATCTAAATTTTTAAATTTTTTTCAGGTCGAAGTAGGGCACGACCAGGTAGATAATTGGACACCAGCAGTAAGTAAACAATTTCAACGTTCCTTATGCAATACCATTTCGGAGAAAACCGGAAAAGCATACAAAGCGACTTCCATTAATCGGACCATGGCAACCATTCGTCATGCAGGCCGTTGGCTTTATCAACAACGACCCTTAATTGCGGGCGATCCTTTATCAGGGGTTAAAGATTTACAGACAGATGCTCCAGAATGGAATGGCTTGAACTCGAAACAGCTTATGCGCTTAAAAGCAGCCTGCGAGCAACGCGCTAAAATATGTACTCGAAAAAATCAAAATGCATTATTGGAAACTGCTGTTTTTTATGTGTTGTTGGGAACAGGTTTGCGGGAATCTGAATTGGTCTCATTAAATGTACACCAATTTCATTCAAAAGGGCTTCATTCTGTAGTACGACATAAAAGTAAACGGGTGACTACTAAAATTCCCTTACCGCAAGAAAGTAGAGAACATTTGGATAATTATTTAAAGAGTCGAGCTATAGAATCTGACCAACCCTTATTTATTAATAGGGCAGGGAATCGTATTAATACTCGGAATATATTTCGAATATGTCAGCGAGTTTTAAAACAAGTGCTTGCACTTTTACCAGAGAATGAGCGATTTGAATTTACACCTCATAAACTTCGGCATACTTTTTTGAAAAAAGTAACAGATAAGCATGGAGTGCATTTTGCTCAGGAACTTAGTGGAAATGTTTCAATAAAAGAAATTTTTCGTTATGCGAAGCCCAGTCAGGACGAAATGCAGGAAACAATAGAAGAATTATTTGAATCATAATTTGGTCTTATTTAAGCCATTAAAGTAAAGTAGATGTTAATGAGAATAAAATACAAAACGGTGGACAACTAATGAATAACAGAAATGATCTCATGATCCGCTTTGATAAGGCTTGGAAGCAAGGTGTAAAAAAAGTTGGTGTTGAATTTTTTAACCTAAAAGCATCCTCACTCAATGATGCTCACAAAAGATGGCAGTTAGAACCCAACTATCAATTCATTAAAGAGTCCATAGGCGGTTATAGCCATAGCAAACAAGTATTGCTTGCTACGATGTACTCTTTTTTTGATCCTGAGTGCGGTCAAGAACTACTTGAAAAAGTTGGTACATCAAACTTTGTTGATGCTCGATCCTACCTTGATGAAGAGGGGGTTTACATTATTTCTGAGCTTTGGAATAGCCATTACGGATGGTGAAATTCTCCCGAAATTCAGCATGTCCTTTATTTCTGGATTTCCATCTATCAGGATTTAATCATTTAGAATTTATCTGTTAATAATTGGGTTAGTATTTGGGTCAGTATTTCTTGAAATATAGAACTGAGTGCTATATAATTACACCATATAATAAAAAGAAATATGGAATGTTATTTTGCGGGTTTTTAAAAACAAATGGTTTACTAAATTTGCAAAGAAAGAGCGTATTTTAGATTCTCAATTATGTAAGTTAATAAAAGAGATTGAAAAAGGATTAATCGATGTTGATTATGGTGGTGGAGTTATAAAGCAAAGGCTTGGCAGAGCAAACCAAGGAAAGTCGGGTGGGTATCGGTGTATTATTTTATATCGATATAAAGATCTGGCCTTTTTAGTGTATGGATTTCCAAAAAATGAACGTGACAACATAAGCCAGGAAGAAGAGCAAATATTTAAAGATTTATCTCAGCAGATGCTGGGCTTTTCTGGTGATGACATTGAGCGATTGCTCCAATCAGGTGCACTTGTGGAGGTACTATATAATGAGCAAAAATAAAACATATAAAAGTGAGGTTTTTGAGGCTGT
This sequence comes from Legionella sp. PC1000, assembly GCF_014109805.1. Taxonomy (GTDB): domain Bacteria; phylum Pseudomonadota; class Gammaproteobacteria; order Legionellales; family Legionellaceae; genus Legionella; species Legionella resiliens. The sequence goes on from NZ_CP059403.1 coordinate 59,407, forward strand.
ACATGAAACTGTTGTTGATATGTTTGATGCGGGTGTTATTGATAAACAAACAATGCGACAATTTGATCGCGCATGTTTAACCCCGATACATGAATTTTTACCTGTAGAAATAAAGGCATTGCGTGAACGAGAAAATGTGAGCCAACCCATATTTGCGTATTGTCTTAATGTATCTAAAGATCTTATTAGCCAATGGGAGAGGGGGCTTAAAAAACCAGCAGGTACTTCTTTGAAATTACTTTCTTTAATCGAAAAGAAAGGACTAAACGCTATATTATAAATATATGAGACGAGTCAGGATACCTGTGATTACGATTGTAACCCAATCTTAATCACAAATAGAAATGGAGGCACTTACCCAATTTTTTAGCCGAAGAAGAGTCTTATTGCCCTAATTCAGAATCCAGATAACCTCGGACTGCTTTAAGAATCTCAACCAGGTAGTAATCCATCTTTTGCCATTCACTTTCACTGACACCAAAAAAAACGGAAAAACGAAGCCAGTGGCTGAATAAAGCATTAGTAATGGCTTCGATGCGCATATCCTTTTTAAGGAAATCACAGGTGATGGTGTGAATGGCTGTGTTGACCGCTTCGGTCTGCTCCAGGGCAATTTTCTGCGGCACGTTATCCAATTTTTCAGGGTGGGTCAGATGTTTTTTTAATTGTTGCATGGAATCGTTTAGCGCACGAATTTCCTTGCTTAATTCTGGCTTGGGCAGGGAGTGGGTAGTTGATTTGACCAGTTTAATGACGGGCAGCATGTGGTGGAAAGGGTCAGTCTTGCCCAGTGTTTGTTCACTCACTCCATTTATAGGAGCCTCCAGGATAAACCAGAAATAAAAAAGGCTCATTAAAATGATTTTAACTTCATACCCCTGGGTTATCAGCTCCATGAGTGTTTTTTCAATGCCAGCATGGGCGATGAGAACCTCTTTTTGAAATGCATTGGCAGCGGGCGTTTTTTGGTTGTATGTCTGTTCGGAAAGGTGGCGAATTTCACTTAAAAGGGATTCCGTTTCTTCATAATGAGCGCTTTGCTGGGCTTCTATTTTTGCATGCTCTGCGGTGGCGTACGATTCCATTAAGCGATAAATATGTTCTTGAAAGAGGCTCACTAAGGGTAGGCCATAATCAAAATATTGTGATTCTTTGAGGGATTTGTTTTGAAGGTGAGTGAAATAGCCCATCACCCAACCAATTTGGATGGCTAATTGATTGAGAACATAATGGTCTGAAAGCCCATCGAGTTCTTCTCTCCATTGTGCGCATTGTTCTGAGCCCATCAGCAGCATGAGTTTTGTCAGTGATTCATCAGAGCAGAAGGGGGTAGGTTGCTTTTTCTTGCTTCTGATTCCTGGCTGATTATTTATTTCGTCAAACATGTCCATGATTTCTCGCCCAAGGCGCATGGTTTGCACCACGATGCTGCCAGGGGTGATGGTGCGCAGTTGATCAAGATGGATTTTCTTTTTTTCCGTACTTTTGACGCTGTGATTGATGGGGTGTTGTGCAAAAGCATCGAGTGAGGCTTTTGCCTGGTGCTGGATGAGCGTAAGGAGAGATGGTACTAAAGCTTCTGCTTTTTTAACGGTGTGTACCGTGGTGATTGTACCGAGGTAGGCGCAAAGATAACCACACAGAATTTGAGGTATCTGCACCAGTTTTTCTTCGATGAGTACCCATTTGAGTTCTTCCAGAAAATGACTACAGCTTTTCATGGTGTCGTATTCAAGATCAGTTAACGAAAAATAAGCGTCTTCGTCAAGCAGTGCGTAATTGACATCGGGGAGCATCGGGGCTTGGTAGGAAATCATAAATTCTTCTTGTTACAAAATAGAAAGGGCTGATCCTGTGCCAAAATCAGCCCTTTGTGTTGGTATATGCAAGTCCAACCTTGCAAAGATGAAGCAATGATAATAGGTTTTTTGAAAAATTCAAGGCAAAAAAAAGCCCCAGGATATGGGGCTTTGAACAGATTAGTTCTAAGGGCAAGATAACAAAGTATTTTCAGCAATGCTCCAAAGATCTCGATTTATTTTGATATTTTGATCAATTGCTTTAATTTGCCGGCTTCGAGCGCGTCGCCAGCGTCCTTTCTCATCCTGTCTGTAGCCAGGCAATCCTCCTTTGATAAGGTTCTCTTGAACGACATTTAAAACAGAAAATAAATCACGTTTCATGTCTTCACGTCGCCTTGGAGTTAACAGAGTTTTTGCCTCGATGACCAGGTTATCATCCTCACTAAAACGAAGAGCATGCGCTTGTTGAGCAAAATCCAGAAGCTTCTCATTAGTTAATTGAATCCCCTCCATTTGCTCTACGGCGTCAAGCATTCTGTGAGACGACTCAACAACTTGATAGGTTCCTTCAATGACGTTGCCAATAACATCACCTTGATGTCTAACGCGCACTTCATTGTAGTTTTTACCGGCAACCATACCATTGGTGCAAATCTGACGATACAGTCCTGCCATCAAACGATACGAGGACATGCCATCGTGAGAGTTGACCAATACCAGTTCAGGAAATAAACCGCCATCCTGCTCGTGATAGTTTCTATGTCGAAATCGGACCATGTGTTTTGCAAAGGCCTTCCTTTCTTCATGTCTACTCGCTGATTGTGTTGCCTTGGTTGGATAGAACCCTTCCTGAAGCAATACATTAATGATGTCAGAAGTGGCAATTGGCTGATATCGCTCACTGGTATGTTCAGCAGCTCCGTGAGTAAATAGCGAAGGGGCTGCTTTATAAAGTTGTTCTGTTGTTAAAATATTCATTATGTACTCCTGATTCAAAGAAAAAGGAGCAAGTCCCTAATGGGAGTCTTGCTCCCATTAGGGTTATTAAATTACTTTAATTAATTAAACTGGACAGGCTATACCCACAAAGACAAGTGAAGCAATTATCAATTGCCTGCCTGTCGCTGCTATTAAGGTACGATTCGACTAAAAGCTCCGACTGTTTCTCTGTTGGCTCTTCATCATCTAATACAGCTGCGGTAATTTTCTCAATTAAATTCATGATGTTTTCCTTAAAAACAGTCAAAAATCCATCCCTTGCAGGATAGATTCCTGCAAGGGTTAAGCTAGAGATGAAACGTTTTAACCAATCGATCATGCAATGTTTCTATGCATTCCGCGATGAATACACCTGGGTAGTATTCAAAAGGCTGCCACAAATCTATTGCATCGTCATCAGTCCCTAATTCATCATTGTTTAACCGATTGATAAGGGTTGAATACTCAATATCATCGGGAAAATAACTGAGGAAAGTAGATGCTGCGGTCAGTTCAAATGGATTCATTTTAAGTGGTTCTCCTTAAGTTTTAAAAAAGGAGTTGTTCCCAAAGGGATAACTCCCTTCGGGATTAATGAAACAATTAAAAAGGAACTTCTTCACATTCCAACATCGAGTGCATTTGAGCTAAATACTCTTCTGGTGTTGGTTTATCAGTTTGCTCGGGTAGTTCTTTGGGTTTTGCGTTATCAAGTAACTGTATGGTTTGCACCACAATATTGATTGATTGGCGTTTAACACCTTCTGTATCAGTCCAGTTATTTGAGCGCAATTTGCCCTCAATATATACTTGACTGCCTTTTTGCAGGCGTTCCACAGCTAAAGTTGCTAATTTTCCAAAAAACACCAGATGATGCCATTCAGTAATGGTTTCCCATTCGCCATTACGGCGATAGGATTCATTCGTGGCAAGCGAGACTGAAGCAACAGGTTGATGTTCCTTTGTTTGGGTACTTCTAGGTGAATGACCCACGTGACCTATTAATTGGACTTTGTTTAATACTGCCATTTTAGTTCTCCTTTAAATGGAATTAATAAAAAATCGCACAATCGGAGAACTCCCGCACAAGGCAGAAGTTTTCCGATTGTGCGGATTAAAACGGGTAAAACAAGTAACAGGGTTAATCCTGCTTCCTAGACCAACTGTATGGAATGGTTAGTTGTGGTATTCCTTGCAATTATTCCATTCAACGTTCGAGCGCCAATTTGAAGTTGTGCTATGTCTTCTGCTGATAACTCATGCTGATAGGCATGAAGTTCTGCTATAGAGCGCAATAAATCAAAAAAGGCTAAATCAGTTCGAGTGCATTGATTGGTGTATTCTGCAAAAGATGTTTGTTGCATGGGTTCTCTCCTTAGATTTTGGGAAATACCCTTGCCCCATGAGGAAGTGTGATTTCCCCGATGGGTTACAAACCTTTAAATAGGCTTAGTGATTGAAATGAATTAATGCTGAAAGATAAGCGGCTAATGAAAGACCGACTGTGATGATTGTACCAATCATCCAGCGTCTTGATGCCAACAACTCACTCCTGTTTTCACGCAGTTGTTCATTGTAGGATTTCATTCGCTCATCGAACTCGCGACGCTGTTCAACAAGTTTTTTATCTTGTTCAACAAACACTTGTCTGACGGCTTCACTTAACATGTTATCCACCTCATCAATACTATAAATGTTGTGAATTTCTATTTGAGTCAGTGTGGAAAAAAATCCCTCAGATAACTCTTTAGAAAACCCACTCTCTTTAAGAATCTTAGCATATTTTAAGGTATCTGTCTGAATACGCACGACCATTTCTCCTGTAAAAAGCCAGAGAAATAGTCAGCAAACGCTGAGTTCTTCTCCAGCGTAAGCCTACGTCATTCACCTTTTTTTAAACATGGTTGAATAACCCAAATTGTTAAAGAATACATTCTCAAAATGGGTTTGTCTGATAGGTATCAGACAATGAATTCAAACGGGTTCAAAACAAGATTAATTGCTTTAATGAAATAAAAATAAAGGAGTACACCTCTATTCTTTTAATAGGATTCAATATTTGTGTATTGAATTAATGGTATATCAGGTTCCCGACTAAACGCTCAGCTACAGTGATTGGGGAATTAGGGTAGCAAGTCACAAGACCGAAGAGTTCGGTTTCACCAGGATTACACTGGTTCATCAGTTGTGTTTTCTGTTTCTTATTCTACTAAACTCAATTAATAAATTCTATAAAAAACGGTGAATTAACCACAATAAATCTTGGTTATCGACATTCTGGAGTGACCTAATTCTCTGGAAATAATTTGTCTGGCACGTATGTCCCAGTCTTTTTCTTTTGGTGACAACTCTTTAAAAGGTTTTCCTCCTGCAATGGGTGGCAAAAGTCCTTGTTTGTTTTCATCAAACCAGCAGGTCAGTTCGTGATAACGACGTTGTGCATAGGCATGTCGAAGCCCATGTAAATTAGAGAGACCTAATTGAGCTGTAATCGTTTTATAATGTCCCACCTGTTCTTTATAGGACTTCTCTGGTGGTATCAACGATTGTCCAGGACGGACTAGCTGGCTGACTCGATTAAGCCATTGTCGCTGTTCCTCAGTCCTTATTTTAATAATCCGGCCTATACCACCTTTGGTCCAGCTGGGCTGGATATTAAGATGGCTTCCTTCATAAGCCTCACTTAAGATAAATTTAAGTGATTCTTCACGCCTAAATCCAAATAATGCCTGGCCTTCAAGTGACAAGCGTATATGAGCATCTCGACACTTTGAAAAATTAATATCAGTAATGGCTTTATTGACTGAGGGGACGTAAGAGCGACTTTCAATTTGATAGTAAGTGTTTTCTGATTTAATCAATTCTGGAGTGCCTAGTTGTATTGCCATTTTGCGCAGTTTAGCCATGTAATTTTTAATGGTGGCTGGATTTTTCCCCTGGTTTTTCCAATGTTCTATTAAGGCGTGGACATGTCGCTCTTTAATTCCTTTGATATGTCCTACTTTAAAGCCCAGCTCATGTAAGTCTTTAATGCAGCGCCCCAGCATGACACGTGTATCCGCTCGAGTATTGAAGGATGAGATCCTCATCTGTTTCACCAGATGATGAATGGAGTAAGTAGCACTTCTCAATTTTGTTTTACTCATGGATTGTGTTCCAAAGGGGACTGGTTTTATTAATATTTGTTTCAGTAATCACCATTTTTTTTGCATCTGATTTGCTGTGGTTTTTACATAAATGATCAAAGCGTGATTTAGCATATAAATATCGATAGCTCACCTGCGTAGGGAGTTTTAAGGCACTTAATGCAAATTTATAAGCAAGGCGTAAATGATGTTCGCCAAATTGTTGATGCAGGCTCTTTTTGTTTTCCGTCAAGGTGACTAACTTAGTAATGATTATTTGTTGCTCTTCATTAATAATGGGTATCAGGCGATCTTTACGATTAGTGCTGATTTCTCTAGTAATCCAAAGTTCATTTTCATGAATGTGGATGGCTGGTACAAGAAACATGGATTCAAGGAGTGTGAGACCAAATTTGGCTTGTAAAGCAAATAATAGATAAGCAAGGGGCTCGTTGATTGCATTTAAAATGGTGTCGCTATGAATTTCTGGCTTCATGTTGTTTCGTGGTTTTACAAGACTCAATGATTGATTGTCTATACCCTCTATAGTGTGATTAATTTTATTTAAAAAATAGCGCAAACAAACCAGGTAATTCATAATGGTTGCCATTTTTAACCCTTTATTTTGCCAATAACTCACTAACTTTTTAATATGTTCTGTTGTGAGTGCATACCAGGTTATGGGAACGATTCGCGCTGCAAATAAATCATCAATGATTCGATTCATCGAAAAAAGGCGAACCTGTCTTGTATTCAATGATCCCTGGTTGTCCTGTTTCAGATATTGAATCATGGTTTGGGTTAATTTTTGCTTTCTGCTCATTAGCTTTAAGTTCCTATTAATGTCACTACGTTTACCCAGGATTGTGTTTAGTGTTATTCGAGCAGCTCATATAAATGATGCTTGGTAAGGACCACTAGGCTCGATGCGGGGGTAAACCCGTAGTTACTTCTTTAATCGATACTACACTTCGTTTTAAAGTCTTATTCTCCTTATACGATTCTTGGTTTAAAGGTCACAATTTCAGATTACGCCATTTGTTTAATCAAACGTTCAGTTAAAGCAGTCAAAGCGTCTTCAGTCACTAAACTATTAATCAATTTTTTAAAGGTTGGTCTCATTTCAGTTGCTTGTTCTACGGCTTTTTGGACATTCATCAAACGTTCAAAGTTCTCCTGATTTAGTAAGTACTCCTTTTTATCCTGCAGCTCATCAACGGTGTTCAACATGTCGCTACCACTTATTTCACGGGTGTTATTACTCATAGAGTTCTCCAGTTAAAATTTTAAAAACAAAAAAAGCAAAGTCATTTAATCCATTGCTTCACAATACAAACCCTCAAAAATTTCAGTGTATTAATTCACAACACAAAAAAATAAATGTAATGGGTCAAAAAGTCACAATTTATAGTCAAAGTTTTTTATTCAAATAATTAATAAGTTATTAATCATTCAAGAGGTTCAACGAGGTGCAGAGCATTGCGTTGATTAGGATAGGTCAACATGTAAGACATGTTGTTAGTGACTAATTATTAAAATAATTAGTTTTTTTAGGTCCTGAAGATTCAGGTTAATTTTGGTTCCCGACTAGGCGTCCGCTACAGAAGTTAGGGAATTAGGGTAGCAATTCACAAGACCAGGTTAACTTGGTTTCATCCGGCTTTCACGGATTCATCAGTTGTGATTGAAGTTAGTGTAGCAAAGGCCGGAATATCTCACAATCCAATCAAGGGATTTTTGCTGGATTTTTTACATTTATTTGAGTGCATGTTATGCGCATTTGAGTAATCGCTTTTAAAATGTGACAGAGTTTTCAAGGATAACCCTTGAAAACTCTGTTGTTTGATGCAGCGAATCGCTGCGTCACTGGCAGTAAAAGGCCAGTGACGCAGCGGGCAGAGCCCGGGAACAACGCCTCATTCCAGAGGCTAAAAAGTTGCAGCAATTTAAAGTGATGCTGCAAGGGTAGTATGTTATTTCTTGCAAAATAACATGCTAATTACCCCAGGCTTTGCCTCCCCTTAAAGGGGATATTGGTCTTGTTGAGGATGATTTCTTGGCCTGAACTGGCCGCAATATCATCCTGCAAGACACTTAAAAGGAGTCATCTTATTGCCCACATACCCACACTAGAGCTTCACTTAGGTTGAAGTTTGTTACGCTTCGTGTGGGTATGTGGACAAAAGAATCCAATGATTTTTCAGTAGCATAAAATTTGATGTTTGCTACATTAGCAAGTTAAAAAAGATGACACAGTTATTTAACACTCTCGTTATTACTTATTGAAATTAAGTTCTTCCTCTATGATCTTTTGCATATCCTCTTTCTTCGGTAGCTCTAACATATATTTAGACACGAATAAGTTATTGTCCATGCCAGCAAGAGCATATTCTGCTAGGGCATGATTTTTATCTGTACATAATAAAATCCCTACGGGAGGATTGTCCCCTTCCATCATTATATTTTTCTTGTACCAATTCACATAAGTATTAAGTTGTCCTATGTTTTCATGAGTAAACTTCTCAAGCTTTAATTCAACCAATACATGGCATTTAAGAATCCGATTATAAAAAACTAAATCTACAAAGAAATGCTCTCCACCTATAAGAATTCTTTTTTGGCGTGCTTCAAAACAAAATCCATGACCCAGCTCTAAAAGAAATTCCTCTATTTTAGAAATTAATTGTTCCTCTAAATGTGACTCACTCATGACTTCTTTTGGCGTTAAGCCTAAAAATTCAAATATATAGGGATCCCTAATATCTAAAGGCTTACTCTGAATCTCTGCTTTTTCTTTTGTTAGCTTAACTAATTCTTTTTTATCAATGGAAAGGCCTAACCTTTCATAGTAAAGGCTATCTATTTGCCTTTTTAACTCACGAACGGACCAGTTTCCCTTAATACATTCTAGTTCATAGAAGTTCCTTTTCTGCTCATCCTTTATTTCTACTAACATCTTAAACATGCTATACGAAATGTTATTCAAAAGCTCACTAGATGAAACTTTGAATTGTGCCGACACCGTAGGCACTTTTTCATCAGATGCAAGAAAACCAGGAAGTTTTTCATTGAATTGTGCCGACACTGTAGGCGCAATTTGAGTATAGGTACGATAAAAATTAATGTAATCATAAAGTTGTCTTTTATTGCAATTGCTGACTTGGAGTCTACCAAGACTTAAAGAAAGCTCTTTTAATAATTGATCTCCATAATTAGCGCGATCATCTCCTTTAAGCTCATATTCAGAAATATAATAACCAATTAGCCAATTTCTAATAGTGAGATATGTATTAACTGCTTTCTTAGCTTGGGAAGATAACTG
>NZ_CP059401.1 GCF_014109805.1 Legionella sp. PC1000
GCTGTTCGAAATGCTGTAAAAACAATTGAGCTCGGCGTGCTTGAGCGCCATGTTTTAAATTGTCTTAATGAGGTTGCTTGCCATGGCAGTCAGGAATCGCGTCAGGAAAAAATGGATGAAATAATGGGCTTGCTTAAAAAATACGATTGAGGTGAATGATGAGTACACATAACCACAAAACTGAGCACACCAAAGAGGAGCACAGTTGTTGCGCTCATCAACATAAAAACCCTCCTGCGTCCAGTGTTGATAAAGAGACAGGAACTACAATGTATACCTGCCCAATGCATCCGCAAATCCGTCAAGACAAACCCGGAACTTGTCCCATTTGCGGCATGGCGCTTGAACCTGAACAAGTGAGTTTAACAGAGCAAAAAAATCCTGAATATCAGGACATGTTTTGGCGCTTCATTGTGGCATTTGTCGCCAGTATTCCCATTGTGATTTTAGCGATGGGTGAACGCTGGTTGAGCGCATCGATTCCAGTGCCTTTATCCTTATGGCTTCAAGCAATGCTTGCCACCGTGGTGGTTTGGGGTTGCGGCTGGCCATTCTTCGTTAGAGGTTGGCAATCGCTTCGATCACAACGATTGAATATGTTTACTCTAATTGCCTTAGGTACGGGAATTGCCTGGGGGTATAGTTTAGTAGTAGTTATTTTCCCCCAATGGTTTCCCCTTCATTTGCAAGAAAATGGGATGATTCCGGTATATTTCGAAGCGGCAGCAGTCATTACGACTCTGGTGCTTTTAGGTCAAGTATTGGAGTTGAAGGCGCGAGAACGCACAGGAGATGCTATTCGCGCGTTGCTTCATTTAAATCCTACAGTCGCTCATCGATTAAATGATCATGATAAAGATGAGGATATTACGCTTGATGAGGTGCGCGTAGGGGACAGATTACTAGTGCGTCCGGGCGAAAAAATCCCGGTTGATGGGGAGTTGATTCAGGGTCAAAGCGATGTCGATGAGTCCATGCTAACCGGTGAGCCTATGCCTGTTGCAAAAGAAATAGGCAATCACGTCATTGGCGGGACCCTCAATCAACAAGGAAGCTTCATTATAAAAGCCGCCCAGGTGGGCAAAGATACGTTACTTGCTCGTATTATTACCCAAGTCAGCGAAGCGCAACGCACTCAAGCTCCTATTCAACGGTTGGCTGATGCTGTTTCAGCCTGGTTTGTGCCATTGGTTTTAGGGATTGCAGGGCTTTCGTTTCTCGTCTGGTTTTTAATAGGGCCTGAGCCTTCTTTAAGTTATGGACTAATTGCTGCTATTTCCGTACTGATTATTGCCTGCCCTTGTGCTTTGGGGCTTGCAACGCCTATGTCAATCATGGTGGGGATTGGTGAAGGCGCACGACGTGGTATCTTGATTAAAAACGCAGCTTCTTTAGAGCTATTACGAAAAGTCGACACACTTGTTGTGGATAAAACAGGAACATTGACTCAAGGCCATCCAGCGTTAACCCAAATTATCCCAAGTATGAATTGGCAAGAAGATGAACTGCTGCGTCTTGCGGCATCCCTTGAGCGTCATAGTGAACATCCACTGGCTAAAGCCTTACGTGATGAAGCGCTAAAACGCCAAATTAATTTGGAAGAGGCCACAGATTTTATTGCAGTCAGAGGTAAAGGCGCTCAAGCCAAAATCAATGATGCGATTATTGCCATTGGCAATGCCCATTGGTTGTCTGTTCCTGGTGATGAGATTCCTGATGCGGCATTAACAGCACAAAAAGAGGGAGCTACTGTGATTTATATGACGGTCAATAAACAATTAGCCGGTGTCTTTATGGTAGCCGACCCTATTAAAGAGTCGAGCCAACATGCGGTCGCCTCCTTAATAAAAAAGGGCATTCAAGTCATCATGCTCACCGGTGATAATGCCATGACAGCTAAAGCGGTAGCCCAACAAGTTGGTATTCAAGAAGTCATTGCTGAGGTGCTGCCCGATGAAAAGAGCAACGTAATTCGCAAGCTGCAACAAAAAGGACATGTGGTTGCCATGGTGGGGGACGGGGTTAATGATGCCATTGCGCTGGCAAAAGCCGACATTGGCATTGCGATGGGAACCGGTAGTGATGTGGCGATTGAAAGCGCTGGCATGACCTTATTATCAGGTGATTTAAGCAAACTTTTAGAAGCCTACGAATTATCGGTGCATACGGTACAAAATATTCATCAAAACCTCTTTTTTGCCTTTTTTTATAATGCACTGGGCGTGCCGGTCGCGGCAGGCGTTCTTTATCCACTTACAGGGTTGTTGCTTAACCCGATTATAGCCGGTACTGCCATGGCACTCAGTTCCGTGTCAGTGATTGTCAATGCGTTGCGTTTACGTCATAAACTGTCATGATAGAATAGCAATGAAGGGAATGTCATTTTAGGGATAGAGTATACATGATAAAACAGAATTGGGGATTCACGTGTTTTTTGATGGGTGTTATCGCGCTGATACCTCTCTTGGGGTATGCAAAGCCTCCTTTAGATCTTAAAGAGCTTACGCAGTTGGGTATTCAAAATAATAAGGATTTAAAGGCAGCACGTTTTGCCATTGCTATTGCCGAAGCACGTCTCACGCAGTCAGGGTTATGGTCTAATCCTAGTTTGAATTTAAATAATAATGATGACAGGTTATTTAATAACGAAGGGGAGTATTCTCGCAGCATCAACTTTAACCAGGCCTTTCCCATTTCAGGCCGAATAGGCAGACAAAAAACGGTTGCACGTATTGATATTCTTCGCGCGCAGGCGGAAGTGTTTGAGGCGACACGCCAACTCAGTGCAAAAGTCGCCAATGCGTTTTATACGGTGGTGGTTGCAGAAAATCGGATGCAACAACTTAATTATTTACAAGGTATTAATCAAGAATTAGTACGTGTCATTCATAATCGCTACCATGCAGCTGAAATTTCTAAATTGGATGATAATTCAGCTCGCATCGAATACGCACGAATCAAACAAGAAAAACAACTATTAAAAAGCCAACTGATTAGCCAATATGCGCTATTAAATCAACTTATTGGACGCGCACCTAATGCGTCGTTGCACGTTGAGAAAACGATTAGGATAGCGAAAGGTCTTCCTTCTTTAGGAAGTCTAATCAATCATGCACTCAATAATCGTCCTGACCGGCGAGGCTTATTACTCGCAGAACAGCGTGCATTGGCTGATAGGCGCTTGGCACAAGCAGAGCGCTTTGCGGATTGGAATTTAGGTGTTGGCGTACAGCAAGATAAAATTGTGGTAGAAGGTGCCCCACCCCAACAAGCCGACCGCACTTTAGGAGTTTCGTTATCGATTCCCCTGCCGATACTGAATCGTAATCAGGGACGAATTTTAGAGGCGGGCGCTACAGGTGCTCAGGCAATGATGGCCATTGATGCCTTAAATCTTGCTATTGAAACTGAAGTCACCAGCAATTACGGTCAGCTAAATGCGCTTAAAATAAGTGTGGTACAAACGCAAGGAACCTCTCTTCGTTTAGGACTTGAGAATGTGACACTTGCCCGTGAAGCGTATCAAAATGGGCAAGTCTCTTTTCTTAATGTCTTACAGGTCCAACGGCAACAAAACGAGGTACAAATGGCGTATTTAACGACCGTGGGGCAATATTTTCAATCGTATGTTGCCTTATGTACGGCTATTGGAGCACCGCATTCAAGCGAGTTGTGCTCTTATTTATCTTTCACTAAGGACACGACTAAATGATTCATGGAACTCATAGTACCCGCCAAAGAGTGCGGTTAGTTTTTTTGCTGGGGATCCTTTTGCATTCATCACTTCTTATCGCGCATGGGGATGAAATTGAAGTAAATACCTCAGGCCCTGCACAGGCGGTTACATTAACACCTGAACAAACCACGATGCTGGGCATTGAAGTATCTGAAGCCACAGCGCGTCCAATGGCTGAGTTTTTGACGTTAAATGGTCAAATCCAATTGTTACCCAATGCTCAAGCCGATGTTAGCGTGCGTATTAGTGGTGCAGTGACTGATATTGTTGCCAATCTAGGTGATACGGTAACCAAAGGACAAGTTGTAGCTACCGTGCAATCGCGTCTCGTTGGAGACCCTCCACCCAGTGTCGCGGTAAAAGCACCCATTTCAGGTGTTATCGATGCACGCAACGTGAACTTAGGCCAAGCAGTAGAGCCTAATACCGTTTTGTTCCACATCAGTAACCGCGACCAATTGCTGGCCATTGCCCAAGTGTATGAAGAAGATTTAGGTAAGATTAAACGAGGACAAAACGTTAATGTCCATGTTTTAAGTTATCCAAATCGAATTTTTCCAGGCAAGGTTACGCTGATTGAGCCCAACTTAGATCCCTTAACACGCAGTGTGAATGTACAAATCAGTCTTGATAACAAAGAAGGGTTACTAAAGCCGGGCATGTTCATGCGTGCCAATGTGGTTTTGCGCTTTACAGAAGGTGCGCTCACGATACCTAATAATGCCGTACTTGAAATCGACAACGCCACCTTTGTGTTTGTAAAGAATGGCACCACCTATGACCGAACGGCGGTAAAGCTCGGGGGTCGTGATGATAAGTACACTGAAATTATAGAAGGCTTAGTGCCAGGGGATGCGGTTGTGACTCAAGGAAACCGTGAATTATACACCTTATCCTTAAGCGGTGGTGGCAGCAAAAAAAACGGTGACAAGGAGTCTCACTAATGTTTACTCGCTTAATTGCCTGGTCGTTACATAATCGTCTTTTGATTCTAGCCTTAACACTGGTTCTTTGTCTTTTAGGTGGTTACACCTTAAAACAAATGCCGGTGGATGTGTTTCCTGAATTTGCGCCACCGCAAGTAGTGGTACAAACCGAAGCGCCGGGCATGGCAACGCAAGATGTCGAAACGCTCATCACCTACCCTTTGGAAAGTGCCATTAACGGCACTCCAGGGGTGGCTAGCGTGCGCTCAAAAACCTCTGTTGGTTTATCGACAATTACAGTGGTTTTTGATGATAGAACCGATATTTACCGTAACCGACAACTGGTTAACGAGCGTATTCAACAAATGAGCAACAGACTTCCACCTGGGGTTAATCCCCCGGTGATGCTTCCTGTGACCTCAGCTGTGGGTTGGCTTGTTAAATACGCCTTAATCAGTGATACCGCAAGCCCAGAAACTTTGCGCACAATTTCGGATTGGACGATTAGGCCCAGGATTTTGGCCTTAGGTGGGGTTGCTTCAGTGGTATCACTGGGTGGTGAAGTGAAACAATACCAGGTGCGGTTAATTCCTGAACGCATGCTTGCCTATGGTGTAACCATTGAAGAAGTGCGCCAAGCATTAACCACCGCCAACCAAAATGTACCCGGTGCTTTCGTGCACCAGGCAGGAAGCGAGCTTGTGGTAGGAACGGTTGGTCGAATCCAATCCCTGGAGGACATTAGAAAAACCGCGATTACAGTGCGAAAAGGAGTCCCCATTACCATCAATAACGTGGCAATCGTCGCCTTTGGTGGAGAAATTAAGCGTGGAGATGGCGCTTATAATACAAAGCCTGCGGTGATTGGCACGATTTCCAAAGCCTATGGTGCTGATACGGTGACAACTACTGCTAAAGTGGAGCAGGCTTTAAAGAACATCAAGCAAACACTGCCCGCGGGTGTTGCGCTTAAAACCGAAGTCTTTCGACAAGCCAATTTTATCGAGTCTGCGATTCATAATTTAACCCGCGCACTTTTGGAGGGCGCGATTATTGTTATCGCCGTACTGTTTTTGTTTTTGATGAATTGGCGCGCTTCGTTTATTACATTTCTTTCCATGCCGGTATCTTTTGTCATTGGTTTATTGGTATTGCACTATTTTGGCATTGGCATTAACTCGATGACGCTAGGTGGGATGGCAATTGCCATTGGTGAGGTGGTGGATGATGGCATC
Organism: Legionella sp. PC1000; assembly: GCF_014109805.1. Taxonomy (GTDB): domain Bacteria; phylum Pseudomonadota; class Gammaproteobacteria; order Legionellales; family Legionellaceae; genus Legionella; species Legionella resiliens. The sequence goes on from NZ_CP059401.1 coordinate 5,898, forward strand.
ATTACCGTAGAAAATGTGGTGCATCGCTTAAGAGTGAACCGCCAAGAAATTAATCCACTACCTGCAATTGAAGTCGTTTTTGATGCCGTGCTTGAGATACGAAGTTCCGTTGTTTACGCCACCGTCATTATAAGCCTTGTTTTTTTACCGATTTTCTTTCTATCAGGTATTGCTGAGCGTATTTTTAGTCCCTTGGCCATTGCTTATATTGCTTCGGTATTGGGTTCGCTTGTGGTGTCCATTACTATGGTGCCGGCACTTTGTTATCTCTTATTGGTTCGAAGCCAAGAAAAAAAGGAAGATGCTGAGGTGAGCTTGCATGCGTTGTCCCAACGCGAGCGTCATTATGGGGTTGAGCAAAAGACAGAACATAATGCTGAGTCTGAAACCCGTTTTGTCCGGTGGCTTAAGGGACATTTTTTAACTGCCTTACACTGGTCTTTGGCACATTTTAAAGCGGTAGTTGCGATGTCTCTGGCCGCATTTTTATTTGCGCTCGCTTTACTTCCTTTTTTTGGTACTTCGTTTTTACCTGAATTTCATGAAGGAAATTTCATTGTAGCCATGAGTACCTTGCCTGGCACCTCCTTAGAGGAATCAATGCGCTTAGGTCAACAGGTGCAAAAAACCTTAATGCGTTATCCGCAAGTCATCTCAATTGCTCAGCGTGCCGGACGCAGTGAGTTGGATGAAGATGCACTACCGCCTAATGTCAGTGAATTTGATTTGCGTCTTGATTTTAATAAAAACAAATTCATGCCCCCTGATGAACTGTTACGGCTCATTCGTGCAGATTTAGCCAATATTCCCGGAGCCGTATTTAATGTGGGGCAATTTATTGCCCACCGCATGGACGAAGTGTTATCAGGAGTCCGGGCGCAGGTGGCAGTGAAGCTATTTGGTGATAATTTATCCACCTTAAATGAGTTAGGACAATCGTTAGAGGCTGTCTTAAAATCGGTTCCAGGGGTGGTCGATGTGAACAAAGAGCAGCAAATTAATGTACCGCAGGTCATTATTAAAATTGACCGTGAAAAAGCCGCACGGTACGGCGTGAATGTGGGGCAGATTTCTGAAGACGTGCAAGTGCTTTTAAATGGCGTGAGTGTTTCGAGTGTTTTAGAAGGCCAACGCACCTTTGATTTATATCTTCGTATGGATGAGCCGGGACGCGACAGCATTAAAGCCATTCAAAAAATGCTCATTGATGCGCACGGACAAGCTGAAGCAAATTTAAGCCAAATTCCTTTGCGCGCGGTTACTGATATTAAAGTAGAACCACAACCTTTTGCGATTAATCGGGAAAATGTGCAGCGGCTATTAGTTATTGGTTTTAACGTGCAAGGACGTGATTTAGGCAGTGTGATTGCCGATGTTGAACAAGAGGTGCAAGAGAAGATTAAACTGCCTGCGGGATACTTCATTCAATACGGCGGTCAATTTGAAAGTCAACAGCAGGCATCCAAAGTGATTCTTACCTTTGGCGCTTTAGTTATTTTTATTATGCTTATTTTGCTGCATAAAGCCTTCGGTACCTTTAGAGAAGCCTTATTGGTGATGTTTAATTTACCCTTAGCATTAATTGGCGGAGTCATATCTCTCTTTATCGCCAGTGGCGAGATGAGTGTGGCCGCCATGATTGGTTTTATTACCTTATTTGGGATTGCAGCGCGAAATGGGATTATTTTGGTTAGCCATTACAATCAATTGCGTTTGCAGGGAAAAACACGCGAGCAAGTGGTTATTGATGGTACGCTTGATAGATTAGTGCCAGTGTTGATGACCGCCGCCACCGCAGCACTGGGGCTTTTCCCCCTGCTTTGGGGCTCACCTGCCGGTAAAGAATTGGAGCGTCCTTTAGCCCAGGTGCTGTTAGGCGGGTTATTAACATCAACCGTACTTAATATGTTTGTAGTCCCGACCGTCTATAACGCCATTGAACAATGGCGAGAAAAACGAATCGCTTTAAAGGATAATCAACTAGGAGAAACACCATGAAAACACAGCAATGCAATAAAAAATCGGTATGGCTTAGTTTAATCATGAGCCTTTTTATTTGGACAATGCCTTTGGGACTCTTTGCCAATACTGCTGAAGTTTCTAAAGTAGCTATTCCTTCCACAATACCTGAGATTTGGAAGGCTATTGATGCACAGGCTGCATCCATTACTCAATCATTAAAAGAAAACCAGTTAACCTCCATTCATGAGCATGCGTTTGCCATTCGCGATTTAGTCAACGCACTACCCCCTTTAAGTATGGACTTATCCGATGAGCAGAAAAAATCATTACAAAGTAATTTAAACTTTGTTGCGCAGTTGGCTACACGCCTTGATAAAACGGGAGATGCCAACGATAAAGAGGGGACTCAGGCGAATTGGGATAAATTGGAAAAAATATTAACGCAATTACGCGCGCTTTATCAAACCTCACAGTCTAATTAAGGATTACATTGATGAAATTGTTTTATTGCGTTCATGGAGTACTATTAAGTACGCTGTTTTTAGGACAAGCTCTTGCAAATCAAGAGCTTGTTTCTCGTAAAACGACTGATCCTACAGTATTATTGATTAAAAAGTTCCAAACCGAAGTGGATGGTAAACCAGCTGAGTTGTTCCGCATCGAACAGCCCGATGGGGCATGGGGATATAAGGGGGTCAAAGGTCAAGTATTTGATGCGATTGTAAAAAATCAAACGGATAAGCCCACCGTCTTACATTGGCATGGTCTTATTGTTCCTAATGATCAAGATGGGGTACCTTATGTGACGCAAGCACCTATTCCCCCAGGCGGCGAGTATCATTATCATTTCTTACTTAAACAGTCTGGGACTTATTGGATGCATTCGCATCATGATTTACAAGTACAGCAATTTTTATCAGCCCCTTTGATTATTGCTGATCCAAACGATAAGGTGAGTGATAAAGAGGTTACTTTATTTATCGGAGATTTTAGTTTTAAAAAACCAGAAGTGATTCTAAGTGAGTTAAAAAAAGGGCAAATGACCCACATGCATCATGGCAGTGGGATGTCTTCTATGCCTATGGATAATGCGGCACCTGATTTAAATGATGTCAATTATGATGCTTTTCTCACCAATTATAAAACTTTAAAAAATCCTCAAATCGTTCCCGTTCATCCAGGAGATACTGTTCGATTACGTTTCATTGCGGGTTCTGCAATGTCCAATTTTTTTATAAATACAGGTATTTTGAAAGGAGAGGCAATCGCACTCGATGGCCAATCGATTCAACCGGTACAATCCGAGCAATTTCAACTGGCTGTGGGACAACGACTTGATGTCCTGGTGACTATTCCCCAGGGTGAAGCAGCATATCCTATTCTTGCTCAAGGCGAGGGGACGCAGATGCAAACGGGTTTAATACTCGCAACGCCTAAAGCGATTATTCCTAAACTTAATGAAAAAAATTCAAGTAAAGCAGGGGCTTTAAATTATGATCAGGAGTTTCAATTTAAAGCATTAAACCCACTGCCTGATAAAACACCAGGCCAAATCTTAACCGTTAATCTAGAAGGCGATATGATGCGCTATGAATGGACTATTAATAACCAAAAGTGGCCAGACATCAAACCTTTAATCGTTGATGGAAATAAACGCGTTGAAATGGTCTTTAACAATAAAACGACCATGGCTCATCCTATGCATTTGCATGGTCATGTATTTGAAGTAACCGAGATTGATGGTAAAAAAATAAAGAATGGCTTGTTGCACGATACGGTCATCGTGTTGCCAAAATCAACAGTGAACATTCAATTCGATACCGATAATCCTGGTAATTGGATGATGCATTGCCATATGCTGTATCATCAAGAAACGGGCATGATGACCCTAGTGAGTTATCGCGATTTTAAATTGCCAAAATTAATGATGCACCATTCGTTGTAAGCTCCATTACAGTATCTGCAAGGAGCTTGAACATTAAGCCATTTTTTCGCATTCTTCAGCACATTGATAACATGCATCGGCACATCGCTTGCAGTGTTCCATGTGCTGATGCTTACTGCATTCATCGCCGCAAGCACGGCAAATTTTAGCACATAATCCACAAATTTCTTTAGCAAAGGATGAACCCCTGGCCATCATCTCTGCTGCAAGGGCGCAGATTGCTGCACAATCACGATCCAATGTAATACAACAGGCTAGGTCTTTACGGTTGTCATCTTCGCTGCAAGCCGTTGCGCAATGCTCACATTCAGCTACACATTTTTGGCAGGCTTTAATACAGGCCTCATACTGTTGGTGGGACATGCTATTCTCCTTTTGATGGTTCATTTGCATACCATTGATTACGCCATGTTTTTAATTGCTCAATTTCTTTTTGTTGGGTGTCAATGATTTTCTGAGCCATTTCCTTGATTTCTGGGTGTGTTGCCTTGTCTAAGGCATCTTTTGCCATCATAAGGGCAGCCTGGTGATGAGGTATCATCATATCAATGAAGCGTTTATCGTATTGGTTGTCTTTTTTTCCTAACTTGTCCATCATCATTTGATCCATTGCACTTTGACATTGGCTCATTGAGCCCATATTACACGCACAATTTTCTTTTGCCCAAAGTGTATTAGGGATTATAATGGTAAGCGCAAGACTGCTGATAATTAATAATTTTTTAAACATTAGGCTTATCCTTGTCCAGTTTTATGAAATGATTTAATGGTTCTTTCTTGAACCATTAAGGAACTCAATAATTTTTATTACGTCTTTTTTTGTAAAGGGCTTACGAAAGACTCGCTCCTTGTTCTCTTCTGATAATGCATAATCTTCGTGTGAAGATATACCTATAATAGGGGTTTTTTTGCCAATGCGCCAATTGTTCTGAATTTGATTAATTAATATAGTTCTTTGGTGAATGTTTATATCAATTAAAATAAGATCGTATAATGTAAAGGACAGGTACTCCCTGGCAGATTCAAAATCCCAAGCAATATCTAGATGATGCCGAAAATTGAGGAATTGGGAGCGAATAACAATTCGCTTCGCTAGGGAAGGTTCGACTATTAAAAAAGAATAAGACTGTGGTGTGGACATTTCTTACCTTAATAGGTGCTATATACCACAGCATAGTTTATTATAGTGCAATTTTTGTCATTACAGGCTTCAGGAGTGGGATGTAATGCAATAATAGTAATTGTCTTTTTTAGGCCTCTAATGGTGGGTTTTAAGATCATAGGAATCTAAGTATTAGAATTTCATATCAATTTTAAAATATCGCATCCCATCAAAATTTTTTATTTCAATAAAATATCACTTGTTTTTTTTCTTGACTGAATATTTGAATTTTACAATAGCAAGATTAACCTCTATGCTTGCTTCCGTTTCAGATGTGTCGAGGTCATCAGGAACCACTAGATCCGAAATTAAATTACCTGTTTTTTGCATGAGCTCTTGGTACTTTGGTGAATTTTGTGGGGTTTGTGGTATTGCTTTAATAGTACGTGATATTTCCCTTACTTTGGTAAAAGTTTCAATAATGGCTAAAGTAGTTTCTGTTGCTTTTGGGCTTTTTAATATAGTAGCTAGCATATAAAGACCTTTCTCAGTGAAGGCTTTAGGGTTTACTGTTGAATGCTTTAGTCCATCGAACCGGTGGAAATTTTCCACCAGTTCATTCTTTTCACGCTTATTTAGTTGAATAATATAGTTATCAGGAAACTTATCCGGGTTGTTTTTGACTGCTTTATTAATATCTCTTGTTTCTACTCCGTATAAAGCGGCGATGTCAGAATCGAGAATAACGTGTATGTTTCTGATTTCTATTATTTGTTCTTCTACGTTCAATTGACTGATGTTCATTATTAAATCCATGATTATAACCTGATAGGGCATTATAAGGCGTGCTGAGTTTTTATCCCAGAATATTTATGAGGGTATAGGTTATTTAAGCAGTCAGATAGGTGTGTTATTGTTTGGGGTAGATAACGTACCTTATCTTTCACAAACAGGGTATAATGGAGGAAAAATAAAAAAGGGGCTCTATGAATTTACTGGATCATCAAAGCACCAAAAATCAAATGTTTGTGATAGATAAGATTATTCATCCCTTGGATGTTCATTTTGATACCAACTCCCTTTCAGCTTGGCTGTCCTATTATTACTCTGTGCACGTAAAGGGGGCTCCTGAAAAAACGGAAGCCGCAAAAAAGAAAGACTTGGCCAAATTTATTCAATTTTTTCAAATAGAAGTAGGGCATGACCTATTAGATAGTTGGACTCCGGCGGTTACTAAGCAATTTCAGAAAAATTTGATTAAAACAATCTCAGAAAAAACAGGTAAACCCTATAAGGCAACTTCAATTAATCGTACTATGGCTACTGTTCGCCATGTTGGTCGATGGGTACACCAACAAAGGCCTTTATTAGCAGGGGACCCACTAGCTCAAGTTAAAGATTTACAAACTGATGCGCCGGATTGGAATGGATTAACATCAAGACAGCTCATGCGATTAAAGTCGGCTTGTGAGCAACGAATCAAAAGTTGTACACGTAAAAATCAAAATCCTTTGATGGAAACTGCTTTATTCTATTTATTATTAGGAACAGGTCTTCGCGAATCGGAAGCAGTTTCTTTAACTGTTGGTCAGTACAAGCAGAAGGGGCTTCATGAAGTAATGCGTCATAAGTCCAAACGAGTAAGTCAAAAAATCCCGTTACCGCAAGAAAGTAGGGTCTATTTAGACCAATATTTAGCAACAAGGGCGTCTTTAGAGGAGGAGCCACTCTTTATAACGCGATATGGAACTCCATTACACACCTTGGATGTGTACCGTATTTGTCAAAGGGTATTAAAACAAGCCTTAGCTTATTTGCCTGAAGCAGAGCAGTTTGCTTTCACTCCTCATCAATTAAGACATACTTTTTTAAAAAAAGTAACCGATAAACATGGGGTGCATTTTGCTCAGGAATTAAGTGGTAATGTATCCATCAAAGAAATTTTTCGCTATGCCAAACCTAGCCAAGAAGAAATGCAAGAGACCATAGAAGAGCTTTTTGCATAACGCGACATTCGTGATGTATTAAGAGAGGGACTGTGATGATAACGATTGAATTGAATGCTGTGATTGGAGGAATTGTTCTCGGACTAGCTGTTGGGTTGATGCCCTTATTCATGGAAAAATTTTAGGTTCCAGTGGTATGCTCATTTGTTCATTAGATTTATTAAAATATAAAGCCAATATCGATAATAGTTTATTCCTTGGGTCATAGAAACGAGTTTCTCTGAGGATTATACGCAGGGCTCATTATGTGCCCAAGCAGAACCGGGTGTGGTTCTATACAGAGTCGTAATGGGTAAGTTTGGGGATAGGGTAGAGAAAAACGCCTCTCTTTGAATGCAGGCGTGACAGCCAGCTAAAAGATGTCATTTACTCGGTAATGAAACGGGTTTTTCGTGTATCATTTGAACAGCTAATTCCTTGATCGCACTAAAAATCTTTAGAATTAGAGTGTTTTTCTTGGGATTTAATGTCTTGCAATGAAATATATCAGTTACAAACGATTCTAAGGCCATTAGTTTCCATTCACTATTATTACCTTACAACCTTCTCCTGGCGTACAAACTGTAACTGTTTTACTAGTTTCAATTTCCAGGGGCTTAGCGGACTTCTCCCAAAGCCAATCCTCTCCCGCATCAGAAAACGCCATTGTAGAGATCAGCATTAACGACATTAGCAGCGGTATCTTACTCATGAAGTACCCCACATATTTATGTAATGGAAGCTCTTTACCATGAAGAGATATTTTAAATACTCCCCTTTTAATATGCTTAATTATAGAACATATGGAATGGGTTTGTCCAGGAAAGTATGGCCTAACCATGATGCCATGGAGCTTTCATTTATTGTCAGAATAGGATTCAATTTTAATTATTGACCCGTCAATCGACAGGTCTTAGAGTTAACTTGATAGGAGCGTTCGGTCCGTAAAACGATCAAATTTTTGCTATACTCATCATTAGGTGACCATGGATAGAATCTAATGTTTTTTTACATTGATGAAAGCGGTAATACTGGAAGTGACCTTTTTAATGAAGAGCAACCCTACTTATTTTATGGGTTGTTAAGTAGCAAAACAAACCTTGATCTTTTAGCTGTAAGTGAAGTAAGCCACATTAAACAAAAATATGGCATTAAATATTTTCACGGAAGGGAGCTCTCAAATAATAAAATTACATCTTTGGCACCAGATTTAGCCAAGTTACAGAATAAATATAAACTTCGGTTTGATATATCAAGTGTCACAAAGAAGGATCTGGCAATTATCTCCTTCTTTGATCAAGTATTTGATCAAGGCATTAACCCTGCTTTTACTTGGACAGGTTATTGGACACCATTAAGATATATAATGCTTATTAAAGTCGCACATTTATTCGATCTTCCAACATTAAAACAGGCTTGGGAGGCAAGAATTTGTTTAGATCATAGTAAGTCAAAAAAAATATTTGTAAAAGTTTGTAATTCTCTCTTGAGTCGTTTAAATAAAATACCTGATAGTAGATCTCGAGAATTAATTAAGGATACTTTAAGCTGGGCTGAAGCAAATTATGATGAGCTCGGATATCACTGTTCTGATGTGTTAATGATTAAACAAATTTCGCCAAACCTCATTGGCCTACAATCTATCTTGTATGAAGTTGGAGAATATATAAAAAGCAGCCATAACTCACCAGTTCAAATTAAGATTGATAATCATCAAGAGTTTGATTTATCTAAGGAAAATCTGGCGGATTATTATGCGAAATTGAGACTCCTAAATGTTATAGAGGAAACTCCTTTGGGGGTAAGTGACTTTACAAACATGCCATTGGAAAAATTGAGCTTTAGTTCTTACAAAACTAGTATAGGTATAGAGATAGTCGATCTAATTTTGTGGATTTATCAAAGATATCTTCAAAAGAAGGAACTACCCAAAGCGGCATTAAATCTTTTAAAAAAATTTGCTTTTAAATCAAAATACCATGATATATCAATTAGTGGATCAGAATCTCGGGCAAAGTCATGGATAGAATCCTTTTCAAAACAAGATGCTAATAAAATTGATGAAGCAAAAAAAATAATCGCGATCGATGAAAAAAGACGCCGTAAATCCATAGAAAAAGGCAAGTAGCTTTGAATGTTTGGTTTATTAACCTAACTATATCTGACATGGGGCTTTTGGGAGTATTAGAACAACTAACCGACTTAAGGTCTCCTGAAAAGCAGTTGCGCGTCATTCCCCAAATTCACATGTTTTTTGTGTATTAAATCAAATTAATAGACATCATTATTCAGGAAACAAAGTTACCTCTGTAGACTTCAAAGAACCATCAGGATTGCTCCAACTTAAAATTATATCATAGATGGATGGACTACCTAAATCTCTGTGTGTGCATATAAAAACTGACTTAGCAGGAGATAAAATGCTAACGGGGAACAGATTTTCATATTTTTCCCATTTTATGAAGTCTGGCCTCTGATTATGACCTTTAAAGGTGATATTTACATCGTGGGCGTTAGTTTGGCTTATATTTGTGATATTGAACTTGTATTTAGTGCCTTGAAGCTTCATGAGCTCTATACTACAATTAGCTTCAGACTGCTCTTTTTTAAGCAATTCTTTTTGCATCGCAGCAAGTTCGGATTGGTTAATTTGTAGATTATTAGCTTCAGATAGAAGTTTATTGCTTTTCTTATTTGCCCTATAACTGATTAGTACTGCAAACAAACTAACACAAATACTTATCCCTTCAAATATAGTCATAAACCTGCCTTTTTATTCCTTTTATCGTAAATGGATAATATCAAAGTTTCAACAAGAGTTAATATAATAGAATCTGTCCTGGTGTGTTAATTAACTCATTAAATTGATTGGTAACGTAAGATTAATGAATTAACAACATTTATTAACCAGCATTGAGGTGATTCTTTGTTGGTTAAAAGAGTAGGGCAGGGGAGTAAACAAAACCCCCCGTATAATTTACAGAAACAATTGAGAACAAGAAGCTTTCTTGTTTTTTCTCATTTTATTCACTCTGTACTTAGATCCACATGAATTTGAGCACCATTTGGTATTAGATCGGCCTATAAAAAATTTAAGACAATCCTTATTATGACATCTTTTCAATCCATCCAATCCACCAAATGAAGTTATACGAGAGAACATATAAGCACCGAAAACTATGGGAGAGGGATTATTGGGTATGTAAGCAACATGAACAGCGGAGAGTTTATTTTCTATATTTTCAACAAGACATTGAATTCTTACATTCCTAATAATTTCATTTAGTTTATTTAATAAATAATCAGTGAGGCCACTCTTATAATATTCTTCCATGAATTCATAAATAATAGCATCAAGTTCAGGTATGGTATTTGGGGAGTCTTTTCCCTTCTTCCCTGCTATGTAGAAATTTGCTGCTTCTATTAAAAATGAGGAGTCTTTATCACTGTAAACTTTGATTTCGTTTCCTGTGTTGATATAAAAGTAGTCATGTAACGTTTTTTCCACTTAAATCCCCTCTTGAAGATGTAACATGTTTGATGGTTATATCCCGCAACATTGTTTTTTTCAACCATAAGATATGAAAGATTTAAGGGGATAAGAAATGACAGATATTAAAATGCCAGATTTCCATTGTATGGAAATGGCCTTTACAAAAAAATGTACGCAGTTGGGGTGGGCTGCTAATTATTATTTTCCATATTGCCCTCAAGAAATTGGAGAAAATACACTTGAAGCGTATTTCAAGGACCTAAAAATTGGAGCAGTATTTGCCTATAATGATGATTCCCCAAAATTAATAATACTAGATTTTGTAAAGGGGAAAAAGAACTCTTCAATTTTAGTGATGTGCGAGAGAGAAGGTGTTATGTGTGAACGAGAGGGCTTTAAACCGTGGGTCATTACTGAAATTACATTTGGTAATGAGCTACTCCTCCATTCAAATTTGGGCTCATATTTTGAGAAAGACGATGCTGACAAAGAATTTTGTCTTAGGCAGGGTATAGAATGGAAGGGAGTTGATATTTTTGATGATTACTACTGATAAGTGGCTTAAACACCATGATAAGTGAACGAGTCAAGAGGATGTTCATAACTTTCCCTTAAGTCAACCGCGACATCGGTACTATTTTAGGCTCATATTTAGATTGGAAAATACTCATGAGGCCTTATCTTTATTAACGTGATTTAACATCGGTTGTTGTTTGCGCCAGATCATCCAGTCGTAAATTGGTTATTCCAATTGCAGTGGCGCATTGCAAAAAGAAGGCAAATTGAAAGGCACCACGGCTCATTTTATTTAATATACTGGCGTGAGTTTCGTGTACATCAATTGCGTTGAGTAGGGCAACAAGTTGCTCATAACTGATGTTGCGTCGTTTTAATTCGGCTTTAAGCATCCCAGAAGCTAATTTATTCCAGTCCATAGTGCCCAATAGAAATCCTCTGAAAATATCTTTAATAAAATTATTATCTCAAATACGATATAAAAATGTCAAATATGGCTTGCGTTGAATGCCGTAAGTGATATAATAATACTGTATTCGATATATCATATTTTACAAAGGACATTAAAAATGATTAGAGAGATTGTGCGAAAAACTTCTTTACCAATTTATTTTGTTTTGGACACCATCCGGCACAAGCGTGGCCAACGCAAGATGATGGCATACTCCTTGAAGAATAGCCGATGCACTTAATTTTAATTAATACTTTTGGTAGGTATGTTGTTCCAAAATATAGGTTTTTTGAGAAACTCTTTACGTCTAGCACACCACAATATAAAGATGGAGAACACAATGAAAATAAGATTCATGTTAATGAACGCAGTTGCAGTATCAGCCATTGTTTTAACAGGATGCAATACGACTGATATCAAAGCGACTATGGGGAATGGAGATGCAGTATCAACAACTACTAACCGTCATATAAAGCCAATCAGCTCTGAGCAAGTAAAGATATATCATTCAAAATCTTCAATGCCAAAACACCATACTGTTGTTGGTAGAGTCTCTGCTTCAAATTATAATATGATTGGAATGACCATTTCTCAAGAATCGATAATGGCTGAATTAAAAAAACAAGCGGCCTCAATGGGTGCGAATGGAATTACTCATATTACAACAGGACTTGCTCAAACTACTGCCGAAGCAATTCTTTCAAAATAATTTAAAAACCATTTTCATTTTGAGGCCTTCTTTGAGGCCTCGACCCATTTCATCGTAAGAGGCCAAGTATAATCATACCAGCGGCCACGAGTGTAAGCGCTGATGCGGCAAGGTTAATCATGGCGATCCGTTCTGTGCGTCGCAATGCCCCACCTGCATGAGACAGTAATTTTTCTATATCATTTTGTATGGTTAAAGCTGTTGATCTTGCACTTTCCTCTAGTACGTTTGCCATAGTTTCTTTAGCAGCAGCAAGGGACGCATTCAAAATTCGTTCAGATTTTTCTTTTGCCTCATTTCCCCAGCATAAAGCGATACCCTCTAAATCCTCTTTGTACTGATGGAGCATGAGTTGTTGTGTTTTAGCGTTGTCTTCCATCAGTTTGGCATTCATGGTCTGCAATATAAGAATTGGATCGTTTCGTCCAAGGACAACCCCATGTTTTATGGCAACCTCGTTAATGAGTGATTCGAATTGATCGGCCATTACATTACTACCGCATTGGTTAGTTGATTAAAAAGTTCGTCTCGCACTATTTTGAGGCGTTGCCTTGTCATTATAGTTCGAGCGGGTGAAGCGATGGCTTCGCTAAAAGTAAGACGTTCTTGAAGCATTTCGGATACATCACGGCCAAAAGTCTCTTCTTTAAGTGCCGGTATATGAATTATTGCGGAAATCTTTTCTTTGTTTTCTTTGTAGGTTTTCATTTGTTCGAAGTCTTTACCTTCGTGTTGCACTGGTCCCCAGTAAGAGTTTAGCCAAACTACAAATAAAGCATTTTCTGGGAACTGGCTGGCAAGTTGTGAAAAACCATTCACAGTGTCTTGCATGGCTTGCCCACCCGTAATGACGGTATGAACTACCAGCTCATGCCCCATTTCAGCCAACAGTGAAGGGATGTTGCTGCTGATTAAATAATGTGACAGTGGTACGAAGGAGCTTGCTCCATTGTCAATAATGACGTCATGGGTTGTTGGCGCAATCAGTTCAATGAGGTCATCAAAGTGACGAGAGTTAATTTCATCCCCATCCATTATTTGCAGTCGGGTAACATTCAGTGCTTTATAGCCCGAAAAAGTGGTGTTAACCGGATCGGTATCGATACAAAGAGGCTCTTCCCCCTCGTTTTTCATATACTGTGCCAGTGTTGATGCTACGAAGGATTTTCCGACCCCTCCTTTTCCTTGCAAGACCATATTAATTTTAGCCATTAAAATAATTCCTCTGCATTGGGTACTGGATTAAAGGTAAAGCCTGACAGTGTTCCTGGTTTCGTTGTTTTTTTTGTGTGGTCGTCTGGTAATTTGGATTTATTGTCCTTTGATGTTTGGGTTGAATCGGGTTCAACTTGAGGGGTTGGTTGATTTGCTTGTGGCCGACGAATTTGGCGATTCACATAATTCAAAAAGGTGTCATAACCAAATTCAATTCGCTTTAACTCATGCATGTTTTCCCACACGGTTTTAACTGGATATCCCGCATCAAGCGCTTCTTTTATATCAGCTCGAACAGCTAAGAAGGCCACCAAATTCTTATTGCGAGGTGTTGATTTTTTTTCCTTGACCCACTTGGCCAGCTGGTCTGTATAGGATGTTCCCATATCAATTAGTTACCTGTTATAAAATCAATTAAATGTCAATTTCATGTCAACTAACATCGGTTCAAATTCGATTATAAACCTATAAACCTCTTTTTTAATATGACTTACGCTAAAATAATTTTTTCCTATAAAAAAAAAGGATAAATCGAATGCACCGTGGTATTATTTCTTGGCGTAATGGATTTAAAAAACAGGGCAAGATAGGTGAAGATGGCCACCCAGCGAGCTGGGTATCCACTTCACATCCTTCCTTATTCGCACCTTCGGTGCTCAACGGAAATCTTGCTCTTGCGAGGCTAACGGCTGCCGCCGTTTTAATGTCAGGACAACGCTTGAAAAAAGGTATTACGATGAACAACAGCGAAACAAGACTCAGCAGAAAACACGCCCGACGGCTTCGAATTCCCGTACTTCCAGAGGAAGAGCAAATAATCAAAGAAAACGCGGCACATGCGGGATTGGCCACCGCTGTATATCTTCGTCGTTTGGCTCTAGGTTATGAAATAAAGAGTTCCATCGACCAACAGCACATCATCGAACTTTCTAAAATAAATGCTGATTTAGGTCGCTTGGGTGGTCTGCTCAAGTTGTGGCTTACCAATGATGAGCGGCTAGCTCATATTGAGCCCAAAACAATAACCGTCGTATTAGAGCGTATCAAAGCAACCCAGGCAGCCATGCTTGAAGTAGTGAACAAGCTATGAACTTCTTTATAGCCCAAAGTGCGGTAGGGAGTTAAGACATGATTGTCAGACACATTCCAATGAAAGTTATTAGGAAAAGTAACTTTGCAGGACTCATCCAGTATATGACTAATGAGCATGGCAAACAGGAACGTGTTGGCGAAATTCGCATTACAAATTGCCAGAGCAATGAGATTGAATGGGCAATCCATGAAGTACAGGCAACGCAAGAACTTAATCAGCGTGCAAAAGGTGATAAAACCTATCATCTTTTAATTTCCTTTCCTGCAGGAGAAATTCCATCAGCTGACGTATTAAAGGATATTGAACAGAGGGTTTGTTCTTCCGTGGGTTTAGGGGAGCATCAACGAATTAGTGTGGTGCATTATGATACCGATAATTTTCATATTCATGTGGGCATCAATAAAATCCATCCCACGCGTTATACCCTGCATGAGCCATATCTTGCCTATAAAAAATTGGGTGAGATTGCCACACTGCTTGAAATCGAACATGGTCTGCAACGGGTGAATCATATTCCTCATAAGGTGGGTTCTGAGAATCGAGCGGATGATATGGAGCATCATGCGGGTATCGGGAGTCTTTTAAACTGGATTAAATCTGAGTGCATGGAGCAACTTAAGGCTGCTAATAATTGGTCCCAGTTTCATCATGTATTGGCGCAACACGGTCTTGAACTACGCGTGCGTGGTAGTGGTTTAGTGATTGTGGATGGTTTAGGAATTGGTGTTAAGGCAAGCTCAGTATCACGTGATTTTTCTAAAGTGAAGCTTGAAAAAGTATTTGGGTCTTTTGAAAAAAATACATCGACTCATCCAGACTTCATACCTCCCATAGCCAAAAAAGCAAGGGTTGCAAAAGTGGGACATAATCCACCACCGCGTAGTCAAAATCGTTTGTATAGGCTAGATCAGCTTGAAACTCTTTCTATTGAGCAAGGTATTCATTATTCACTCAAACCTGTTCACATGAAAATAAATACCTCGATTCTTTACGCCAGGTATCAAGAGGAACAGAACCACGCCAAATTTAATTGTGCCTCTGAGCTTTCTCGTGCTCGCACACGGAAAAAACAACTGATCGAATCAGCGAAGCGAGGCGGTCGGTTAAAGCGTGCGGCAATTAAATTATTGCGTGGAACTCCTGTTACCAAGAAAGCTCTTTATGCTCTGACCAGTCAAGCAGTTCAATCCAATATTGAAGAAGCAAGAAAGAAGTATGCGAAAGAGCGTGAATCCATTTATCTTAAATATCAGCGCAGCACCTGGGCTGATTGGTTGAAATTAAAAGCCCTAGAAGGCGATGCCGATGCGCTTAATGCACTGCGTTCTCGTGAAGTACGCCAAAATCTTAAAGGGAATGTTGTTACGGGGCAAGGAATGCAAAGTGGTGAGCCTAACCTTAAGATAAAAAACGATAATATTACTAAAACAGGAACCGTCATTTATCGCGTGGGAACTTCTGCGATTAGGGATGACGGAGAGCTGATTAATATGTCACGTGGTTCTTCCGAAGAAGGAATTGCGACCGCCTTGCACATGGCCATGAATCGTTATGGTGAATGCATTACTGTCAAAGGAAGTGATGTGTTTAAAGAGCAGGTCGTCAATGTTGCAGCACAGTTAAAATTAAACCTTAGGTTTGATAACGAACAACTTGAGTTACAACGTCAACAGTTAATAAAAAACCCAAAACCAAAGGAAAATAATCATGAATCAAGAAGACAATCTGATCTTAACGGCAGAGGAACAAATCGAGGCAGTAATGAGAACGTTGGATCAATCAGAGTCATCAACCCTGACAGCAGAAGAACCAGAAGAAAATCAAGTTCTGGCGGGACACCCAAGCCCTACCTTGGGCGCATTGGACAGCAACCGCCGCCCGAAAGTAAAAACCGTTTGCGAGACTTGTCCCAACTCGGTATGGTTCAGTTCTCCACTCGATGTGAAGTGTTATTGCCGAGTCATGTACCTGGTCACCTGGAGCACCAAAGAACCCAATCAGATGACGGGCTGCGACGGAATGTATCTAGGCCAGGAGCAGTAAATTTTATTTCGGATGCTGCAGACAAATACATTGCTGAGCGTGAATTAAAGCGTCAAAAAATAGCCGACATTCCTAAGCATAGACGGTATAATAAAAATGATGAGGGGCTTATGCAGTTTGCAGGGATTCGTCAAATCGATGGTGAACTGTTGGCTCTTTTAAAGCGAGATAATGTCATTGTGGTATTGCCCATTGATTCGGACACGGCTCATCGAATGAAGAGGTTGTCTGTTGGTGAGATGGTCAAGTTAACCGCAAGAGGCACCATTGCATCAAGAGGGCGCAACAGATAATGTAGGTTAATCTGTGAAAATTATAATAGGGATTGAATTTTATGAATAAAAAACAACCTTTCAAATCGATTTTTTCTCCAATGGTGGGTGTGTTTCTTACAATACTTCTGTTTGGAATAGAACAGAAATTCCCACTATATAAGATGATTGAGAACAGCCCCAAAGGCGCCTCATGGATTGATTTGGCTTGGATGTATTGGGTGTATTTTGCTTTATATAACGGGTATTTCTTCTTGAAGAAGATAATATTCAGCTTTTCAGAAAAAAACCACGAATCCATTTGATTGAATTAATCATTTATTTTGGCCTAAAGAGTGCAATTTAAATCCATTTCTTCTTTCAACCGCAAGGGGCTCTATTATAGAACCCCCTGTTATTAGTAACTTACTAAATGTTCTTATTTAAGCCGCACTTTGAATGTCAACTAATAAATCTAAGCCTTCTCGATTAAGCATGTCTTGCAAGCACAAACGCACAAACTGTTTGCTTGAATATCCTAGTTTATCAGCAAATTCAGCAGCAGCTTTAGGACTTACGTAGCGGCGATTATGCTCGATGTCACATAAATAATGACGAGAAACCCCTAGTTGTTTGGCAAAAGCGGCTTGCGTCATTTCTTCACCCTGACGAATTGCCAATAAATGATCTCCAAGAGTCGGTTTTTTGCCTATTAGGGACTCCAGATAAGCAAGTGCTTCTTTGCTTTCGTTAGTAATCATGTTTATTTACCTCCATCACTTCAACAAGTTCCATTTGCCCATTAGTCTTTAATTCATAAATAGCCCGATAAGCCTTATTTAATCGAATAGAACGCTGTCCCTTTCTTTTACCCTGTAATGGCTCATCGTGGTAGCCAGAAATTTTTCTAACTTCTAATAACCCATCATGAGATACTGATTCAACCCATTGATACAACTTAATGGCAATATACTGAGGTACTTTTTTTAAGTCCTTTTTTGCCTGTTCACTAATGGTGACTTTACAAGTATTCATTGCAATCATCTTATTTTTCTATAATTGTACCCTAATTTAGGTAACAAATCAAATTTGAGTTAACTGATTTGTCCACAAGGACTGTCTTTACCCACAAATACCCTATAAATGAACTAATCCTAAGCTTAGGTTCACACCAAGTAGTGATTCGACAACTACATAAAAAGAGTCGTGATTAGCAAAAATAGACAAAAGTATGGCATTGTCCAAAAACTCAATAGCGGAAGACGCACGAGGATGAAAATTGAATTTTCATGTGACTCGATAATCCTCCAAAGGATTCTTGCAAGGAACCCTTTGGATAATATGATTTTATAAGGTCAACGTGCTGTGTTGATGCCTGGTCATTTTGATTTCTTTCTGCTCTATAATAGACGTTTCATTTTTTTGAATTATTTTATCGACAATAGGTTTAATCTGGCGTTTTACTCCCTCAGAGCCCAATACACTTTTGGATGCCAAATCGTTAAAGTCGCTAAATGACTTTGGATCTCCTGCCTGTTCACCAGGTGCAAAAATTGGAAACAAGGCAATGCCATTAACGGCCTTTGCAGCGTCAAGCGCTTTGCTTCTTCCTGGATTAATTCCTTGATTTATTTCAAGATGCTTATCATCATCCCCCATAATAATAATGGGTTTATCAGGAAATTGTTCTTGCAAAGCCCGCGCTACTGGCTCTAAGTTTCCTGCATCAAAGGCCGAAATTGTAGCAAACCCAAGTTCTTGAGAGATGCTTGCAGCAGTAGCAAACCCTTCTGCGATTACAAGGGCAGGAGCTTCGGCTAATGCGTTAAGCCCGCCCAAAGCATGAAAGCATCCTTCCTTGCGAGAGTTTTTAGCAAATCGTTTGGTCCCATCTTCTTTAATGTATTGCATAGTCCATAGTTTGCCACTTGCATCGGTTGCAGGAATATAAGTCGTTTGTCCGTTAACATCTGTGAATATTTCAGAATGGGGTTCGATTTTTTTGGTCTGTAAATAAGGCGTTGGGGTTGTTATGAGTACTAAATCGGATAATTGTTTGCTTACTCGTTTGGCCGCTTCTTCCTGGTCTTGCCTTTGTTCCTCAGCCCGTTCTTTAATTTTTGTGGCTGCAAGTGCGTGCAATGTGGCTCGCTCTTCATCAGTTAATGAGTAGCCCTTACTTTTCCATTTTGTCTCAATACCCGTGCGGTTATTTTTAACATAACCCGCAGGATGACCATCAAGATGCCCCACATAAAACCCTGACTTTTCACCTTTTTTATCCCCTTCAACGCTGATTCGATGTTTTTTTCCATCCATAATAGGATGTTCGCCTGTAACAATACTGCCGATACTTTTCAATATATCGGAAAATTCCTGCTCAGGTGTTAAGGCAGGCTGTTGCCGTTCTAGGTTCGTGTTTAAAATCCAGGGTTTTAAAGGTTCTAAATTGGTGCCAATGTGTGCAAACCAGCATTTTGCGGCCTTATCCCACTCTACTGCCTTTTTACCGTCCTCAAGCCTTCCTGCAATATGTTTGACCGCTTCTCTTTGCTCGTATGGTACAGCAAGCCATGTTTTTTCAGTGGCGATTTGTGATGGCTCGATATCTTGAGCTTTAGAGCCAGTATCAAGCTGTGGGCTGATAATCCAAGGTTTTAAGAGTTCTAAATTAGCACCAGGGTGAGCAAACCAGCGAGAGTGTTCTTTATCCCATGCAATGGCTTTTTTGCCATCGGGAAGAACACCCGCTAGTTCTTTAGCTACTTCTTTTTGTTTAAAGGGAATATCGAGCCATAGTTTTTCAATCTCTGCAGACTTATTGGTGACTGGAGTTTGGTTGGTTGGGGCTTGGGTTTGGAGTTGACTTTGAGCTTTATTGAGCGTGGCAATCTCGTCGTCTAAGGTGGGTGGATTTTCATTTAAATGATTATCATGATTTACAGGTTCTACTTCATTTGCCAATGTCATTTTGTTTTCCAGCTCGTTTGGCAAAGGGTGATTGGTATTTTGTACTTGTTCTTGTTTTAGTTCGAAAGATAGAATGAATTGTTGCATTTTTTCAGCCTCTGCAGCAGCACGAAACAGTTCCAATGGATCGTCATGTAATACTTTAATCCAAGACTCGATATAAGTTGCATGTTGATCTGGATCGTGACCAATCCCCAATTCATCCCCTAAAATCATGCTGGTAATTTCAGCCCGCAATTCTTCTTTGGCATAGCCATCACTTCCAAAAGGATGAATCAAATCCCTGTCCATTCGTGTTGAATGCCCAGTCCAATGGCCGAGTTCATGCAAAGCAACCGCATAATAATTATCTGCGCTTAAGAATTGGCTTTTGTCAGGCAGATGGATGGTATCCGTGGAGGGTCTATAAAACGCGCGGTTGTTCTCACCATGTAAAATAGCAGCTCCAGATGAACTTAGAATCTGTTCAGCCCGGTCGATGGAATTCCAGGCGATTCCTTTTGAGTGCGTGGAGGTAATCCATCAATTTGTTCTGCATTAAATACGGTGGCATAAAACACTCGTGGCCGCTCAAGGCGAATTTCAATTTTAACGGGCTTACCATGAGGATCCAGTACTGGTTTACCTTGCTCATCCTTTTTGATCTGTTCTTCGGTAAATTTCCAATATTGAATAGCAGAACCTTTTTCGCCTTTTCGCACTTGCGCTTGAGCCTCTTCTGCTTGTTTGTAGGTCATCCAACGCGGATCGCGATAATCCTGGGCCATTAGTGCAATAGCATTTATTCCTTTATAACGTTTTCCGGTGATTGGGTTCATCGGTATAAACGCATTGGGAGCACCTGGTTCCCATGGTCTTTGCCATGGAGCTGTTCCTTGCTTTAACTGCTGAATTAATCGTTCAGCGATCACTTCATGAAACGGTTTTTTTATTCATTATTGATCCTTTCCGATAATGTTTATGTCTTTTAGTACCTGCATTGATGTTATCCATTTCATCAAAACAGCTGTCTTTGGCATCCGCTTCAGTTAATGCGTCCTCAATGAAGGCGCCAGATTTCATCGCTTCATCAGGATCAAATTCCACTTGCAGCCCTGGGGTGAGTGCATCAAGCAGTTTTTCAGACAACACTTGAGTTTCATTGGCTTTCACGTTTAAATGACGGTCATTTGGTGTTTGGGTTTTCGGGTTCATGAGTTAACTCCTTTGATTAGTGATTTGCCGCTAGTTTTGAAACGCTCTAATTCATTTTTACGGATTAAATAAGGATTGAAAGTCCAAGTAATATTGCTTGTTGAGTAGGAATATTAGTGATACGCGCCGTTTCGGTTAAAGAATCCACCTGATAGTCGGGATTGCCTCCAAATACCTGTTGATACTCTATATGTAGGGCTAAATTGTCGTTTAATTTATAGCCTATTCCTGCTTGAAGCTCTGGACTGATTTGAGATAAATCATTGACTTCATTTCTATCGACTTGAGCTTGTCGATAGGCCACTCCTCCTTTGAGAAAACCAAATATTCGCTCGTCTTCAAAAGGAGTAATTTGTGCTGTTACCAGAATATCTATCATCGGTTTAACAAGGATGCTGACTGGCTCGCCTCCTAATTCATCCAGGGTTGATTTAGGAATATCCAAACGCATGGTATTGCCATTTTGTATTCCTGCGTCTATTCCAAGAGCAAAAAAACTAGACAGATTGTATTGGGTATTCAAGCTCAATCTTCCCATGACGCTTTGTCCATGCATTGTTATATACAGAATCATAATGAGTGAGGCCCAAGCTACCAGAAAACCCCCAACTTAAGGGCATGTCACAATCTGAACACGCATAGGATGGATGCAGATAAACACACAACAAGGCAAACAACAGATGTATTTTTTTCATTTTTTAATCCTTTTTAGTTTCATTTATTAAAAATGGGATATAGCGCGAACCCGAGCATTCGTGTTGGATTTGTCACTGGCAACCAATTCTCCAGTCGAAAAATTAATGAGCCAGGCTTTGGATGCGTTTGCTTCTGTTGAACTCCAATATAGGTCTGGCGCAAAGGAGGACAGGTTGGCTTCTCGTAAATGGGTGTGCATGAGTTGTAATTCAAAAGCACCTGGCAAATACCATCCGCATAGCACATGCTGTCATTGCAATTGGGGTCTGGCAGGGCGTTATTCCATCACTTAGAACTTGAAAGGATACGGCTTTTAGGGCTGCAAACGTTCCTTTTTGATTATCAATCGTTTGCTCTGCAATAATGACTCGTGTATTGGTTTCTCCAGCGCCTATTCCATCTGCTCGTGCATTGGTTACTTTGTTTCCTGAGGGCCCATTTCGCCATTGCACTCCATCGCTTAGAACATCTCTTTTGCTGGCAATCAATCCGTGTTGGCCTGTTTCATCGACATAAAAAACAATACCGCCGCGATATTCTTCGCCAATATGGTGCTGATTGGATAATTTTGGCAGTGATTACAGCACCTTGAATTTCAATTCCTGGACCTGCCTGATAATGAATGGGTTGTGGAAGCTGGTTGACTTGAGCTTGAAGGGCCGATATTTGGCCCGCCTAATGCAACTATTGCTCGCCAAAGTCCGGTGTGACTGGCATGGGCATTTAGACTGGTTAATAACATTATGGTAAGAATTGATTTGTTCATGATTTCCTCATTAAAATTAAAAGAATGAATGGGGCGAACCTTAGGCTCAGTACTTGATTTATCAAGAGAACTGGATTCACTAGTGATCCAATCTAAGCGAACGATTGGTTGACGCTTGCTTCCGTTGAGGACCAATAAAGATTGGGTGAAAATTTCCAAGCCCTTGTCATAAAGATTGGCTCTTAGAAGATGTAATTCGTTTAATGAGGGCAAATACCAGTTGCCATAACATAATTCATTCTCAGTGCACGCAGAAACCCCATCGGATAGGACAGAAAAAACTTTGAGCGATCAATGCTGCAAAACGCCCATCCTGATCGTCAATGGTTTGTTGACTCACAATTAAGTGGGTGTTGGATAGACCTGCATAAACTCCGTTGCCAAGAGCATTCGTTGTTTTGTCGCCACTTTCTCCATTTTGCCATGACATACCGACACCTTGATTTGCATCGATTTTGGCAACGATTAGCCCGTGTTGTCGGGTTCATCAACCCAAAAACAATCCCCCCTTTGATAGGACTCCCCTACCTCGTGGAGCGTGACCACTGGAATCGCATTGATTTTAGACTCCGTTTTTTGGCTTCCTTAGCCACTTGGATGAGAATCGTATCAACAGCTTCTTTAATTTTGCTGTTCAATATTCTGTGGAAGCAGACTTGATGTGGCAACAGTGCTGTAAGCCAATAAACCAAACCAAATATTTAAAAGAAATAAGTGTTTTTTCATGAAGTGTTCCTCTTGTTTATCTTGATTTTTTAGGGGTATAAGCGGGTTTTCCTTTTGCATCGGGATAGCTCTCTTTGCATTGCGGATAAGCGCTACAGGACCACCAAAATCCTTTTTTCCCCAGGGCGTCGAACAAGTCCTTTGCCACACACTGAAGCAGCTGTATTGATTTGGAAATTGGTCAGCGCGTTTTTAGTTCCTGAGAATGCTATGGCTGTACCATTCGCTTTTTTACCCATTCCGTTACAAATAGGGTTTGCCTTTCAATGAATCCCAAGAGAGGGCTTCATCCTCTTCCATGTCTTTTAAAATACGCTCATTAATGGCAGTTAGAATTGGGCTTTTGACACCTTCGGGAAGTGCATCAATGATGCTTTTTCCTAATGAAGTACTGAGAATAGTTCGCCCTTTTGTTTCCAAAAATCACGACGTTTTAATTCTGAAATAAATGGATGCACGAGTTGCTGATGTGCAATTCCATCACCCTCTTTGAGCATTTTTTTATGTTCTTCTCCTACGATATATCTATGGATGTTTTCCCATCGCTCGTTGCAGGGTCCCTTCAGTGATCGACCTGGTTGGCTTGGTTTTGGCATCGATTCTGGTGGCTTTTAAGCACGTCACAGGCCTCATTTACCCTCATTGCAGGCAGGTTTTTGCTGTTCATTAGTCCCTGCGGTTTCTTCTTCATCTACAACGGCATACACATCTCGCCAGCCGTTATGAATATGGGTTGTTCCAAGAGGTTTTAAAGGTCATACCATTCACTTCAATGTGAACTGTGGTGCTCAGGTATTCGTGCACGGGGTAGAATTGGGCAAGATAGGCGCGGACAATTAATTCAATAAACAAACTCGTTCTTTTTCATTAAGTCTTGCGCCTGTTGCCCAGATGCTGAGTTGGGATAATTCCATAATGCGCCCCTACTTTGCTGTCATCCCATGTGTTTGATTTAATGGACGTATCACACCGTTTCAATAAGCGCAGTCAACTCAGGATTAACCTGTTTTTAGAGCCTCTAAAACCTTTGGTGCATCACCCCGTTGGGATTCGGGTTAAAAACCACAATCGGGTTTAGGGTAGCTTGTGAGTTTGTGCGTCTCATATAAGGATTGGCAGGCATCAAGTACTTCAGAAGCTGTATAGCCCCATTTTTGGGAGGCACTTAGGGTAATATCGGATAGAGAGTAAGCGCGGGGATGGTTTTTTTCTTTGGTTCTTTGGTGTATTGGGTAATTAATCCCGAGTAGCCTGTCACTTGACTAAGGATTTGATTGGCAATATCAGATCAATCAAACGACTTCAGAATCTAAACACTTGCTGATGTTATTCTGCATGAAAGGTCGCTAAAAAGGCATGGTTTTCAACCTGGAACGCAGCCTTGATGGTATGATAGTCCTTTGATTTAAAGGCCTCAATTTTCTCGTCCCTGGCAACAACCAAGGCCAGGGTCGGTGTTTGTACGCGTCCCACCGTCAGTAAAGTATTACACCCGCCACGCTGAGCACTTAAGGTATAAGCACGACTTAAATTCATGCCAATTAACCAATCCGCACGGCTTCGACTGAGTGCAGCCAGACTTAATCCTTTATAGTGTGCATTGTCTTTCATGGACGCGAATCCGCGTTGCAATGAGATGGAATCATGAGCAGACACCCAAAAACGAACTACAGGCTTTTGGTTATTGAAGTATTCTAAGATTTCATCAATCAAGAGCGGCCCTTCCCTGTCGGAGTCTCCAGCATTAACAATGAGCTGTGCCTCTTTGAGCAATTGCCCAATAATTTTAAGTTGTTTTTTTGCCTCATCTTTGGGTTTTATAATCCAGGTTGCTGGGATGATGGGCAGCTCATCAACGCGCCATATTTTTTTATCGGTTTTAGGATGCCTTGGAACGTCATTGGCGGTGTACTCATCAGGCTCAGCACATTCCAGCATGTGGCCAAAACACCAGGTGATTTTATCAGTGCCACATTCAATATAGCCCTCCCCTTTACCCGTTACTCCAAGCTCTTGGGCTAGAGCACTAGCCACGGATGGTTTTTCTGCAATAAATAAACGCATGGTTTGTTCCTTTTTAAGAAGTAGATCCCCAAGTGAGGATGGGCGAAATCACCGCCTTAACCTGAGAACGCTTTATGAGGCCAAAATACCGCGCATCAAAGGACAGATCGTTTTGGTCGGTCATCAGCAGTAATTCAGAATTCTTTAATGGGTATTGGCGAAGAGTCAGTTCGGGCAATGGCCGCCCCTGCTCATCTGTTGGATACGGAACACTATGTTCTACGAACCGATTGTTTACCCAGACACCCCATGGATTGATGGATACGACATCATTGTGCGACGCTAGAACACGTTTCATCATGTAACCAAAGCCACCAGAACAAAAACCAGAATGGATATATCCTCGTTTTAATGCGTTTTGGAAGATGGCTTTTTGTGGTGGACAAAATAGAACGTACTCTCCTTTTTGAATGGGGTGTTTGGTTATCCAATAAAGGCCTAGTGGAATACTTCTGGAGGTATTAAACCGAGCGCCACTGATAGTGAGAAGTCCAGTTAAAAAAATGAAGCTTAAGCTTGCGATGGCCACTATCATGCTTGCTTTTTTTGCCAGTCGTTTCATAAATGAATTTCCTCATTTGTACTAAGACTCTGACGCAAGGTATCGCTTATTGCGGGAGGGGCAAGGGCTGCGCGAGCAGTAAAAACAGGATCTTTAAAGTACAAAGGCTGCTTACCATAAATCATAGGAAATCCGGCCATATAAACCACCATGTCCCCCGCCTGCTCAATCAGACCCATTGAATTTTTTTTAGGTCCAGGAAGGCGTAAACATTCATCGGCAGTTAATAATGGACGTTGTACTTCGGCAATAGTGCGTGATACTTGACTTAACATAAGTCCCGCACGTCGGCCGCTGGTGGTGATTTGCTCTTTAATCACGGTTGTAAGTCCCGTGAGTTTTGATAGATGCTCTGCAGTTTCAAGGCGGTTAGGAGGAAATGCATTTTGAATGTGGCAGTTAGAGGTAATGGTTTCATCAGGACCATAACCCCTCTCACGGCTTTTGAGTTGATTAATGTCCTGGCAAATCAGATAAAATTTAATGCCGTAGCCTGCAACAAAGGCAAGAGACTCTTGCAGAATATCGAGTTTTCCAAGGCTTGGAAATTCATCAATCATGCCTAAGAGTCGGTGTTTGTAGGTTTTTTTGGTACGCACCGTGTGTGATGATTCAGGACGCAGAGTACAGCGCACTAAAAATCGTTGCCAGAATGAGGTTTCAGGAAGGAAGCGCTCAAACTCCATTTTATCTGCCAGTAAACGTACGCTCATATTGATGAGTACGCGAACTAGCGGCTGCAAACGTGCCTTATCGTTTGGTTGGGTGACAATATAAAGGCTTACAGGTTGGTCATGGTTCATTAAGTCTTTGATGCTAAAATCAGATGCGCTAACATTTCGTGCAACAACCGGATCGCGATAAAGCGACAGATAGGATTTTAAGGTGGATAAGACTGAGCCTGCTTCTTCTTCGGGCCGGTCAATCATGTCTCTAGCGGCTGCATGAATGACGGGGTGAGTGACGTTATTTTGATGGGGATATTGCGTCATTTCTTTCAATAAATCTGAAACGCTGAGATGGGTATCCGCCAACATGCGGTCGATGTTTGGGAAATGTGCAGGAATTGCCTCATTTTTTAGTTTGTATAAGGCATGAAGAATGAGACCAACTAATAAGGCTTGAGAGGTTTTTTGCCAATGAGACTCAAGGCCTTTGCCATCAGGATCAACAATCAACGTTGCTAAATTTTGGACATCACCCACTTCATATTCTGTCCCAATTCGAATTTCATCCAGAGGATTCCAGCGGGCAGAACCCTTTAAAGAAGCTGGCTCAAAGCGAATGACTTTATTATTCGCGTGATTTTTTCGCCATCCTGCGGTCATCGCCCAAAGCTCCCCTTTTAAATCGGTAATGAGTGCGCTGTGAGGCCAGGACAGTAAAGTAGGCAAAACTAACCCCAGTCCTTTTCCTGAGCGAGTCGGGGCATAAGTCAAAATGTGTTCAGGTCCATTATGGCGTAAATAGTGGAGCTGGCCGTTTTTATCTTCCCAGGCTCCTACATAAACCCCTTCCTCGGTACCTAAAAGACCTGATTCAATAATGTCTTTTCGATTGGCCCACCGGGCTGAGCCATGCAAATGTGCATTGGTTGTTGATGAGTTTTGCGCCACCCGCTTCAACATGGCACACCCTATTAAGCCAACCGCTGTGAGCATGGCACCCAGACTTCCTGGCGGTGGTAAACGGCCTGGGGATAAAGTACATATCCTTGTTGCCACCAAGGTAACAATTGACCAGGGTAGATAGACATGGTTCCATGAAGCACCTAAAGCGTCTTGATTAATCAAAAAGATAAGCAAGGTATTGAGTGGCAGCTTGAAGGCCAGCCGCAAGGGAGGCGATTGCTAATAAGGGTATTGATTTGCTGTGTCGTGCTTTGGTGATTCCTACCTTCTGGACCACTTTTATACTGGCTGTGTTGTCTCATGAAAAACCTCGCATCGGGTTTGATGTATAAAAGGCATCTAATGCCTTTAGTGCGTTACGATTGACGTAAACCGTCTCACTTTTAGTTGGTTTATTCAGCGGTTGCGGTACCGCTATGCTGGTATGAATGGCTCGTAGTGGTGCACTACCCGGTTGGGTCACGCCAATAGGTTGGAAAACGCACCTCTAACCATTGCCCCCATTTGGCTGCTTTTTTAATTAAATCTTCCCTATAAATCTGGTTGTATTTAGGGGTTCTGGAATGATAGTTGGCAGCCCGGGTCCATAAGTCTTGAGAGTCATGACGCAAATGCCCACGCAAGCGCCAAGCGGCTAAATCAAAGGAATAACAGCCTGGTTGTGCTACGTCGTCCGCGGGTAATGCCGTACTTTTTTAAATCTTTAAGGTAGGTGGTATTAAATTGCATGGAGCCGACATCAAAGGTCCCATTGCTGTTTTTAACCCACTGTTTCGGCGTTCCCCCTTCTTTTTCAGCAACAGCCAGAACGATGTTCGCAGGCACTTCATATTTCACGGCAGCCATAATGGAGCACACCACGCGCTCTTCAATCTGTGGAGGTAAATCAATCGCTATCATTCATCCCCCGCATCAATACGTGGAGATTGATTGACAAAATGAGCTACTTCTCATTCTGACTGGCTATGCTCACCACGTTACCTGCCACCTAGACTGTCGCCACTAAAATCAGGAGCGCTGTCATTACTGGCATCTTTTGTCATTTGAACCGTGTTCTCTCCACCTGAGCCGCTATCGTTCATGGTCATTGATGGATTGTGCGACCTGTCCACCAAAGGTTTCAGAAATCCGGGCGCAAGCGGACTCTTTCATGGAATCGAATTTATCTTTGACCGTTTGAGTTGCTCCTGATGCTAATTGAGATCCCATAAGCGCTGCCATTCGACTGGCACCTCCCATGGCACTTGCCAGGCTCCCACCTGATAGTCCTGAGGAACTACCGCCTCCTGATGAACTGTCTGCCATAGTGCTTTGAGCGGCTTGAAACGCTGCTTTTAGGGCAGATCCTCCTCCTGCAGCGCTTGTAGCCGCACCCATTGCCGAAGCTGCAGCACCGGACGCCATGGCTCCGGCCATACCAGCAGCACCAAGGGCCGCTCCAAGACCAAACCCACCCATGCTACCGCCACCGCCTCCTCCACCGCTTACCAATGGCGCCTAATTTAGACGGGATTTTATCCATAAGAAGTAAGAGAATGATGGCCACGACTAACATCACCAGCAGTTCTTTAAAGGCCATGTCATTACCCATGGCGGCGTAATATTGATCGATAAAGGACTTGCCAATTCCGACTAAAAGAACCATGGCAAACATCTCTACACCTACGCCTAAAACCATCTTGTAATAACTAATCGCAATGTCCTGAGTCCAACGACCACCACCAAAACCTAATAAAAACACCCCACCATAGGCCAGAATCCATCCGGTAATCAGGATGATTAATAAATTGATACTGACTAAGGCCAGCACGATAAGAATCACGGTGGCAATTAATAAGCCCACAGTGGATGTGGCGGGAGACCAAATGGATGATTTATCAACTACCTTGGATGCAATATCAAAACCTATGTCAATAATTCCTGAAGGGGAGACCACTTTATTTAATCCAGAGGCTTGTGATGCCATCATTCGACACGAATCCATAATGGCCGTTGCAATCGCAGGACCATTCTTAGAAATCCACAAGAAAAAACCCCGTGGGTTGCAAAAAAGCGTACGGTTTCAGCAAGAAATTCGCCAATATCCGCTTTTTTTAAAGCCATTAACCCGTAAGTCCATACCATACTGATTAAGGTTAATCCCCAAAATAACCAGGTGCCCAATTCAACCAGTCGCTTTCCCCACCCTGATGCAGTATTTGCAAAACGTACAAGAATGCTGTCTAGGAGATCGGCATTGTTTATTCCTGATGCTCCTGCATGTGCTGAGTGACACATTAGCGTCAAAAAACAGATGAATACACTTGAGGCAAAAAATTTCTTCATGCTCTTACCACTCCATCCCAGAACTTTTTTTAAAATTTCCCTGGCGAAAACACGCATCTGCTATTAGGGTTTGCTCGGCTTTAGAACGCCCTGTTGGAGAGTCCTTGCACGTTAGTTCGGTTGCAGGTTTTGGTGGTTGGTCGCAGCTTGTGAGTAGTCCTACCAGTAACAACGCCATTAAGTGTGATTGATTCATGTTTGTGCTCCTTTTGAATGTCAGTGAATTACCAGGTTTTTCCTGAACTTTTTTTAAAAATCCCTTGGCGGAAGCGCTCATCTCCTGCAGCCTGTATCGCTTCTTTATCTGCGATGGCCGCAAGGCGTGTCGCTTGGGCATTTTGCTCTGCCACCATTAAGCCTCGAATTTGCAGTAGTTGGTTGGTTTCAGCGCTCGCCAATTGGTTTGCCGCTTGAAGGGCTGCCATTTGCCCTGGGGCACCTTGTGCTTGTTCTTGTAAACGAGTCAATTGACGTGCATCAGATTTCATGGCTACTTCTTGAAGTTCTAAGCCCCGTAACATGCGTCATTGGCTCGTTTTTGAGCTTCTGAGGCATTTGCTTCTTGTTGCAGTAACGCATTAAGCTCTGCTTCACTGCATTGTCCTCCATTAAAACAAGGCATGTTTCGGTAATGGTTCTCGTCCTGGTATCGGGATAAATATTCATTCATGCCGCTGCTTGCTGGTTTGTAATAGTTCAGCGTATCTATGGAGTTGACTAGGTTATCCATGGTGTTGGTGGCTTCATCCCAGGTGAATTTATCCAGAATTTTTAGTATTTTTCTAACCATGTTTTCATATTGGCTTAATTGCGTTTTATATTGTTGAAGTTGTTGTGATGTCTGAGTCACGCTTTCAAGTAAATTAGTAAAATCAATGACTGGTAAATTCGCATAGACCGCGTTGAACCAAGATGATCGCCGGTAACTGATGTCCTAACCGTTAAAGAG
The DNA here is from genome assembly GCF_014109805.1 of Legionella sp. PC1000. Taxonomy (GTDB): domain Bacteria; phylum Pseudomonadota; class Gammaproteobacteria; order Legionellales; family Legionellaceae; genus Legionella; species Legionella resiliens. Next base: position 36,546 of record NZ_CP059401.1, read on the forward strand.
AGTATTTTTTGAATCAACATGGTGCTATCTCCTTAATGCTAATAATCAAATGATTGATAAGGTTTGGTGAAGGTCATGTCTTTGACCACGATGACATTAAATTCATAGCCTGGACGAATGGTGAGGCTTGGCGCTATATTTAAGTTTTTCGCGATCATTTGGGATGTAACCTGCCCTAATTCCTGGCCTAATGCGGCACTCATCACAGAGCCTGCAGTGGGTTGAGCGGGTTGGCCAAAGGCCCCCGTCTGTGTTGGGTTTTGGCTGTAGGTGATGCCAGCAACAACACCTGACATGAGTAAAGCCGAGCCAAACAAACGCACGTAATGGTTATTTACCTGGTCATGAAATCCTGCATAACCTGCACTATCGCCACCCGGCATGGAACCTATATCTAATGCCTTTCCGTCAGGGAAAACCAGGCGTTGCCAGGCAATCAACACTGAGCTCTGTCCATAGGACACTTCATTTGAATACATCCCTATGAGGCGTGTTCCTTGCGGGAACAATAAGTATTTACCAGTGGCAGTGTCATAGACATTTTGCGAGACTTGACCAATGATTTGCCCCGGTAAATCAGGTTTGACACCACTAATCATTATTCCGGGAATCACAGCTCCTGCTCTCAAAACAAAAGGTGTACTCGGTGCCTCCACTGTAGAGTGAAGCTCCCATCGGTCGGAAAGATCGCCTGAATTTTGCGATGGGTTTTGAATCAGATGCATCCCCGCATCCCCCTCATGCCTCCCATAGCAGCGCGGTATTTGCTGTAATCTGCTTGATATGAAGCAGTAGGATTCCTGAATTAAGAAGTTCCATTTGACGTTTAAGGGCTGCCAGTTTTGACTGGGCATCATCCCCTGCATGTTGCGTTTTTGAACGTTGATGCATGTGCTCAGTTGATCGGGAAGTGGGATGCTCATTTTTGCTTTTACCGCCATCCTCAATTGTTCCATCTTTGCCATCTTGATGCGATCGAAGATCGGGTGAGGTCAGCTCACCAGAACGACATTCGTTTTTGGACGTAAATAGGCGGTTTATTACGGATAACGGTGGGGTTATCTGGATTATCGACTAAGGCCACAGGCAGTGCCAGGCTGGTATTCACCTTCTCAACTGGTTTGGCGGGCATAATAATGCCTCCTGCACGCCCTGCTACAATTTCAGCTGCCATTGATGAAGAATCCATATGGCGCTCTACAGGAATGGGATCTTGCTTTGTTGGGTGTTGTTGATTGGCGCGCTTCATGGCGACGAAGGCAATGAATGAGTACAAACAGCGCAAAAGCCTGCGATAACAAGGATTAGAGGAAGATTATTGACTCGACGTACCCCGTTTTGGTTTAAATTCCAGGGATGCATTAGGTAACATCAGATCATCATTTTTTTTCATGGTGTTTACTCCTTTCGAACCCAAAACCCTAAAGGGGTCAATGTGCCGTTTTTAATTTTATAAGCGCGGCTAAGAGATTGTTGCCCCACTATGAGGGTGACTCGATATAAGGTTCCTTTGATGGGCTCATCGACTACGTAGTACAAAGCCACATTTTGTGATCCTTGAGAGCTGCTCCATGACTTGATGATTCATTGATGCTGTAGCCTTTTTGTCGTAAGCCTTCAATGAGCGACACACCAAAAGAGTCTTTAACGGACTGTTTGAACTGAAACCGGGTTCGGGCCGGAGGATAAAGAGCAAGCAAACGATTGATGCAATCTTTGGTTATTGCTTTATTTAGGGTCACTGGAGTTGGTGTAAAGCTCCCTTGTTGGACTGTGACACATCCTAAAAGATTAAAAGTAAGCAGCAGGATAAAGGGTAGTTTGAGTCTCATTATTTTCTCCTGGTGATGGTGATTTTTTTCTTGGTTTCGGCCAACACCGCAATCAAAATGGCTTTATCAAAAACGGTGTCTACAATAAATCGATTATTTTGTACCGATAATTAACCATCACCGTTTCAGCTTTTTTAAATAATCCCCCATGGCGCAAAACCAGCAAGGTAGGTGCTTGCGTTTGTTGCATCGCTTGAGGCATTTCAATGATGGTTTTAACCCCATCATTAAATACCCGAGTGGTTTCCAGCGGGTGTTACCTGTGATGCAATAGTTAAAATTCAAATTACCTAGGTATTCGCGGTAAGGGTATCGTGTTGTTATGACGCTCAATGGTTTCTTTCACCCGAATGGCATCCCATTTGGCTTGGGCATCTTCCGGGTAAATAAAGGACACATACGGCATAAATTGTTTTGCGAGAAGAGCGAAGACGTAAGTGATAGGTTCTTCTGTTCGGTTGGTGACTACTAAAGACGTATCAAGACCCACATCAAGCGCTTTAATCAGCAAATGTAATCGTTGGGCAGGACCAATTCCGGTGATTGCAGGCTCAACAAGAAAGCGTGGATCGCCCACATTGAGTTATTCACCTGTTCACCAGGCTGTAGGGCAACATCACAAACTTGCAGTACGGCACATAAGATTTGGTCTGGCCTGAGCCATAAACAAAAGCAATGGACCCATCTCGAGCCGTAACTGGTTTGCTAGTCGCCATTCCAGTTTGCCATTTTTACCAATGGAAAGGGCTGATTGTTCCTGTGGGGTGAGCTGAACCACTTTTTAGAAAAAATAGCGATCGGCTATATCCTCGGAAGCGCCAGCAAGTGCCACAACAGGGACACACATTAATGCAAAAAGCAGTTGTTTCTTCATGAGATCACCTTAAGTTAAATTTGTTTAGACCATTTAAAATCACGAATATAGAGAAAATGCGGGTTACGCAGCGCCTCAATGTCCGTGGTTGGCTGGTGGGTTCGTTTTGATAAATAGAGACGATTGCCCGCATTAAAGTAGGTTTTGTCTTTTGTGAGCCATCACGACTTCTTACTGTTTCTAACCAATCGACTTGCCATGATTCTTTTGATTGCTGTAATACAGAGCGGATCTCAATACTGACGGTTTCATTGCTGCACGATTAAAAGGATTCACCTCTTTGTTGGCGTTTAAGTATTCATTGGCTTTTAACGTTGCAGGGGTCTTGTGCATTTAAAAAAGCATACGTTTGCAACACCGCTTTTCGTTGTAAATCCGCATCTGCAGTGACCAGGCGAATGTGTTCAATAAACTGAGCTACGGTGGTGCGGTAATCATCGGTTTTTGCATCAGGTTATACGGTCAGCACGGGTGATTGAAACGGTATTGCCCGAAGAATCTTGTTGAAACACTAAAGGAATGAATTTTGATTGGTTGCCGATGTAAATCATAGCCACCCACGGATGCAAGGCTAATCATGAGTGAAGTAATGCCTACCACCTGCCATACTTGAAGGGCAGACATCACTCCTGCGACATGCCCATTCCAGGTTCGCCTGGCATTTAAGTAGGGATTATCATTCGATTGCATTAAGTCTTTAGACTGTTTGTTGAATCCATTAAAGCTTATTTTTTTGAGCATATTCATGCAGTCACCCCATAATCGTTAAGAGCCAATCCTTTGGTGCGTAGCCATTCATGCACCCAATTGGCCTTATGTGTTTTTTCTAATTGTTGAATCATGGCTATGGACTCCTTATCGGTGGCCCCAACAAAAGAAAGTGCCAGTGGTCCAAGCGCCAGACTGTATAAAACGACGGCCTTTTTCACTGACGTAGTAGTAATCTCGTTTAGGAACAGCACTGGCAATAATGTCAATTTGAGTTGGGTTAAGTCCCATCTGGGCATAGGTTGCAGCAGATTCTTGGCACGTGCATTAGGATTAGGTAGAAATATTTTGGATGCGGTGGATTCCACAATCACTTCAAGAATTCCTGAGTTGACCGCATGGGACAGATGTTGGGTGGCCATCAGGACACAACAGTTTTTCTTGGCCATTGCTGTCGAGCCATTCGGCGATTTTATGCGAAATACCGGGTGAGCTAACATGAGCCACGCCTCATCAAGAATAATGAGCGTCGGACGACCATCCAGAGACTGTTCAATACGACGAAACAAATAAAGTAATACAGGAAGCGCAAATTTTTCGCCTAAATTCATCAACTCCTCAATCTCAAAGGTCATAAATCAGAAAGACCAAGACCATCGGTTTTCCGCATCCAACAAATGCCCCATTAATCCATCAATGGTGTATTGCTTTAGTGCTTCTCGAATGATTTCATCTTGAATCGTAAGACAAAACTCCGATAGGGTTTTGGAGTGGCTTTGATGCATGTTCATGATGGCATAGCCGATTTCATTGCGTTGAGCAGGCGTTGTCGTTACTCCGTTTAATGCCAAAATGGTATTAATCCACTCCATAGCCCAGGCTCTATCTGCTTTAGTTTCTAAAAACTGTAACGGTGCAAAAGCCAGGCGCTCATTTTTTGCAGCAATCGTATAGTGATTTCCGCCAGCACCAAGGCATGCAGGGAAACATTGACATTCCCTTATCAAATGCATAGATGCGAAACCTAAATAACGGCGCCATTGCAAAGCAATGAGACTAAATGTGTTGATTTACCTGAACGGGTTGGTCCAAACATGATGGAATGACCCAATCACGGACATGCAAATTGAGGCGAAATGGAGAGTTACCACTGGTTACTCCATGCATAAGAGCGGGTGAGCTTGGAGGAAATAAAGGGCTTGGTGCTTCATTTTGACCGGTCCAAATGGTACTGGTCGGAAGTAAATCAGCCAAATTCATAGTGTTTAACAAAGGTCTTCGGACGTTTTCAACGCCATGCCCTGGCAACGTCCCATGAAGGCATCCATGGTATTAATCGTTTCAGTGCGGGCGCTAAATCCTAATGCGTTGATCGCTTTTCAATGTGACGTGCGGCGCGCTCAAGGCTTGCTCTGTCCTCACTCATCAACACGACTACACTGGTATAATAACCCTGAGCCACCATGCCGCTGTTGGTTTCGGCTATGGCATCTGAAGCATCCTGTACCATGTCCATAGCGTCTGTATCAATGACCCCCCTATTCGTATTAAATACCTGATCGAAAAAGCCCCGTATTTTTTTGCATCCATTTCTTTCGATACTTCTCAAGGTGTGCAACGGCTTCATGTTATCCATAAAAATAAAGCGTGATGACCAACGGTACTCAATCGATAACTCCGCAAGAGTGGTTAAAATTCCAGGATGAGACTCCAAAGGAAAACCTTCAATGGCAACGCATTGAATAAATTGTCGCCCTATCTTTGGAATGACACCGGTCCATAGCTCTTGCCCACCAATCACCGCATCAAGATACATTGGGTTACCAGGCAGAAGAACTGGGTGATTAAGGCCTGTGACACAAAATTGAATCCAACGCAGGAAATTGTCGTGCATCACTTCACTGCCGTCTTCTTGCAGAACTTTTTCGCTACCCAATCGGGTTAAAGACACTGCACCAAACAAACGTGATTCTATGTTATGGCACTCTCGTTTAAACGACTCGATGAGTTTGGTGGTTTGAGCATGGCGGTTGGGTTTCTCAGCATCGTCATCAAACATCAACTCCACAAATTGACGGTTGCGCAAGCTTTGGCGGAAACCAGGTCACGGTAATGATAAAAAACCCTTCATAAAGCGTCCCTAAACGCTCAAAATGGCGACGTCGCTCTTCATCAACAGCTGCGGATAGTGCATCAGGGAAATGAGATTGGGTTCCTTCATTGTAGCCAGGTGCTGCCCGGCGTTACTGCATCCACATGAACCATCCAACCACTGCCAAGAGCGCTGAGAGCCTGATTGATGCGAAAAGAAACCAGTTCTCTTTGATGATGGGTGGCACTCGCATTGTCCTCACCACGGTAGAGCCAAGCGGCCATGAATGCCCCGTTTTTTCCGACAATGACCCCATCATCAACTAAGGCTGCGTAATTGAGTAAATCAGAAAGCCCCGCCTCTTTTTGCTGATGTTTTTTAAGACGAAGTTCAGTAGAGGATTTGCGAACTGTTGCAAATAAAATCCAAATAAGCGCAATACTCAATACCGAAATAAACACTAGGATAAATTCAATCATTATATTGCCTCTCCTGGGACCCAGTATTCACCCGAAATGGAGTGGAACGTGCTGGGTAATAAGGTTGATAGCGACGCTGGCGTAAATAAACAAATCGCAGTTGTGGGTCGGCTTTGGCCATAAGTCTTAACATCCAGAGGGATAAAAACCACAGCCCAATACCCACAAACAACGCAATCCAGTCTTGGGTAGCAAATACGAGGATTGCGGCCAGTAGGCCCGAGAACATCACCAGTTCTCGGTCGCCACCCATAAACAGATTGTGACGATTTCCAGCACGTCGAATGGGAATGGAACGCAGGCTCATGATGCAACCCTTATACTGTGAACCGAATGTGAACCAATTTGCGCCCCTTTTCCTGTAATGGCAGAGAGGGTGTTTTTTGCAGCAATGATGAAAGCAAGGACCAACACGATAAAAATCAACGACCGCATGAAGCCATTCATATCGCCACCAAAAATTAACGCAGCACCTGCGGCAACAAGACCTATAATAGAAACGGAGAAGGCAAAAGGTCCTGTAATGGAATTACTGATTTTGTAAGCCAACTATCAAAAGGCAACCCTCCTCCACTGGTGCTTGATGCAAAAGAAGGCTCGGTTCCTAGTAAGAGCAACATCATTAAGCCTAAGGCAATGAATACTTGGGGTTTTAAAAACAGAGCGTGTTTATTCATTAAATAATTCTCCTTATAAAGTTCGGGTAATGTAGTGGCCGTCGCTAAAGCTTGAAACTTCTAAGAGTTCTTGCACGCGACGACCATCCTGAGTTCGGGCGATATGGACTACCAAATGAACTGCCTCGCCTATGAGCGGTTCAATGTCTGCAGGTGCGGAAGGATTACGCGTAATGAGTGATTTTAAGCGCGTCAAACCTGCGGCAGGGTTATTGGCGTGAAGAGTGGCCGCCCTCCTTCATGCCCGGTATTCCAGGCATCCAGTAAATCCAGGGCTTCAGCGCCTCGAACTTCTCCTACTAAAATTCGGTCCGGGCGCATTCTTAAGGTTGTTTTAAGCAGCATGGTCATGGTGACTTCAAGGGTTGTGTGGTATTGCACGCAGTTTTCAGCGGCACATTGAATTTCACCGTGTCTTCGATAATAAAAACCCGCTCAGTTGGATCGAATAAAACCATTTCATTGATGATGGCGTTGACCAGAGTTGTTTTACCGGAGCCTGTGCCACCAATAACAAGGATGTTTCGATGGGTTGCAATGGCTTTTTTAATAGCCTCACAGTGCTCTTTTGACATCACACCAGACAAAACGTATTCATCCAGCGAAAAGATGGATAGAGCTTTTTTTACGAATGGCAAAGGTTGGCGCATGAACAACAGGAGGAAGCTGGCCTGCAAAGCGTGAGCCATCCAGTGGCAACTCCCCTTCTAGGGTTGGTTTGAAGCGGGTAATTTCTTTGCCATGAAAACCCGCAATGGTTTTAATAACCGATTCAGCACGACTTGCTGACATGGTTCCAATGCATTGCATTTTTTCGCCCAGCCGTTCCTGCCAAAGACGCCCATCCGCATTGAGCATGATCTCCACTGTTTTAGGATCGGCTAAAGCGTTCTCAATGACAGACCCTAAATCACGGCGCAATTTTTCTTTAGCACGGGTTTTTACCGTTGACTGTTCTTCATCATTGTTCATCTTTGAACTCCTTCATTCATGTCCTAATTCCTTTTTTAAAGTCAAAAAAATTCCCATCAGATGATAAACATCCGATTTTTGATTTAATTTTGCTTAATTAGTGCAAAGGGTTATTTGCACTTCATTTAGAGCTACATCACTTAATGAGCAGTGTATTGATGAGACTCTGTTCGTTTTAATGGTGGTATTGGCACGCCATTGCCATTTACAGTATCCTCTGAATCAAGGCGCATTGTTTTTTCTTCCTGAACCTTTAGATAGATTTCTTGGCGATGAATTGAAATATGGTCAGGGCATCAAAGCCTAAGCGAATTTGATTGCCTTTAATTCCGAGTATCGTAATAAATACGTCATCACCTACTACTACTGTTTCACCTATTCTGCGCGTTAAAATGAGCATGGTTTTTCCTTAAGTTTTTTAATGGATTTGGTGTGTTTTCTTCTGTGAATTAATTTCAAAGCCCAAGGCTTCACAGGCAAGCCTTGCTGGATTGCAATGTGCCAAAAATCAGTATCATTACTTTCTTGATACGCCAAGGTTAACGATTCAGAGCAGGCGCTTAGAAGGCAATAGAGTTCTTCTTTTGAAAAGAGCTTTAATTTTGGTATCTGTCTCATGATGCAATTCCTAGTCGTTGGCGCATTAAGTTTAAGTGTTTTGTTGCAACGTCTTTTGATTGAGGTTTAGGAAGCATTACCCCTTCTTTAATTTCAGGAACACTATGCCCTTGGCGAACTAAGTGGCAAACTTGCTCATAGGCTTCCTTAAACACGGCAAAGGACTCCCCTTCATTTATTATTTCTAAAAATTTATAACCCAATTTTTTGGCAGTATATTTAACAACTATATGACTCCATTGTGGGTTGGTAGTGTAGGCACGATTTAAAACTTCTCTATGAGCCTCAGAGGGCTTCGGCATACGCAACTCACTATAAAAACCAAGGCATAACGCGCGAAATTGCAGGCAATTTGGTGGAAACTCACAAAACTTATCGCCTTTACTCAATGTCATTAATCGCTCCACGCCACTGTCTAATGCACGAGGTGTTAAATCTTTAAGTGCAGCAAACCAAACGCCCGTATCCTTAACCCCATGCTTACTAATAAAAAGCTGTCCGTAGATTGCTGTCAGTTTCATCCATAGGCTGGACAAGTGTTCCTGCGATAAATGCACGGGAGTTGAGTTCACTGCCTGAGGTGCCCCAGAGTGATTCGATTGAAATGCCATGCTGCTGGCTGACTCGTTCAAGTGCTGCTGGGTTAAGACTGCTTTGATTGGTACCACGCTCATTGTGATTACTCCTTAATTGTCCTTGTGCCTTTTGTTGTTGTTTTTGCATGTATTGGGCATCTCGTTCCAGCCAGGTAATGAATACTGGATTAAAATCAGCCCATTGGGTGTTTAGTTTTTTGTTGTGTTTGATGAACGCCTGAATTTCCGTGAAATCCGTCACCTTGGTGAGTCCCATGGACAAAGCCAGTTCGATGGTTTTTGTGTTTGGGTAAAAGTCGTCGCTAATTTGTTTTTTGCTGCAAGAAAAATCATTGCCCGCAGTTTGAGTTTGTTTGTTTGAGTTAGTTATATTAAATATATTATTATTCTTTACTGCGGAGTCATCTGTGTACAGCTCCGTGTATTCCTGTGTGTTCTCAAGCGATTTTAATTCATCATTTTTCTTAGGATTTTCAATGGGCTTAGATATGGATTGTTCATCCCTGCGCTCTGTGTACACTTCTGATTTTTCAAGAAAACCGGCATAAATCTCTGGTAATTTTGGGAACTGAAATTGTAGTTTTTGGCCCTCACTAATAACTTTAAAATCTTCGGGACATTGTTTTTCAATGGATCGCAAATAACTTCGAATTGTTTCTTTTTGAGGAGTTCCTGATTCAGTTCTTCCTGGAGCTTTGTTAATAGTTAGTAATTCGGAGATGTCACGGTAAGTGATATCAGTAACTATTCCTGTTAGCGGATTTGCTAGTGTTATAAGAGATTTTATTAAGGTTGTGTGCACATGCAGTAGACCTGAAAATTTAGCGTCTATTTCTTTTCTTGCTGCATTAAATTTTACTAACACGTCTATCGTTAATTTCATTCCTAATACTTCCTTTGCTTTATCTTCCCTTTAAATAAGACCATAAAATGTTAAATTTTTATTTAAAACCCAGTCATATTCATGTAAAGTAAACAACATATCGTTATATATATGTTTCTTTATGTGTACTATAGTACACGCAATGAAAACTTATCTCAAGTATTAATTATGAATATCAAGCAAGAAATTGGATTACGTATTCAAGAAGCAAGAAAAAAAATAAGATGTCAGCGGTAGATTTATCTAAGTTAACCGGTTTTAATAAGTCGAGAATTAGTAATTGGGAGAATGGAAGAAGAACCCCTGGATTGGATGAGGCTAAAATATTAGAAGATGCCCTCAGAGTACCCGCAGCTTATTTATTATGCATGGATTTTGACGATTCCCTGATTCAGAAATTCCGCTCAATTGAAAAGATTATTTCTATAAAATCCCATTATATGACATAGGAAATTTAATTAATGGATTTCCAGATGTATCAAATAATTGGATTCCGATTCCCCATCATTTAGAGAATATATTATCACCCGAAATTTTCGCATTTTCACTCCATGACAGTAGTATGAGTGATTTATATAAGAAAAATGACATCGTTATTTTAGAAAAAAATATTTCTCCAATACATGGGGATTATGTGTTATTTAAAATAAATACCTCTAATACTATATTATTTAGAAAAATGTATATTGATAATTCCTTGATGGATAATCAAATAATTAAGTTCTGTCCCCTAAATAAAGAGTGGCCGGAGATAACAACCTCCTCTGCCATGCAATTCACCATTTTGGGCGTAATGCAAAATCATTTAACAATTTTTTTCTAACAATTTTTTTAGACTATCGATTTTAATTTGATCATACTTTGTTAGTTTATCTAAGGATGAAAGGCGCTTAATTGGTATTGCAAGAATTTCAGATAATGAAGAAATATTGTGGCTAGTATTCTCCAAAACATAATTTATAAATAAATTTGAACTATCAAAAAAAGTATTCATGTCCTTATTCTCCATTACTAATTTACAAATAATCTTACATAAAATTAATTAATATCAATTCCAACATGGTTTGGTGTTATAATAAACAATATTAAAAACGCTTTTAAAAATGGTTTTTAGTTCGGGGTTTTATATTGGCCAGGATGTGTAAATGTTTTCACAGGAAGATAATAATCTGGGTGTTGTTAGAACAACATGGCAAAAAATATCCGAAAAAGTTAACAAAGCTGATGCTGAATTTGCAGCTTTAGTAAATAAGCTGTCTCCAGGATCAGATTACCCTGTGTATCTCCTATATCTACCATACGGTATGTTAAAGGGGATACAGAAAGCTCCTATCTACCGTCTCCAGATGGGGGATTTCTTAAGTTGTCTGATGAGTCTCTTCCAATAGAAATTAAAAATGAATTAGGTTATGGAATGAGTACCTCTCCATTAGGGATGATTTTGGAAAATGAAATTGAGTATTTTATTGAGATAGACGGTGAGGTTATACCATATGATGTTGCAGGACCAGGCCGGATCTTTAATAAATCAATTATTTTAAACAAAAAACTATCTAGAAATTACTCTCCGAATGGTGTATTGAAAGCATCTGCTGGATCTCGAACTAGCTTTTTGCTTCCAAGCATTAATAGCCATAATAATATTATTAAGCTTAGTAATAGCTTAAAATCGAAAATAGTATCACCTAAAAAAATTTCTGACCATTGGAATGTTTTTAAAAAAATTGCTCTATCTGAAACAATAGAATCAAATTGGAAGGTTTGTTTGTTATATTTTTCGGAAAAATGGATACAGTCTCTTGCACAAGACTCGGAGTGGAGAGATCTTAAGGCCTATATATCAGAGAGTGATCGAATACTTCATCAATATGACTCAAATAATATATTTTACGAAATATTTTATTCTTATGTACAACGTAACCATAACCTTAAGATTACTAATCCTTATATCACTAATACTGCAATACATTTGATAAAAATCGCTTTAGGAGAAATGCCGGGTTATATTCCTGCAACAGATGAACATTTACTCCCTCTTCATAATATACAACATGCTTTTTGTCATTATTATGACATTGAACACCACCCTACTGTCATGGTGCCTCATATATTTAAATTTGAAACAGATAAAAATCCCATATATTACTCTTTACAACATCCAACAATGCCTAGTTTTTCAATAAAACGAAATAATAGAGTTAGCGCTAATGATGAAATTAAAGCTATAGACTATATTCTCCCTTCATTTTTAGAATCAATGAGATATGATTCGAGTATGCTTAATAAAACTGTTTTTAGTGAGTTAGCACAAAGAATAAACTTTACATTTTTTCATAACGTGCCTTGTGGGAATGATAAAATTAATGGCTCTGAAACTTTGCAAGAAATTGATCCTCGTTTTGCTTATAGTTTTAGTGAATCAAATAAGAAATTTTGTCATGAAGGAAAGTTTTTAAGGGGTTGTATACAAATAGCAACAAACTAGTTTAAAAAATTAATTTTAATTCATTGATTACATCGAGATTAATGGTTTTCTCTTTTGATGGAGGAATGTATAGGGTTGCTAATCTCGATATATTTATTTCATTTAATTTTTGCAACTCTATAGAAACTAATTCAAAATCTATACTTGGATATTGGGATGCGACATAGAGTTTTACAATATGATCTGCAGGATAATGTATTAATAATTTTGTAATTAAAATAGTTATAGCTTTTTTCTGCCTATCTAAATTAATTTTGCTATTCTTTACGACTCCTATCTCCCCTATGATGGCTATTTGCCATAATACTAAATGAGAAGTTGTGGAAAATTTTTCGTCATATAATAAGAATTCCGTAGCATCGTATGATTGTAAGCCCATACTACCTGGATCAATTTTAAGATCTGCGAAAAGGCAGTCCATCGCTGATATACCAGGCATTACTTGAATTATTATATCTTCAGATGAAATTCTTTTTTTTATTTTATCAACAACAGAAGAAAAAAAAGTGGGGTGTCCATAAATTAAAAAGCAGACGTTATCATTTTTTTGTATGCTACTGAGAAGCTCGTTTGCTATCTTATCATAAGACTCAGATCTTTGTTTTGAAGAGAAATATATATCATCTAGTGATATATATTTTCTTGCATTTTTTACCACCCAATTCTTCATTGCTGGCTCATTTAATAGAAAAACAACACAGCAGCTCGTTTCAATTGCAGATTTCACTTCAATAGTTAAATGTGAAAGAAATTTAATGCCCGTTCCTGCAATTATTAATTTTTTCAATGCAATCTTCTACCTAGTTAACTGAAACTACATGTGTTTCACATGCAAATAAGTCATACCGAATATTTGAATTATCGATGGCTAATTCTTTAATTAACTGTTCTCTTATTGAATTATTATTTAAGTTCTTTTGGTTTAATTTATTTAAAATTTGATTGGCATCACTCAATGGCTCATATGCCATTTTTTCTAACATATATATTAGAGACATTTTTCCTCCACTGTCTTATTTGTCATAGCTAATTTGGTGTAGCACTGTTAAACCGGTTTACTTCAACTGTGTATCTATAGCTTTGGCTTATTATCAAACATAACAGAAGGCCGGATAAACCCAAAATACCACAGAACTCCCATACCATCATATTCCCATATTTTTGGGCTGCCCAGCCAGAAAAAATAGGACCCATAAAACCACTTCCAAGAAATACTGCTCGCCATAATCCTAAAGCAAAACCTTCCCTACCGTGATCGAATAGAGAAATAATAATGCTTTTAGATATTGGTGAGTATAGCATTTCTCCCAAGGTCAAAAAAATCAATGAAAATACTGTCATCCAAAAAGATGAAGAAAGTCCAAAAAATAAATATCCTGTACCTATAATAAATGCTCCAAATCCCATAACTATAATATTATCTTTATTTTTTAATCGATTAACTAAAAATGGCTGCAATAAAAAAATTATCCAAGGATTAATCGATGCAACTAAAACTGATACCCCATTATCTCCAAACCTCTGTTCTATTGTTGGTGCATAAATAACTTTTATCATTGAGAAAATTAAACCTACAAGAATTACGGAGAATAATATGCCTAATAATATTTTGTAGTTTTTAGGCTTACATAATCCACTCTTATTAAGAGTCTGAGGTGGTGAGAATATGTCAATGTGTTTTATACAATATGCAAATATACCCAAAACGCATAGGCAGATGCTTGTGAATATTAAAATATAGTCAATTTGCTCTACACCAAGGCTAATTAGTACGTAAGCGCTTATAGAAAAACTTAAATTAAATATTGCCAGCTCCAAATTTATCAGTTTTAATTTCATGCCGGGATCATTTTTTGCGGTTCTAATAAAACTGGATAAATTACTAGTAGACAATAAGTTGGTTAATAGTCCAATGCATAGCATCATAATTTTTAATTCAAAAACATCGCGCGTATTTAATAGCGATAAAAACCCAATTCCAAGGAATATGCTGCTTATGCTGGCGATTTTTAATGATGAGTATTTTAAAGTTAAAGACCCACCAATTAATGATCCTATAAAGCTGCCCACATAATATAGGGATACAGTTTCGCCAATTAAAAAAGGTTCGAAATGTCGAACTTTTGTAAAATATACGGATATATTTAAGCATAAGGAAGAGACAAATGTATCCATCAATATCAGAGGTAAAATTAACCACGCCAATAATGGAATAGAAACGTAATTACCTAAAAACTCTTTAGTCGTAGATTTAATTTGCTTCGAAATCAATTTCACTGCGGTCCATTAATAAATCATTGGGGTTATGATTTTAGCAAATATGCGTTGCAATTGCGATTTGTACTATAACTATTCTTTGGCCTTCTATGCTTCCAAGTTAGTATATTCATATTAATTAATATTTAATCTCATGAATATTTTAGTAAGAGATTTCAGTTTTCTATTGGATAACCCAGGTGAAATCATTATGCAATCAATTTGATTTCATAATGATTGTTATTCACTGTATTTTGCAAGCATTTCTTAGTTGTTGTAGGAATGAAATTTATATATTTCTATTTTATTAAATAATCAGAGATTTTTTGTTCTGGTAAGTATGGTGTGATGAAATAGATTTGCCTCTTAATCAGAACAATACTAATACTAATGCACTATTGAGAAATCTAAAAATGATATTTGGTGTTGCGTAGTCCATGATGCGCAACTGATTTGATATGATTATGCAATCACATTGATATCAAAAAGCATTCGAAATGCATGCGTATTGCCATGACTATGATCGTGTTTTATGTGCTCCACTTTGTTTTATTCACTGCAATGAATTTTTTACGAGACTTCTAGTAGGATAAAAGGTGTTTATTCTTTTTTCTAGATAAACGGGTAGAAGTTGTATTCATAATCATGTGGCTAATCTTTGTTATTATAAGGTTGCAATTTGATTGCATTAATATTGCAATTTGATTGCTTTATTCATTCGCTTATATAATGAAAAAAATATATCTATCCTGTATTTTATTGGCTGATTTTTGGGCGCGTCAATAATAGTCCCTCATCTTATATCAGATAACTATTATGCAATCATTGCGCAATCAAATTGATTGCTATATGATATCGTTATGATTCATTAAATGATTCTTCAAATTTAAAATAAGGAGTGACAAATGATTCTGCTAATAGGCGGGGAAAAGGGTGGAACCGGAAAAACAACCATATCTACTAATCTTGCGGCTCTTCGGGCATTAGATGGTCGTGATGTGTTGCTTGTTGATACAGATCCTCAAAAAACGGCTAGTTTTTGGAGTTTAACTAGAGATGAACATAATACATCACCTAGAGTTACTACTATTCAAAAATTTGACAATGTTAAAAAAGAAATTCTAGCCTTGAAGAGTAAATTTGACGATATCATTATTGATGCTGGCGGACGAGATTCAGTGGAACTGAGAACCTCGTTGTTAGTTGCAGATAAAGCTGTATTTCCCTTGAGGGCATCACAATTCGATTTATGGACTTTAGCCAAAATTAATACTCATGTGAATGATGCAAGAGCAATTAACGAAGGATTGAAAGCATTTGTAATGATAAACCAGGCATCGTCAAATCCCTCAGTTAAAGAGGGTGAGGAAGCAGAAGGATTTCTGGATGACTTTGAGGAGCTAACTTTACTTAATACTACCATAACAGAACGAATAGCATTTAGAAAAGCTGCCATCACCGGAAAAAGCGTTAAAGAGTTATTGCCTGAAGACAAGAAGGCGTCAAGTGAAATTTTATCTCTTTACGAGGAGATTTTTAATGTCTAATAAGCCCACTTTTAAAAGACCCCCTTTGTCTCAGGAAGAAAAAGAAAGGAAGGAGCGAGAGTTTTTAAGTTTTGATAAAGGACAATCTCAAGAAAGTGAAATAAAAAGATCAGGAAAAGAGCCAACTAAAACCTTGTACTTGAGAGCGCCTGAAAGTTATTGGAATGATATTCAAGAAATTATGAATATGACAGGACTTTCTATGAATGCCGTTTGTCTTGAATTGTTAAGGCCAGCCATTAGGAAAAAATTAAGAGAGTTGAAAGAAGAATAATTTTTATATTAGTAAATTGCAATCATTATGCAATCAAAAAATAAATTTTATGCAATCAAATTGCTTTAATACTGAAAGCATAATGATAGCTATTTGATATCATTATGCTTTTTAAGCGCCAATGCAAACCAATTGACTTGTTCATTTGCATATGATTTCATCGGATAATAAATAATTAAGCGAAGAATATTATTGTAAAAATAGAATAAAAAAAAAGCCCGTTGGAGCGGGCTTTCCGGTTAACGCTAAAGTATAACCTGAACAAATATATCTTAGCGTTAAGTAATTGATTAGTCAACAATTAGCTACCGCTAAGGATATTACACGCATGCAAGAAAGTGCGTTAGTGATGGATTGCATTGATTTCATTAAGAAATCAACAGACACAAACTACAGCTCTAGAAGGGCAGGGGTGGTGCGTCAGGGTAACTGGTGCGGCCATGATCCTGAGTCCCCGCGTTTTTTTCAAAAGCCACAGGAACATAAGGATCGCCCCAAAATAATTACTTGGGCGATTGATGCCTGGCGGCGTTACTATGGGCTACCCACCTCCTATTTTAAAGAAATCCGTATGCGCCGCAACTCAACGCGCCAGCAGCGCTCTGAGGCGCGTGAAGCTTTGGCAAGTATAGCTCAGGTCTTATTACATTACACAGAACTGGCAAGCCTTAGAGTGGGTGTACCTCATGCAAGTGAAGGATTTCGCTCCCTTACCATCGAATTTCTTGCTGATAAGGCAGGAATTGGTTTAAAGCGAGCACAACGCGCTATTAAATTACTGGTGCGTGCAGGCTATTTAAAAATGATCGAGCGTTTTGATGTCAAACTAGAGGAAGGCAAAGAGCGTTTTATTGGTCTTGCTGCGGTAAAATGCCTAACGCCCGCCTTTTTTAAAGCATGCAACATTAATCTGCAGGCTCTGTCTGCACAACGCGCTCTTGCGCGTAAACGGCTTAATAAGAAGCGAAGCACTTTTATTGCCAATGCTCAGGAGTCTCAGGCTGCCGCACGTAATATTCTTGATTTTATAGCTCCCCAAGGGAATGCTAAAACCCATCTTGATGCGATGAAGGGCATGCTTAAGGGAGAGCAAAACACTGAAGAGCGGTTGCGCGAAAAAGAACGCAGACGAAGAGAATCCCTTGAGCGCCGCCACAAATTGCGGGAGTAGGGCGCTGCAACTTACTTCAACACCCTTACCCTTGTTATTTTAGAGATACCCCTCTATACCCCCAACACCACTAAAATACCTCACAAACTCTGATTTTTATCATTATCTATAATTAGAGTAGGAAAAGAGCATTCATTACCTGAAAAACATGTGAATTACATGGAATAAACTACCATGGTTAATAAAATCCACTGTATATATTTTGTCATAATGACATTTAAGTGTCTTATAGAATAGCTTTTAAGTGTCCGCTCTTACTTATAGTCCCGTTTAAACCTTCTTGAATATTATCCACAAGAAGATTCTGTGGATAATTAATAATAAGGAATTCGCTACGCTCATCAATCATTTCATCTTATTAAAAGGAATTGGCCTATGGCCAATAATCAAATAAAAAAACAAACAAAGCAATAATTAAAGATCGATTGCCTCATCACTCATCACTCAATCGCAATAAAAGATAACTCCGCATTTTATTAAGAACAATGACTACTCACTCGCAAGCTCGCTCCGTTCCTCATTGTTCTTAATAAAATACTCCGTTATTTTTATTTTTGCGACTGAGCGATGAATGACGAGGCACAAATCTAAATCTTTCTTTTAAACTGCTTTAAATGAATTCGCTTCGCTCATAACTATTAAATGCTCCTAAGCTCCAAAATCAAAGGCAGGTGGGTAAAATTCGAACATACCTTTATCCACATTTTTAGGGGATAACCATGTGAATAGATTGACTTAAGGCAATACCGATAAGGACTTAAGAACAAGGAGAAAGTGTACTCAATGAGAGTAATAGTTAAATGAAATAGTAATTAACTATTTCATTCGAACGCTATTTTTAAGATTAAAAGTTAAACATGACCCTTTTTTACCAAGATCCCGGCCGGGGGGCTAATTGATATAATCAATGTATCAACAGATGGTAAATACAAACAGGTGTAAAACCCAAATTAAACATATCTAATGTATCAACTATTGATAAATTCAATGGTTATCAATAAACTGCCTTCAATAATTACTATAGAACTTTATAAACTATGGCCAATAAAAAACGCAAAGTATCCCTGGATGACTATGTATCTTGTTATCACTATTTTGAACGTGCCATTCAAAATAATCGATTTATGACTGAAGAGACGAACAATTCGGTGAAAATAAAAGCAATCCAAGCCTTTGCTGAATTCAAAAACACGGCGCATGATGAAGAAACAGTACGCTTGTTTCAATTATGGCTTGATGAATTCGTAGATCCTCAAGCTTTTAGTCGCTGTTATCGTGCTCTGAATCAAAAAAAATATCTGGTCGAGAAAACTCTGCGTACTATCACCATCAGTGATGAAGCGTATAACGCTTTAAAAGACCTCGCACATCAAAAAAATATCAGTCTCTCACAGGCGATAGTGGATGGCTGTACCGTACTGCGAGACAAAAATACTGAATCAATTAGACCATCGATAAACACGGACACATTAAAACCTAGTAACATCAATCCAAAACCAACTGGTTTGTCAATCCCAGTGATAACATCAGTAGCTCTTGGCAACACCAATGTCATTTCCTTGTTTGGTGATGAACTTGATAAGTCATCAGACGAGGAAGAGTCAGACACTGAGTTTGATTTCTTTGATTTTGAAGAAGTACGCGAATGGCCACGTAAACCCGAGGGCTATGATTTTAGAACCAATGAGTCCTATAAAAAATACCGCAAATATATTGAGCGTCTTACTATTAAAAAACCAGACGAAAAATTACTGGACACCTTTAATAAAACGATTAATTATTACCTAACCGAAGACAATTGCCACCAGATTGGACCACATCTGCTTTCAATCCGTCATGAACTCTTAAATCAAAAACTCTTTTCTCAAAAGTTTAATCCTGAACTCTTTGAGATCAGTAAGGGGTTTAACGTAGGTAATCTCACCATGGATGATTACGAGGATGAACTGATTTTTCTTTTAGGATACATCTTTGGCTGTACCACGGCCTCCATTACCGCAGGAAATAGACAACCTACCGTGTTTGCAGGTCACCCAAACCATGTTCAGCTGGCTTACAAAACCTTCCATTACCTTGATGCCTTCTTGAACGATGAAGTGAAGTCCTTTGCCGCACGGTGTCATAAAAACACCAAAAGAAAAAATCGAACTACCCGTGCAAAATGGCATGGATGCCACCTGGTCGGAGTGATGCTGAACTCTATTATTGATGATGAAGAAGACTATATGTTGTTACCCCAATCAGAATATGAACAATTGTCTCAATATTCCTTTAAAAAAGTGCATGAGTATTTTGATGAAAACGAACCGCTTGGTGGTTGGTGGGATCCAAAAAAACATCCATTTAGATAACCTAAAGCCTGTAATATCATCAATAAAAGTGGGTCACTAAAAAAAGAATGACTGAACACAATTTATTCGATAGAATGACCAAGATTTAACCGTTCGAAGGAAAAGCACTCGGTTGATTGTTGTTTCAAACCAAATTAAGGAAACGTGGTAATGAGTAACATTCTGAATATTAAAAATCAATTTTCCCCCTCAATAAGCAACCTTAAGACCTTATTTTCACGGTTTTTATACGCTGCTTCAAAAACCGCAGATACACCTCAATCCAATACGTAAAAAAGGTACTGGTAATTAACTCAATAATTAAGAGGTTATCCGTTACCCTGCTTATCGTAATCTTACTCTGATAATCAGGTGACACCATTTCGATTTAAAAAAAATGGATGACCCATTCGTTGTAAGGAAGAATCATGTCGTATCAAAAAGTGGAACTTGAGTTGGCTTCTGATATCCATCAATCAGAAGACATGGAGCAGGACACTCGCGCTCAGAAAACAAAAAAAGATAAAGAACGTTTTGAGAAGATTGTAACGACTCAAAATAAAATACAGAAAATCAAGGTAGATCTGAATCAATTGATTCAAGCGATGAACCAAAATCCAAGTCTATTATCGAGGGCTGCCAATTTGTGGAATAAAATCCCTTTATGGCAAAAAATTACCGCAGGTGCAGTGCTTACCGTACCTCTTTTGTTGACTGGGCTCATGGCAAATCTTGCAGCCCTCATTACACTCAGTATTGTTACAGCAATTGTTTATACAGCAAGCAGTTTCCTTCTTGATAATCATCAGAGTCAAAATACAGACAATAGCGAACAATTAAATGCAGGAATTTCAAGTCTTGTTGAGCTTCTGGATACGGTTATTTCAATTTTAGACCTCTTGCGCGAACAACTGGCTATTGAAATTGATGCATTTCAGAAAGAAAATGAACGTCTAACCGAGAGTGTTCAACAATTTTGTGAGCAAATTAAGACATTAAAGTCACAAATCAGTGAATTGAATGATACCGAAAAGGCACTGCGTGCAACTCAGATTGAACTCGAATTGACTGCCAAAACGCTTAAAGGCTCTATTGAGGAACAGTCTCAAGTTTTAGAAAACACTCAAAAGGAATTAGAGCAGGTTGTTCTGGCGTATAAAGACAATCAGAATCAGCTATCTGATAAAATTAAAGAACTTGAAGACATTAAACTAAAAATGGGTAAAGAGGTTGACCAGGCACAATCGATTACCCTCGTTCTGAGAAGTACCGTGGAGGCCTTATCAAAAACGGTCATTGCAGATGAAGAACAAAGAACTTCATTTCAATTAAGACTCAATGAGTTTCTTACCAATAAAGAAAAAAGTTTTGATCAAGTTGCGGAACGAATATGTGAGGCCGAACGCAAACTCGCAGTGGTTACGAAACAATTAGAACAAAGCAATCAAAGGTATCGCACATTGTTAGACAGGCAGGAACAACAGATTATTCGTCTGGAGCAACTGGATGCAGAACAATCCAATGAGGTGCAGGAGTTCAGTAATGAGGTTAAGCCAAGCCTTAATGGGTTTTATGCAATTAAAAAAGAACCTCCATTTTTTCCTGCTTCTACCCATAGGACACAGATGGTTGCTGTAGTATAACCGGTGTTTTTTTGCAATTATTTTGAACTAAAACGAGTAAACCAATATGGAAATAAGAACAGTAGCTTTTGAATCTGAGTTAATTATTACGTTAGAGAACAATCAAAAGGTGGTGATTACCCCTTTTAAAACTCATGAACCTGGAAATTTTAAATTGGGAATTGATGCGCCTAAACAGGTGAGCATTAACAGGCAGGAAATTTATTTAAGAAAACAGGAACAATTAAAGAAAGAGAAGGGGAAGACATAAACTGATTCCTGATGGCTTTTGTTATCAGGAGATGAGTGGATTTTTATTAGCATTTATTCTGGAAATAATAAGGCTTGATGGTTTCATAAAGCAGGTCGTTAAGGTGGTGTATCACTCGATGAATTAAAATATCATGGGCATCGGTGAATTGATGGGCGATTACATCACTGACTGCATCAGTCGTTTGCTCTTCTTTGGCCAGGATTAACAGTAGATGCTCTGGTTGTGTGGAAAGAAATTCGTTAATTAGCGGGCGAAGCAGTTCTTGGGTCACCTCTTTTCTGGATAAATAAATTAAACACTCGCGCTCCAGTGTATAAAACAATTTTTTATTCATGGTGTATCCCTTTGCAGCCAGCCCTCAATATAGGTGATGGTTTCTTCTATAGTACTTACTTCCTGATTATAAAAGTACATCAAATAATCCTGAGCTGTTTTTCAATCAGTGGATAATCAAAAGCCTCAAGGCTTTTTTCATGCATTCCAAATCAAATGGGAAGTTCCTGAGTCATTAAGGTTAACAATTCTTTTAACATCTCATGAGTCAGGTAATTTTTCAATGCTTCGTCACTGTGTACGATAGACAACTGGTGGAATGAATAATTTAAGAATATCTATGGCCTGTGACTGAGTCAATGGTTTAGTTAATAAGCACCCATTCTTGGCTCAATGCATCCCCTCATTTGAAGAGCAATGCAAAAATAAGGACTTACTACTATGCTTTCAGTAGAGAAACATTTAAGTTGATAAGATGCTATTGATACCGGTCAGTATGATTATTTTAGGCATTGGGTTTCTTGGTTCAGGCGCATTTTTAATTTTTAGATTACTGCGACAAACCCTTTATTATCGTGTGCAATGGATTTCTTATCTGTTACTTATTGCTTTTTTTATTTTAAGTTATGCCGGCTGTATCGTCTATGGCATTTATTACGATCCCCATTGTCTTAATTATTGGTATGCCACACTCTTTCTTCTTGGAGGCGTTTATGTGTATTTATCCTGCAATTTAATGACGAACACCATGAATAAAATGGAGTTAATGGATGACATCACCCTGCGGTATGAATTATTAAAACAGCGCAGTACACTCGATAGTTTGACTGAGTGTTTAACTCGAGATTATTTATTAGAGGTTTTGAATCACCGTTTTCAGAAAATTAAACTGGATGAGGGGATGTTGGTGATACTCTTTATTGATATGGATGGTTTTAAAGCTATTAATGATAATCATGGTCATGACATAGGGGATAAAGCATTACAGCAATTCACTCAACTCCTAAAACGGCGTTTACGAAAAGAAGATTTAGTCTGCCGCTATGGTGGGGATGAATTTATTGTACTAATGGAGCATATTGCGATTGAGGATGCTCAAAAAATTGCTTCGGATATTGTCCGAAGAGCCAGGCAATTGAGCCAAGATAACGTGCAATTGACTGGTTGTTCTATAGGTATTGCAGTGTTGAATAAGCACTCGTCTTCCATCAATGAAGTCATAAAAAAAGCCGATATTGCCTGTTATGCGGCGAAGCAAAAGAAGAGCAAAAATTCTGTTTGTCTGTACAGCCATGCGTTATCTGCCGCTAATCACTCCAAAAACTAACATTAGAATATTTACGATTATCAATCCTTAGTTGTCATCTTTTTAGAAATGTATCTCATTGAGTTTTAATGGGTTGATTGACAACATACCCTTATAGGTATATACCTATAAGGGTATGTTGGAGAACATGTCATGCCCAAACTTCCTGAACATCATAGTGAATTATCCCGACTTAATCGAGCTATAGGTCAGCTTGAAGGTATTAAGCGGATGATTGAAGAGCAGCGTTATTGTGTGGATATTTTGTCGCAATTGCGTGCTGTTCGAAATGCTGTAAAAACAATTGAGCTCGGCGTGCTTGAGCGCCATGTTTTAAATTGTCTTAATGAGGTTGCTTGCCATGGCAGTCAGGAATCGCGTCAGGAAAAAATGGATGAAATAATGGGCTTGCTTAAAAAATACGATTGAGGTGAATGATGAGTACACATAACCACAAAACTGAGCACACCAAAGAGGAGCACAGTTGTTGCGCTCATCAACATAAAAACCCTCCTGCGTCCAGTGTTGATAAAGAGACAGGAACTACAATGTATACCTGCCCAATGCATCCGCAAATCCGTCAAGACAAACCCGGAACTTGTCCCATTTGCGGCATGGCGCTTGAACCTGAACAAGTGAGTTTAACAGAGCAAAAAAATCCTGAATATCAGGACATGTTTTGGCGCTTCATTGTGGCATTTGTCGCCAGTATTCCCATTGTGATTTTAGCGATGGGTGAACGCTGGTTGAGCGCATCGATTCCAGTGCCTTTATCCTTATGGCTTCAAGCAATGCTTGCCACCGTGGTGGTTTGGGGTTGCGGCTGGCCATTCTTCGTTAGAGGTTGGCAATCGCTTCGATCACAACGATTGAATATGTTTACTCTAATTGCCTTAGGTACGGGAATTGCCTGGGGGTATAGTTTAGTAGTAGTTATTTTCCCCCAATGGTTTCCCCTTCATTTGCAAGAAAATGGGATGATTCCGGTATATTTCGAAGCGGCAGCAGTCATTACGACTCTGGTGCTTTTAGGTCAAGTATTGGAGTTGAAGGCGCGAGAACGCACAGGAGATGCTATTCGCGCGTTGCTTCATTTAAATCCTACAGTCGCTCATCGATTAAATGATCATGATAAAGATGAGGATATTACGCTTGATGAGGTGCGCGTAGGGGACAGATTACTAGTGCGTCCGGGCGAAAAAATCCCGGTTGATGGGGAGTTGATTCAGGGTCAAAGCGATGTCGATGAGTCCATGCTAACCGGTGAGCCTATGCCTGTTGCAAAAGAAATAGGCAATCACGTCATTGGCGGGACCCTCAATCAACAAGGAAGCTTCATTATAAAAGCCGCCCAGGTGGGCAAAGATACGTTACTTGCTCGTATTATTACCCAAGTCAGCGAAGCGCAACGCACTCAAGCTCCTATTCAACGGTTGGCTGATGCTGTTTCAGCCTGGTTTGTGCCATTGGTTTTAGGGATTGCAGGGCTTTCGTTTCTCGTCTGGTTTTTAATAGGGCCTGAGCCTTCTTTAAGTTATGGACTAATTGCTGCTATTTCCGTACTGATTATTGCCTGCCCTTGTGCTTTGGGGCTTGCAACGCCTATGTCAATCATGGTGGGGATTGGTGAAGGCGCACGACGTGGTATCTTGATTAAAAACGCAGCTTCTTTAGAGCTATTACGAAAAGTCGACACACTTGTTGTGGATAAAACAGGAACATTGACTCAAGGCCATCCAGCGTTAACCCAAATTATCCCAAGTATGAATTGGCAAGAAGATGAACTGCTGCGTCTTGCGGCATCCCTTGAGCGTCATAGTGAACATCCACTGGCTAAAGCCTTACGTGATGAAGCGCTAAAACGCCAAATTAATTTGGAAGAGGCCACAGATTTTATTGCAGTCAGAGGTAAAGGCGCTCAAGCCAAAATCAATGATGCGATTATTGCCATTGGCAATGCCCATTGGTTGTCTGTTCCTGGTGATGAGATTCCTGATGCGGCATTAACAGCACAAAAAGAGGGAGCTACTGTGATTTATATGACGGTCAATAAACAATTAGCCGGTGTCTTTATGGTAGCCGACCCTATTAAAGAGTCGAGCCAACATGCGGTCGCCTCCTTAATAAAAAAGGGCATTCAAGTCATCATGCTCACCGGTGATAATGCCATGACAGCTAAAGCGGTAGCCCAACAAGTTGGTATTCAAGAAGTCATTGCTGAGGTGCTGCCCGATGAAAAGAGCAACGTAATTCGCAAGCTGCAACAAAAAGGACATGTGGTTGCCATGGTGGGGGACGGGGTTAATGATGCCATTGCGCTGGCAAAAGCCGACATTGGCATTGCGATGGGAACCGGTAGTGATGTGGCGATTGAAAGCGCTGGCATGACCTTATTATCAGGTGATTTAAGCAAACTTTTAGAAGCCTACGAATTATCGGTGCATACGGTACAAAATATTCATCAAAACCTCTTTTTTGCCTTTTTTTATAATGCACTGGGCGTGCCGGTCGCGGCAGGCGTTCTTTATCCACTTACAGGGTTGTTGCTTAACCCGATTATAGCCGGTACTGCCATGGCACTCAGTTCCGTGTCAGTGATTGTCAATGCGTTGCGTTTACGTCATAAACTGTCATGATAGAATAGCAATGAAGGGAATGTCATTTTAGGGATAGAGTATACATGATAAAACAGAATTGGGGATTCACGTGTTTTTTGATGGGTGTTATCGCGCTGATACCTCTCTTGGGGTATGCAAAGCCTCCTTTAGATCTTAAAGAGCTTACGCAGTTGGGTATTCAAAATAATAAGGATTTAAAGGCAGCACGTTTTGCCATTGCTATTGCCGAAGCACGTCTCACGCAGTCAGGGTTATGGTCTAATCCTAGTTTGAATTTAAATAATAATGATGACAGGTTATTTAATAACGAAGGGGAGTATTCTCGCAGCATCAACTTTAACCAGGCCTTTCCCATTTCAGGCCGAATAGGCAGACAAAAAACGGTTGCACGTATTGATATTCTTCGCGCGCAGGCGGAAGTGTTTGAGGCGACACGCCAACTCAGTGCAAAAGTCGCCAATGCGTTTTATACGGTGGTGGTTGCAGAAAATCGGATGCAACAACTTAATTATTTACAAGGTATTAATCAAGAATTAGTACGTGTCATTCATAATCGCTACCATGCAGCTGAAATTTCTAAATTGGATGATAATTCAGCTCGCATCGAATACGCACGAATCAAACAAGAAAAACAACTATTAAAAAGCCAACTGATTAGCCAATATGCGCTATTAAATCAACTTATTGGACGCGCACCTAATGCGTCGTTGCACGTTGAGAAAACGATTAGGATAGCGAAAGGTCTTCCTTCTTTAGGAAGTCTAATCAATCATGCACTCAATAATCGTCCTGACCGGCGAGGCTTATTACTCGCAGAACAGCGTGCATTGGCTGATAGGCGCTTGGCACAAGCAGAGCGCTTTGCGGATTGGAATTTAGGTGTTGGCGTACAGCAAGATAAAATTGTGGTAGAAGGTGCCCCACCCCAACAAGCCGACCGCACTTTAGGAGTTTCGTTATCGATTCCCCTGCCGATACTGAATCGTAATCAGGGACGAATTTTAGAGGCGGGCGCTACAGGTGCTCAGGCAATGATGGCCATTGATGCCTTAAATCTTGCTATTGAAACTGAAGTCACCAGCAATTACGGTCAGCTAAATGCGCTTAAAATAAGTGTGGTACAAACGCAAGGAACCTCTCTTCGTTTAGGACTTGAGAATGTGACACTTGCCCGTGAAGCGTATCAAAATGGGCAAGTCTCTTTTCTTAATGTCTTACAGGTCCAACGGCAACAAAACGAGGTACAAATGGCGTATTTAACGACCGTGGGGCAATATTTTCAATCGTATGTTGCCTTATGTACGGCTATTGGAGCACCGCATTCAAGCGAGTTGTGCTCTTATTTATCTTTCACTAAGGACACGACTAAATGATTCATGGAACTCATAGTACCCGCCAAAGAGTGCGGTTAGTTTTTTTGCTGGGGATCCTTTTGCATTCATCACTTCTTATCGCGCATGGGGATGAAATTGAAGTAAATACCTCAGGCCCTGCACAGGCGGTTACATTAACACCTGAACAAACCACGATGCTGGGCATTGAAGTATCTGAAGCCACAGCGCGTCCAATGGCTGAGTTTTTGACGTTAAATGGTCAAATCCAATTGTTACCCAATGCTCAAGCCGATGTTAGCGTGCGTATTAGTGGTGCAGTGACTGATATTGTTGCCAATCTAGGTGATACGGTAACCAAAGGACAAGTTGTAGCTACCGTGCAATCGCGTCTCGTTGGAGACCCTCCACCCAGTGTCGCGGTAAAAGCACCCATTTCAGGTGTTATCGATGCACGCAACGTGAACTTAGGCCAAGCAGTAGAGCCTAATACCGTTTTGTTCCACATCAGTAACCGCGACCAATTGCTGGCCATTGCCCAAGTGTATGAAGAAGATTTAGGTAAGATTAAACGAGGACAAAACGTTAATGTCCATGTTTTAAGTTATCCAAATCGAATTTTTCCAGGCAAGGTTACGCTGATTGAGCCCAACTTAGATCCCTTAACACGCAGTGTGAATGTACAAATCAGTCTTGATAACAAAGAAGGGTTACTAAAGCCGGGCATGTTCATGCGTGCCAATGTGGTTTTGCGCTTTACAGAAGGTGCGCTCACGATACCTAATAATGCCGTACTTGAAATCGACAACGCCACCTTTGTGTTTGTAAAGAATGGCACCACCTATGACCGAACGGCGGTAAAGCTCGGGGGTCGTGATGATAAGTACACTGAAATTATAGAAGGCTTAGTGCCAGGGGATGCGGTTGTGACTCAAGGAAACCGTGAATTATACACCTTATCCTTAAGCGGTGGTGGCAGCAAAAAAAACGGTGACAAGGAGTCTCACTAATGTTTACTCGCTTAATTGCCTGGTCGTTACATAATCGTCTTTTGATTCTAGCCTTAACACTGGTTCTTTGTCTTTTAGGTGGTTACACCTTAAAACAAATGCCGGTGGATGTGTTTCCTGAATTTGCGCCACCGCAAGTAGTGGTACAAACCGAAGCGCCGGGCATGGCAACGCAAGATGTCGAAACGCTCATCACCTACCCTTTGGAAAGTGCCATTAACGGCACTCCAGGGGTGGCTAGCGTGCGCTCAAAAACCTCTGTTGGTTTATCGACAATTACAGTGGTTTTTGATGATAGAACCGATATTTACCGTAACCGACAACTGGTTAACGAGCGTATTCAACAAATGAGCAACAGACTTCCACCTGGGGTTAATCCCCCGGTGATGCTTCCTGTGACCTCAGCTGTGGGTTGGCTTGTTAAATACGCCTTAATCAGTGATACCGCAAGCCCAGAAACTTTGCGCACAATTTCGGATTGGACGATTAGGCCCAGGATTTTGGCCTTAGGTGGGGTTGCTTCAGTGGTATCACTGGGTGGTGAAGTGAAACAATACCAGGTGCGGTTAATTCCTGAACGCATGCTTGCCTATGGTGTAACCATTGAAGAAGTGCGCCAAGCATTAACCACCGCCAACCAAAATGTACCCGGTGCTTTCGTGCACCAGGCAGGAAGCGAGCTTGTGGTAGGAACGGTTGGTCGAATCCAATCCCTGGAGGACATTAGAAAAACCGCGATTACAGTGCGAAAAGGAGTCCCCATTACCATCAATAACGTGGCAATCGTCGCCTTTGGTGGAGAAATTAAGCGTGGAGATGGCGCTTATAATACAAAGCCTGCGGTGATTGGCACGATTTCCAAAGCCTATGGTGCTGATACGGTGACAACTACTGCTAAAGTGGAGCAGGCTTTAAAGAACATCAAGCAAACACTGCCCGCGGGTGTTGCGCTTAAAACCGAAGTCTTTCGACAAGCCAATTTTATCGAGTCTGCGATTCATAATTTAACCCGCGCACTTTTGGAGGGCGCGATTATTGTTATCGCCGTACTGTTTTTGTTTTTGATGAATTGGCGCGCTTCGTTTATTACATTTCTTTCCATGCCGGTATCTTTTGTCATTGGTTTATTGGTATTGCACTATTTTGGCATTGGCATTAACTCGATGACGCTAGGTGGGATGGCAATTGCCATTGGTGAGGTGGTGGATGATGGCATCATTACCGTAGAAAATGTGGTGCATCGCTTAAGAGTGAACCGCCAAGAAATTAATCCACTACCTGCAATTGAAGTCGTTTTTGATGCCGTGCTTGAGATACGAAGTTCCGTTGTTTACGCCACCGTCATTATAAGCCTTGTTTTTTTACCGATTTTCTTTCTATCAGGTATTGCTGAGCGTATTTTTAGTCCCTTGGCCATTGCTTATATTGCTTCGGTATTGGGTTCGCTTGTGGTGTCCATTACTATGGTGCCGGCACTTTGTTATCTCTTATTGGTTCGAAGCCAAGAAAAAAAGGAAGATGCTGAGGTGAGCTTGCATGCGTTGTCCCAACGCGAGCGTCATTATGGGGTTGAGCAAAAGACAGAACATAATGCTGAGTCTGAAACCCGTTTTGTCCGGTGGCTTAAGGGACATTTTTTAACTGCCTTACACTGGTCTTTGGCACATTTTAAAGCGGTAGTTGCGATGTCTCTGGCCGCATTTTTATTTGCGCTCGCTTTACTTCCTTTTTTTGGTACTTCGTTTTTACCTGAATTTCATGAAGGAAATTTCATTGTAGCCATGAGTACCTTGCCTGGCACCTCCTTAGAGGAATCAATGCGCTTAGGTCAACAGGTGCAAAAAACCTTAATGCGTTATCCGCAAGTCATCTCAATTGCTCAGCGTGCCGGACGCAGTGAGTTGGATGAAGATGCACTACCGCCTAATGTCAGTGAATTTGATTTGCGTCTTGATTTTAATAAAAACAAATTCATGCCCCCTGATGAACTGTTACGGCTCATTCGTGCAGATTTAGCCAATATTCCCGGAGCCGTATTTAATGTGGGGCAATTTATTGCCCACCGCATGGACGAAGTGTTATCAGGAGTCCGGGCGCAGGTGGCAGTGAAGCTATTTGGTGATAATTTATCCACCTTAAATGAGTTAGGACAATCGTTAGAGGCTGTCTTAAAATCGGTTCCAGGGGTGGTCGATGTGAACAAAGAGCAGCAAATTAATGTACCGCAGGTCATTATTAAAATTGACCGTGAAAAAGCCGCACGGTACGGCGTGAATGTGGGGCAGATTTCTGAAGACGTGCAAGTGCTTTTAAATGGCGTGAGTGTTTCGAGTGTTTTAGAAGGCCAACGCACCTTTGATTTATATCTTCGTATGGATGAGCCGGGACGCGACAGCATTAAAGCCATTCAAAAAATGCTCATTGATGCGCACGGACAAGCTGAAGCAAATTTAAGCCAAATTCCTTTGCGCGCGGTTACTGATATTAAAGTAGAACCACAACCTTTTGCGATTAATCGGGAAAATGTGCAGCGGCTATTAGTTATTGGTTTTAACGTGCAAGGACGTGATTTAGGCAGTGTGATTGCCGATGTTGAACAAGAGGTGCAAGAGAAGATTAAACTGCCTGCGGGATACTTCATTCAATACGGCGGTCAATTTGAAAGTCAACAGCAGGCATCCAAAGTGATTCTTACCTTTGGCGCTTTAGTTATTTTTATTATGCTTATTTTGCTGCATAAAGCCTTCGGTACCTTTAGAGAAGCCTTATTGGTGATGTTTAATTTACCCTTAGCATTAATTGGCGAGTCATATCTCTCTTTATCGCCAGTGGCGAGATGAGTGTGGCCGCCATGATTGGTTTTATTACCTTATTTGGGATTGCAGCGCGAAATGGGATTATTTTGGTTAGCCATTACAATCAATTGCGTTTGCAGGGAAAAACACGCGAGCAAGTGGTTATTGATGGTACGCTTGATAGATTAGTGCCAGTGTTGATGACCGCCGCCACCGCAGCACTGGGGGCTTTTCCCCCTGCTTTGGGGCTCACCTGCCGGTAAAGAATTGGAGCGTCCTTTAGCCCAGGTGCTGTTAGGCGGGTTAACATCA
>NZ_CP059402.1 GCF_014109805.1 Legionella sp. PC1000
TAAAGTAAAATTTGAGCAATAGATTTTTTCATCCTTGTTCGATACCTTCGTCTCTACAGCAAAATTTATTTTTTCAGTACGTGACATCGCGCTTCCTAGGAGCGGCAGGTTTTAATTAATAAAATCATATTTTCTTCCCTTTGATGCAGAGGCAGCAGCCGTATCAAACAGCATAAAGGGAATTTCTTCATAAATCTTGCAATATAATATACGGGATTATTTGATGGTCGGAGTGACAAGAATCGAACTTGCGACCCCTGCCTCCCGAAGGCAGTGCTCTACCAGGCTGAGCTACACTCCGTATGTGTACCTAATTGATGTAACCTTACAAAGAACCTGTAGAATGAAATTTCAGAGCGTCCTGTACTCTATCAAGGTTACTTAAAGCTAAAAAATTAATAACTTCTTTGCAAAGCGAATTGAGCCAAATTGATAAGCGCTTCTTTATATTTTGAATCGGGTAATATTGTCAAAGAGGACAAAGCTCTGTCGATTTCTTGTGCGGCTATTTTCTTGGTATATTCTATTGCTTTTGTTTCTTCTAGAGCTACAAGAATCTCAGGTAAAAAAATCCAAACTGCCTTTTTTAAGGCTTTCCATAATTTGTTGCTTTTGTAGTTCAGTGCCGTGGTTGCAATGCATAAATTAAAGGTAATGTAGCTTTTCCATCAGCTAAGTTCATCTCCTATGTTTTTACCAATAGTTTTTGGCATCGGAAGCAATAATCCAAGCATCGTCTATGAGTTGGAAGGCATTACCTAGGGTGCAGGCCATAGGAATAGAGACTGTCTTGCATTTCTTGAGGAGTTGGCAAATCATTGGACCTATACACGCAGCAGCTGCAAATAAAAGAGTGTTTTGCACGAATTACATCAAAGGACTCATCAAAGGTTAATGCAGGGTTATGGCGGTTCGATAGTTGTTTGACTTCCCCACAGCTGATCTCAAGTGCTGTTTTGGCGAAAAGCTTAAGTACCTCTGAATTACCGGAATCAACAATTAACTCGATTGATTGGGTAAAGAGATAATCACCAACTAGAATACTTGCTTTGCTACCCCAAATGTCATTTGCTGTTTGACGTCCTCTTCTTAAAGTAGATTCATCAATGACGTCATCGTGAAGTAATGTAGCTGTATGAAAAAATTCCACCATGGTAGCCAGAGTAATATGCTCATTACCTTGATAACCGCAAGCATTACTTGCTAAAAGAACCAACAATGGTCGTAGTCTTTTGCCGCCACTTTCTATTATATGGTGAGACATGTCATCAATTAAGCCAATTTGCGATTCAATTTTATTAACAATTAAAGTATTAACTGCATTTAAATCGTCACTAACTAGCGCGCGTATACTGTCAATCGCCATTGTTTTTCCTCTACGATTCAATCAACAAATGCTAAGGTTGGGCATGCCAATTGTCAAGTAAAAGTAGGCTTAAACTTTAGGGTCTATTGACAATTCTACTCCCATGGTCAAAATGATGAGATTTATGTGCTGCGATGCTCACATACTTCGTATATGCTGCATTTTGGTGCTCTGAAATCTCATTATTTTGTCTTCATCGAGCAGCCCCTAGCTTATACATTAAATCGAAAATGCATTACATCTCCGTCGCAAACGACATAATCTTTACCTTCCAGGCGCAATTTTCCGGCTTCTTTGCTCCTTGCTCGCCTTTATAAGTGATAAATGCATCATAGGCTATGACTTCCGCGCGATGAATCCTTTTTCAAAATCTGTGTGAATGACACCTGCAGCTTGCGGCGCAGTAGCTCCTTTAGGAATGGTCCAGGCTCTTACTTCTTTTACTCCAGCAGTAAAATAAGTTTGCAACCCCAACAATTCATAACCTGCACGAATCACCCGATGCAATCCGGGTTCACTTAGCCCTAAATCTTCCATGAATTCTTGACGATCCGCTTCATCCAGTTCAACTAACTCCGCTTCAGTTGCCGCGCATAGAGCAACGATACTGGCTTTTTCTTGGATGGCTAAGTGACGCACTTGATCAAGCAATGGATTGTTTTCATAACCATTGTCATCGACATTCGCAATATAAAGCACGGGTTTGGCAGTGAGTAAAAAAAGACGGCGTACAATGGGTTCTTCTTCAGCACTTAATTCAAGCGTGCGAACAGGATGGCCTGCATCAAGATGCGCCTTGATCTTTTCCAGGGTCTTCATTTCAAAAAGTGCTTCTTTATTACCGCTACGCGTGTTTTTTCCTGCTTTCAGTATGGCTTTTTCAAGCGTTTCCATATCTGCTAAAGCAAGCTCTGTATTAATTACTTCAATGTCACTTAGCGGTTTGACATGGCCTTCCACGTGAACCACATCAGTATTTTCAAAGCAACGTACCACATGAGCAATGGCATCGGTTTCACGAATATTGGCCAAAAATTGATTACCCAAACCTTCACCTTTGGATGCCCCTTTAACAATACCCGCAATATCAACAAATTGCATGGTAGCTGGGAGCACTTGTTGGGGTTTACTATCTCACTCAAAGCATCGAGACGAGGATCTGGAACAGTAACTATCCCTACATGGGTTCAATGGTGCAAAAAGGATAGTTTGCTGCTTCAATACCTGCTTTGGTGAGTGCATTGAATAGAGTTGATTTACCAACATTGGGCAAGCCCACAATGCCGCATTTAAATCCCATGTCTAGTACCTCTAAATTGTTAAAACTAAACTAACTGTTACCCGCATCAACTGCGTGCAAATCCAACGAGAATTTTTTCATTGGGGGTAAGCAGTCCCTAAACGTTCAATTGGTTCATTGCCCTAGCTAAATCGCCTGAGAAGACTAAAGGCATTGCTGCTATGCCTCTATCAATTGCATCATAAATGAGTTGCCGGTCTTGTGCCGAGGGTCTTCCGAGCACAAATTGATGAACTAAATCTCTATGCCCAGGATGACCAATTCCAATTCGTAAACGGTGAAATTCTGTGCTACCTAATTGGGCTATTATATCTCTTAATCCATTATGACCGCCATGACCGCCACCTGTTTTAAGTTTAATGCGTCCTGGGGGTAAATCCAATTCATCATGTACAACCAGTATTTCTTGAGGTTGAATTCGATAAAATTGACTGATAAGCCGGGTAGGTTGGCCACTATGATTCATAAAAGATGTGGGCAAAACTAATTTAGCTGCATAATGATTTAACTCCAACTCCGCCAATTCGGCTTGCATTTTTTTTTCTAGTTTAAAAAAGACACTGTGTCGCTGAGCTAGAGCAGCGATTAACCATCCACCGGCATTATGGCGAGTGTGTTCGTATGCTGATCCTGGGTTGCGCAAACCAATAATAAGTTTTATTGCCATGGCATCGCTCTTTTAGATAGGGATATAATTTTGGAGCATTTTGTAGTCCTTGGGAAGCGAAGAGGAACCCGGGTTAAGTTTGCACTCAATTCCCGAGGCTTCGTTTTCCCAGGCTACGTTTTACATTTTTTCAATCAAATTTGAATGATTACTCTTCATTTTTCTCAGAGTCAACAGTTGGTACAGCTGATGCTGGAACTTCTGCTGCTTCTGTTGCTTCTTCTTCTGTTGCACTTACTCTAGCCATGTGGATGCTTACAACAGGAGCATCATGACTTCCATCGGTAACATCAACAGTAAGTTTTACCCCTTTAGGTAATTTTAAGTGAGACAAATGAATAATATCGTCCATTTTAACGTCTGACATATCTACTGCGATAAACTCAGGTAAATCTTTTGCTTGGCAGCGGATTTCTACTTGAGTCATGGTGTGGTTAATAATACCGCCCGCTTTAATACCAGGGGCTTTATCTTCATTGATAAAATGAATCGGCACTAATTTAACCAGAACATCAGTTTTAGAAACGCGTTGTAAATCCATATGCATTACAACTGGTTTATAAGGGTGACGTTGTAATGCCTTCAAAATAACATGTTCAACTTTGCCATCAATTGTAATATCAAAAACACTGGAATAGATACTTTCAGTTTCCAAGGCTTTAATTACTTTATTATGTTGAAAATGAATTGACATTGGCTTTTTATCGCCGCCATAAATTACAGCAGGTACTTTATTTTCAAGACGACGTAGGCGGCGGCTCGCACCTTTCCCCATATCCGTTCTTGCTTGTGCTTCTAAAAGGACATTTGACATTATATACTCCAAAAATTTATATAAAATTCCTTAAGGGCTTGTTTACTATTACACCATCTTGATCACAAGGCTTTGCAGCCAATCTGGCAAATTGGAAACAGACCCTAAGTTTAATCCGCGACCAGATTAAACACCGGATGATGAGTTAAAAAATCCGGAAAGGGTGGCGAAGTATACAATATTTTAAAATGAACTTGAAGTCATAGCCATAATTTCATAGAATATGCGACTTTATGAATTTGTGATAGCCAATCAGGCGAATTGGAGAAAAATTATGTATGCGGTAATCAAAACTGGCGGTAAGCAATACACCGTGAAGGAAGGTGATGTATTAAAAATTGAATTACTGCCTGAAGATGTTGGCAATGAAATACAATTTAAAGAAGTGTTAATGTTGGCGGATGGCGATAAAATTGTTTGCGGCTCCCCATTAGTTGCCAAGGCAATAGTGAAAGCCGAAGTGCTTGATCATGGCCGTCACAAAAAAGTTAAAATTATCAAGTTTCGTCGTCGTAAGCACCACATGAAACAAATGGGGCACAGACAATATTATTCACAAGTTAAAATTACTGCGATAAGCAAGTAAGAGAGGATAGCAATGGCTCATAAGAAAGCAGGTGGTAGTACTCGTAACGGCCGCGACTCGAATCCCAAGTATCTTGGAGTGAAGCGTTTTGGCGGTCAGTTCGTTAATGCGGGTGAAATAATTGTAAGACAACGTGGTACACGTTTTCATCCAGGGCCTGGTGTAGGTTGTGGTCGCGATCATACCTTGTTTGCATTGGTTGAAGGTCTGGTACAATTTGTTGTCAAGGGTGAGAAAAATCGTAAATATGTAACAATAGTTGCAGAACAAAAAGAAGAAGCTGCAAGCTAATTGTTACTGTAGCCAGAATACCGCATAGCGGCATTGGTTATTTATGATGTATTCCAGAATTACGTTAATTCAGGCTACATTTTATACCTAAATACAATGTTATTAGCCCCGGGTAACGGGGTTTTTTTTTATTTTGAGGTTGGTCATGAAATTCGTTGATGAGGCAGTGATAAAAGTAGACGCAGGCCATGGCGGAAATGGTTGCCTAAGCTTCAGACGCGAAAAATTCATACCACGAGGTGGCCCTGATGGTGGCGATGGGGGTGATGGGGGAAGCGTTTATTTTGAAGCCAGCACCGATTTAAATACCCTTGTTGATTTTCGTTATATGCGTCATTACAAAGCTGGTAATGGGCAATCCGGTATGGGAGGAAACTGTACTGGGAAAAAAGGTGATGATTTAACAATAAAAGTACCGGTCGGTACTCTGGTTTTTGATGTGGATACGGGAGAATTGCTTGGTGATATTAAGGAACCAGGTGTCCCTGTGTTGATTGCTCAAGGCGGATTTCATGGTTTAGGAAATACGCGCTATAAAAGTAGTGTGAACCGTTCTCCAAGGCAAACTTCTCCAGGAAGCCCAGGTGAGTCACGGCATTTACGTTTGGAGTTACGCGTTTTAGCTGATGTAGGTCTGTTGGGATTGCCTAATGCAGGAAAATCTACTTTAATTCGCGCGGTCTCCAGCTCAAAAGCTAAAGTAGCTGATTATCCTTTTACAACATTACATCCGAGTTTAGGCGTGGTTAGCGTTTCTTCGCACAAGAGTTTTGTGATGGCTGACATCCCAGGTCTTATTGAAGGAGCCTCTACAGGAGCTGGACTTGGACATCGATTTCTAAAACATCTTTCACGTACGTGTGTGCTACTCCATGTAATTGATGTTGCCCCTTTAGATAATAGTGATCCGGTTGAATCAGCCAAGGTAATTATTCATGAGTTAGCAGAATACAATCCTGAACTTTTGCAAAAACCTCGGTGGTTGGTATTGAACAAAATAGATATGTTACCGGATGCCGCGAGCCGGGAAGAAAGAATAAAAGCTATAGTAGATGGTTTGAACTGGAAAGATAAAGTCTTTGCAATTTCAGCAATCAGTGGTGAAGGCACGCAACAATTGTGTTATTCACTGATGCAATTGATTGATGAGATGAAAGAGTCTGAAGCATAGCCATTCCGCAGCATATTCAACTACCGAGGCAGAACGATAGGGTATATTATGGGTTTCACGCCCTTCATGGTGATTGCTGTAGTCAATAATTAATTGTGTTGTTCCTTTTATTGGTTGTTGCTGCCAATACTCTTCTAAACCGCGTATATGAAAATACAGCGTGTTTTTATGCAAATCTGTAAAATGTAATAAATGATGAATGTTGGGGTTACTAAGCAGTAATTGCAGTAATCCTCCAGTTGCTTCATCGATAATGGTTATTGGTTCATTGATACGTGCAATTAATTCACTTAGGTTCTCAGACGCTTTTTTATTTACATCACTAATAATATGGGGCTCCAAGAGAGGCCCAACAATGGTTTTTATTTTCTCTGCAAGATTGGGAATACAACGGACCTTAAATTCAATATAGGGGGACTCCCAGCGATAACCTGTTTGGCAATCAATATCCTGGAGCGCATCTTCCAGTTTTTGGGCTATTTCACTTTCTGCCAAACCAAAAATTCGCCATTTGAGTATTTGTTTTTGGCTGTGAGTGGTTTGCTGTAATATAGGCATTACATACTGGTTAAACATCGGCAAGCACTCACGAGGTGGTCCGGGTAACAGAAAAAAATGCCTATTAT
This sequence comes from Legionella sp. PC1000, assembly GCF_014109805.1. Classification (GTDB taxonomy): domain Bacteria; phylum Pseudomonadota; class Gammaproteobacteria; order Legionellales; family Legionellaceae; genus Legionella; species Legionella resiliens. The sequence continues at coordinate 6,822 of NZ_CP059402.1, forward strand.
TCCATGAATAATAACATCCCAAAGCACTACCTACAGGATTAGGTAAGAGCTGAGCTTTCTCGGGGAAGAGGCATTGTTGTACGTTGCCTGGATTGAGCACTGGATTTGCATCGCGTAGCCGGCTTTTAATATGTTCAAAAGCTACAGAGTGTTGTACTAATGCCTCCCCAGTAAATTGAGATAAGGCAAAACGGGTGAGATCATCAGTCGTTGGCCCAAGTCCCCCAATAATAATGATGATGTCATGCTTTTTTGTCAGAAAGCGTAAACAATTAATGATATCAACCTTTTTATCACTGCAGGACATATGCACGCCTAAAGGCAAGCCTTCGGAACTTAGTGCATGAGCGATGTCGCGGCCATTAGTATTTAGGGTATCACCATGAACTATTTCATCACCGGTTGCTAAAATGGCTACCGTCATTGTCAGTTTTCCATGCGTCAATATTCGCTGATTTTATAGCATAATTTGAAAAATCTGTAATAGTTATTGACATTTATTCTCAAATTGCCTAATAACTAAAAAAGGTGGTTTTTTTTAAGATATACTCTTGCCATCTATAGTTTTACGATTATTTGTATGTGAAGGAGAAATTATGGAATTTTCAAGCCGTTATGTAGCGCATGTTCCTGACGCTCAAGGGTTTGTGAATTATACTGCAGAAGAAAACAGAATATGGAACATTTTATTTGAAAGACAAATAAAATTAATACCCGGACGTGCTTGTGATGAATTCATATTAGGATTAAAAACCTTGGGTATTAAATCCGAAGGAATTCCGCAGATTCCACATCTAAATAAAAAACTTAAAGAAGCGACTGGTTGGCAAGTATCTGCGGTTGCTGCATTAATTTCTGCTCGAGAATTTTTTGAGTTATTGGCAACAAAACATTTTCCTGTAGCTACATTTATTCGTAACGAAGAGGAATTGGATTATGTAAAAGAGCCTGATATTTTTCATGAGGTATTTGGTCATTGTCCCATGTTGACAGATAAAGTGTATGCAGAATTTGTTTATGATTATGCTAGGAACGTGTTAACTTTCCCTGAGTCAGATTGGCCCTTATTACAACGTATGTTTTGGTTTACAGTTGAGTTTGGATTAATTAAAAGTGCACAAGGTCTGCGAGCTTATGGCGGGGGGATACTGTCTTCCATTAGTGAAACGGTATATAGTGTAGAAAGCGATATTCCGCTTAGAGTAATTTTTGAGCCAGTCGCGGCGTTTCGTATGCCTTACCGTATCGATATGTTGCAACCAGTTTATTTTGTAATCAGTGATTACCAGGTTTTGTACGATTTTGTTTTATCTGATATAGGTAAACTTTTAACTCGAACTCGGGAGCTTGGGGAATTTCCACCATTTTTTAAGGTGGATCCAAATAACCCTAATATCCATATTAGAGCGTGTTAATCTATATTTATTGTAATGAACAACTAGTCTTGTTAACATCGAGCAACCTAGTTTGTTCATTGGCTGTTTCAAGTCAAGGAGCATTATTTGATTAAAGTACTAATTGTTGATGACCATGCATTGGTTCGAATGGGGATTCGACGATTACTCGAAGATATGTCAGATGTAGAGGTAGTCGCTGATGCAGAAAGTGGTGAGCAAGCTTTAGGTTCCGTGAACCAATTTTCTAGCGCATCCATATAAGCGCTCCGGCCAAATGTAAGAACCCGGAAAAAGCGGTCGTTGTTTTATCAAAACGAGAAAAAACACGCCGAAAGTGTTTGATTTTGGAGAAAAAAGCTTCAACTAAAAACCGCTCTTTGTACTGCTCTTTATCGATTTTTCTTGGGTTCTTCGCATTCTTTTTTGACGGAATGGTTGCAATACAGCCTTGACTCTCCAGTGTGTCAACAAGTGCCTGTGAATCATATCCTTTATCTGCAAGAACTATCGTGTCACGCTGCTCCTTCAATAGCTCTGCTGCTTGAGTAATATCGTTTCGATGTCCCCCGGTCAGGATAAACTTAATCGGATTCCCCAGTCCATCCACCAAAGCGTGAATTTTAGTGGTAAAACCTCCTTTACTGCGCCCCAATGCCTGAGCATCATTCCCTTCCTTGTCGTAACCAGATGCACACGCATGCGCGCGCACTATGGTGGCATCAATCATGACGGCTTGATCATCAACATCGCTAACTGAAGACATTAAGCCAGTCCAAATGCCGCGATCTGACCACATTTTATATCGCTTGTGAATTTTACGCCAATGTCCGTAATAGGGCGGGAGCAGGCGCCATTGACAGCCTGTACGTAATACATACCAGACTCCTTCCACAAAGCATCTTGTCTTCTCATTATTCTTAATGTGCAATCCTTTTACTCCTTGCAGAAAAGAATAAATTGTATCCCAGACTCGTTCTGATATATTATTATACATGTAGGCAGTTCCATTAGTGTTGTTAACGATCGCAATCGAATTTCACTATAAAAACTGCCTACTTTTCAAGTAATTAAAAAAATTGGTTCACGGAACCTAGCATTAGTAAAAAAATACTCCCCAGATGTAGTTCTTTTAGATATGAAAATGCCTGGAATCGATGGGTGGGAAGTAACGCGTCGCCTGAAAAAATCAAATCCGCATATTAAAGTAATCGCTGTAACTGCGATGTGTTCCGATGTGTTGCCTACCCGTGTTTTGCAATTAGGGGCTATGGGATATCTGACGAAAGAATCGGGTGCCGAAGAAATGGCTGCTGCAATCCGTAAAGTAGCGAAAGGAGAAAAGTACCTTAGTGCCGAAATCGCTCAGAAAGTAGCGATTAATAGTTTAGAGGAGGTACAAGGTTCGCCTTTTGATGTGTTATCTGAGCGTGAAATGCAAGTGATGTTGATGATTACCAGCGGCATGAATGTTCAGGAAATTAGTGATAGACTTTTCCTAAGCACAAAAACAATTAACGGTTATCGTTATCGAACATTTGAAAAATTAGGCATTAAAAATGATGTGGAGCTCACTTATCTGGCTCTAAAACACGGAATTATAGAAAATCCCATCGATCTGGCATCAGAGGATTAGAGGTCCTAGTGTATCCTGGACGCAGAGTCCTTCCTTAGTCACAAGTTAAAAATCTTGGGGAAAAGCCAGATTTGAGTGCAGGTTGGGTGAAAATGGTTCTCGAAAATGCTCACATAGTCATCTATGCTGCGCTTTTGGGGAACCATTTCACTTAAGATGTGACAAATGTGGCTTTTCGGTGCCATATTTGAGAGCAGACGCATAGATAAGTGATGCACTCAGGATACGATTTTATGTATCTAGAATTGTTGCTATTATTATTACATGAATATTTCTACTGAATTAGCGTTGTTCCTCACTAAGTTACCTAATGAACCTGGTGTTTACCGTATGCTGGATGAAACAGGTAATCTTCTTTACGTAGGTAAAGCATCCAATCTAAAAAAACGGGTTACGAGCTATTTTAATAAACAAAATACAGGCATTAAAACACGTTCTTTGGTGAGTCAAATTGCCTCCATAGAAATTTCCGTTACGCGGAGCGAAACAGAAGCTTTATTATTGGAAAGTAATCTGATTAAAACATTAAAACCCAAATACAATGTGTTATTACGAGATGACAAATCTTATCCTTACATTCATCTTTCCAATCATCCTGATTTCCCACGCATTGAAAGCTATCGCTCTAAGAAAAAACCTCTTTCAGGTAACTTTTTTGGCCCTTATCCCAGCAGTGCTGCAGTAAAAGAAACTATAGTAACTATTCAAAAAGTTTTTAAACTTCGTAATTGTCGAGACAGTTATTTTAATGCACGCTCAAGACCGTGTTTGCAGTATCAAATCAAGCGGTGTACAGCTCCTTGTGTCAACTATATAACTCCCGAGGATTACAAGCGTTCAGTAAATGATGCTATGCGTTTTTTGCAAGGAAAGTCCCGATTAATTCTTGATGAACTCGCCAAACGGATGGATAGAGTAGTAAGTGAATTGAATTTTGAAGAGGCAGCACTTTTGCGCGATCAAATTAAAAGTTTGCGCTTAGTGCAAGAGCAACAAGGTATTTTGCAATTACGTGGAGATGCAGACGCTATTGCGATTGAGGTTAGTCCAGGGTTTGCTTGTGTCCAGTGTGTGACAATTCGTGAAGGTCAAGTATTGGCAAGCCGTAGTTATTTTCCTTCTGTACCGCAAAAAAGTTTGGAAGATGAACTTAGCATGGATGATTTATGGCAACAAACCTTTGATGCATTTATTGGATTCTATTATTTGGATGCCCCGGAGAAAATCCCCGCTTTAATTATTACGAATCGTAACTTAATAGATCATCAGTCATTACAAGAAGCATTATCACAACAACGTGGCAAATTGTGTAAACTGCAAGTGAACCCTCGCGGTATAAAATCTCGCTGGATGGATTTTGCATTGAATAATTTGCGGGTCTCAGTAGCTGAATATGTGACGAAACATTCTACAATGAGATCTCGTTTCCATGAGTTAGAACAGTTTTTGGGACTGGAAAAACCGATTGAGCGAATGGAATGTTTTGACATCAGTCATACTCAAGGTGAAGCCGCTGTTGCATCGTGTGTTGTGTTTGATCATGAAGGCCCTTGTCCTAATGAGTATCGACGTTTTAACATAGAGGGTATTACCCCTGGAGATGATTATGCCGCAATGGAACAGGCACTTACTCGTCGCTTTAGGCGCTTGGTCGAAACCCAATCCTTACCCGATGTATTAATTATTGATGGAGGTAAAGGACAAGTAGCTGTAGCCCAGAAAGTATTGATGTCTTTAGGTATCTCTAAGGTGAGCTTGCTTGGTGTGGCTAAAGGGCCTTCTCGAAAAGCGGGATGGGAAAAGTTAATCTTAGTGCATGAAGAATATGAGTTGAGCTTACCCGATGACTCTAAAGCCCTACATCTGTTACAACATATTCGTAATGAAGCTCATCGCTTTGCCATTACTGCGCATCGTAAGAAAAGACAGAAAAAAAGATTGGAATCAACTCTTGAAGAGATTGAAGGAGTAGGAGCAAAGCGCAGGCAAGCATTACTTCATCGTTTTGGTGGAATACGTGAGCTTGCGAAAGCCCCAGTAGAAGAAATTGCCAAAGTATCAGGTATTAGTGAATATTTGGCAAAGCGCATTTTTCAATTTTTTCATGGTGAAAACGTATCGTCATAAGGAATCCAGACATTATGCTGGGGCAGGGAGTAAAACCCGGTAATACTGCTGCTTCATTCTGTGTGCAAAAAACCAGTCTCCGCCTTGCTGGACGTAGGGCTTCTTATTAGCAAACTAGAATATTATTTATAACCCTGGCAAAAATTCTAATATTCGTACTAAACTTAGTTTAGATATGCTCGAATAATAATTAAAATAAATTGATATTTAAGCACAAATCTTGCATGTAAAAATAAAAAGTAAGATGAGAGGGGGGCATATGTATAAATTACTTTCAGCTGCATTGATGATGCTCATGGCTGCCATAGCGAATGCCGGTAATTTTTATGGCACAGGATTATGTGGTTACCCACAATACGATTGTATTAAAGTAGAGTCGGGGCAAAGTTGGGAGACTTTATTTCCGGATGAAAATCAACGAGATATCGTACAAAGAGTCAATCGAACTTATAACCCTTTATGGACTGGTAAGATTATTGCTGTTCCAAAAAATCTGGCCTATCTCACTGTTTTTGACGTAGCTCCTTTTCCATTAAAAATCCCAGAACATCAAAAACAAATTATAGTGGATCAAGATAAGCTGGCTTTTGCCGCTTATGATGCTGCGGGTAATTTGGTGAGATGGGGGCCAATTTCATCAGGAAGAGATCGATGTTCTGATTCCAATCGTTCTTGCCGCACTTTGACGGGAATTTATCGAGTTTTTAGTAAAGAAAATGAGAAGTGTGTCTCTGATGTATTCCCTATTGGTAAAGGGGGCGCAAAGATGCCTTTCTGCATGTTTTTTCATAAAGGGTTCGCTTTACATGGTTCTGACGACATTCCAGGGGTCAGAGCAAGTCATGGATGCGTACGGATGTTTATCCAAGATGCTAAATGGTTAAATTTGAGCTTTGTTGAATTATCCAGTGAACGAAATAATTTCATGGGTACAACAGTAATTGTACGTCCAATAAATGACAGTGAGTGAGAATATGATGAATACAATAAAAAAAATCACTTCAATTTCATTGATGGTTTGTTTAGGGCTAATATCTGCACATCTTGAAGCAGCTAAACCAAAAAAGAATGATCCTAAGGATGTGCAAACTAAAGCGGAAAAGGCAGAAAAGGAAGAAGCCCGATTTCCTATAGGATGCAAGCCTGTGGGATATAAGGAAAGTTTAAAGGTTTTGTCTCTTTTCCCAGGTAAAGAAGGTGCTTTGCAATCTTTATATTTCTTCTTTAATAAATCGCCGCAAACTGTAAGTTTGTATCAAATGCGTGATGAAGATAGCCAATATACAACTCGATACAATCATACAATAGGGGGGCGGCAATGGGCCGCATTAGCTACAGGAGAACCATTAGTCAAGTTCATTTGCACCTTGGGCGATGGTAAAACCTCCTATGGAAAAATCATTGATTGTGCTGATACGATTAAAGTATGTGAATATGTCAATGTAAAGTTTGGTTTAAATAATAAAGGCAATTTATGGATAGTAGATGGCACTACAAGAAATGGAGCCGTCAATGAAGTAGTGCATTATGGCATAATACCCGGGGCATAAGACTGAACGTATAATAATAATTCGGGTTAAATTGGCATGCAAAGAGGGAGAATTTTCATGAAATCGCTAGTACCTTGGGTATGTTTATTTGTTGCATCAGCTGGGCAAAACGTTTTTGCTGATGATTTCAGTGCTTATCGATTAGGGAATTATAATAAAGCGATAGAACCTTTAATGAGTCAGTCGGGTAAAAATGCAGTTGCTGATTATTACTTAGGGCGAATTTATCTTTATGGATATGGCCAACTCAAAAATAGTTTGTTAGCGATACGCTATTTTACTCAATCGGCACAAAAAGGATACCTCCCCGCCATTCAGCTTATGGCCAAATACACCCTATTGCATGATAAAGATCCGCAACAAGCCTTTACATGGTTTAAAAAGGCGGCAGATGCAGGTGATGTAGATGCCCAAATGTTTACAGCAGCGGCTTATATGTATGGAGTTGGGGTTAAGAAGAATATGGATGCGGCAACTCGTTATTACATAAATGCGGCAAAAAATGGTAACTCCATAGCACAATTTACCTTAGCAAAAAACTTTATCGAAAGCCGTAATGCATCCAATCGAAAGTTGGGTCTCATTTGGTTAAATAAAGCAGTTGCCAATAACAATCCTCAAGCAATAACCAGATTAGGGGAACTTTATCTAGAAGGAAAGATGTTAGATAAAGATGAAAATAAAGGGGAGCAGTTATTAAACCAAGCTGCGGCTCAAGGTTTCGCACCTGCAATGGTTGCTTTAGGAGAATTGGCTTTAGAGCAAAACCAAAAAGAACAAGCATTGCAGTGGTTTAATAAAGCGGGCAATCAACAGAATAATGAAGCCTATTTGGATCTGGCTCATATTTATTTACAGCAAAAAAGTCCAGTTTACGATCCAAAAACTGCATACATGTGGACTTTGAAAGCAGCTCAGAATGGATTGCCGCAAGCCAAACGTGAATTAGCTGAAATGTATCAAAAAGGAATAGGTGTTGAAGTGGCTCCCGACTTGGCAAAGCAATGGCTAAATCAGGCGATGCAAGATGAAAGTGCTAAAAATCAGGAGGCCGCTTTAGCACAGGCTGCACTGTGGTTAAGTAATGGTACGACTGATAAATTAGAACAAACAGATTTTCAAATGAAAGGGATATTGAGTGCTTGGCATAACCCCATGGTATTAGGCGATTTTGCTTACAACCAGGGGCCTCAACTGAAAAAGATGATGCGCCAGTCTGTTTTTCATCCACAGTTTGAATTAGTTCAGCCTAATGATGTTCCTATAACCAGTTATTATGATGCTCTCTTAAGTAAGACTCCTGGTTTCCAGGCGAATCAATGGACCTATCCTCATTATCCTTTAGATCATCAGTTATCAGTCTTAGAGAGAATAAACACGCCTATATATACGCGAATTAATTTGCCTACACCTTATATCGATGCCAACTTTTATGATTATGATGATAATTCCCAAGCCCATGTTATGGATTTGTGGACTCAGGATTGGCAAGCACAACTTAACTATATGTCTGTATTTAATCATTTATACTTTAGAGCAATATTAGGTGATGCCCAATCACAATTTCAAATAGGACAAATGTTTCAGTACGGTATTGGTGTGGGACAAAGTGATTCTTCGGCCATTATTTTTTATCAAAATGCAGCACAACAGCAGCATCTGGGCGCAGAATACAATTTGGCTATTTTATATTTGCAGCATGCCAAAGATAAAAAGGATTATCAGTTGGCGCTCAATGATTTAACTGATGCTGCATTTAAAGGAAATAAAAGATCCCAATACGTTCTGGCTAGAATTCTTTCACAGGGGATAACTGGCCCAGACGGCACAGTATACATTCAGCCCAATCAAGAGCAAGCAACGTCTATGTTGTACCTGGCTGCGGCCAATAATTATGGCCCTGCAGAATATGAGCTAGCGGATAGCTTGGCGCGCCAAAATGACAGTGGTTTAAGTGTGGATGTTAGAAAACAAAAAATAGCCATGATTCGCCAATTGTATCAGGGAGCAGCAGATCGAGGTGTTTCCCAAGCATTACTACCACTCGCGTATTATAATGCTATGGATCAAGACAAACAAAGACAGGCACAAGCGTTTCTGATTGCCAAAGATGAAGCAGCGACTGGTAATGAACATGCCGCACTATTGATGGGATTACTCTATGATCGGGGCATTGGTGTCAAAGCTGACCCAGGACAAGCAATTACCTGGTACCAGCAAGCAGGGCAAAATGCGGTAAGTAATTTTATTTTGGGAACTTATGCTTCTGAAGGGAAGGGAATAGCTCAAGACAAGACAAAAGGGATGGAGCAATTGCAGCAATCCGTGGACGATCAATTCTCTTATGCAGATTTTAATATAGCGGTATTACAAAAAGAAACTGGACAAGACTTTTTACCTAATTTAATACGTTCATATAAATTAGGAAACAGCCATGCTGGGATTGTTTTAGCAGATTATTATTTGGCAGAAAATTCTGATCCGGAAAAAATGCAAGAAGCCAAACAAATTTATACTGGCTTGGCTGAAAAAGGGGATCAGTATGCACAACTGAAACTGGCTTATATGCTGGAAAACGGTTTAGGTTCTGAACCTGATCTCGCAGGTGCACAACGTTGGTATACTGCTTCTGCAGAACAGGGAAATCCTCTCGCACAGTATCAATTGGGTCAGTTTTATCAGCTGGGTGAGAATGCTGAGCCTGATTATAATTTGGCGAAGCAATGGTATGAAAAGGCAGCTGCAACCCTACCTGAAGCCTCCGTTGCATTAGGGTTTATTGATGAAACAGTCAATGACAATTACGTTCAGGCATTAAAGGCTTATGAACAAGCTGCTATGAAAGGGGATGCTTTAGGGATATATGATTTGGCGTTAATGTACTTATACGGTAAAGGAACCCCTGTCAATTATCAAAAAGCTAGAGATTTATTTGTTGAAGCAGCAACTCATCAAGTTCATGAGGCAATGAATCAATTAGGAGCTCTTTATTTCAATGGATTGGGTCAACCTCGCGATACACAGCAAGCTTTATCCTGGTATAAAAAGGCGGCAGAATTAGGTAATGCCAATGCCCTTTATCAATTAGGATTATTGTCGGAAACGGGTTTTATCACCAAACTTGATTTTAATAACGCGCTCAATTATTACCAGCAATCTGCAGATAAAGGTAATGAGAAAGCGATGTTGGCCCTAGCACGAATGTATCATTATGGCTTAGGTGTGGAGAAAAACCCCAAAATGGCGGCAGGCTTTTATGAAAAACTGGCCGCACGCCAAAATGCGTATGCACAATATCAGTTAGGTACTTATTATCTTGAAGGTACTGTGGGTGAGCGTTCTCTTTCCAAAGGCAAGGAATTATTGCAGCAAGCCAGTGATAATGGTAGTCTCCAGGCTCGTAAAGCCCTGCAAAGAATGGAAGCACAAACTCAAGCTCGTGTCAGTTTTATTGAGCCTATTTTGATAAATAAAGTACCTGTTATTGCGGGACAGACTGCTGACTTTATGTATCTTCAAGCATTAAATGAGTGGAATCAGGGAGATGAAATTTTATCACGTATGATTTTACAACGTTTAGTAACTCAATATCCTAACTTTATCCCAGCAAAACGAGCTTTTGATCAATTGAACCAGATACAAAAAGGGAGTATTTTTGGTTAATTGATCCATTCCTTATAGGCTAAGCCCGAGTGAAGCAAATGTGTAACCCGGGAAAGCCTAACCGTATCGTTTGTCCTCATTGCATTAACTTCATTAGATTAATTTATTGAATCTAAATTAAATTTTTATTTAGATTTATTCCTTGGGATAAAATCTTGCATCTTTTATAATTTTTACTCAAAATATCTTTTGCCTTATCTAGTTTTATAACGGAATGTCTAATGTAAATAACAGGGGTGTTGAAATGGAATATTCAGTATCTTTTTGTGTATTTGATCATACTATAGGCGGGAATCCTTTTTGGCATGGTTCCTTTTATCTATCGAAACTGGATAAAAGCAAGAAGATGCTTGAAGTCGTTGAGACTTGGGGCTTCTATGGTGTTACTAGTACTGGAGATAAAAACAGTCGTTTCGAACAATTTAAAAGAAAAAATCATTTGGATGTCGATTTGCAAGGTAATCACGGTATGTTGGTCCATGAAGAAATTCGTTTCATGGATCTTGGATATGGTTTACATGGATATACTTTTGAGCTCACTCAGCAGCAATTTGAAGAACTGCAAAGGAGATGTGCAAAAGAAAAGGCAGATCAAGAGGCTGCTATAAAGGAAATAGTAGGGGATGGTCAAAATTTTAAAGTTGATCCGCAAAGGGAGGGAAGAATTTATAAAGAAGAGGCCTATTCCAGACAAATTTTTGAGATTGAGCAAATTAAGGCCAAAATTGAAGGGCGTCCATCTCGATTGAAACCTTTTGATTTTCATTTATCATTGGGTTACAGGCAGGTGAGCTTCTTAGGGTTTGACTTTTGGGTTCCTGTACCCAGTCTTGAAAATTCAAATACCTGTAAAACCAGGGCGGTTGCTCTGTTAGAGGGTATCCTCACTGAAAAGCAGCTTGCACCGTTCAAAAACTCCTCTTTCCCGCGATTTATTTCTGGTTTGGAGCCTATCTTATTACATAGCGAAGGAACATTACGTCCGCATACTAAATCATCAGGTCGACAGGTGTTCTCTCGAAACTGGGGAGATAAAGATGTAAAATTATATTGGAGTGTCCCGCCACAACGTTTTGATAAATTATCAGAAGAGTCAGCAGATTTAGTTAATATAGATACTGAGTATCGCAATGAGGTGAAAGATATTGTCAGGAAGTTACAATGTCTGGAATGGGCAATAAGAAATGCATCTTTCTCTAAGAAATTCAAAGAAGAAGAAGCTTATTTAACTAAATATAAAGATGATTTAGCTGATGTGATCGTGAAGTGCTATAGGGCGTTTGCCATCATTGAGCCTAAAAAAGATACTAAAATATCAGGTTGGCAAGGCTTTGCTCTTTCTTTATTTTCTGTACCCCGAAGTAAGGAAGAGAAAAAATTACAAGATAAAATTCATCACGCTAAAATGCTTTTTAATTCTATTTATTGGGCAATAGTGGATGAATGGAAAATCGATAAGGATTATCCTTCTGAGATTTCTGCCCCTGAAGATGCGGAAGATTATAACGATCTTGAGGCGGTAGCTTCTTATTTATCAAAAAACGATAAGAAAAATGTATGTCAGATAATAGGAAGAAATTATATAGAAAATGAAAAAATGCAAGCGACTTCGCGGATATTTTCCCCAACCTAACGCCTTGAATGGGCGAGAATAATAATAGTGGTCTGGGTTCGATGTAACAAAAAGTGCCTCCCCAGACTACGACTTTTAAAATCAATAACTTAATGCCAATAAAATTTCTTGTGTATCAATTCATTTGGTATCATAATAAAATAATAATGTTGTATTTTTTTGGGACAAATTTACATGGGTAATCCTCTAGACCTTTTCCCAACAGGTTTTCTAACTATCCCATTTGATCAATATCCAGGTGCTAAGGATCCCCAACTTTCGAGCACAGAACTTGAATGGTTGATTACTCAGCTTAATCATTTCATAAATGAAACTCCGTATGCAACTTTAGCAGAAAGTAATTTGGGTTACTGGTTAACGTACGCGCTCCAATGTGCGTTGAATCTATATGATGAGAAAGCAGCACAGCAGATTTGTGCACTTTTATATAATTTATACAATGATGAAAATGCAGAGCCTTTAGTTTCAATCCTTTCTCAGACTCTCGGGGGAGTTTTTGAGGGTCAAACTGTAGCTTATGCTTGGATGGATAACCTCTTTACTGCTACTTTCGATTCCAGAAATAATTCAGTGGTTGTGGCAATTAACTATATTTTCAGTCAGCTGTTAGAGAAAACAGGTGATGAACTTTCTTCCGTTATTGCAAAAAATGTAGAGAAGGGCAGTGAAAAAGGAAAAAATGCAATTCTTGTACTTGCGCGCGCATTGGCAAATGCTACTTCAATGTCTGATAATCAGCCAACAGCGGAATTAATTGCTGAGCTTCTAAGAAGTTTTGTTAAGAAGTCCCCTGGAATTATAAGTGCTGCTTTAACTGAGGAAGTTATTTATGGTTCTTTTAAAGATAAAAGCAGTATCTATGTATTAATGGGTGGATTAAAGAATGCAGTAGAGGATAATCCTAAAGTAGTGCAAATTCTTAGTCGTATTCTGATTGATGTCAATAAGATGTGCCCTGATCACCTGGTTAATTCTTTATGCAAATTCATAAAGTCGGTCCTTATAAAGGTAAGCATACGCTGCACATTATTCTTACTTCACTAGTTTCTGCTGCATATATTGATCAAAATTCAGAGGCTATAGGTACTTTGATTGATGCAGTACATGAGATTTGGAGGAGCAACTTAGATGGCAAAGTTACTTCGGCATTAACACAAACGATTCATAGTGGTGAGCATGTTGATTTAAATGGTATCATGATGATAGTGCGTGCATTGACTGTTGCCATCGATCATCAACTTCAAATAGCACCAATTATCGACTTTTTAAATGATTTTATAAAAAATGATCCCGAAGATTTAGGTTCTGCATTTACTCACCAGGCTCCAAAAAGTACTATAGGTGATTATACGCTTTCGCCTTTACGGGTATTGATAAACACATTGAGTAATAATAAAAATTCATTTCTGAAAACGAAGCTTCAGAATACCATTTGTAAATTGGCTTCTTCTAAATCAGCGGTAGAAATGTCTTTTTCTTTAGATGGCGAACCAAAATCATTTTTTGTAGAAAAAATAGTAAAGGCGCACTCCCTGACTCAAGCAGATGTTCATCGACTCTTTGGAACTGCAAGCCAAAAGCCAAGTTCTGCCCCCTTTGATTCCAGTTTTTTTTTGACAAAAAATAACCTGGGTGAAAAACAATTTTTTTTTCAATCCTGCTATATGGATAAAGCAAGAGCGGTAAAAAAAGAAGAGGCAGATAAGAAAGAAGCTGCTTGCTGCAGCTTTTAAATTCGTGTTCTTCACTTTGATATTTCTTTTTAAAATTTCTTAATATCCAATAACGTGTTGGTGTCTTTAAAGAATAATCATTGATTATATTTTGGTCATAAGTTAAAATGCCCGGCCAATATGGGATCTTTTTGTAATTGATGTGGTGGTCATTATGCCAAATCCTTTTTTTGTTTTTTTAAAGAAAAAACATACCGTTAAAAAATTTACTTCATATCAAATACAGAACAAACTAATGAGCTTCAATTGCTTGTTGCATCAGGCAATAAAGCACAATATAGAAAAAGAGAGCAAGAGCTTAATGAAGAAGGTTATAAATTTAGATTGACCAAAGGAGTTGTTTATGAAATTAGGGATGAAGGCGAAAAAATAAATGTTCGCGTTGCTGTCCAGGTTAAAGGATTCAGCTTAACTTGGTACTTTTGGGCTCCAGATGGAATGGATCAATATCCTCAAGATTTTAGAGATAAATTATATAATGCTGCAGCGAAGGCTCATAAGGAAGTTGAGGATGGATGCGATTTATATCTCAGAGGCAGTGACGACCTCCATGGTAAGTTAATGCATCATCTACCATTAGAGTTTGGACATAATCACAATCATTACCGATTAAAGAATAATAAAGCATATACACCTAAAGATTTTAATCAACACATGGTTGCTCTCGCCAAAACTGAAATTTATCAAGAATTTTTTGAAGAGGGTGAAATTGACGAGATCTGTAAAAATTCGAACAGTTTATTTGGGATGGGTTGCAAAAGAGGGAGCGAAACCTTCACTGGAAGAGGAATACTTCAGCTCTCCATCACAAAAACTAGAATTAGAAGATGTGATTGAGTTGGAGTTATTTGCCCACCAACAGGAACCTTGTCGAATTAATATGACAGAACTCAAAGTAGATTATCAAGCAGCGAGAAAGGAAATAGAGCGGATTGTGAGAGAAGGCCTGACAACGGAAAGCCTAAGTGCATTATTAGAGAAAGTGGATAATGAGTATAATGAATTCGTAGCGTTCAGAAGTACGGGTGGAGCAGAGGACTTACTCCTGAAATAACTGATCCCAGTAAAATTAAAGGAACACGATATCTCGCTAAAACGCGGGTATGGCAGGGATGATAAACTTAAAAAGGAACTACCTGACGTTCCAAAGTGGGCGCACAGTGTTCAATCTGCTATAGATAAAGCAAGAGCATTTATGCTTGAGGATGCGAGAAAAAGATTAGCTGGCACTTTACCGATTAGTGGGAGCATTGGTGAAGGACTTGAAAAAGTGAGCCCTAAGGAACCTGAAAAAGCAACTCCTAAAGCTAAGGAACCTGAAAGAGATAAGCAGGAAGTGGTGGAAGTACTGGGCACGCATGGAACTCTTTTGATCCGAAAGTAAAAGCGTCGGAAGTGGTATTGAGTATACATGCCAGCACTACTTTCCTTGGTCAATTGCAAAGGAAAACGAAAGTACGCAGCAGAAGGGAGAACGGATGTACAGTCAATATTTACAATTAAGTACACGACGCTAATTACATTGAGGAAATAGGAATGTGTAAGCTTTTTCAGGAAAAAAAGAGAAATGCTCAGCGAGTCATTGATGGTTTTACTGACGCTAAAACAAAAGTAGATACTTTTTGTAATACGCTGAATATGTTGGCAAGATAAGCTCTATGCGGCAAATTACAAAAGAAGAGTTCGACGGTGTTGTTCAATTGACAATCAACGAAGAAAAAAATGTTCATCGCTTTTTATTGGAGCTTACAAATGGAACAGATGAAGAGACTATATCAAAAGTGAAGGCGTACATGGTTGACCTCCCTAATTTCAAAAATGCAATGACCTTGTTGAATTATACAGAGATCGCAACAAAAAATATTATAGACAAAAAAGAACGATTAAGTCTGCAGGAAGCATTATCCAATCTAACCATAAAACAACAAACTGAATTATTGGTTTTTATTAACAAACTAAAAGAACTTAAGCCTATTGCAGAATTACTTATAAATCAACCAAAAGCTTTTTAAAGAGCGCCTGCATGAAGCTCCCTCACTAGATGTTGTTGATGAAATAGAGGATGAAGTCCAAAATAGAAATCGCTTGCTTAAGGGCGCTTTAGAGCGATTATTACCTTATCCAGAAGACGATATGGTAAGTGGAGAGATTATTAAGATCCTCAAAAGAAACAGACATTTTCTCACTATATTGGAGTCATTTGATTTCCATGAATCACTGATGGAAGAGATATTAAATGCAAGAGCTACCAATAATAGCAATGAATGAGTCCTTTTCTTTAGGATGTTAACCTGCAGCCACAGCTATTCACCCTTTTTTAATCATAACCCGGGCAAAGTAAATCCAGGTTATGTCTAAGTGTTCCGTCGCTATCAGGGAGTGGTGTGTTGAGCGCATCGTGCGGATAAAATTTTCTAATCAATGTCACATGTTGATGTATGTTGCGCTTGTTTAGAAAAATTTTGGCTCACAAAGGCTGCACGCAAATCCGACGCTCGAGTACCTTAACTGAGAACTGAGCTATTACGTGTCTTGGGTGTTGCTCAAAAGCTACGGTTTTTTTAGTATAAGGGTAATATCAGTATTGTAAAGAAATTCGAACTGGCACTGCCAGTTCGAATTTTATGAAGTGAATTGAAAGATTAAGCGGTCATTGCCTTAACACGAGCTACCAGGCGGCTTTTAATACGAGAAGCTTTATTCTTATGAATCAAACCTTTTCCAGCAGCCTTATCAATAATTGGTTGTGCTTTGGTGTAGGCAGCATGAGCGGCTTCTTTATCACCTGATTCAACAGCTTTAATTACATTTTTGATGTAAGTGCGGAACATAGAAAGTGCACTGGCGTTGTGTTGACGTAGTTTTACGTTTTGGCGAGCACGTTTGATCGCTGATTTAATATTTGCCACTTAAAAATCTCCACTCATTCAGACGGTACAAAAGATGATGATCATGCACAATGAGTTAGAATTTGTCAATAGACTTCTTTGTTTCTAAAGTATAAATTGATTCTCTCAATTGCGGTATGTATTATTTATGCTCAAATGACATGAGGGAATAGGATATCTACCTGGTTCAGGTTATTTCAATGCAAAGGCGGATATGCTGTTATTTAAGATTATGACAGCCGATTCATTTAGTATATTATAAAGTATTTTTACTTTGTGCATAAAAATTATGTCAACAACCGATTCAGAGATTATGGTACCTAAACGGCAGAGCTTATTGCGTTCAACGACACTGGTTTCAGTAATGACCTTTATTTCACGTATTGTAGGTTTTTTGCGCGATATGGTTCTTGCTAATTTTTTTGGTGCCCAAGCCGGTATGGACGCTTTTTTTGTAGCATTCCGCATTCCTAATTTTATGCGTCGTCTTTTTGCAGAAGGAGCTTTTGCTCAAGCTTTTGTACCTGTCCTGGCTGAATATCAAAAAACACGCTCTCCAAACGATGTACGTGTTTTTATTGCACGTATTGCGGGATATTTAGGTTCTATTCTCAGTGTTGTCACGTTAATCGGGATGTTTGCTGCACCTGTGATCATCTTTTTATTTGCCCCAGGTTTTAGTCATGACAGTAGTCGTGCTGTATTGGCAACAGAAATGCTGCGCATTACCTTTCCTTTTTTAATGCTGGTTTCGTTGACTGCTATGGCTGGGGCTGTATTAAATACCTATGGCTATTTTGCAATCCCCGCGTTTACACCGGTATTACTGAACATCAGTATGATTCTTGCAGCGATCTATTTATGCCCTCATTTACCACGACCTGTAGTAGGTTTAGCTTGGGGGGTTCTTATTGCTGGTATTGCGCAGTTGCTTTTTCAAATTCCGTTTTTGTATCAAAGGAATTTATTGGTAAAACCCCAGTTGGTAAGAAATGATGCTGGAGTGAATAAAGTGCTTAAGCTCATGATTCCGGCTTTATTTGGCGTTTCTATTGCCCAACTTAATTTAATGGTTGACAGTATTTTTGCTTCCTTTTTAAAAATTGGCAGTGTTTCTTGGTTGTATTACACAGACCGCCTTACAGATTTCCCATTAGGAGTTTTTGGGGTAGCGATTGCAACGGTAATTCTTCCGCATTTATCGCGAAGACATGCCGAACAAAGCATAAGCCAATACTCAAGCGCGTTGGATTGGGGATTGCGTTCTATTTTACTTATAGGAATTCCTGCGGGTCTGGGGCTGTGTTTGTTTGCTATGCCTTTAATTGCCAGTTGCTTTGCTTATGGCAAGTTTACTGTCTACGATGTGCTTCAGACACAAAAAAGCCTGATTACTCTTGGTGCAGGCGTACCTGCTTTTATGATGGTCAAAGTATTGGCTTCTGGTTTTTATGCACGACAAGATATCAGTACTCCAGTTAAGGTGGGGGCGATTTCTATGGTGATTAATACGTTGTTGTGTTTTCTTTTTGTTTGGCATTTTGCTCATGCAGGTTTGACTTTAGCTTCAGCATTGGCAGGCTATGTCAATTGCGGAACTTTATTATTTTTACTCATTAAGCGAGGGGTATTCAAACCCTCACCGGGATGGGTAAAATACAGTATACAATTACTCTTTGCTAACGTGGCAATTAGTATTTATTTAATTCTCATGAATGGTACAGTAAGTTATTGGCTCAGTTTCCCCCAGGTACGCGTTTAGGCTTATTATCCGTTCACGTATTAGTTGCCGTAATCATTTATTTATTAGTCCTGGGATTAGCCGGGCTTAGACCTGCTCATTTTCGTGGCCAAGTGAAGGAATAAAAATATGCAAGCAAAATTATTTTATGAAACCCAGAGCGACAGAGCTATTCCTCTTTATTTGATTTCACAAAGCCAATGGGAAGAAGGACTAAGCATACTTGCTCCAGCAGAGCAAAATTGTCTTGCCTTGCACCAATTTAAAGGAAAAGTCGGTGATTCTTGTTTTATTCAAAACTCAGATGGATTAATGGATAAAGCGTATATTGGTACAGGTGATGGGAATCAGGTTCAAGCTTTAGCTAATGCAGCGCTATTACTTCCTCCTAATATTTATCAGGTGCAAGGTACTTGTACTCAGGAAGCAGCAATGAGCTGGGCTTTGGCGCAATACCGTTTTGATGCATATAAAAAAACCGATCTGCAACCCCGGCTTTTAATGATTCATCCAGATAATTTAAATCCCCTTTTGGCATTAACCCAAGCTCATTTTCTGGTGAGGGATTTAATCAACAAACCAACAAGCGATTTAGGTCCCAAAGAATTAGCTGAGGTAGTAGAACAATTAGCTAAAACACATAAAGCACAATTCAGGCAATGGGTTGGCGATGAATTGTTAAAAGATAATTTTCCAGCAATTCATGCAGTGGGGCGTGCTGCCAAATCAGAGCCTCGTTTGTTGTCATTAACTTGGGGTGATGAGAAAAATCCTCATGTTACCTTGGTAGGAAAAGGAGTTTGTTTTGATAGCGGAGGTCTGGATATTAAATCGGCATCGGGTATGCGTTTAATGAAAAAAGATATGGGTGGCGCAGCACATGTAATAGGTCTTGCGCAATGGATAATGACTCGCAATTTACCCATTCGTCTACAAATACTTATTCCCGCAGTTGAAAATTCTATAGGGCCTGATGCATTTAGACCTGGCGATGTCATCACAATGCGTAATGGTTTAACGGTGGAAGTGCATAATACAGATGCAGAAGGACGTTTGGTTTTGGCTGATGCTTTGGTAAAGGCATGCGAAGAGCTGCCTGAATTACTCATTGATTTTGCGACGTTAACAGGAGCTGCTCGAGTTTCAGTGGGTACCGAAATTGCTGCTCTGTTTACTAATAATGATCAATTGGCTGCAGAAGTAACGGCAGCATCCCATAAAGCAGCTGATCCGGTCTGGCGTTTGCCTTTATTTGCTCCTTATGAGGAATTGCTTCGCTCAAGTGTTGCTGATTTAACTAATTCCAGTGATCATCCTTTTGCAGGAGCAATTGTTGCAGGTTTGTTTCTTCAACGTTTCATAACAAAATCCATCCCATGGATGCATTTTGACATTATGGCATGGAATTTAGGCAGTAAGGCAGGAAAGCCTGAGGGGGAGAAGCGATGGGGTTACATACTGTTGCAGAATATTTACTAAAGGCTTATGGGTAATAATATCGAGTTTAAAAGGAGATTTTTGATGTTAGTAACATTTCAAGCAGATGCTTATTAGAAGATATTACTTATTTTGCAGATATAGCCAAACGTCTGCTTTCTTTAATGGGGCATAGCGGTACCATTCCTGGGGCGATTAAATCCGAGCATCTTCCTGAAGCATTAGAAAGGTTACAGGCTGCTCTTAAAAAAGAAACAAAAATTGTTGAGGATGATGAAGACAATGAACAGGAAATCAGTTTGGCAAAACGAGCTGTTCCTTTAATTAGCTTGCTCCAAGCAGCAATAAAAAAAGATAAAGATATTCTTTGGGACTAATGTATTGCTTATTGTTTTTGTAGCCTGGGTGTAGCACACCGAAACCCGGGTTCCGCTGCGCTGCACCCAGGCTACTACGTTTTTTCCTGTTGAGATTTTATGGGAATCTCTCATGCTACACAGGCCGCATGTATTTTGTAGACTGTTTAATCAATCTGATGTGTATGCAACTCGCAACCTTTTGCTCTATAGTCTCTATAATGCGCGCGACTTTGTTCTTTGTCCGCTTCTACATTGATTACGATTTCCATAATACGCTTAAATTTAGGGTAAAAATCCGGAACGTGACTCGCAAGATTCAATAAAATATCATTAAATCCTCTGGGCTCGTACTCATAACCAATTTGTATTGGCGGAGGGGGTATGGGGCCTTCGCCTTGGAGGTTATGTGGAATAAAGCTGTCTTCTTTAAAAGTCCATAACAGCTCATCTAAAAGTTCCGCATCCTGTTTATCCTTGCATAAGACATAAACTTTATGGCCTTTAGTATAAGCTTTTTCCAAAAGACGGCAGGCGACCAGCCAACGTGCATCATTCTGGTCGCTCGCTAATAAATAAAAATCAACACGAATTGGCGGCATGGCGTATTATTTGAGTGAGTAAAGGAACTGGCCTACCTGTGGCATTACGATTTTTACCAAAAACCCAGGCTGTACCTGCAATGTCTAAATGTGCCCAACGATATTTTTCTGTAAAGCGAGATAGGAAACACGCTGCAGTAACACTGCTTGCCGTACGATCAAAGCCTGCATTGATCATATCTGCTAAAGGGCTATCAAGAGCATCTTGGTATTCATCATCTAAAGGCATACGCCATACTCTGTCATTGCTTTCTTTAGCTGCGTTCTCAATCAGTTGTGCTAACTCTTCATCCTGGGTCATGAAACCGGACGCTACTGTCCCTAAGGCGACAATAACTCCACCAGTAAGTGTTGCAACATCGATGACAAATTGGGGCTGATACCGTTCTGCATAAGTGAGTGCATCAGCTAAGACCAGGCGGCCCTCGGCATCGGTATTAATAATTTCGACAGTTTGTCCTGACATGCTGGTGACAATATCTCCCGACTTAACTGAGGTGCCACTTACCATATTCTCAGCACTGGCGATTAAACCTATAACATTGATGGGAAGCTTTAATAAAGCACAGGCTTTTAAGGCGCCTAATACACTGGCAGCACCCGACATATCGTATTTCATTTCATCCATCGCATTTGCTGGTTTGATGGATAATCCACCCGAATCAAAAGTAATTCCTTTGCCCACCAAAATTATTGGGGGTAAATCACCAGCTCCTTTGTAATGGATGTCTATGAGCCTTGGTGGCTGAGCTGAGCCTTGGGCAACTGCTAGTAAAGTCTCCATACCCATTTTGCGCATTTCATCAGGGCCCATAACCTTGCAATTCATGTGTTGGGTGAATTGTTTGGCTAGCTGTAATGCTTGTTCGCCCAAATAGGTAGGGGTACAGATATTGGCTGGCATATTTGCCAGATGGCGCGTCAATTCAACACCTGCTGCAATTGCCTGGCCTGATTTTAATCCTTCTTCACTGGCATTGGGCAAATAAAAAGTTATAGTTTCTAGTTGATGGGGTTTTGCTTTTTTCTTTTTAAAATCGAGTAATTGATAACATTGATTATCTATTTGGATAACCATTTGCTCCAATTGCCAATCTGCAGAATATTGAGTGAGTAATGGCAAACATACAGTTGCAGTTCGGATGCGGTGCTTAATTAATGCTCCTGTAATCTCACCTAGCCTTTTTTTTAGTTGAGGAGGAGTAAATTTTGTTTGTTCGCCGCATTGAATGATGAATATACTACCATGCACATCATGATGCCATTGTGTATCGCCAGTATCAGAGGTTTTCTTAATAAGCCTACTGATTAGGCCGTGATGCTCTTTATCAAGAGTCAAAGCAAAATCGGTTAACTCAGCATCAGAAAATACCCCAAGAACCAGACATTCACTAGTTGATAAAGTAGGTTTGTGCGTTAATCCGTAATTCATTTTAATGGTTCCTACACTTGGATGGCCTTTGGGAAAGCATAACCCACGGATTTTCCTTAGTTCTAATTCCAGGCTGCTTTTGACTGTAGTTTACCCAAATTAAGCTTGATTTTAAACAGGCATTTTACAGTCTATTAATGGACTTTTAGGTACAATGATTTGGACATTGATGCCTTTAATTGTTGGACTATTTTGTGCTTTGTTAAGGTAATCAATTAATGGAACATCAACTACTTTGCCGTATTCTGACGAAGCTTCGCGAAAATACAATTGACCATTATTTCTAATTGCAAAGCCTAAATGTGAAATATTTAACGCAGTGCCAATTTTTTGACTTAAATCCCAGTTTGGTCTAACGATTTCAATAATTGCTCCATGAGGAATTTGTGCGAATAAATACATATTTGGTTTATTTTCGGAAAATAACGCAGTAAAAGGAAGATAAGGAACTTTTTCTGAAGCGACTTCTAATTTTGCCCCTTTTCTTTTTAATTCGGCCAATCGGTTCCGTTCTTTCGCATTATCTGCATTTTCTAGTCTAATTGTTTCTACAGTTTTAAAGGCATACCAATTGGGCTTATTAATGATTGCATCAGCAATTTTGGCTACTGGTTGATTATTTTGGTCTTTAATGGTGAGCGTAATGTCTTTCAGTATTCCACTGTGCTGATTATTTTGATTCCAATCCAAGCCAGTAAAATGATTTCGATATAGGTAAGAGACGGTTCCGTTTTTATAGCGTATGTTATCGATACATTGTTGAAATGATGAAAGGGAGTTTGCCACAGCTAAAGACAAAACAGTGTCAACATACGTCTCACAGTCGAATGCATCAACACGATATTTGGGAAATTGATCGTATTGTGCTGATGAACCTTCTCCAAGAGAGCCAAGAAGGTAAGGCACTCCTAAAAATTGGCTGCTAATCCAATCTATTCTGTCGGGCATAGAACTATTCGGCATGCTGCTCAGTCTATGGTATAGTTCTTCTATTGAGGAATTAGCCTGTTTTTCAGTACTATTCGAATCAAAAGCATTACTCTGAAAAGAAATGAGAAGACAGGTTATAAAAACCAGATGTTTTAAGGGAGTAAGAGTGTACTTCATCAGTTTTTTCTATCTAAAGCCAAAAAAGAATTTCATTTTAACCTGTTCTAGAGTATGGAGGCAAGAATGCTCAATTTAATTTGGCTGGGGATGATACTGATTTCTGTAATAGTTGGGGTGATTGAGGGGCGTATTGATGAGGTTGCACGCGCCGTCACTGAATCCGCCAAACTTGGCTTTGAAATCGCCCTTGGTTTAGCAGGAATCATGACTTTATGGCTGGGAATAATGTCTATTGCAAATGAATCAGGTTTGGTTAACTTGCTGGGAAAAATTCTTAAGCCGATCTTAAGACGGCTATTCCCTGATATTCCTACCGAACATCCTGCAATGGGGGCTATAACCATGAATCTTGCCGCGAATATGCTAGGGCTGGCTAATGCAGCAACCCCGTTTGGTCTACAAGCGATGAAAGAACTGCAAGCACTGAATCAACATGCAAAAATTGCAACGAATTCAATGTGTACTTTCCTGGCAATTAATACTTCAAGTGTGCAGATAATTCCTGCTACTGCTATTGCATATTTGGCAGCAAATGGCAGTACCAACCCAAGCAGTGTTATAGTCAGTTCCATGATCGCAACAATCATTTCTACTCTGGTTGCCATTATTTCTGTAAAACATTTAGAAAAATTACCGATGTTTCGTGTTGGAAGGAAAGACAGCTTATGATCGGATTCGCCAACCAATTGTCCAATTGGATGCTTATAGTTTTTATCGTAGGGATTCCTTTATATGGAGCAATTAAAAAAATTAATGTGTTTGATGCATTTATTGTTGGTGC
This sequence comes from Legionella sp. PC1000, assembly GCF_014109805.1. Classification (GTDB taxonomy): domain Bacteria; phylum Pseudomonadota; class Gammaproteobacteria; order Legionellales; family Legionellaceae; genus Legionella; species Legionella resiliens. The sequence goes on from NZ_CP059402.1 coordinate 30,905, forward strand.
GAAACAAGGTTTTGATACAATTTTGAGTATCGTCCCTTATTTAATTGCAATGATCGTTGCTATAGGCATGCTGCGTGCCTCTGGCTTTTTTAGTCTCATAGCAAATCTCCTTGCTCCGCTTCTAGCCATGATTGGCATGCCTCCAGAAGTATTACCATTGGCTTTAATCCGACCTTTTTCAGGAAGTGCCTCAACAGGAATGATGGCAGAATTGATTCATCAATATGGTGGAGATTCACTCATTTCCAAAATTGCAGCAACTATGATGGGAAGTACAGAAACTACATTTTATGTCATTGCTGTGTATTTTGGTTCTATAGGAATTCGACGTACACGACATGCTATTCCAGCAGGATTGCTCGCAGATCTTGCCGGAATTATTGCTTCTGTAATTGTTTGTCGTTATTTATTCGGGTGATGTTCGTTACAAAATAATAATTGTTTATGATGCCAATGGTAAAGATAAGACAATTTAACAAGAAAGGTATCTAATGAAAAAACAATTACAATTAATGACACTAGTTCCTATTATTTTATATGGGACAAGTTCATACGCCTATAGCATAAGAAACACTTACCCAGCGGAACTCGTATGTGTACAGATGAAAAAACCTCATGCTACATACACTA